>CBINGY010000133.1:0-1504 GCA_966250325.1 uncultured Cytophagaceae bacterium | reverse complement strand
TGATAAATATGGTCTGCTGGTGGCTGCTGCAGGTACACATCCCTTTTCAGATTGGGTAGATCAGCTTATTACCAGTGACACGCATTACGACGAAATCGTCAATGAAATGCGGGATGTAGCCCGTGGAAATCTTATTTTTGGTCTTCATGTGCATGTTGGAATTGCCGACAGGCAAGAGGCCATCAAAGTAATGAATGAGGTTCGATATTTCCTTCCTCATATTCACGCACTTTCTACCAATTCACCCTTCTGGTGTGGCCGCAACACCGGGTTTATGTCTTACAGAAGCAAAGTCTTTGACAAATTTCCCCGCACCGGTATACCCGATTATTTTAACTCGGCCTCAGAATACGATGATTACGTAAGTCTGCTTATCAAAACAGGTTGTATTAATTCAGGAAAAAAAATCTGGTGGGATATCCGCGTTCATCCGGTTTATCCAACTATCGAATACCGTATTTGTGATGTACCTATGCGAAGCGATGAAACCATCTGTCTGGCAGCTATTATGCAGGCACTCATTGCCAAACTTCACAAGCTGAGGCAGCAGAACCTGAGCTACAGAACGTATAGGAGAATACTTATCAACGAAAACAAATGGCGTGCTTCCAGAGACGGAATCCATGCAAAACTCATTGATTTTGGCAAAGAAACCGAAGTGGAATTCGGAGTGCTCATTCAGGAACTACTCTTTTTTATAGATGATGTGCTGGATGACCTCGGCTCCCGCAAAGAAGTGGAGTATGTTCATGAAATTCTGAAAAATGGAACCGGTGCCGACCGTCAATTAGCTGTATTTGAGGAAAAACAGAATTTAAAGGCTGTAGTAGATTACATTGTATCCGAAACGCGGGCAGGTCTTTAAAAAATTACCGAAATTTGCATTTTATCAACAGACAAGCAATGAATCAGGAGCTACGACTTGCAATCCTAGATCTTTACGATGGGTATCCCAATGAAGGGATGCGATGCATTAAAATGTTGGCTGATCAGTTTTTTGACCGGCTTCCGATTACTGCAGGCTATCAGATTTTTGACCTTCGGGGCAAAGGTGAAATTCCCTCTATCTCAGATTTTGATGTATTTATTTCTTCCGGTGGACCGGGAAGTCCACTTTGGCGGGGTGAAGAGTGGGAACAGCTTTTCCGTCACTTTCTGGACCAACTCATAGACTATAATCTTAACGCAGAAGTAAAAAAACACGCGTTTTTAATCTGCCATTCATACCAGCTCATGGTTCAGCATTTTAATCTGGGTCTGGTATGCGAACGCCGCTCTACATCGTTTGGTGTAATGCCTGTTCACAAAACGGATTCGGGGAAAGAAGAACCTCTCTTTCAGGAACTTGAAGACCCTTTCTGGGCAGTAGATTCCCGTGATTTTCAGGTTATTCAGCCAGATTATGAGCAACTGGAGCGTTTCGGTGCCTCTGTTCTCGCTCTCGAAAAAGAGAGACCTCACGTACCGTTAGAAAGAGCCGTAATCGGAATAAGACTTAGTCCCG
>CBINGY010000132.1:0-1636 GCA_966250325.1 uncultured Cytophagaceae bacterium | reverse complement strand
TATGTCAGATTTATGCCTAAATCTGAACTTCCCCCAGAAATTATGCTTGATCCATCAGTTTCTTTTCGGTAAGACCAGTAAAATCAAAAAAAGAAAATCGGCAAGAAAAAGCATCCCTGCCGATTCGTTCAATAAACCTTAACCCTAAACTATGAAAAAAAAATGCTTTTATCTTCCTGCTGAAGAACCGTTTACGTTTAAAATCTTAAACTCGGTTCTTCTGTTTTGCTGATGTTTCTGTTCACTGCAATCTACCCCATCTGCACATCCATTTACCAGCATGCTTTCACCAAATCCGGCAAACTGCATCCGCTCCATCTCCACGCCATGATCTGCTAAAAACTCGACCACCGCTCTGGCTCTGGCCTGTGAAAGTTCCATATTGAACTCAGCACTTGAGCGGCTATCTGTGTGTGATCTGATCTCGATCACGATTTCGGGATACTTTTTGAGGACAGGCAGCACGGTATTCATTAGCTCTTTTCTCGCATCCCTCCGAATCTCAGCTTTACCATAATCATAGTAAATGTTTTCGATTCTGAATATATCTCCTGCAGCAATCATGCCAAGATTCTGTTCAAAACTTTCCTGCTCCTTTTTCTTCGGTTTTATTTTGCCAACTTCCTCAGTATTAGTTGCGTAGTTCTCCTTTACAGCAGATACTACGTACTTACCCTTCTTCACAGGTTGGAATTCATACTTCCCATCTTTGCCGGTAATTACAGTTTCTGTACTTTCATCAAGGGTATTGGTAAGTACTACTGTTGCCCCGGAAATCGGTTCATTGGTAAGCTCAGATCGTATCGTTCCTTTTACCAAAGGTAGTTTTGAAGACTCCAGGATAATTTTTATTTCACTGTAATTCCCTTCCCCATTAACCATGGCCTCATAACCTATGGTATTGGTTTCATAACCATCTTTAAAAGCCTTAAACTGATAGTCTAAACCCGTAGGCATACAAAGGCTTATTCTTCCGTTTTTGTCTGTAAGATACAAATCCTGATTGACTCCATATTTTATGAGCCGTACTTCTGCTCCCTCAATTACTTCACCCGTGTTGCTATCATAAACCAGGATATGAAGCTCCCGGCATTTCCGGTTGAAAGCATAAATATTGTCATCGGCGTAACCGTTGAGACGATTTGACGAAAATAATCCACGGTTACGTTTTCCATCGGTAATTATTCCAAAATCATCCTTGGCTGAATTAATCGGTGTCCCAAGATTCTCAGGCGAAGCGAGCGGCTTATCCTTCTCCATTTCTACATAGAAAATATCAAGGCCACCCAGGCCAGCGTGCCCATCAGAGGAGAAATAGAGGTTGTTGTATTCGTCCAGATACGGAAACATTTCATTGCCCTCCGTATTAATTTCTTTACCTAGGTTTACAGGTAGCCCCCAACTACCATTATTGTAGTCGACCACATAGATATCTGTACCGCCAAAACCACCGGGCATATCAGAAACAAAATAGAGTTTTGAGTCTTCCTGATTCAGGGCCGGGTGACCGCACGAGTATTCGTCCGAATTAAACGGGAGCTCTTCCACATGATCCCATTTACTGCCGTCAAATTTTGCAGTGTACAACTTCAGTTTATTCACTCCATCATGACTTTTATCATTCGAAGTTCCATTT
>CBINGY010000131.1:0-2414 GCA_966250325.1 uncultured Cytophagaceae bacterium | reverse complement strand
TAGAAAAATGCCAGAATTAGCAACAGAAATAAGACCAGCAAGACACTTACATAGCGTATCAACAATTTCAGTCCTAAAACTTTAACGGGTGAAGCTGTTTGACTCAAAACCAGATTCCAGGTTCCTTCTTCTTTTTCCTCAGATAGTAAGTTAAAACCAAGTGCAATAATGATGAGCGGGAAAAGGAATATGAGTACAAAACTGAAGTCAAAGTTGCCAAGCAATTGATAAAGCGGATTGATGAGCTCGCTGTTGTATTTCTGTTCTTCCAGATTCCGAATAGTAACACTTTGCACAGCCGGATTGATATCCCGGTTTCCAATGGAAAGGCCTGCCAGATTCGGCAGATCGTTAATCAGCCCAAATTTGATGTAGTAAAGCGTAGAGCCTATGGCATCTGTGACGTGATGGGCATATCCCTCAATACTTTGTCTTTGATAATCAGCTGTTTTTGCAACAATTTCCTGATTCTTACCCAGAAACTGTTTACCAATATTGAGACTCAATAAACCGGATAAGAGAAGTATAATCAAACCGGCAATGAGACCTTTGGATCGTAAAAAATTGGATATTAATAATGTTCTCATGTCAGATAGCCTTTAGTCGGTGTGATGAAAATCTTACAAGTAAAATCAAGGCAACAAGCCAGACCAGTAAGGAAAGGGCGGAAAACCATTCATTACTCAGGGTTTTTCCAAAGGCCGGAAAAGTTTGCTTAAAATCCGGCAGCTCTTCCCAGTGATCATGACTTAAGACTGCACTTTTATCAGCCGATGTTTTGACCTTATTGCTGATGTTATCAATCTGTAGCTGATTCATGGTTTGAGCCAGATTATACCTGAAATCCTCCGTTTGTCGCTGGAAATCATTGTAGGCCAGATAGTCCGTTCCTGCCAGAGCCATTGAGAGATTTTTCACTGCCAGATAAGGGTTAATTATCCCCGTCAGGCAGATTACCCGCTGCTGTTCTTGATAGGTATTGACCAGTTCATCATGCTGCATTTGCCAGGCCTGAGCACTCAGTTTTTCCCCTTCTTTCATGACAATACCACTATAGTTTACTGGTAAATCTTCTGTGTTTGTTACGCCGTAAGCAGTCAATAAAGAATCTTTGAGTGCCTTGTAATGCGGGTCATCGGGGTTATGGCTGTCGCCCAATTTTACAAGCTCCTGCTCCACTTCTGTATCAAACTCAATTTTGGAAGGTGAAGGAAAAAGCTTTTGCCCGGTAACCTGAGCTATTTTGGGAAGAATCAACGTGAAAATAAGCCATAGACTCATCAGCTGCATGAGTGAGGCTTTGGATGACTTACTCACCGCCGACACATAAACGGCCATTAATGACAACAGCAGATAGTAAATGGAATACGCAAAAACTACCACCAGCACACGCAGATAAACCTGACTTTCAAAAGAAGCACCTGCAAATAGCAAAGCGATGGTAATGAGCACTGCGGGTAAAAAAACCAGCATACTGAGACTGAACAGCCCAAGCGTTTTCCCTGTGATGAGCTCGGTCATTGAAATACCCTGAGTTAGTAAAATTCGCAGTGTGCCTTGCTCCCGCTCCCGGGAAATGAGGTCAAAACCCCAAAAGAAAATAAGGAGTGGCAGTAAGACAAGAAGAATTAAAGCCGCAGAAATCTCCCCGAAACGCAGGAGGCCAATCGATAAACTGGCTTCTGAAAAGTTCACTGTATTTTGGCGGTGAGCCTCCAGAAATATCACATTTCCCAGATAGCTATCCATACCAAAATCGAAAAAACTTAGAGGGAACCGCTGCCTGAAAGCCACATAGCCGTAATGGGCCATACGGTGCGGATGTTTATCCGGGTTTTTAAGCCAAAGTTCTCTTACTTCTTTGCTGTATTGAGCAGCTGTTTCCTGCTGTTTTTGCAGCATGCTATAACCCGTAAAAAGGGCAAAAAGCAGAAAGAGATTAAACACTCCGAGTAACCACCGGGTACTTTTGTTTTTCAAAAGACTCTTCCATACCAGCCCGGAAAGGAGTTTGACGGTTTGTATTCTCATAGCTAAAATTTTTCTTCGGTTAATTCCTTGGCCATAAACTATTTATTTCTCTTCGATTTAAATGGTTAATAAGTAGGATGGTGTTTAAAACCTGTACGTCGCTGTCAGCATGAAATTCCTGGGAGCACCCGGAAATAAACGCTGATAAGTTTGAGCACCAATCCAATAAGTTTTGTCAAATATGTTATTGGCATTCAATGCTATCTGAGCATTGCTTTTACTTGGAGTGAAATAAATGGCGGCATCCACAGTGGCATAAGCCGGTACCTCAAAAGCACGCGTAAACCATGGAATTCGGCTGCCCTGAGCATTGATGCCCGCTCCGATTCCGAGGGCTTTCAACTTCTTGTCAAAATTGTAACGTGTCCATATGTTACCGCTGT
>CBINGY010000130.1:0-2742 GCA_966250325.1 uncultured Cytophagaceae bacterium | reverse complement strand
TTGCAGAGCTCAATCATTTTATCACCTTTCGATTGCGAGGTAAGTTGAGTTACCCAGCCAGGATCAAAATTCTGGCTCTGTACCGTGAATGAGATAAAAAGTAAGGCTGCAAGGATAAACTTCATGGAAAGCGTTTGGGTCATAATTAAAATTAAGCACAAATATAAGGGAACCGTCTCTGTCTTTGTGTCAATAATTTGTGAACAGAAGCAATCCGGTTATTTAGGTGTTTTTTTCTTTGTACTTTCTTACTTTTGTGCCTCGTTTTGGCCTGCTACAGGTGAAAACTCAACAGTATAAAGGAAAATTTTTGACTCGCCAAGGGTCAGAAACATCAGAAAATGAGTAAAACAATGACATTGGAGGTGCTTTCCAGCATCAGGGGAGCACAGGCTTCAGAAGCCGTGGAAAAGCTTTTTGAATCAATAAAGCGGGCAGATACCATAAATTCCAACGAATCATTGAATGAAAATAACGGAGTCTCCCTGAATGAACTTCGTGAAGATCTGGTGATAGAAAGTTCTGAACTGGAAAAATCGATCATCCGGGCCAATTTTCCGAAATCAAAAGACGGTTACCTGGTGGTTTCAAAAGTAATTGAGGAGTAAGATGCAATCAGAGATAAGAAGAATTCACCAGGCTCTGATGGGCGGTGAGATTACGTGTACTCAACTGGTGAGCCAGAAACTGGATGCTCTCAAAGCAGATACACACAATACAGCCAATTTTCTTTTAGAGGAATATGCGTTGAAAAAAGCGGCTCTTGTTGATAAGAAACTCGCTGCGAACGAAGAAATTGGCCTTCTGGAAGGCATCCCTTTTGGTCTCAAAGATGTCTACCTGCTTCAGGGTATGCCCGCATCTGCGAGTTCCGATTTCCTCAAAAACTATGTTTCACCTTACACGGCCACTGCAGTTCAGAAATTGCTTGAGGCGGGAGCTATCCCGATTGTAAAAGAAAACTGTGACAGTTTTGGTCATGGCAGCAGTACAGAAAACACGGTTTTCGGACCCGCCAGAAACGCTCGGGACATTCAAAAAGTGGCTGGCGGATCAAGCGGAGGGTCGGCCGTAAATGTGGCTCTCGGTTATACCGTATTTTCTTTGGGAGGAGATACCGGCGGTTCTATTCGTCAGCCCGCGGGTTATAATAAAGTGTACGGTTTGAAACCTACTTATGGCAGAATAAGCCGGTACGGCCTTATGGCTTACGCTTCCTCTACCGATGTTGTGGGGCCTATTGCACGCAGTGTGGAAGATATCCGAATTATTCTTAACGCCATCAGCGGTAAGGATTATCATGACCAAACGACGTATGAATCCACCTCTATTCAGGATGAGGAAGTATACTCTGCACGGGTTGACGGGCTCAGAATTGGCTATTACAAAAGCTTCATAGAAAGCGAAGCTCTTGACAAAGGAATAAAATCAGATTTCCTTCAATTACTTGAAAAGCTAAAGATGCAGGGTTTTGAAGTTCATGAACTGGACTTCTTTGATACCCAAACCCTGGTGTCTACGTATTATACTCTGGCTATGGCCGAGACTGCATCCAATCTGGCTCGTCTGGATGGTACCAACTACGGTAACCGGATGGCCGGAGATAACCTGAAGGAAATTTATGCACTCACCCGTTCGGAGAATTTTACAGAGGAAACCAAACGGCGTATTGTGGGAGGGAACCAGGTGTTAAGTCAGGGGCATTCCGAAGAGATTTACCTGAAAGCACGGGCTGTAAGAGATGCCATCTCAGAGCGTTTTGAGGAAGAATTCAAGGAAGTGGATATTGTTCTTTCTCCGGTTTCTTTATCACCGGTACCTAAAGTGGGTGAAACCATGAAAGACCCGCTGGCTATGTATTTGTCTGATGCCTATACCGTTGGATTTAGTTTGGGACAATTACCTACTTTGACAGCTCCGACAGGTGCAGAAACCGGTATTCAGATAACTGCTGCTAAAGATAAAGAGGCCGAAATTCTGGCATTCGCACACTATTTAAACGAATTGTACTAAATGGAACCGGAAGTTTTATCGCAAAAAATAGAAGATAGTGGGCTGGAGATTGTCATCGGCCTGGAAACGCACATTCGTTTAAATACAAAAACCAAGCTTTTTTGTTCGTGTCCGAATGAGGAGGCAAACGAACCCAACACGAATATCTGCTCGGTATGCACGGGTCAGATGGGGGTTTTGCCTGCTGTTAACCGGGAGGCTATCCGAAAAGCCATCAAGTTTGGAAAGGCCGTGAAATCCACCATGACGAATCAGTTAATCTGCTGGGATAGAAAGCATTACGAATATCCTGATCTTCCAAAAAACTTTCAGCTTACGCAGTTTCAGAAACCTGTTATACCAGATGGACAGGTAGATTGTTACAGAGACAATGGCACAACTTTTACTGTGGATATTGAGCAGGTGCATATTGAAGAAGATGCCGCCAAGCTGATGCACGAGCGTAAACAAACCTTAGTGGATTTCAATAAAGGAGGTGTTCCTCTTATCGAGGTTGTAACCAAGCCCTGTGTCAGGAATATTCGCGATGCAGCTACCTATGCACAATACCTGCAGCGTATAGTTCAGAATCTGGGTATTTCAGAAGCAAATCTGGAGAAAGGTGAGTTTAAATCAGATGTTTCGGTATCGCTTCGTAAAAAAGGAACGGAAGATTTAAATCCACGTACGGAAATCAAAAACCTGAACTCTTTCAAATCAGTTGAGGACGCAATCCGCTACGAAATCGAC
>CBINGY010000129.1:0-3030 GCA_966250325.1 uncultured Cytophagaceae bacterium | reverse complement strand
TAGATCATTGCAATCTGCTCTCCAACAGGCACTGGTTGAAATTGACCTTGCTTCAAAATCTCCTGGTTTCTTCTTCCACGATCAATTACAAGTTTTGTGGCCGCATCCAAATCAGAACCGAATTTCGCAAAAGCTTCCAGTTCACGAAACTGAGCCTGGTCAAGCTTCAATGTACCGGCTACCTTTTTCATCGATTTCACCTGGGCATTTCCCCCCACACGCGATACGGAAATACCTACGTTAATGGCCGGACGAATACCTGAGTTAAAGAGGTTAGACTCGAGGAATATCTGTCCATCGGTAATGGAAATTACATTGGTAGGGATATAGGCAGAAACGTCACCCGCCTGTGTTTCGATAATCGGAAGAGCAGTTAATGATCCACCACCTTTTACTTTCCCTTTAAGAGAAGGGGGAAGGTCATTCATCTGTGAAGCAATCACATCTGACGAGTTTACTTTTGCGGCTCTTTCAAGTAATCTTGAGTGAAGATAAAACACGTCACCCGGATATGCCTCACGTCCCGGAGGCCTTCTCAGTAGAAGGGAAACCTCGCGATATGCCACAGCTTGTTTCGAAAGATCATCATATACAACCAACGCCGGGCGACCGGTATCACGGAAATATTCTCCAATAGCTGCACCTGTAAAAGGAGCAAAGAACTGCATCGGAGATGGATCAGAAGCATTGGCTGCTACAATGATCGTATAGTCCATGGCACCGTAGCGACGAAGGGTCTGCTCTACAGCTTTTACCGTAGAAGCTTTTTGGCCACAGGCCACATAGATACAATATACCGGCTCTCCTTTATCGTAAAATTCTTTCTGATTGATGATGGTGTCAATACAGACCGCTGTTTTCCCGGTTTGGCGGTCACCGATAACCAACTCACGCTGACCACGACCAATCGGAATCATGGCGTCCACGGCTTTTATACCTGTTTGAAGAGGTTCTGTAACAGGCTCTCTGTAAATTACACCAGGAGCTTTTCTTTCCAGTGGCATTTCAAACGTTTCACCCTGAATAGGTCCATTTCCGTCAATCGGCTCAGCAAGTGTGTTAACTACACGACCTACAATTCCTTCACCTACTTTTATGGAAGCAATTTCACCGGTACGTTTTACGGTAGCTCCTTCTTTGATGTCTGAAGAATCTCCAAGTAATACTGCACCTACGTTGTCTTCCTCCAGGTTAAGAGCAAGTGCTTTCAGACCATTTTCGAAGGTCAGCAACTCCCCTGCCTGAACTTTTGATAAACCGTAGATACGGGCCACACCGTCACCGATCTGGAGTACGGTACCTACTTCTTCCAATTCTGCTTCGGTTTTTGCACCGGCAAGTTGCTCACGCAAAATGGCCGAAACTTCGTCTGGTCTTACTGATGCCATGTTTATTTGTCTTAATGATTCGCTTTGATTTTGTGCAATTTAGCCCTGGTTTTCATCACAGGTAGTGACAAAGGGGCTGTTTTAGGCTGCGAAATAAGTAAGAAAATTTCATAATTCCGATGGAAACCTCAAAAAATCAATGCATTTCTTGCACTTTTCTCAGATTTTCAGAAGGGTGTTCTGAAAGAAGCTCATGTTAGTTTCAGTTCGTTGCAAATGCGGCTTACTGTTTCTTCCAGGGGTGTAAACTTCACCGGAAACTGATTTAAAAGTTTCGCAGAGTCAAAATATACATTTGATCTGGCAGAGACAGAGGTTTCTTTAGTAATCAATGGCTTGGAGCCCGTAAGAATTGATCGGAAAGCTTCCAGTCGCCAAAGTATCTCTGTAGCCAGATTGCCCAGTTGAATAGAAGGACCTTTTACATGCATGTTTCTGGCTAATGTCCCGAAAAAATCACTGTAAGAAACTCTGCCGGCAGAAACAATATATCTCTGGTTTTCGACCTGACTTTCCAAAACAATCTTTATTACGTTAATAAGATCATTTAGATCTACATAGTTGATCCCCCCTGCTGTTAGAAACTTATTCCCTTGATATACATAATTGAACAACTGCGTGCTGCTCTTACTTAAATCTCCAGCTCCCAGTATCACCGACGGGTTCAGAATGACCGTGTGCAAGCCTTCTGCCTGCCCACGCCAGACCTCGAGTTCAGCCAGATACTTGCTTTTAGCGTAATTAGAGTTGAGCGGTGTCTCCGTCCACTTGAATTCTTCATTAATAGTAACAGGGCTTTTGGAGTTGAGAACATTTTCAGGTTTCCCAATAGCGGCCACAGAACTTATATGTATGAATCGCTTCACATCATGTAGAAGACAGGCATTAATGAGGTTGGCAGTGCCAGTCACATTGGTTTCAAAAAGTTCTTTCCGATCTCTTGGAGAAAATGAGACCATAGCAGCGGCGTGAATTACTATATCAATTTTATTTTCTGCCAGCAGATCACAAATCTCCGGGGAATTTAGAATGTCTCCATGTAGATACGTGGTATTGGCCGTGATCATGTGAGGAGTTCTTCTAACAAGTAAATAGATATGATCGTTTTTGTTCTGTGAAAGATTCCTGCCCAACTCACTTCCCAGTAATCCCCCCCCTCCGGTAATAAGAATATTCATTGCTTTGCTTCGTGCCGTATTTTGAAAACAAAATTAGAGCTATTTCTGGTTTGGAACTCGTAAACGTATAGAATATAGATTGGACAGAAATAAGAATTTATTGAAATATGAAAAAAATGTTGTCAGGTAACTCGGTGATAATGAGAATTGATGATTGGTGAGTTAAAAAAACATGAAAACGGGGCTTGTGAATTCAAAAATGAATCTTCTATCTTTGCACTCCCGTTTCGGACAGAGGCGGTAAAGTTCAAAGAAATAACGGCCTTTAGACAACTTCCAGTAAGGTTTTAAGAAAAAATATTTTTCAAAAAACTTTTGGAAAATAAGAAAAAGCAGCCGTACCTTTGCAGTCCGTTTCGAAAGAAAAATCGAAGCAGACGCTTGAAAAAGCACCAGCCCTGAGTAAAGTTTTCAGGGATAAAGTTCATAGACTTATTGATATATAGACGGACCTCGAGTTAGGG
>CBINGY010000128.1:0-3289 GCA_966250325.1 uncultured Cytophagaceae bacterium | reverse complement strand
AGGATGCGCGGGCTTAAGCGGGAGCCGACCATGATCAAAAACATTGTCTCCGTCAGAAAATTCTATGAATCGGTAATCTTTCAGGTCTCCACTCAGGAGCAGATTCAGGTCGTTTTTCGGGCCCATCGAAATTTGAGTCTGGATCAGGAGTTCTATTCCTTTCTGTGCGGTTTTTCCCGCGTTGATAAAGAAGTCAATACCACTTTCATCCGATTTTCTGATGAGAGCATTATTCATGTTCAGTTGATACGCGTTTATGGAGTAATTCCAGCGACCGCTTTTTCCTTTCAGACCCAATTCGTAATTGGTACCAGACTCTGCTGAGACCGGGGTTGGTTTTGAAACGGGAAGAAGAAATACAGACACAAACTCTTCCACTGTAGGAGAGGAAAATCCTGAGCTCACTGAAGCAAAAACTGAAAGTGAATTCCCCAGGTTTTTGAGTAAGGATATTCTTGGCATCCAGGGTACGGCTGTTTTTTCTTTGAGGTTTAGCCCGCCGTCACGGTTGTATTTATAGGTTTGAAGATTCAGACTGAGGCCGGTGGTGAGGACCAGTTCTGCAGGTAAGCTGAATTCCATTTGGGCGAACAGGGAAGCCGCCGAGGCATCAATGGTTTCTTTGAATTGAAGATCGGTGGATACTCCGCCTTCATTATCAAAAACTTCATACTCTGAGGCCGATTGCTGCATTTCAAATCCTAGAACCGCCTGTATGCCAGATTTTATCGTCCATAGGTTCACATTTCTGATCCCGAAAGACTGCTGGTCACGGTACTCATAATTGGTGATAAATGGATTTTCAAGACGGGTGGTATTACCAAAAACAGCGAGAGTGCTTCTCAGGTTTTTTGAGAGCTGGTATTCATTAGATAGGCCGATAGAAGCCAGTCTCTGATAAATAGCAGCCCGCTGTTGTTTGGCTCCGGGAAGGGTAGCTGTAGGTTGTCTGGCCAGCCGGGGATTGGCTTCCATTTGTTGCTGATTTATTCCTCCTGGTGTCTGGTAATAAATATCCCCGTAAAATCCCATGAGGTGAAGGGTATGTTTATTGCTCAGGAACAAGCTGCTTCGCCAGTTGAATACATCCCGCCGCATGAGCGAATGATCTCTGTAACCATCCGTACCGGCATGAGAATAGTTGATGTAGGTATTTGATCTGGAACCGGCATGGCTATAGCTCACAGAGCGATTTTGGGTGTTAAAACTACCGATGTGGTAGTTGGCCGAAAATTCATTGCCTTTGCCATTTACGGGAGAGCCGTTTCGGTTTTCCAGGAGAATTACACCACCTAAACCAGCTCCATAAAGAGAAGCAGACGGGCCCTTGAGCACTTCTAAAGAGCCGAAGGAATTCATATCCAACAGATTGAAATACGTGGTTCCGTTGGCGTCAGTAAGCGGGATACCATTCCAGTAAACTTTGACGTTACGAACGCCGAAGGGGGAACGAACCGAGCTTCCACGTATAGAAATTCGGTAGGAACCTGGTGAACGCTCCTCCATTTGAACACCGGGATAGATATTCAGTGCATTTAAAAAACCGGTATTCTGAAAACGCTCCAGTTCACGTACACCAAGTGCGTGAACCGGAGCGGCTATTTCCCGGATGGATCGCCCGGTTTCGAAAGCTTTTACACGTATTTCCCCGAGCACGAGTGTCGTGTCTTCCTGAGCCACAAGACTCAGCGGGAGTAAGAATAACAAAATCAGAAAATTCTTCGGCATACCATTTATTTGCGGTACGCAAAGCTAAGCAAAACCTGTGGCCGACCCAGAAAAGTAGATCACCACCAAAGGAAAGAACCTGAAAGAGCCCAGGCGGTACCCCAAACCAATGTGCCCACAACACAACCCACCAAAGCCGATTTCAGTTGAGCTTTATCATTATCTGTGATCACATAAACCAGCAGAAGTCCTATGATACCCAGGATACACCCCCACCAGAATGGCCCCAGAATGGGCATGTCGCCAGCAGTTTGACTCACACCATTTTCAGAAGAGAGATCGGCGGTAAGTTCGGGATAACTTTCCTGTAAAGATTGATAAGTAAGGTCGGGATTGCCGGCAACCAGTTCTTCGATTTCGTTTAATTTTTGAAACTCCTGATCTACAGATTGTTGGTCAAAATCAAATGACCCGGCACCGAATGACTGAACAGATGCGAATAGGAGCATCGCTAAGAGGATTTTTTTCATTGGTTTTTTATTTTAGGTTCAGATGCTTCCTGAACGGAAACAGTTGCTCCAAATTAAGACAACTCAACAAAGAAATTCCCCCAACTGGATGAACTATTTTTTCCATCCATCTTTGAGCCCCACGGTCTGATTGAAAATCAGATGCTCAGGTTTACTCTCGGGATCAGGCACATAGTACCCCTTACGCATAAACTGAAACTTATCAGAAACAGCGGCATTCTTCAGGGATGGTTCACCATACGCTTTGATGACCTCCAGCGAGTTTTCATTGATCATCTCTTTGAAATCACCTTCATAAGCGGCTACGTCTTCCACTTTGAAGAGGCGGTCATATATTCTGAGTTCAAGAGGAACGTGCTGCTTCTGGCTCACCCAGTGTATCACCCCTTTGGCTTTCACACCTGAGGTATCTTCCCCACTTTTTGAATTCTCAAAATAGCTGCATCTGAGCTCAGTTACTTCGCCGTTCGCATATTTGACTACTTCATCACATTGAATGATGTAGGCTCCTTTCAGACGAACTACTTCACCTGGTGAGAGACGAAAATATTTTTTAGGAGGATCTTCCATGAAATCGTCCTTTTCAATGAAAATCTCCCGGTCAAACGGAACCACCCGCGAGCCGCTTTCGGGATCTTCGGGGTTATTTTCAATGAGGCATTCCTCGGTTTTTCCTTCGGGAAAATTGGTAATGGTTACCTTTAATGGGTCTGTCACCACCATCACTCGGTTGGCAATCTTATTCAGATGATCACGAACAAAGAACTCCAGCAGACTCACGTCAATGAGATTATCACGTTTAGCCACGCCAATACGGTCACAAAAACCACGAATGGCTTCCGGCGTATATCCTCGTCTTCTCATTCCGGAAATAGTGGGCATGCGTGGGTCATCCCATCCCGAGACATGATTTTCATTTACCAGTTGAAGAAGTTTTCGCTTGCTCATCACCGTGTAGGTCAGATTCAAACGGGCAAATTCGTATTGTTTGGAAGGGAAAATTTCCAGTTTATCTATAAACCAGTCGTATAATTCTCTGTGAGGTACAAATTCCAGTGTACAAACGGAGTGTGTGATACCTTCAATGGAAT
>CBINGY010000127.1:0-3358 GCA_966250325.1 uncultured Cytophagaceae bacterium | reverse complement strand
GGTTGATTGAAAAACTGACCGGCCTTGACAGCACGGCCCAGATCACGATTACGTATACGGAAGAACCTCCGATAGCTGTAAATGACAACAGTCTGAACAACACCGTAGGTCAAACGATCACTTTCAGTCTGACAGCCAACGACAGCCTGAGCGACGGCTCAAACATCATAGATCTGAGCAAGGTACAGGTAGATCTTGATCAAAGTACTCCGGGCATCCAGAACACCTGGATAGTATCTGGCGAAGGAAGATACGACT
Source organism: uncultured Cytophagaceae bacterium (assembly GCA_966250325.1). GTDB lineage: Bacteria > Bacteroidota > Bacteroidia > Cytophagales > Spirosomataceae > Jiulongibacter. The sequence goes on along the minus strand of CBINGY010000127.1, from coordinate 3,100 downwards.
ACGACAGCACCACGGGCCAGATTACGTTTGACCCGGAAGCAGGCTTCACCAGTGACCCGACCCCGCAGACGTACCGGTTGATTGAAAAACTGACCGGACTTGACAGCACGGCCCAGATCACGATCACGTACACGGAAGAGCCACCGGTTGCGGTGAATGACAGCTCGCTATTAAACAAATATGGCATTACCGTTTCACTTCCAATTGTTATGAATGATTCCTTGAGTGATGGAACGAGTGCGGATCTAAATAAAGTGACAATTGATATTGACGTAGTTACTCCTGGTATTCAGGATTCAATAGTAGTTCCTGGTGAGGGTGTGTGGTCATACAACTCATCTACCGGAATGGTTACTTTTAATCCTGAGCATGGAATTTCAGGAGATCCGTCACTTCGGGAGTACAGTCTTATTGAAAATAGCACCGGACTTTTCGATAATGCCTTTATCGTGATTACCTACCAAATTGAAGATTGTCCGAAGACCATCTGTATTCCTTTTATGATTGTTCAGATTAAGGATTAAACCATTCGGTTGTACTTAAACTGACGTGTTTTTGAGAATTACCATGGGGGTTATTAGATTTCTTTAAATTGTACTTTTTTAATATTTCAATTTTTTATCTCCCATAAACTTCGACTTTTATATCCATAAAGTGTATACGAAATCCATTTTCTGGAATACCAAGACTTAAGTATATACGTAAATAACTGTCTGAAAAAAATATTTTCAGGGCATATTTGAGCTAAATACTTGATTTCGATCAAATCAAAGTTGGTGTATCCGGTTGAGACAAGGAGGCTAAGTGTCAAATATGAATTTTCCGTGTTGATTGGCATTTAATTTGCACTTTTTACTTTCTGCAACTGCCGAGAGACAAGAAATGACACAAAAACAAGGTGAAAACTGGACGTATCGTAATTTTCATTATTGGATAATTACGGTATTACTTTTTTTTACAGGTACCATTAATTCAATAGCCCAGTGTCCTGTAGGTACAGCTTCCATCACCTGGGTCGGGGCGGCCTCTGGTTCACAAACTGTCATCCCGACTTCTGGTACGGCAGGAGGTCCACCCGCAGCAGTCACTGATCAAATCCCCGGATGTACGAATACTAACAGCATAAATCCCTTCAACTTTACAACAACAATAACTGAAGTAAACGGAACAGTATACGACAGAACAAGGTCTGGCACCAGCGGAATTTATGGTACAGGTTATTTGTCACTCACACTAGATAACGTAGATGGTGGTGGAGGAACGACAACATATTCTTCGGGAAACAGAGTTGATTTAAGATTTGACTTCCAGTACCCTGTCATACTTAATAATCTGTTAATCACAGATATGGATTATGATACGGGTACCCCATTTCAGGATAGAGTAATCATAACCGCCACCGATATCTCTGGTGCAAATGTGCCGGTTACTCTTACTACTTTTGCAGGTACGGTGATCACCCTGTCTGGAACCAACAACCAAACAGCCACTGCGACAACCAACATTACGGGAGTAGATCCCGGTGATCCGGAAGGTAATCTTCAGTTATCGACAACTTTACCTGTTGCCAGCCTTACCATTCAATATATCGCGGGGCCGAGTGTTGCTTCACCCAGGCAACAGGCCATTGGTATAACAAATTTTGATTTTTGCTGTCCGGTTGTAGTTGATGTAACCGGTAATGTTTTCAACGATTGTGATGCCTTATCAAATGGTACGGTAGATGGAAATGGCTTGGGTAATCCTTTCAATACAACCCTTTATGCAAATTTGGTGAACCCGGTTACCAATCGTGTAGTACAGGTTGGAACTGTTAATAATAACGGCACCTACAGTATTTTAAATGTGCCTGGAAGCTTCAATTATAATGTTGTATTAAGCACTACTGCAGGAACAATAGGCAGTGCTCCACCTTCGGCTACTCTTCCTTCCGGCTGGTCTTTTACTGGTGAAAACGTAGGCTCGGGATCGGGTAACGATGGCACAGCAAATGGCATACTTACGGGTGTCAATGTGGGTACTTCAAACCTCACACAAGCTAATTTCGGAATCCGTAATAATTCGCTTCAGGCCTCCGTAACTGCATCCAGCTCTATATCCTCTTTGTGTGTGGGTGAAAGTTTTTCTTTGGGAGGAACTGTTACCAACGGAGTCTTAAGGGAGTTTTTTCCAAATATTTCGGGATCGCTGATAACAGATCTTACTTCCAATGCAGCTTATCCAAATAGTCCCTCTTTCAGTGAGATATTGAGCACGACGATCGGCCCCTCTGGAGTGGCTGATAATTACGGAACACGTGTAAGATATTATTTCACTCCCTCAACTACAGGAACCTATCAGTTTGTAATTTATGGAGATGACAACACAACCTTATCCTGGTCAGGTTCGGCCAATTCTTCTCCTTTGACCACGATTGCTTCAGTTCCTGACTGGACAAATATCAATGAGCTAACCAAGCACGCCTCTCAGACTACTGCGTCATTATCTCTCACCGCCGGTACGCAGTATTACTTTGAACTTTTGCAAAAAGAAGGAGGAGGAGAGGATCATTATGGTATTTTGTACCGCCAAAGTCCTTCTACTACATGGATAAATATACCTTCTGCGAATATATCTCCCGTAAGACATAGCTGGACAGGGCCGAATGGATTTACATCAGGTTCACTTTCAAATACCATTACCAACGCGTCTGTAAATCAATCGGGTGTTTATACACTAACAGTTACTGATTTTTATGGTTGTCAAAAGACCTCAACAGTCAATGTTGCTGTAAACGCACGGCCAACAGTGGCCCTCACCTCTCAAACCAATGTGCTTTGTAGAGGCAATTCCACCGGAGCGATCAACATCACAGCCAGCGGCGGAACAGGTCCCTATACCTACGACTGGGCAGATGTAGCAGGGACAAGCAATAGTGAAGACAGAACCTCTTTAGCCGCAGGAACCTACACAGTAACGGTAACGGATGCTAATGGCTGTGCAACTTCACCCTTGTCTGTCATTATCAGTCAGCCAGCCAGCTTACCAACGGTAGCTCTTACCTCACAAACCAATGTGCTTTGTAGAGGCAATTCCACCGGAGCGATCAACATCACAGCCA
>CBINGY010000126.1:0-3395 GCA_966250325.1 uncultured Cytophagaceae bacterium | reverse complement strand
GCCGATGTGATTGGCCTGCTTTTAGGCTTTGCAATGCTTGCCGTCTACAAAAGAATTTCTACCTCGTTGAAGTAGTCTATTTACTTTCTACCCACTCTACCATTTCTTTGTAAACGGCTTCTGAAGAACCCAGAAAACCAGTGCTTTTCTTTTTGATATTGCCGTTGGCATCAATCATGAATTTTGCAGGAATACCATCCACACCATAGGCAAGGGCTGTAGTATTACCGATATCCAGCGGCGGGTTCAGGAATTGAAAACCCCGGTTATCTACGAAGTTCTGTACATGGCCTTTCCACTGGCCTGCTTCCACTCGTTCGAAGGTATTCACAAAAAGGAACTCTACATTCGGGTTATTGGCATATTTCTCCTGAGCCATTTTCATTCCCGGAAAAGACCGGATACACGGACCACACCAGGTAGCCCAAAAGTCTATGATGACGGTTTTACCACGCATATCAGAGAGTTTGACTTTCTCACCTTTCAGATTAACCAGATCAAAATCGGGAGCTGGACTGCCTTCCATTCCGGCAGATTGTTTGTCAATAGACTGGACAAACAGATTGGCAAAAAAGTGATTTTTCCCTTCTTCCTTGATCTTGTTTTTCAGGTTATTCAGGTATTCACCATCCAGTTCGGGGGTCAGGAAGTTATTGGCGGCTATGATACCGGCGAGTGAGGTTCCCATTTCCGAAATCATGGGTTTGATGGTTTCTCGGTGATTATTGAACGCCATCTGGTATTGCTGACGCAATTCTTCCTGTTCTTTCGGGCCTTTGGCTTTCTGGAATTCTTCTTCCAGTGAGGCACGTAACTGACCGAAATTCTGAGCTTCCTTGAGCACACTGTCAAAACGCTTCATGTTTTCAGATCCTTCCAGTTGGTACTCAGGCATTTTGTCCGGATTTGATTCCCCGTCGGCAGTTAAGGTAATGTTTTCGCCTCCATCCAGAATGAGTCCTATAATCTGCTGACTGTCAATGTTTACCTGATAAATTCCTGGTTCAGGAATACGGAAATTGAGATCAAATGTACGCTCTGCCCTAAGTGCCGCAGAATCTATGCGGGTAGGAATATTGCGGTCATTCATTTTCTCCAGATAGACCATTTTTGGGAGATCACTTTTCACTGTACCGTGAATGCTCACCGGCATGCCTTCCGATTTACTGTTATCCTGTGAATTACACGAAAAGCTGATCACAGAAAGGATGAAAAGGAGAGTGGCCGAAGTCTTGACTACTGAATTCATTGGTTGAAATTTCTGATACGAATGAGGAAGCAAAAATACGGTTTATTTTATAACATGCTGTATCGGAAAAAATTACCGGTACAGCATGCTTTATTTACATCATTCCCATTTTACCCATTTGATAGTCACGCATGGCCTGCAGAATTTCCGTGGTGCTGTTCATAACAAATGGCCCCTGAGCTACTACCGGTTCATTGATAGCCTCACCTGAAGCTAGTACAAACCTGGTGTCTTCCTGAGCTTCAATTTCAATAATGCGGCCTCCCGGCTTGAAATCAATAAGCTGGTGATCAATCGCAAGTTTTCCGTTTACAAGAACCTCACCCTTGAGTACATAAAACAAAACTTGCTGACCTTCCCGCAGTTCAAAAGACTCATTGCCTCCTTTTTGAGCCGTTACATTGAGCACCGTCAAATGGGTAAGTGAATTTGCCACACCTTTCACGGCCTGATGCGAGCCCGAGATAACCTGAGTTTTAATTAGTCCATCCAACGACTCCACCACCGGGATATCTTCTTTTTGGAAACCCTGGTAGGCAGGTGGCGTCATTTTGAGACGTTTTGGGAGATTCATCCAGAGCTGGATAATTTCAAGCTCTCCCCCCTTTTCACGCATTTCTGCCGGCATGTTTTCAGAGTGAACAATACCACGCCCTGCGGTCATCCATTGTATCCCTCCCGGATTAATCACCGATCTGAATCCCTGACTATCTGCGTGCTCTACTGAGCCGGAGTAGATAAGTGTTAGTGTTTCGAATCCGCGATGCGGATGCGGCCCAAACGGTAAACCCTGATTATACGGCTGAAACTCGTGTGGACCATGATGGTGCAACAGAAGAAAGGGGTCAAGTGCCTCCAGCTCCTGTACGGGTAATGGCTGATACATCTGGTGCTCACCCATGCGGTGTCTTCCTGCACTTAAAATTCGGTTTATTTCCTTTTTCATTGGTGTGTTGTTTTGCGATGCAATGCATCTGTACGATTTTGTTTTGTACCTGAAGCTGTGGTTCCGGGATTGTCTCAGAAAAACATGGGCACTTCCATAAAAAGTAGCCTCGAATTTCCGGTCGATTTCACCTTAAAGCTCTCTGTTTCACTTATCCCCAGGCCATCTCTTTTTCCAAGAGAGATTTCATTGACAGCCGCTTCGCCGTCCAGAACAAACAGATATACGCCACTTTTTGAATGGTGAAGGGTGTAAGTGAGTTCTTTCCCGGGATCCATATCTGAAAGTGAAAACCAGCTTTGCTGATGAATCTTTACCCCCTCATCCAGGCTATCCATGGGAGAAACCACCGTTTGAAGTTTATTCTGCCGTAGAGCGGGATCAAATTTTTTCTGATCGTATCTGGGGCTAAGTCCTTTTTCTTCCGGGAATACCCAGATTTGAAGAAATTTAACCGGCTCCTTCATAGAATGATTTCGTTCTGAGTGAAAAACACCGGTTCCGGCAGACATTATCTGTACTTCACCTTCACGAATCACGGTTTTATTGCCCATATCATCCTGATGCTCAAGTGCACCTTCGAGCGGAATACTCACGATTTCCATGTTATCGTGTGGGTGTTTGCCAAAGCCCATGCCCCCCGAAACATTGTCGTCGTTAAGTACGCGAAGTGCCCCGAAGTGCATCTGTTCCGGATTATAAAAGCCGGCAAAACTGAAGGTATGGTAACTGTCAAGCCAGCCGTGATTGGCGTGGCCGCGATCTTCTGATTTATGCAATATCGTTTTCATTGTTCTTAACTCTGTTAATTATATGTATCAACATATATTTTAGAATTAAGTTCAAAATCAGAACCGAAGTGCCAGCTGTATACCTCCGTTATAATTTCGGGTTGCTGCCGGATTAAAGAACCGGTTGCCAAAGGCATTGATATCATTGCCCAGGCTGTATTTGGCATTCAGGGCATTGTCAATTCCCGCGTAGAATTTCAGCTGGTAAATATCTTTGGATAGCTGCCAGCCAGCTCTGGAATTCAGAAGCCAGTAATTTTTTGCATAAAGACTATTGGCATTATTCAACGGAATCTGATCCGTGAAAGAAAGATTGGTGTTCCAGAAAATTCCTCCTTTATTTTGATAATCGAGAGCCAGATTCAGGGTTTTGGCGGGAACAGAAGGTATTTCATTACCATCAAAAACA
>CBINGY010000125.1:0-4025 GCA_966250325.1 uncultured Cytophagaceae bacterium | reverse complement strand
ACTAAGTCTTCTTGAAACCCTCCCCCCTGATCCGCTTGTTGACGAGAAAAAAGGAGATTTAAAAAATATTATTAAGGCGGCAGCCGGAATTCATCTTGAATCTAACGCAGCCGAATATGCCTATGCTACCGGTGAAAAGGCCAAGGTTACCATTAGGGCCATTAACCGCGGAAAGGCTAATGTGTCTCTAAACAAAATTGAACTTCCCGAAACCAGCTTTTCCAGCGACATTCAGGAATCGCTAACAGGAAAGTTAACGGAGAAAGAGTTGACGATCGAAATTCCTCAGGATTTCCCAATCACTCAACCCTATTGGCTACAGGAGCCTCACGCAGCGCGTAACTACACCATTCCAGATGAATCGCAGCGAAACCTGCCGATGTCTCCTCCTGCTCTTTCCGCCAAAGTAAACCTGGTTATTGAAGGCAAAGAAATTGCCTACGATTTTCCCGTGAATTACAAATATGTGGAGCCTTCCAAGGGTGAAATCTACCGGTATTTGGAAATCAGACCGGCCGTGATGATTACCCCGGAAACCAATTCTATGCTTTTTGTGAAAGAAGGTAGTCAAAAACTGATGCTGGTTGTTAAAGCCGGGAAAAGTGACGTTTCCGGTAAGGTTAAACCCGAGTTACCTGAGGGATGGTCCATCTCACCCGCCGAGGCATCCTTTCAAATTGCTAAAAAACATGCTGAACAGGTTCTCAACTTTGTGGTCTCTCCGCCAAAGAATGCCTCAGCAGGTGAACTTCACCTGAAAGTAATAACGGCGGAAGGCAGTTTTAACCGCGGCATCAACAGTATTCGGTACGATCACATTCCCGAACTCACCACCTACCCGGTAGCCGATGTCAAATTGGTGAAACCAAATCTTCTTACCAAAGGATCTCGGGTAGGTTACATCATGGGAGCCGGAGATAAAATTCCGGAAGCTCTTGCTCAAATGGGCTACAATGTAACCCTCATTGATGAAAGCAATGTCAATCAACCTCTGGATTCATTTGACGCCATACTTATTGGGATAAGGGCCTATAACACGCAGGACTGGATCCATACCTATAAAACCAAACTTAATGAATATGTTTTCAAAGGAGGTACGGTAATTTGTCAGTACCAGACTTCAGGCAGATTTGGTGGTACCGAAATCGAAATTGCCCCATACAAACTCAGTATTGGCCGCGACCGTGTGAGTGAAGAGGATGCTGAAGTGACCTTTATTAAGCCAGACCATGTTCTGCTCAATAAACCCAATAAAATAACTTCTGCAGATTTTGAGGGATGGGTGCAGGAAAGAGGTCTTTATTTCGCACAGGATTGGGCTCCCGAATTCTCACCCATTCTGAGTATGCACGATACGAACGAAAAGCCGCTTGAAGGCTCTCTCCTGCATGCCAGATATGGTTCAGGAAATTATATTTTTACAGGACTTTCGTTCTTCAGAGAACTACCGGCCGGTGTTCCGGGAGCGTTCCGTTTATTGGCTAATATGATTGCCATTCAATGAATTGGTTACATTCGATAACAAATTTTGAACTCATTCTACTTACTGTTTTTGCAGTAGTTTATTTGTTGTTTTTTGTACGAATCTGGCGTTTGTCAAAATACCTGACCAAGGTTTCGCGAATTATTCTGGTAAAATTTGCCCTTCGCAGCATCTACCTCGCACTTTTAATTATCGCATTGCTGGGCCCAAGTTTCAAAACCGGAGAAGTAAATTCTGGCAACACCGTAAGGAACATCCATCTTATAATGGATATGTCTGCTTCCATGGAAGCTTCAGATCTGACACCAAGCCGACTGGAAAAGTTGAAGATTGAACTCCTGAATATCGTAAATACTTTTCCGGATAACCGGTACTCTGTGATGATTTTTAGCGGACAGGCACACTGGCAGATTCCACTTACTCAGGATACGCGGCTAATTCTGGATTTTATAGAGGGAATAAACCCGGGCCTTATGCCATCAGAAGGTACAAACATCAATGCTCCCTTTACCCTCATTGAAAACTATGCGAGATCAAACCCTTCAACGGTCAAAGGCGATCTGTTACTTTTAACTACCGACGGTGAGTTTTACAGCAGACCCGATGAATCCCTCCTGAAAAAAATAAAGGAGGCTGGAATTCACTCATTTATTTTGGGAGTTGGCACTGAAAACGGGGGCAGTTTACCGTATTCATCGAATGAGGAAGCCCGATACTCCCGATTGAGCAAAAGGGAGATTCAGGAACTCGCAAGGCCTCTCGGAGCCCGCATCTTTTATCTTTCTGAAAGCGAGAATGACTTCCAGGAACTGGCCGCCCGGATTAATCTTCTCCCCGGACGATTAGTCAGTAAAAACCTGGAGGATACAACATCGAATAAATATTCCAATTTTCTTCTTGCCGGAATTCTGCTTGCTATGGCAGACTTCCTGTTTATCATTAAAATTTTCAAATTCTGATTGACTCCTTTTATCCTTCATATTGTCCGGTTTTTGTTTTCATTGCTCACCCATGGCATGACCGAAGACAGTCTGAATGCCAATAGAAATATCGCTGTGCTGGTTACACAAAAAGATTGTGTGAGAGCGGTAATGGCTTTTGAGGTTCTGGACTCTGCCGGTAGGGTTCTGCCCCAAACACGTCTGAGGATAGCCGATTGCTATTACGAACTTAAAGACACGGCCTCTATGAAAATCCAGCTTAAAAGGCTTTCCCGTTTGAAATATCCTGAAATTCAATCAGCACTTCTCAATCAGGAAGCCCTCCTAAAGGCTTTTGAGGGAGATACCCTGGAGGCAATAAATCTGTACCGGAAATCCATTGAGACCAAAAACGATAATAACTTTGCAAAACATAATTACGAGTACCTGAACAAAGTGTATCATCCAAACCGGAATCAGAACAGCCAGCCGGAAACACCTCAAACCCGGAAAAATAGTAATGAAGGTGGCCTGGTAGAACAAAGCAACCGTCGTGATGATGTTCTGAATGAACCCGCAAAGCAGGAGATTAATCTTTCGCAGGCCATGCAGATTCTGGATGCCATGCGAAGCAATGAAGCGAATAAAATTCTAATTGTCCCTGCGAATAGCAGCGATTCAACATTTTACGGAAATCAATAAAAATGAACGTTCTTAAAGATTCTGAATTTCAATTTCCCGGTGTTTCAGCCATTTATCATGGAAAAGTGAGGGAAGTCTATGATTTTGGAGATCACGTACTTATGATTGCATCTGATAGAATCTCGGCCTTTGACGTGATTTTGCCACGAGCCATTCCCTGCAAAGGACAGGTGCTGAATCAAATAGCAGCCAAATTCCTGAACGCCACGGAAGATATCGTACCGAACTGGCTTCTGGATGTACCAGATCCAAATGCGTCCTTTGGCTTAAAATGCGACACCTTTCCTGTAGAAATGGTGGTGAGAGGATATCTGTCCGGGCATGCCTGGCGTACCTATAAAAGCGGACTCAGAATCTTGTGTGGCGTAACTCTACCCGAGGGTCTCAAAGAAAATGACAAACTTCCTGAGCCCATAATTACTCCGACCACCAAAGCGAAAGAAGGTCACGATGAAGATATTTCAAGAGAGGAAATTATCGCTCAGGGTATTGTGGAAGAAGAGACTTATCAGCAACTAGAGAAATACGCCCTTGCTCTTTTTGCCCGAGGTACCGAAATTGCCTCCCGGCAAGGTCTTATTCTGGTTGATACCAAATATGAGTTTGGTGCAAGAGACGGACAAATCTATCTCATCGATGAAATCCATACACCAGACAGCTCAAGATACTTCTATTCAGATGTTTACGAACATAACCAGACCCACGATTTACCTCAGAAACAGTTATCCAAAGAATTTGTAAGGGAATGGCTCATTGCAAATGGATTTCAGGGAAAAGAAGGTCAGCAGATACCTGAAATGACTGATGATAAATGCAATGAAATAAGCAGGAGGTATATTGAGCTTTTTGAAAAAGTTACCGGTGAAACCTTTGTTGCGGCAAATAATACGGATATTTACAGCAGAATTGAGAGAAATGTA
>CBINGY010000124.1:0-4799 GCA_966250325.1 uncultured Cytophagaceae bacterium | reverse complement strand
GAGCTCCGTTTTCCGAGAGATATCGGGATCCTATTGCAAATTCGAGGTCATAACATATTTGCACACCAAAACTCCCCCAGGAAGCCTCAAAAATGGTGTATTGTGCGGCACCGGCGTCAATATTCCAGTCTTCATTTTCAAAGCGGGTCATAAAGCGTTTGTCCTGGTGCCCTGCCAAGCCATGCTCTCCAAATACGAAAGCTCTGTTGTATATTTTACCGTTCTCTTCTACGGGAAAACTGGGAGCAATCAAGATTTTGCCATGTTCTTTTGCCAATCTGGTATAAAGTAGCACAAACTGTGGCAGCAGTATCTGCATACCTTGAATCTGTTTATGTAAATCGGCCTTCAGGTCTTCGTCCAGAATACTTACCAGTTCCATGCTACCGTATTCAGGAAAAACCACAAGCTGTGCATCATGGGTTTGCCGTATCCAATTTTGGATGTGTACCTCGTATTCACTCCATGTTTTGAAAAACGTAATGGGATATTGAGCCAGGGCAATCTTTACCATCTTTTTGTCCAGTATTCCATTTTTTTGGTCGTTTCTTCTGGCTGGTCTATGTCCTTCCAGCGAAAATAGGATACCAGATCGGGTGATTTGGTATATCCCCGGTGTCTCCAGAATTCACTTAAGTCTTTATAGTCTTTCGGTCGTAGCGAATGATCTGCCGGTCTTTCCACCGCACAGAATGCCGTAATGTGAGAGCCCAGTTCCAGAGCGTGATTCTCCCGCTCTTTAAAAAAGCGAACTCCCAGGCCCATACCCCGAAATCGTGGCAGCAAAATACTTTCGCCAAAATAGTAAACTGTGTTTAATGGAATGGAAGCCTTCAGGAAAGGCTGCTGAACCTCCGGGGTTTCTTCGGTAAGTACCGTACAGGTGGTAGCTCCTACCATCTCATCTCCCTGCCATACTGTAAAAAGAAAGGAACTGTCCGATTCTACATAGGTTTTCAGATACTCCATTTCATGCTCAGGAGTTCCTTCATACAAATAGGGGAATTCACGAAAAACAGCGATACGCAGATCTCCCAGCGGTTCCAGTACTTCTCCGATCTTTTTACCACGGTATGTTTGAAATGAAAGGTTTTCCATCAGGCACCTACCTGTTTAAGCCAGTCTTCCAGATTGTAATAGGTAGTAACCCGTGTTATTTTGCCATTTTTTACTTCCAGAAATGCTCCAGCAGGCAATACATAGGTCTGGCCGTTAGCGGGGGGTAATCCTTCATCCGTACTTTTGTAAGTACCATGCACGGTAAATTCCGCAGCCAGTCTGTCACCGGCTTCATTGGTCATAATCACCAGATCTTTGAGTTCTTCATCGTAACAGGTGTCCATATGAGCTACAAATTTCCTGAAATAATCAATTCCATAATTTGTTGCTCCCTGGTTGGCATCATGACGGATGTTTTCATCCAGATAACTGAGCATCTCTTCCCAGTTTTTAGTATTGAAAGCGTGGTAGTAGTTCTTGATCAGGTCGGTTGAGTTCATGAGGAATCGGTTAAAACGCAAACCTAACCGGAAGAGCCGATCTTTTCCAAATGAAAAGGGGAGATAAAGTCTGTTTTGAGCTTTATCCCCCGTATTATTCCTTAAACTGTTCAGGTGATACTTATAATGTAGAGGTAAAAGGGCAAGCCCAATGTGATATTAAGTGGAAAGGTTATGGCAAGTGCCATAGGTACGTACAAACCAGGATTGGCTTTGGGCACAGCCAGTTTCATAGCTGCAGGAACTGCTATATAAGAAGCACTTGCCGCAAGAATTGAAAAAAGAAGGCGATTTCCGGTTGACTCGGTTATGGTGTGACTTAGAATGGCTACACAACACCCATTGAATATCGGAATGAGTACTGCAAAGATTACTGAGAACCAGCCATGATCTGCAAATCGACTTATTTTACGCCCACAGGTAATTCCCATATCCAGCAGGAATACAGAGAGGAAGCCCTTAAAGAGGTCGGTAGTAAAGGGTCTTATTCCCTGAGCTTGTTCTTCACTGGCAAGAAAACCGATAATCAGGCTACCGGTTATGAGCAAAACGCTTCCGTTGGTAAACGCATGATGCAGCGTAGATGACAAAGGATTTTTCTCTACATTTTTATCACTGAAAAGCCTGATCAGCATTACGCCTATAACAATAGCGGGAGCCTCCATTAGTGCCATTACGGCTACCATGTGCCCACCAAAATCGATATGTTTCAGCTCCAGAAAAGAAATGGTGGTCACAAAGGTAACCGCACTCACCGAGCCATACGTTGCAGCTACTGCTCCGGCGTTTTCGGTACCCATACGTCTTTTGAGAAGAAAAAAGGTGTAAAGTGGAACCGCTACCGCCATGAGGATACCGAAAAGCAATGACCAAAGTATTTCCCGGTTCAAGGGGCTGTGGGAAAGCTCTTGGCCCCCCTTAAACCCGATGGCAAAAAGGAGGTACAGAGAAATGAACTTGGATGATCCCGAAGGAATTTCCAGATCACTTTTGAGGCGAACTGCCAGCATACCCAGAAAAAAGAAAAGCAGAGCAGGGTTTGTGAGGTTGTCTAACAGAATACTCGTGTTCATTGAATTCGGTCGCAGATTTTGATTTCCAGATTGCCGGTAATTTCAATGCTTCTGCCACTGGCAATGGCTTCTGAGACCTGGCGATCAAATTCCTTTCTGAGATGTTTAAGTTTCTCCAGATTTTTGTCATTCAGACTTTTTTCCGTCGTTTGATTTTTCTCCCAGCAGGATAGGTTTTTTATCTGCATCTGATCCAGCGAACTGTCGAGCAGAGAAATAATGTATTCTTTGTTTTCGACAGGAGAGAAACTAGCGTCTGCCAGTGGAAAGGTGTAGGTAACGTTTTTGACCATGTTAAACTATTTTTTTTTAGGTATATTGAGTGATTCAAGAAATTGGAAGCCATTCAGGCAAATAAAAATCAGGTTCGCAGCAAAGATTTCTCTCCTGAATAGGGGTTCTTCAATTGCCGCAGGTAACATACAGAAGGCTAAAAGGCTGAAAACAATCAGCGAATAGACCGGAGATGTGTTCCACTTTTCTTTCTTCTTTTTTCTTTGCGTATGATTGCTTTCCATTATTGTTTTTTTTGATGTTGCAAAGTTGTGGAGACTGTTTTATAAATTTGTATTTATACATTTTATGATAATCATAAATTATTTTTATATATCAGTTAAGTGCCTTAACAAATGAATTACACATTACATCAGTTGGAAATTTTCCATGAAGTGGTGACGCAGGGTAGCATAACCCGGGCGGCAGAAGAGTTGAATATGACGCAGCCCGCTTTATCTATTCAGCTTAAGAATTTTCAGCGGCAGTTTGATATCCCTTTGGTAGAGGTAATAGGCAAGCGTTTGTACATCACTGAGTTTGGTCAAACCATAGCGAGTATCGCAGCAAATATTCTGGCGGAGGCAGAAAGTATCAAGTATCAAACCCGGGCGTATCATGGCTTGTTGACGGGCACACTCCGGATATCTTCTGCAAGCACAGGTAAGTATGTGGCTCCCTACTACCTCAGCGGATTTGTGAGCCGCAATAAGGAGGTAGATCTGATGCTGGATGTTTCCAACAAAGCCGCCGTACTGAGGCATCTGGCCGATTACGACGTAGATTTTGCTCTCGTTTCCGTGTTGCCGGTAGGTATGCAGGTCTATGAAGAAATTCTTATTGAAAATCACTTGTACATGGTGGCTAACAGCCCGGAGCTCGGAGAAGATTCACCTCTTATTTTCAGGGAGGAAGGATCGGCTACGCGTATGGCCATGGACCGGCATTTTGGAGATCCCGAAGGGGTCAAAAGTATGACACTCACCTCAAACGAAGCAGTAAAACAAGCTCTGATTGCCGGTCTTGGACGGTCGGTACTTCCTTTAATCGGACTTCGTAATGAACTGGCTTCGGGGGAGCTACAAATAATTCCGGTGACCGGTCTTCCTATAGTGACCAACTGGAGGCTTATCTGGCTAAAATCAAAAAAACTTACACCGGTGGCCGAGGCTTTCCTGGCCTACGTGCGGGAAAATAAGCAGCAGATTGCCGAGGACTATTTTGGCTGGTGTAAGGATTACTCTGCAGTTAAGAAGTAAAAAATCCCGGAACATCAGATTTCCGGGATTCTCAGAGAGGCATTAGGTGTATTATTTTTCCTTCATTTTCTCCCAGTTCTTAATAATTCCGTCAAGAATATGCTTCTCCACGCCAAACACCTTGCCCTGCTTGGCCAGTGGCATGAAATCATCAATGTATTTCTGAGAAATAGTCTCAGAGTCTCCGTATTGTGCCCGCAGGCCATCTAATTTCCGGTGCATTTCGGCTCTAACAGAGGCATACGCCGGATCATTGTAATAGTTGTGTTGCTCATTCGGGTCTTTTTTACGGTCAATGAGTTCCCAGTAATCCATGTCAAAGTAGTAATGAATGAGTTTGTAATCCTTGGTAACTGCTGCGTAATGGCGGTTTACATTATGTTCTGAAGGATGTTCGTAATAATGATAATACACGGCATCCCGATCCCACTTTTTCAGATTTCCTGTCAGTACAGGGATCATACTTTTTCCTTGCATATCGGCAGGTTGGTTTGCTCCTGCTGCCTCCAGAAATGTCTGAGCAAAATCGAGGTTCTGCACCAGTTCATCAGAAACCGTTCCAGGTTTCACACGCTCCGGCCAGGAAACCAGCAACGGAGTTTTAAAGCTTTCATCGTACACAAACCGTTTGTCAAACCAGCCGTGTTCTCCCAGGTAAAATCCCTGATCTGAGGTGTAAACGATGATTGTATTAT
>CBINGY010000123.1:0-5451 GCA_966250325.1 uncultured Cytophagaceae bacterium | reverse complement strand
TTATTTCGCTGGTTCTGTTTTGCACACAACAAGTAAGTGACATAGCACAGCTATCCATGGCAGATATGTAATACAGCAATACTTCTTTCCCCTCTGAATCCTGCCTCATGATTTTGACAGAACCTCGTAAGATAATGGGCACAAAACGTATGTAACCGCCGGGTCGCATCAGGTATCCGCCGGCCTTCATTTCCATGTAATTTCCAACTTCCTGCATTTCGGAAAGAAGAGGATGCTCAAAAAGTCCTCCGAATCTCTGCTCATAGAAGTTCAGTTCTAGCTGCATAAGGGTTAATATATTTTGAAAGGTTGATGAAACAATGATAACAAAAAAAAACTCCGGGAGGTGCTCCCGGAGTTGATGAATTCCATTATTGGCGGTATACTTATTTGACTGTCTTAATCTCAAATTTGAGTTTCACAGGAGTGCTTCTTGGAATAACCTGCTGATTACGAAGGTATTCCAGGCTATACACATTCGAGATAACTTTTGAAAACTTTTCAAACACGCCTTTGGCCTGTGCCACTGTTTTCGGGAAACTGGCTGTGCCGCCGTTTCCAGCAAGCTTGGTCAGTACATTTTGATCAACCCCACCATCTCCATTTAAACCGATCGCAAAGCTACTTATACTATATCCACTATTTGTACTTTTTATGCGGTTCAAGAGATAATCTACCGTCACATTGGGTGATGAATTATTATCTGAACCGTCAGTAAATACAAACAGAACCTTGCTCTGGGAATCGGAATCCTGAAGCATGTCAATACCCAGATCAACCGCATTGTAGAGAGTGGTAAATTTTCCTTGTTGCATGCTGTTTACATAACTTTGAAGATCCGCCTTGTTCGTGGTGAGTGGGTGACTTTTTACGTCATCAGCAAAATCAACGATTCCCATCTGTACCACCTGACGATCTCTGAATATTTTCTCGATAAAATCATTCGCATAGGTTTTGATGGTACCAAAATCTGAACCCAGTGACTCAGAGCGGTCAAGAACCAGTACCACCGAGATGTCTTCTGACTGAGAGAAATCCATGGTAAATTCAACATCTTTTCTCCATTGACCTTCTCGTAACTCATAGGCCGTAATGTTCTCGATATTATAATTGTTCGAGTTCTGATCAATTATCCGGAAGTTATCAATCTCCACTTTTGTAAATGAAGATCCCTGGGGAGATCCCTGAAATGTTTTACTAAAATCAATCTTAATTTCTCTGGAAGTATTCAGCTCATCAAACCTTATTTCGGGTGTTTTCCCTGTAGCATTCCAGAAATCAAGATAAATTTCAAAGTCTCCGCCTGGTTGGGGATCTTTTCCTCCACAGGAAACAATACTTAATGAAGCTGCCAGCAGGAGTGTCCGCCCGATATAGGCAGATTTGCTCGAGATTCTCATGTCAAATTTGTTTTAGTTAAGCACGTATTTCAAACGACGTCTTTTCCGCTTTATTTATTCCAGCGGCGGAAAATATCGTAAATTTGCGTAAATATAGAAAAATGAAAGCAGGAATCATAATTTTGGCGGCAGGGGAGTCTAAGAGAATGGGAATGCCAAAAATGCTACTTGATATTCACGGTGAACCCATGCTTAAACGCATTGTGAATGCCGCTCTGGATACAGAAAATTATCCGATCACCGTGGTGGTTGGGGCTCACAAGACGCATGTGGTACCTATTCTCAAAGATATGCCCATAAATATCACGGACAACCCACACTGGCAGTCTGGAATGGCCAGTAGCATTAAAATGGGTTTGGTAGGAACTTACCTTATTTCAAAGGAGATTGAAGGTGTAATAATTACCACAGGGGACGTTCCCGGCGTTAATGCCTCTGTCTTTTCGGCACTCAAGTCAAAGGCAATGACCACTGATGCTCAAATAATTGTTTCGGAATACGGGAATGGTCGGGGCGTCCCGGCTCTCATTAAAAGGGCCTTATTTGAAGACCTCCTAAATCTGGAAGGCGACGAAGGTGTTCGTCAATTATTTTCAAAATACAACGACCAGATAGCCACTGTATCGTTCAAAGCCGGATCTTTTGATATCGATACGCGTGAAGATTATCTCTCTTTTCTTCAATCTGTTCATTAATTTTATCTATGTACAAGGCTGTTTCTTATTATCTGGCATTGCCGTTTATTTATTTCTTTTCGCTTTTGCCACTACCGGTACTTTATTTGCTTTCTGATGTTCTTATTTTTCCTCTTCTCTACTATGTAGTCAGATATCGCCAAAAGGTGGTTTTGACCAATCTTTCCAATGCCTTTCCTGAGAAATCTGAGCGTGAAAGAGTGGCTATTTCAAAGAAATACTTTCGCTTTTTAAGTGACTTATTCATGGAAACCGTAAAGGTGTTTACCATTTCCCAAAGGCAGCTTCTGCAAAGAATATCTTACTCTCCAGAGCCCGAAATAATGAAGAAATGGTTTAAAGAGGGTAGAAGTTATGTATTTACTTTAGGTCATTACGGCAATTATGAGTGGCTTGCCACTAGCCTTGATCTTAAATTGTCACACAAAGGCACCGGACCTTATCGGGAAATGCATAACCCTTATTTCGATCGTCTCTTTTTAAATTCACGACAAAGGTTTGGAACCATGGTTTACCCCACCCATCAAACTATGAAAGAACTAATAAAGATGAAGGGTGAGACTATCGTAGTAGCTTTAGCCAATGACCAGGCTGCTCCGCCAGACCGTTCATACTGGACCAAATTTCTGAATCAGGATACTTCTTTTTTTGTGGGAACAGAGAAAATAGCCAGAAACTTCAATATGGGAGTTATTTTTCTGAAAATCAGCCGGGTAAAAAGAGGTTATTATTCTGTAAGTTATGAATTGATCGCTGATGATCTCTCGCAAATTCCCGAAGGCGAAATAATGAGAAAACATGCCAAACTCCTTGAAGAACAGATTCTTGAGAAACCTGAATACTGGCTTTGGAGCCACAGGCGATGGAAATACAAGAAGCCGGATGGCTTAGATAGCGGATTTAGTCCGAGGCCAAGCTAATTCGGGCTTGTCAAAGAAATTCTGCTTCTCCCAGCCCTTCTCTTACTACCTCAAAATCCTCTTCGGTGGCATTTATTACAGTAGATGGAGTAATGCCGCTCCAGCCTCCGTCAATAATCAGGTCGGCTTTGTGCCGGTTCTGATCCATAATGATTTCAATTTCATTCGGGTATTCCAGAATGTCATCCACATCATCCTTGACAGAAGTGGTAATAATCGGATTCCCCAAAGCCTTGACAATAGCCTGTGGAACCGCATGATCGGGAACCCGAACACCAATGGTTTTACGGTTGGTCTGCAATAATTTAGGCAACTTATTTGTGGCCGGAAGAATGAACGTGTAAGGCCCCGGGAAGGCTTTTTTCATTATTTTAAAGGCTTTATCGCTTACTTTGGCATAATCTGTAATTTCCGCGATGTCACTGCATACAATGGAGAAGTTATTCTTACTCGCTTTCATTCCCTTTTGACCACTTAGCTTCTCTACCGCCCGATTCTGAAATATGTCACAGCCCATGGCATATACCGTATCGGTAGGATAAATGATGATACCGCCATCTTTGAGAACCCGAACAATCTGGTCAATCTTCGCCGGATCAGGATCAGATTCATAAATTCTTATTATCTCGGCTTCCATTCTCTTATTTGTTTGGATAATCAACTACCAGATTACAAAATGCTTTAATGCCTGTTACAAAACCACTTTCGTCAAGTCTGAAATCGGGAGTATGATGAGCAGGGGCCTGGTCTGGGTCCTCTGTGGGGTTCATTCCCCCCAAAAAGAAAAAGAGCGAAGGCACTTCACGGCCAAAATATGAAAAATCCTCGGCCCCCATAACTACTCCTCTCTCAATGACCTTCTCTTTTCCAGCTGCCTCATGTAATGAACTTACCATAAGTCTTGTAAGTTCAGGATCATTTTCTGTAACAGGATATCCATCTTCAATGATTACTTCTGCCTCTGCTCCAGCACTTGCCGCAGTATGCTCAGCAATTTCCCGGATTCTCCGATGAATCAAGTTTCGCTGCTCCACACCCAGAGTTCTGATAGTTCCGACCAGATTCACTTCTTCCGGTATGATATTATGACGGTTGCCACCGTGAATAGCTCCTACAGAAACCACAGCAGGCTGATCAATCAATTTTACATTTCTACTAACAATACTCTGAAGAGCCTGAACTATCTGTGAAGCAGTTAGGATTGGATCAATGCCCGACCAGGGGTAAGCTCCATGAGTTTGTTTTCCTTTAACTTTAATATAAAACTGGTCTACTCCGGCCATAGTTGGTCCCGGTCTGTAAGCGATAACTCCTGCGGGGGTCTGTGAGTTAATATGTAACCCAAAAGCCACATCAACATCCGGGTTCTTCAAAACTCCTTCGGCTACCATCAGATCTGCTCCAAATCTTATTCCTTCGCCAAAAACTCCCTCTTCTGCAGGTTGAAAGATAAATTTCACTGTGCCCTTAATATCTTTTCTGTGTTTTGCCAGAACTTCTGCCGTACCCATAAGAATTGCCACGTGACTATCATGGCCACAGGCATGCATTACTCCTGTTTCCTGACCATTGTAGGTTGTTTTAACATGTGATCTGAAAGGCAAATCAACCCGTTCTGTAACAGGCAGTGCATCCATATCGGCACGTAATGCCATTACAGGCCCAGGTAATCCTCCTTTAAGAATTCCTACTACTCCCGTTACCGCCACGTTAGTCTTTACTTCCATACCCAGAGATTTCAGGTGTGCGGAAACTATTTCTGCGGTTCTGAATTCCTGATTCCCGAGTTCCGGATGAGCATGTAAATCTCTTCTCCAGTCTATTACCTTGTTTTCTATTGACTCCGCATCTTTAGCCAGAGCTTCCTTTAGGTTGTTCTGGGCAAAAACACCCGGAATGAAGAGTAGGTAAATGAGAATTCTCAGCATTGCAATTTATTTTCGGCAATATAATTAATCCCTTTTATGTCTTTCAGAGATTATGTCACTCAGAGCCTTATTCACCTCAAAGGGATAATCAGTTGCGATTATATCAATGCCAGAATCATAAATATCCCTGTACATACCTGGCTCTTTTTCCGAAGCCAGCTTATCAATTTTTCCAATGGTGGCTTGTATCATTGGAATTTGCTTTTTCCTGAGAAATGAAACAAAATCTGTACTTGCCAGTTCTACTCCAAGAAATGCCAGAATACGGCTATCTTCTAAACCAAAGCTCCTGACCTTTTGATATTCTTCCTCGTTTTTTAAACCGCACGAAACGATAACTTTGGGTGAAATTTCGCTTAGTTGCTTTACTTCATCCATGGAGTAGGTCGTAACGATGCAGTTGGCATAACTATCATATTTATCCATTTCGGAAAGTACTTTTTGATACGGAACATAACGTTTGACGTCCATAGTTAATGCCAATTTCCCGTTTGCCCATACAAGAACC
>CBINGY010000122.1:0-5615 GCA_966250325.1 uncultured Cytophagaceae bacterium | reverse complement strand
AAACCATGTTTCTGATCTACCACAGATGGTTTCAGGCTGTTCAATATCTCCGTGACAGATGGACCATGCCAGGCATCTCCCCGGTAAACGGTTTCCAGATTATCAACAATACGTTCCAGTTCTTTTCCCATCGGCGATTGATCAGTTGCAGACAAAGTTCATAAAAAAAGCATTAATCCCGAGTAATGGAGTCAATGAATATCATAGTTCAACCATTTTTCCGGTTTTCACTGACTCATCGCAGGCAAAAGCTACTTTAAGGCTATTGACTGCATCATTCACATGATCTGTGAGATCGAGATCCTGCTGAATGGCCCGAAGGAAAAACTGTTGCTCACGGTTACACAGCTCCTGGTGCCCCGGCTCATCGGTCATTTCAATCCACTCATCTGCACGAGTAAACTCATTTTTTTCGTCAATATCCGCGTAATGAACCCGAATAGCCTCGGTTTTGGTATGTGAATCCACATCATCTGATTTACCTTCTGCTGAGGCGTCTTTGGCCACAATAGATACACAGCCTTTGGGCCCCACCACGTCCTTAATAAAGAAGGCGGTCTGGCTCATCATGGGGCCCCAGCCCGCTTCATACCAGCCCACAGAACCATCATCAAAATGAATCTGAAGTTGGCCGTAGTTGTAATTCCAGGAGGGGAGGTCGTCGGTAAGACGGGCACCAATGGCCGAAACCTTTACAGGTTTGGCCTGCGTCATCAGACACATGATATCAATGTAATGTACCGCACAATCGACAATCGGACTAAGGCTTTTCATCAGATTACGGTGTACATCCCACATGTATCCGTGGCTTTGCTGATTCAGGTTCATTCTCATCACCAGCGGTTTGCCCATTTCACGAGCCACCTCTACAAACTTTTCCCAGGATGGGTGTACACGAAGAATGTACCCGATAACCAGTTTTTTCCCTTTTTCTTTTGCTTTGGCAGCAACGCGTTGTGCTCCTGCCACAGAATCTGCCAGAGGTTTTTCAATAAAAACATGGCAGCCTGCCTCCAAAGCTGCAATCGCGTAATTTTGGTGCGTATCCGGATAGGTTGAAATACTTACGGCGTCAGGTTTTGTAGCAGATAATGCCTCATAATAGTCATCAAAAAGCGGATACCCTCCTCCAAGCTTTTCGTTGAGTCTGACTTTACTTTGACCGCGGGCCACAATTCCGATGAGTTCAAATTCGGGCATTTCATGATAGGCCTGAGCGTGAGAAGCTCCCATATTTCCCGCTCCCACGGCGAGGATTCTGATTTTCTGCATAGGTTGATTTTAAAACGGCAATCTAGCCAATTCGGTTACGAAATAAAAGTTTGAAAGCAGCGGAGAAGTCAAGAAAAAAGCGGAGCAACAAACCATGTAGCCCCGCTTTCCCTGTTTCCTTTACCGGAATTATTTTTTGTACATTACTTTCTGAACCGCCTCAATGACACGTTTAGGGCTTGGAAGCGTGGCCTCAATGATCGTAGGAGCATAATTCAGAGGAATATCCATGCTGTTCACTCTCATTACCGGAGCATCCAGATAATCGAATGCGAAGCGTTGAAGGTGATACGCTATTTCTGAAGAAAGTGCCGCCACCGGGTTGGCTTCTTCCACCACGACACAACGGTTTGTTTTCTTTACAGAATTTACCACAGTGGCGTAATCGATAGGTCTCACCGTTCTCAGGTCAATCAGCTCCACGCTTACACCTTGTTTGGTAAGTTCTTCCACGGCAGGTATAACCACTCTCGGAATCATTTTTCCAAAGCTAACGACGGTTACATCTGTTCCCTGCTGAATGACGTTGGCTACTCCAAGAGGAATCAGATATTCACTTTCAGGTACCTCGCCTTTGTCGCCATACATTTGCTCAGATTCCATGAAGATCACCGGATCATTGTCACGTATAGCAGACTTCAGGAGTCCTTTGGCATCATACGGATTGGAAGGAATCACTACCTTCAGGCCCGGGGTGTTGGCATACCAGTTTTCAAAATTGGATGAGTGCTGAGCTCCCAACTGCCCGGCATTACCAGTAGGGCCGCGAAAAACGATCGGAGCCGAGTATTGTCCGGCAGACATCGCCATAATTTTGGCAGCTGCATTAATAATCTGATCAATGGCAACCAAAGAGAAGTTAAAGGTCATGAACTCGATGATGGGTCTTAGACCGTTCATTGCAGATCCCACACCTATACCCGAAAATCCCAGCTCTGCGATAGGGGTGTCAATAACACGTTTCGGCCCGAATTCATCAAGCATTCCCTGGCTGGCTTTATAAGCACCGTTATACTCGGCTACCTCTTCACCCATCAGGTAAACGTTTTCATCGCGACGCATCTCTTCAGACATCGCTTCTTTTATGGCATCACGGAATTGAATTTCTCTCATTTGATTGGTTTTCGTTAGCAGCTCTTGAGAGCTTTGCGGCCGCAAAATTAGGCAAGGATTGTCAAAAAAGGAAATCTAATCCCCTTGTGTAAACCAGTTGCATTTTTTGATTTCCAAACTCTTGACAGAAAAGCTTTTCCGTTCGAAATTAGAACAAAAAACGGGTATGAACAGACTTCCTGCCGACTGGCTTACCAAAGATCTTATTGATTTTGAATACAAGAAATATGTGCTACTGGCTTACCTGCAATCGGTAAAGCAGAATTTTCAGAACCGCAAGCTGTTCCCGGATTTACAGGATCTTCAGGTTCATTACAAGGCTTCCGGGGAGTTGGTGCATCAGAAAAAAATCCTGAAAGCCTTATTTCCCAAAGATGTGCTGGGTGTGGATACCAGTTCCTTTCAATTACTTTTCAAGGAAATGGAAAACGATCTGGATGTCTTGAAAGAAATTGAAGAAATTCTGCAGTTTGCTTTACCTCAGTTTGAAAAGGCTCTGGAGGCAGGAGAGGAATTGCAGGACGAAGTCAATCAGTTTCTGGAGATAAGCCCGGTGGGAATATTACCACTTGAAAAGAAGGAAGGGTACATTCTTGTTTATGAGCATGTTGCAAAAAATACAAGCATTTTTCGGTATCAGGTTTCTTTGTTTGAATCCATGCAGAGCAGGTATCCCAGACTCAATACCACCTATTTAAGTAGTGAGCCTTTTTCTTTAAGTCAGACCTTTACTTCGATAAAGCGTAATCTCATTCAGAAATACAAAGAGCTACCCAATCCCGCTACGGTTTTAGTGGAAGTGAGAAAGTCCTTTCCTCTACGTGAATCTGTGCTTCCGCTGGCACAGAAAAAGGTTTCTGCCTTCCTTTGTGAAAAGACTGTTTGAAAAGTAAATCAGGAAACTTTGGTTTCAGGTACAACTTTTCCCCTCGGTTTATCATTTAGATTTTAAACATTCCGCCGTATTGATTAGCCCGGAACTCCTGAACCTAGTAAAAAAACAGGATCAGAAGGCCTGTAAACAGGTCTTCGAACTGTTTGCGGGGAGATTTTTGGCTATGGCGAAACGTTATCTGGGCGATGGACCGGAGGCAGAAGACGCTTCTACCATGGCTTTCGTGAAGATTTTTCAGAATGTTGGAAAAACAGATTTTCCAAATCCAGGTGCGTTTGTGGGGTGGATGAAGCGTATTGTCATCAATGAATGCCTGATGATTCTGAGGAAAAGGTCCTCGTTTAAGATGGTACCCGACGATGAGTTGAGATACGTTTCAATTGAAGCTGATGCGGTGCAGAATATCACCGTGGAAGAGATTATGGAACTGGTTCGCGAGCTTCCGGTAGGCTACCGTACGGTTTTCAATTTATTTGTGGTGGAAGGGTACACGCACCGTGAAATTGCCGATGAACTTGGTATTTCTGAGGGAACCTCCAAGTCGCAGCTAAATCACGCAAAGAAATTATTAAGAACCAAAATGCTGAAAGCGTATGGGAAGGAAGCAAAGTATTGACGAAAAGCTCCTTGCTGAGAAAATTCTGGAATTTGAATATTCCAGTACAGACAAGGGAAACTTACGGTGGGATTCTATCTCCGGAGAGGTATTCCCTAAGAAGAAGAAAACAGCTATCTACTGGTGGTCGGCCGGAGTAGCGGCAGCTCTTACTGCAGTTGTACTGTTTTGGGTACCTTCGGGTCCTAATCAGCTGGCATCTGAAATACAAACTATACAGCCCGCAGAGCAAACCCCGGATGAAAAAAACAGTTCGTCAGAACTACAGGTGATGGAACCATCGGCCACACTGCCGCTACCGGTAGCCCGTGTAGTACCTTCAGCTAAAGCTATCAAAACTTCTTTGGAAGCCAAAAATGAAAAGGAAATGCGGAAGTTGGAAGCAGATTATTCCCCGTCTTTACCCGGCGTTTCATCGGTAGAAATGCAAGTAGCCGATGTGGCAGCTCCGAAAGTAGAAACGCTGAAAGAGTTTGTCTCTGAAGAATCACGGGATGAGTCTGAAAAGATGCAGGTGGCTTTGCAAACAGCCCTCGAAAAGGATGTGCTTACCGGTAAAAAGGTGGTATTGCTTGTGGATACCACACCTCTGGAAAGTACCAATGAAAAGAAAGGATTTCTCAAACGGATAGGAAATTTTAACCGATCGGGTAAATGGGAAAAGAATGAAAAGGAAGCCGAGACTTGGGCCAGATTCATCGAGAGTACCCGACCAGAAAAAAGAACAACACAATTATGAAAAAGCTGATTCTGATTGCTTTAATAGCATGTGCCGGAAGGGCTTCTGCCCAGCAGGATACCCTGCAGGCTAAGATCGGAGAGAGTTCCGAGATGCTCATTATTATGAAAAATGCTGCTGCCCGGGAGGAAATCAGGAAACTTGATCTGAACAAAATTGCTGAGGAAATGCTGCATGGGCTCGAGACCTCGGCTACCCGCGTGGCTACCATGAAAGCATTCAGTCACGAAGACTACAGAAAGCCCCGGAAAACTGTTTTCAGTAAAACCTACCTGAATTATTTTCTGGGGTTCTCTTATGCCGATAATTACCTGAATCCGGAGTCGGCTTTCCTGTCGTCAGCTTATCAGGGGATAAGTAACTCCAGCTCCACAGGAAGTATTACCACGCAGAGTTATTCAAACAGTATTCTGGCTTCTCCATATATCGCTGTCTCTGCTAATAAAGATATGGAGCTGCTTCGCAAACAGAAAGTAGGCGTAGCGTTGAAAATGGGGGCTGAGCCGTTCTTCAATTACGAAAAGCTAACTTTTGCCCAGTCAAATCTCGAAGCTCAGTTTCCATCAGGTATTTACAGATCAACTAATAAGGATATGTCATCGAGCTCTTTATTAGGTCCGCAAAATATTGACCCTCTATTAACTGCTGAGTTTGATGAAGAGAACAACCTGATGCGTTACTCTCTTTATGGAGACCGAAACAGCGTACAAAGTTTTGTCTCTTACCCGTACAATGTCATAAAGGCTGGAGTTAATCTGAGGTTATTGCCCAAAATCAGCTTTTTTAATGCCCGGGGTAAGAGATTATTTTCACTCGCTGCGGGACCCACCGCCGGTCTGAATATCATCCGGAAATCGGTTACCAAAATTAGTTCGGAAAATACGGTCACAGATCCTGTACTGATTAGCGGTACACGACCAGCGGCTTACAGATACGGACTGGCCGCTGAGCTTGGGATTGGAGGAATTAGCTTTTTCGGT
>CBINGY010000121.1:0-5668 GCA_966250325.1 uncultured Cytophagaceae bacterium | reverse complement strand
AGAATTGAGAGAAATGTAAACTCGTTTCTTTCTGAAAGATCATAACAGGAAATGGATTATTTAAAAAGCGAACGCCTCAATAACCTCTCGTATGCCATACGCGGACCGGTTTTTGACAAGGCTCAGCAGCTGGAGGCACAAGGGCACAAAATTATCAATCTTAATATCGGGAACCCCGCTCCTTTTGGCTTTGATGTGCCCGATGAGATCATGGAAGACATGATTCTCAACCTGAGGAATGCTCAGGGTTATTGTCACCACCTTGGTATTTTCCCGGCACGGAAGGCAGTTATGCATTACACCCAGGAAGTGGGAATTCCTCACGTAAGAATCGAAGATATTTTCATCGGAAACGGAGTTTCTGAACTCATTGTCATGTGTATGCAGGCACTGCTTAATCCGGGTGATGAGGTGCTCATCCCTTCTCCCGATTATCCGCTTTGGACCACCTCTGTGGGCCTATCTGGAGGCAAAGCCGTTCATTATATCTGCGACGAGGAATCAGATTGGAATCCCGATGTGAAGGATCTGGAATCGAAAATCACCTCCCGCACCAAAGGAATTGTACTTATTAATCCGAATAACCCGACCGGTGCGGTTTATGAGCGGGATGTTTTACAAAAGATCGTAGACCTCGCTGCCAAACATAATCTGATTGTTTTTAGCGACGAGATTTACGACAAAATCCTCTTTGATTCAAACAAACACATCCCAACCGCCTCTTTGAGTGAGGATGTATTTTTTATGACATTCGGAGGTTTATCCAAAAATTACCGGGCAACGGGCTTTAGAGGAGGTTGGGTAATAGCAAGTGGGGCAAAAGAACGTGCTAAAAGCTATCTGGAAGGTCTCAATCTTCTGGCCAGTATGAGGTTATGTGCCAATGTACCCACCCAATATGCCATACAAACCGCTCTTGGCGGATATCAAAGTATAAACGACCTTGTATCTGCTGATGGAAGACTGAAGAAACAAAGAGATCTTATCCATTACAGACTCACTGATATTCCCGGGATTACCTGTGTGAAACCCAAAGGAGCTCTATACGTTTTTCCCAAAATTGACCTGAAGAAATTCAGTTTCAAGGATGACGAACAATTTACCCTGGATCTGCTTACCGAACAGAAAATTCTGGTGGTTCCAGGCTCTGGATTTAATGCCTTTGACCGCTCGCATTTCCGGATCGTATTTCTGCCGAATACCGATGTGCTCAATCAGGCTATGAACGGAATCACCGACTATCTGGATGAGAAGAGGATTCCTGAAATGGAAACGGCTGAAATAGCCTGATTTGTCATGGATATTCTGCTTCTCATTCTCGGAGTAGTATGTCTGCTGGTAGGACTGGCAGGAGCGGTTTTGCCTTTGCCAGGCCCACCCTTGAGTTTTGTGGGTTTACTGCTGATACATTTCACGAGATTTGCCGCATTTTCCGAAAGTTTTCTGATTGCCCTGGGCCTTATAACCCTTCTTGTGGCCGTACTCGATTATTATGTACCTGTTTGGGGTACCAAAAAATTCGGGGGCACGTCTGCCGGGACTCGGGGAACCACAGCCGGTTTGATCGTAGGCATGTTTTTTGGCCCTTTCGGTATTTTCATAGGTGCATTTCTGGGTGCTCTGGCAGGTGAATTGGTATTCGGAAACAAGAATAACGCTTTCAGGGCAGCCCTGGGAAGCCTCATCGGTTTTGCTGCAGGGATAGTCATGAAAGTTATTCTTTGTCTTGCAATGATCTTTTATTGCGGTCAACAGATCATTCAGCATCTCACATAAAAAAATTAGCCCCGATCAATTGATCAGAGCTAATCTGGCTACTGAGTGAATCTATACTACTTATATCTTAATATCTCTTTACCTTAATCTGATCACCAATCTCAATGATATTGGAGCTCAATCCGTTTAATTCATATAACTGGTTCAGAGGCACTTTATAATTGACCGAAATCCGGTACAAAGTCTCCCCCTTTTTCACTTCATGAACTACAAATTCTTTCTTTTCACTGACTCCATTTACCGACTCCCTTAATTGCTCGGTATACGGTTTCTTTTCTATGGGTCTTACTTCAATTTCTTTTTTGGGAGATTCTGATACAAGTTCTGATTTACCTGCTTCAACAGAAACTACCAATGATGTGTCCGAAGCCATATTGTTCAAAGTAGAATCAGGTAAAACATTGCTTGAGTCTGCTGCACTTTTCGGTTCAATCCATTCAAACGGTGTGGCAGATACCATCACCGCATAATCCAACAGAGAATCGGGATAGGTTTTAGCTTTTATCTCTCTGTATTCTACGTCTTCATTCTTTGGCCTCTTTTCCTGAAGCCACACCAGCCTTCCTCTTTCCAGAGGAAGATTCTCCTCCATTCTGTTGAATTTGAGTAACTCAGCCATTTTGACACCATAATTCATGGAAACCATCCACAGATTTTCACCTTGCCTTGCTACATGATACGGAATAGGCCCTTTACCGCTTTTCTCTTCCAGATAATACATCTGGCCAGGATTTACTTGTTCATTTTCGGCAATTTCATTGATCTCCAGAAAGGTCTTCAGAGATAAATCTGCCTTATAGGCCAATGTAACTGGTGAATCACAAAAATCAGCCCTTATTCCCCTCCGTTCATTGATTCGGTAGAAGCTACCTCCACGCCCTTTATCTGCTGACTGATCATTCACCACCACCGGAAAACCCAGTTCCTTTTCAGGCATTTCGGTATTGGCTGCCAGTTCCGAAAGAGCTTTTATCTCTTCTTTTTTATCGGCAGGGATTATCAGCACTACCAGATGATCATCTGACGGTATCTTTGATTCCGTCGCCAGCCAGCGATTCTGTTCAGTCAATTCTGACTCCTTGATTCGTAATTCTGCTGCTATGTTTCCCAGCCGCTTTCCTTTGCCATAAGGATAGAGGTAAACGAGCTCGGGCCTTTCCGAATTGTACTGCCTGATGGAACGCTCCATAACCCATTTATATGCCAGAAAACGAATCAATGAACCATAAGCCGGACTGTCAATCAATAGAAATTCTTTTCCCTTCCAACCGGTGTTTACGCCTATGGCGTTCAGAACATTTTTTGAAGCCAGCTGAGCGAACAAAGTGGTACCCCAATTATTGTAAAGAACATTACTGCGGAGTAGGGCCACAGCAGCCCCTTCGGTCGATCGGGTTAAATGTTTTCGTTCATCTATCTCTTCATTCACCTGAAGATCGGCATCTATTGCCTGATCCTTAGTGAGACACCAGAAAACTCCCGGCTCAAAAAGAATTGTATTGCTAACACTTGTCTGATACCTGTTATACAATAACAAGTAGTTAAAGTCTTCGGGTAAATTTCTGGCCGCCAACAAGCGAGATGTTACAGGCAGAAAAAGTTTCATTAACCTTACATCACTGCTAACACTTTCATCGGCAGCCACTTTATCAATCTCACGCTGAAAAACAGCTCTTCCACTCTCTGAAAACTGAAAACGGACATCTGCAAAAATCACCTCATACGGAACCTCTGGCAATTGAACTTGCCTGTTTGCTTTTGAAGGCATAAAGCTTAAACAAAAGACAAACAGGCAAAAAATGACAGTTCGGTTGTCGGGTTCAATCTGGTTTATCGAAAAAGGCACGTAAGTCCGGGTTTATTCACTCGTCAAAAAGGCCGGATCAATCACTAAATCTCCCGTTTTCTCTTTGACGATTCAAACATAATTTATTGAATTTATACTTCCAAAGAAAAAGTTTATAAATTTAAAAAATTTCATTTTTTCAGTAATTATTGAAAATACTAAACAAAAATAAAGGCCTCAATAAAGGCCTTCAAGATATTTTCCACTATTTCCTCCACCTTTTATACATATTAATTAATCCGTTGGTAGATGAATCGTGAGAGAACACCTCTGCTTCAGATTTCAATTCCGGTAAGATGGCATTGGCCAATTGCTTGCCTAATTCTACCCCCCACTGATCAAAACTAAAGATATTCCAGATTACCCCCTGAACAAATATTTTGTGTTCGTACATCGCAATCAGGCTTCCCAGCGTCTTCGGGGTCAGTTTTTTAATCAGAATAGAATTCGTGGGTCGGTTACCTTCAAATACCTTATAAGGAGCTAAAGTTTCAATTTCTTTCTCAGATTTTCCCGCAGCTTTCAGCTCATTGATGACTACTTCATGGCTTTTGCCGTTCATCAAGGCTTCTGTTTGAGCAAAGAAGTTGGCCAGCAACATCTCATGCTGTTCACCGATAGGATTGTGACTTATTGCATGGGCAATGAAATCACACGGTATAAGGCGGGTTCCCTGGTGAATCAATTGATAAAAAGCATGCTGGCCGTTCGTTCCGGGTTCTCCCCAGATAATCGGACCTGTTTCATAACTAACCCGGTTACCATTCCGGTCTACATATTTCCCATTAGACTCCATATCGCCCTGCTGAAAGTAGGCAGCAAACCGATGCATGTACTGATCGTATGGAAGAATCGCATGTGAATCAGCCCCATAGAAATTGGCATACCATACACCCAGTAATCCTAAGACAACAGGCATATTTTTTCCTAAAGGAGCTGTTTTAAAATGAACATCCATCTCATATGCCCCCTCCAGAAGTGCCAGATAATTCTTAAACCCAATGCTACAGGCGATTGACAGACCTATCGCAGACCACAGGCTGTACCTTCCTCCTACCCAATCCCAGAATTCGAACATATTGCGGGTGTCAATACCAAACGCCGCAACTCCTTTCGCATTCGTAGAAAGAGCAATAAAATGCTTTTTTATATCCGACTCCGAACCTCCGGAGCGAAGAAACCAATCTCTGGCAGCAGAGGCATTGGCCATAGTCTCCTGCGTAGTAAAGGTTTTTGAGGCTATCATAAATAAGGTATTCTCTGCCTGAACCTTTTTCAGTGTTTCAGCGATGTGCGTGCTGTCTACATTCGACACAAAATGAACATTCAGTCCTTTTTGAGCATAAGGTTTAAGGGCCTCTGTAACCATAACCGGCCCCAGATCGGATCCCCCGATACCAATATTTACAATATCAGTAATTCGTTTTCCTGTATATCCTTTCCACTCTCCGCTACGTACGGTCTCAGAGAACTCCTCCATCTGTTTGAGAACCCGGTTTACTTCCGGCATCACATCCACTCCATCCACCATTACTGGTGTATTTGAACGGTTACGCAAAGCGGTATGCAAAACAGCTCTGCCTTCTGTCTGGTTGATTTTTTCACCTGAGAACATGGCTTGAATGGCCTCCGGTAAAGCACATTCTTCGGCAAGTTTTACCAGCGAAAGCAGTGTTCTACCATTTATTCTGTTTTTGGAGTAATCAAGGAGAATATCCTGAAATCGCAGTGTAAACTTTTTGAAACGTTTAGGATCTTCCTCAAAAAGCTCTTTAATTCTCTTTCTGGAAATGGTTTTATGATGCGACTTCAGCGTTTTGTAAGCAGAAGTCTTTGTGAAGTCAACAGACGGAAACATGAATCAATTTTTGGATGAGCAAATCTGTTTTTAATTTCTAACTATTGCGAAGTGTAATGTGCTCAAAATCGAAATCATCCCGAAGAAATACATTAAAATCTACGAGTGTTTCTATTCCCTCTACCTTTCCTTTCATACTGTATTGCCAGAAATACAGCTGTTTCATATCATAACCTTCCAGTTTCTAC
>CBINGY010000120.1:0-5738 GCA_966250325.1 uncultured Cytophagaceae bacterium | reverse complement strand
GGAACACAGGCTACGTATAAAGGCCAAAAGGTCTTTTCTGGGGTCATTTAATTGGCTCAGAAGAATATCTGCTACTACCAGAGC
This sequence comes from uncultured Cytophagaceae bacterium, assembly GCA_966250325.1. Lineage (GTDB taxonomy): Bacteria > Bacteroidota > Bacteroidia > Cytophagales > Spirosomataceae > Jiulongibacter. Next base: position 5,654 of record CBINGY010000120.1, on the reverse strand, counting down.
CCCGGAGTTAATGAAAGGATTTCTGGGAATGCCATTGTCGCTTTCCAACTGCACCAGTGAGTTAAATCGTGTACCTGAAGGCTCCACACCGAGCCTGGTCCAGATATTCTCCCCCATGTATTTGTAAGCCAGGGCCAATGTGAAAACCTTAGAAATGCTTTGAATAGAAAATACCTCCTGATAATCTCCAATACCGAAATCAGATCCGGCCAGCGTAGAAAGATGAACGCCAAAGTGATCAGGTGATACCCGTGCAAGTTCCGGAATATAAGCAGCTGGATGTCCCTTCTCTTCCAGAATTTTTATTTTTTCAAATAGGTGCTTTATCACCAACTGGAAGTTCATCATGACGCTTTTTCTGATTATTCACTTAAGACTATCCAAAAAAGCCCGGAGCACTATGTAAAGTTCCCCGGGCCAAAGCCTTTTAAAAGGAGCGATTTTATTTGGCTACCCAGCCACCATCAACAGGCATGATGGTTCCTACCATGTAATTGCTTGCAGAAGAAGCCAGAAGAAGAGCCGCTCCCTGGATTTCCTCCAGTTCTCCCCATCGAGCCAGAGCCGTAGCCCCCACTATGAATTTGTTGGATTCCACGGTTCCTGCAATCGGTACATTCATTTCAGTTAGGAAAGGCCCCGGGCAAATGGCATTTACGTTAATATTGAAAGGGGCCATTTCAAGAGCCAAGGCCTTGGTCATGTTGACAATAGCTCCTTTTGAGGCTGTATATGGCGTTCTGTTGGCAAGACCAACCACACCAAGAGTACTGGCCAGGTTGATAATTTTCCCGCTCTTCTGTTTTTTCATTTGTGGAACTACTGCTCTGCTAGCCAGCCAGGTACCTGTGACATTGATATCCATTACCTTTTTGAAATCATCGTGAGAGAGCTCGTCAATAGCCCCTCTGATGTTAATTCCAGCTGAATTGATCAGCACATCAATGCTCCCGAAAGCTTCAACACAGGCTTGAGCCATGGCTTCGGTTCCTTTCTGAGAAGTTACATCTGTACCAAATCCTATCGCTTCTGTGCCATATAATTCTCTGATTTTAGTGGCGGCCTCATCGCACTCGTGCTGAGTTCTGGAAACCAGCATGACTTTACCACCGGCAGAGGCGATGGCCTCTGCCATGGCCAGACCCAGCCCTTTGGAGCCGCCCGTAATAATGGCGGCCTTGCCTGACATATTGAAAAGATTAATTCCCGGAAGTTTTGACATTTCTTGTTACGTTCTCTTTATTGTTTGGTTTATTTGATAGAATCGTTCTCATTTGAACCGAATGGCTAAATCAGACGATACCTAGTTCTTTTCTTGCAAAATCAATACATGCAATCTGATTAGCCTCCTCGAGGGCAAGCTGCTCGCCGAAACTCTTATCCGCTACCCGAGGTAGGGCTTTGTCTGCATAATTCTCGCGAATCAATTTAATGCTTTTGGCCAGATCTTTTCCGGTTCTGTCGGCAAAAGTAGTCCAGTAGTTTTCGGTAAGATAGGGGATAGGAAGTGGATCACGGGTCATCATTTCCAGGTTTATTTTGACATTCGGGTTACTTTTGCGAAGTACCATTACCATTCGATTTAAGTCCAGAAATCCCTGACCAAAAGGCATTTCTGAAAGTAAAAAGCCATCTTCATACTCTTCTATTCCCATGTCTTTGAAATGGGTGGTAAGCGTGTAAGGAGCCAGTTTTTCTACTACCTCATACGGATTTTCGAGAAAGGATAGATTATTTCCAGTATCGAGGCAGCAGCCCAGCCATTCACTGTCAAAGTGTTTCAAAATCCCAACCATCTCATCTGCCGTCCAGTCTTTATGATTTTCAATAGCCACTTTCATTTTGTGTTTTCTGGCCACTGGTTCGGCCAGTCTGATCGACTTCATCGATTCCTTTTTGAAGTTCTCCCAGTCTTCCAGCGTGGTAAAGGTGACATATCTTCTTCCGCTAAGACAGGCGGTTCTGAATACATCCACACCACCTTCTTTTGCCATCATGACATCTTTTTCAAAACGATCTACATCTGATTCGTTTTTGGGTAAGCTGATCTGACCCTCCAGCCAGGTGCCCGTGTCTTCTTTGAATTTTCTCATTTTAGAGGCGTACTCCTTGTCCCAGCCACCTGATAGTACCTGAGAGCCTCCGGTTCCCAGATCGTGGCAGTGCTTGGCCATTTCAAAAGCTCCTTTAAAAACCGGATGTTCGGCAGTTCCTTCTACATTTCTTCGGTTTCTCAGATGATAAGACCATACGGAGATTCCTATGAGATTTGGTCGTACATGAAATGAACTTAAAGTAGGCATAGATGCCGCCAACATGGCTGCAGCAGATGTTTTTACGAAATGGCGTCTGGTGAGGTTCATATTTTCAGGGTTGAATTATTTTTTTTGTTTGAGTTTTTCGGCGTGTTCATTCAGCTCGGGGGCTGTCCATGGGACCACTTTTCCCTGTGAACTTATGCGAAGCATCCCTACGGTTCTTCGGGACACGGCTCCTGCATTATTTCCCCATTCATTCCGTATGTAGGTTAGGATATTAGCAATATCTCCGTCATCTAGGGTACTGTGAGACGGCATTACGGGTAAAATATCGGGCACATCATACCGCTGACTGTTCACATCGATAGGTCCTTCAATTCCGTGAAGAAGGATGAGTGCCAGACGGTCTTCGGCTCCGGTAACCCATTCAGATCCGGCCAGGGGAGGTGCAAAACGCTTCATTCCCCGTCCGTTTGTTCCATGACAACCAGCACAATACGTGAGGTAAGATTGTTTCCCGGCCGCAAACTGCTTCATAGTGGCCGCATCCATGGTTTTCTTTTCCTGACCTTCCGATTGTTTGACAGGTTTTCCCGGCCAGGTAAATCCATCAGCAAACCGAACAAGTGCAGGGGATGTCAAGTTGCTGAAAAGTGCAGGTTTCTCATTAATGGCCAGGGGCGGTAAGTCACTGGTGGCTGTCTGAAGCGAAGCTCCGGCCAGAAGAGCTTCTTTTTGCCAGCTACTGTTGGTTTCCAGTACAGATATGAGCTTAGCAATTTCATCTTCATTTCTTCTTTTCACAATAATGGCAGAAAGCTGATCCAGGATAATTTCTTTAGCATCGTCTTTCTCTCTCCACTCATCTTTGTTCAAAAGGTATGTGAGAAACCCCGATTCAAGGTTTGAAAGGGCAGAAAGTGCAGCGTCTCTGTAGAGCCCGTCATTACCGTGCTTTAGAAGCAATTTATCCAGGCAATGAAAAGCAAATTCCTCCGGAAATGCATTGGAGGAGAGCAGTATTTGCAAATTGAAAACCGCAGAAGAAGGATTTTTCAGATAACTATCCAGAATATTCTGAATGGAGGTACTTGTTTTGTTCTGTTTTATTTCAGTTTCCAGGAGCCTTAGAGCCAGACTTTTCATTTTATCATTTGAACCTGAAAGAACCTGAGAAGCGAGAGATACATCAAAAGAATTCAGAGTGTTCAGAGCCCAGATGGCTGAAATCCCTGCCTCAGTAGAACCTGATTTCACCGTTTTGATTAATTCCGGAACGGCCTTTTGTGGTTTGGTCTGAAGTAACAATCGTAAACTCTGTTCCCTTTTCCAGGAGGAAGAACTACTCAGATTTGATGCCCATTGTTCGGGTGATTGAAGAGAAAGGTCTGTAAATTTTTCAGGGTTCACATTTTCCGGAATAATTCTCCAGATTCTTCCCAGATGAATATGTTTGTCAAGTCCTCTCTCCAGTGTTTGTTTTCTGAGGTATTCGGTCATATAAGCTCCATGCTGACTTATTCCCCGATACATGTCGGTAAGATAGAGGGCTCCGTCTGGTCCGCTGGTGATAGAAGCGGGCCTGAAACGCTCGTCTTCGGAGGCGAGGAACTCACGACCTTCATAGGCATTCATGGCCTCCAAATAACTGCCGTTTTCTCTTACAAAGTTCTGTTTAACAAGGTTTCCCGCAGGCTCACAAACAAATACTGAGCTGTAAAAGGAAGCCGGATACCAGTGTTTTTCGCGAGCTACATAAGGAGAACATGCTGAGGTAAATTCGAGTAGTTTTCCTTCCTTGTCCAGAGTTCCGGGAATGTAGCCTCTGTTTATTGCCGGATTAGGCCGCACGGGATATACCCTCCGGTCAATGGTGAGTCCATGATCTATGCCTGTGTTCGCCTCGAAATGGGGATTTCTATTCAGGTAATTGGGTGGCACCAGATCGGCATGAAGCTGTGACCAGTTGTAGTTATAGTACATTCTCCCGTCATTATCCATGGAAATGCCCCATTGACCTCTGAACTCCGTTTCCTCCTTTATCCAGTTATCTCCCTTTCTTTTATATCGATATTTTGATTTGGCACTATAAATCCAGTTATCCATTCCCAGGAGCAGACCGTTTGCTGAGTGCTCGGGTAGTCCGCCTCCGCCGTAGGTACTATCTACTAATGTCCTTTTGTCTGCTTTGCCATCTCCGTTGGTATCCTGAATAAACAATAAAGGGATATTTTCTGAGACCAGCACGCCATCCGGGAAAAAACAAATGGCTCTAGGCATAACGAGATCATCGGCAAATACCGTACTTTTATCCATTTTGTAATCTCCGTTGGTATCCTCCAGAACGGAAATTCTACCTATGGGCTCGTCTTCGCCGGTGCCGTCTATGTCAGGCATATAGCCCCGCATTTCGATCACCCAAAGACGACCTTTTTCGTCAAACTGACTGAAGACCGGGTCCTGAACCATAGGTTCTGCAGCTACCAATTCCATTTTAAATCCCGGGGCCAGACGCATCGACTTAAGCTCATCTTCCGGGGAAAGAGGAGGAGAAGTTTCGTCATTCGAAGAAGTAAATAAAGAGCTTAGAAAAGAAAAGAGAAGCAAGATAATGCCACTAATTCTCAGCATATATAATTCAATAGGTTACTGTTAGCTAAAGTAACCACGAATTTACAATTTGAAGAAATAATAAGACAAAACTAATAGTGGCGGCGATGAATCAGAGGATATTCGGGCGTTTAGGATCGTTTATCTCCTGGAGATTCTGTTTCCTGAAATACTTCTTTGAGCCTTACTTTTAAAGCGTGAGCCGGTTGTGTCGGTTAATGAGGCATGTTTCGTGGCTCTACCCTGAACTCGTGCACGCCATTTTTTGAAATTTGTAGGTTTCATTTCACGTCTCATGAGCTCGATCACCTGTTGTTCGGTAAGGCTAAACTGAAATTTAATGGCATCAAAGGGGGTACGGTCTTCCCAGGCCATTTCAATGATCCGATCTATCTCCTGTTCGGTTAATCCCATATTTTTCGGTCGTTTGTCGTATGTTTTTTAAGAACTCTTCCAGATTCTTTTCTGATTTCAGCCTGTTTTTTCAAACTCCAAAGAATTTGTGCTGCCCGCTTTCTTGATTGCTCCAGATCAATGACTGTTTTGGGATAGGTGACTCCAATCTCAAAATGATAAAATGAAGCTTCAAGTTCCGTCATTTTCCAGGGCTCATGGACATATTGAACCGGAAGGTGAGAGAGCTCTGGCACCCATTTTTTTATGAACAAGCCTTCGGTGTCGTGTTTTAAACCATTCAGTACCGGATTGTAAATTCTCACCGTATTTATTCCTGTTTCGCCGGCCTGCATCTGAATCTGCGGATAGTGAATTCCCGGCTCGAAATCC
>CBINGY010000119.1:0-5866 GCA_966250325.1 uncultured Cytophagaceae bacterium | reverse complement strand
AAAACCTGAAGGGCAATTGAGCAAATTACCTGGCGGAGGTGCACATTAGGATACTTTCAGTATAAACATATTCGGAACCTTTGAAACTATTGCCGGAGATTTAAGAAGTATGTTCAGGCTCATTGGTGGCATCTTAAAAAATTCCTATTTTTGGCACGTTTAACTGAAACCCTTTTTCAAGGCTAATAGATGAATTACGAGCTAAATTTAGTTCCAGACCGTACTCCAAAACCACGTGAAGCTGGTTTAACCATGGTTATGGACAAAGGTCTGAGTGTTCGGGAGATTGAGGATGTACTGAGTACCTCTGCGGAATACATAGATATTGTAAAACTAGGCTGGGCCACTTCCTTTGTGACACCTAACCTCAAAGACAAACTGGACGCCTACCGCTCTGCCGGAATACCGGTTTATTTCGGAGGAACGCTTTTTGAAGCGTTTACCGTACGCGGGCAATTTGAGGATTACCTCAGAACCCTCGAGAAGTTTGGACTTGAGCACGCAGAGGTATCAGATGGCTCTATTACTTTGCCTCATGAAGAAAAGTGCGAGTATATAAGCACGCTTGCAAAACACGTAAAAGTACTTTCAGAGGTAGGCTCAAAAGATGCCGATAAAATCTTTGCCCCATACAAATGGATAGAGATGATGAAAGCAGAGTTATCTGCAGGTGCGTGGAAGGTAATTGGTGAAGCTCGTGAAGGCGGAAATATCGGTCTTTACAGAAGCAGCGGGGAGGTACGTCAAGGTCTGGTAGACGAAATTATTCATGCTATTCCTCCTGAAAATATTATCTGGGAAGCTCCTCAAAAGGGCCAGCAGGTGTACTTTGTAAAGCTTGTGGGAAGTAACGTCAATCTTGGAAATATTGCTCCCAATGAAGTAATTCCATTAGAAACGATACGCCTGGGCTTACGTGGAGACACCTTTGCTACTTTCCTTCCTGATGATATCAAGAAAAAGTACAAATTAGGAAAGTACTATCAGGACGAGCGGATCAGACAGGACGACTAGGCTAGTTTCCGGTAAATCATTCAATAAAGCTACATGGAATTAATACAGTTTTTGCTCGACTTCCTGAAAGACCCGTTAACGGTACTTCAAGGTCTGCTGGAGCAGTATGATACATTAACCTATGCCATTCTTTTTCTGGTTATTTTTGTAGAAACCGGGTTAATTGTGATGCCGCTTTTACCGGGAGACTCCCTTCTCTTTGCAACCGGGCTTCTGGCCGCTACCACAGGAAAACTCGATGTTACGATCATCATTCCATTGCTTATTGTGGCTGCTCTGCTGGGAGATAACCTGAATTATTACATAGGAAGTAAATTCAGCGTTTTTATAAAATCAAGAGACCAAATCTTATTCCTGAAACGGGAGTATATAACCCAGACAGAAGCCTTCTATGAAAAGCACGGTGGCAAAGCGGTGATTCTTGCCCGTTTCATGCCAATCATCCGAACCATCGCTCCTTTTGTGGCAGGTGCGGGAAGCATGAAATATGGGAAGTACATCACTTTTTGCATATTAGGGGCATTCCTTTGGGTTACTTCAATCACCTTGCTGGGGTATTTTCTGGGCAACAATGAATTCGTAAAGGAAAACTTTGAAAAGGTGGTTCTTGCGATCGTATTTATCAGTATTGCCCCCATGATCATTGGCTTGATACGTGCCAGATTTGGCAGAAAAGTGTAGCTTACTATGAATGAAAAAAGGATGTTTGGCCTGGTAGGGCACCCACTTACCCATTCCTTTTCAAAGAAATATTTTTCTGAAAAATTTGAGAGATCAGGTCTTTCAGGCACCCATGAATATGAGCTTTTTGATCTGGAAGATATCAATCAACTACCCGAACTATTTAAAAATAACTCAAAGCTGGAGGGTGTTAATGTAACCATTCCTTACAAGCAGGCCGTCTTTCCGTTTCTGACATATCTCGATTCTTCTGCAGAAAAAGTAGGTGCCGTAAATGTGATCAAAAAAAACAGTGACGGAACTTTCACCGGCTACAATTCAGATTACTATGGCTTCAAAAAATCTCTGCTGGAATTTCTTGGAGAAAGGCCGGCCTCTGATCTGAAAGCTCTTCTTCTGGGTTACGGCGGTGCCGGAAAAGCGGTGCTAGCGGTATTAAATGACCTGGAAATACCCGTAAAACTGGTTAGCAGATCTTCCTCGGATAATACAATAAACTACAGGGAGTCTGAAAATCTGATTGGAACGCACCAGCTCATCATCAACTGCACTCCCTTGGGTACGTTTCCGAAAACCGAAGAATGCCCTGCTATCAACTATGATCTCATTTCCAAAGGTCACTTCCTGTTCGATCTGGTGTATAATCCACCGGAAACTTTATTCCTGCGAAACGGATTACAAAAAGGTGCCTCTGTAAAGAACGGTTACGATATGCTGGTATATCAGGCGGAAAAATCCTGGGAAATCTGGAATACAATTTAATTGGTTAAAACCTACTGACATTATGAAATACAAAAAGCACGTATTCATCTGTACTAACGACAAGGAAGCTCCCAAAAAATGTTGCGGAAGTGAGCGGGGTATGGAAATTGTAAAGGCATTTCAGGCTTCTCTGGCCGAGAAAGGTCTCAATAAAGAAATACGGGCCCAGCGTGCCGGGTGCCTTGATACCTGTGCGTTCGGTCCTTCCGTGGTAGTCTATCCCGAAGGAATATTTTATGGTCACGTTACTCCCGAAGATGTGGAGGAGATTGTGCAGGAACACCTCATTGGCGATAAGCCGGTAGAACGTCTCAAATTAGAATTCTGACGTGCTTTTCAGAAATAAAAAACACCTGTTTTTTGATCTGGATCATACCCTGTGGGACTTTGAACAGAATGCCAGGGAATGTCTTACAGAGCTATTCGAAACCTATAATCTTTCAGAATACGGCATCAGCTCCGGGCAATTTTACGAGGCATTTTCCCCCGTTAATCAATTTCTATGGTACCAGCTTGAGCAGCAGGAAGTTACTCATGATTACCTTAGAAAAATAAGGTTTCAGCGATGTTTGGGTGAGCTCGGGGTCTTTATCGATGATTCGAACTCTGAGCGTATGAATGAGGGTTTTCTGGAGTTACTTCCATTTAAATCCAAAGTAACAGAGAATTGTTTTGAAGTACTCGAGGCACTTCATGGCAAATACCGGCTACATATACTTAGTAACGGCTATCAGGAGGTACAATTGCTAAAAATGAAAAGTAGCGGTTTGCAGCCTTTCTTTGACAAAATCATCACCAATGAACTAGCTGGAGCACGTAAACCTGATCGCCGCATTTTCGAGTTTGCTCTGCAGCAGACTGGTGCTTCGGTAAATGAATCCATCATCATAGGAGATAGTCTGGAAGCTGATATAAAAGGAGGACTGAATGCAGGCTGGCATGTGATTCATTTCCATGAGGTCAAAGCCGGGCTCCGGGATGACCGCTATCTTCATGTGAACAAACTTCATCAGATTCTTCCGTACTTTTAAGCAATGAATTATATAGAAGCAACACTCGACGTCACCTTCGAATTTGGTGAAATACTGGTAGCAGAGTTGGCAGAACTCGGCTTTGACACGTTCCTCGAAACCGAAAACGGAGTTCAGGCTTATATTGAGGAAGAGCTCTTTGACCCGCAGTCTTTTAAGATGCTCATGGAGGAATATGCGGAGAAAACCTCTCTCTTTTACTCGCTTAAAACCATTGCCAAACAAAACTGGAACGCCGAATGGGAGCAAAGCTTTGAACCTATTGAAATAGGAAAAGAAATTTTGGTCAGAGCCCATTTTCATCCTCAGCAGAATGGCTTTACGCACGAAATTATCATTACTCCGAAAATGTCTTTCGGAACAGGCCATCACGAAACCACCTCTCAGATGATGGAACTACAGCTGGGTGTGAATCATACAGGCCAAAAAGTTCTGGATGTGGGTACAGGAACAGGAATTCTGGCCATTCTGGCTGAAAAACTAGGTGCCTCCGAGATTCGGGCCTTTGATATTGATGAGTGGTCGGTAGAAAATACGCTGGAAAATATTCAGCTGAATAATTGCCAGAACATTTCGGTTGGCTTGGGAACTATAGCCGATGAACAGCCGGCCGTTTATGATATCGTCCTTGCAAATATTAACCGTAATATTCTTCTCGATGAAATCCCCACCTATTACAAATTTCTAAAAGCAGGTGGCAAATTGCTTCTAAGTGGGTTTTACGAGAAAGATTTGATCGAGATAGAAGCCGTATGCGAAAAAACTGGCATGAAAAAAGAGCGGTTTATGAGTAAGAAGGACTGGACTGCAGTCGTTTTTAGTAAATAATTGCCAAACTCTGGTTTACTATGTTTTTGAGAGGATTTACCATTGCGGTACTGTTGGTTTTATTCAATGCACTTGCCATCTGTGCCCAGGTTATAAACCTTTCATCAGACCCCGATCAGTTTATTAAGGACTTTGAAGATGTTTTTAAAAAAGGCAAAAACGAAGTAGCGATTGGCGAATTCAACTCGTTCAAACCTCAGTTTCAGAATAATTTTTCCCCGCAAAACAGAACCGACTTTATTGTTTTGAGTCAGAATATGGCCAAAAAGGGCCATAAAATGCCCGAGTACTATCAACTGCTGCTTCTTATAAATAGCTCAATGAACGAGCAGATTCTGCCGCTGGATGAGCGAACAAAATTAGTATCTTATCTCGCAAAACTCGCTGCTTATGAGCCAATGAAACGAACCATTCAGGTTTATCAGACGCTTCATTCCTTTTTCACCCAAAATCTGTTATACACATCAAAATTTAACAAACTGTACGCGGTAAACAGCACGTTCGAATTTGCCTGGTTTGATTCACCTTCAGAACTTTTCAAAGAAGATTCACAAATACCTACTGCCGAAATTACCCCGAAGGAAGAGGATGACTATGGCCTCTTTGATGACTGGAACAAACCCGCAGATGAATACGATCCCTGGAATGACCCTAATCTGGAAGTAAGTAACCTGAGCAGCCAGCGACTAATCCCTATACCTAAAGTAAAAAACCTGATTTTGGTACTAAAAGAGGCCGATCTGGTATTTGTAACTCCCTCAGACTCCCTGTTTTTGAAGGGAACCTCGGGAGCAGTTGATTTGCTGGCAGAAAATTTTGTAGGTAAAGGGGGGCGTACAGACTGGGAAAATGTATTTCTGCCTCATGCATTTGCAGATCTTACCGAATATACTTTTAAGATACACAAACCTTATCTGCAGGCAGAGAAAGTAACTTTTTCTTTCCCTGACAAATTAAAGGAACCTATAGAGGGAGTCTTCGAACTCAAAGCCACCGATCACAAAAAAGGTACGCTGGCAGAGTATCCACGCTTTAAATCGTACGAAAACAAAGCAGCTTTCACAAATCTGGATGCGGGTCTATCCTACACCGGTGGATTTTCGTTGATTGGTAACCGGATATTTTCCACTTCGCTCTATCATAACATTTCCACGCTCTGGGTACAGAAAGGTGAGCCTAATTCCTTCAGGATTGACGGAAAAAACATTGAATTCACAGATACCCTGATTACCTCTCCACAGGTCATCTTTATGTCACCAATCGGTAAAGACTCGGTATTTCACCAGGCTGTTCAGTTTCGTTATGAGCCTAAAACCAAGCAGTTGATTCTTACAAAAGTACCGCGAGGTGGTTTCAGAAACAGCATGTATTCAGACACATTTCATCAGATGGATATCCGATGCGATGCCTTAAAGTGGGATCTGAACAGCGGCAAAATGGACTTTGTGATTATTGCGGGCAAAAATGAGGTGCCTGCAATTTTTGAATCGTTTAATTATTACAATCAAGCCAACCTCCGCGAACTGAGCAATATAGCAGGGTTTAACCCC
>CBINGY010000118.1:0-6478 GCA_966250325.1 uncultured Cytophagaceae bacterium | reverse complement strand
ATTCTGTGTCGGTCAGAATTACAGTTGCGGATGTTGCTGAATAAATAGCGGTCGGAAGTCCTTCTTTCATAAGGTCTTTTGTGCCGTTCACAATTCTGTTCTTTCTACGTGTACTTGTTTGAATTCCATTTATATAATCATCAGCTAATTCATTCAGTTGTTCCAATTTTTCCTGTATTGCGTTTCCAATTTCAAATCTCTTCTTTACCAGTCTGTCTTGGTCGTTAAGTTTCAAAACAGAAACAGTTAATTTACCAAAATCATCAGAGCCTTTAATCCTATAACGCCAATATTTTAAATGATTTTTGGGGTCAATTTTACTTGGGTCAATTATTGGCTCTAATTTAGTGTCGTGGTCATTTTTTGTTCCATTGCATTTTTTACAAGAAGGAAGTAAATTTTCCCATTCTAAAACTTCGTCTTTATATGTGTCTTTGTGATGAAAATGTTCTACTTCCAAGTATTTACTTTCTTCGTTAATGTTTGCTTCGCAGTAGCAACATTTGTCGTTAGAAAAACCTAATAATCCCTTTTTAATAAAATCAATGTTCCAAACTGATTTGCCTGTTAATTTAAATTCATCTGTCAATGCAACTTGCAATGTAGTTGTAAGTTCGACAGGTTTTGGAGGTCTGTCTAACTTAATCATTTGTTGAAATTCCAGTTAATTGTATTTTTAAAATTTTCTTCAATGAGTTTTCTGGATGCAACATAGCATCAAGAATTAAAAATTGTGCATTTGCAGCTTCAAAATCATCCTTATCAATAGCAATATTAAAATTTGAAATTGCATCTAAGTAAGTAGATGTTCTTGTTTCAGTCATTCCCATAACATCAGTTAATATTTCTTCTACTGTCCAACCTTGGCAACCATATTCCTGGTTTATTATTGGATTTAATTTAACTTCATTTATTTCATCAAGCGTTAATGGAATTATCTCTTTTGGATTTGCTACTTGAATAATATGTGGACTATGAGTTGATGTAAAAACCTGTGCATTAGGCAATATTATTTTTAATGCTTCGTATATTTTGGCTTGCCATTCAGGATGTAAATGCAAGTCAATTTCATCGATAAAAACAATACCATCAAAATCTTTAATGAACTTACTTGGATTTTTATATCTGAACTCAACTTCTTTAATTAATCCAATTAACACAGCCATACAAGATTTGTAGCCAGAAGACAAATACTCAAAGTAGATTTCTCCATTTGGTGTGTTTAGCATAATGTCATTTGAATTAGGATTGACTTTACTAAACGAAATACTCGGATTTAAAATACTAAAACATTCTTTCGCAAGATTGATGTTCTTTATTTGTTGTTCATCTAAATGATTTGGGTGAGCTGACCACAAATGTCTATTCACAAACCAATTTTTCAAGTCATTTGGTAATGAACCTTGCATTGTTTCTCTTGCAAAAGTTCCAATATCTTTTTGAGGGTCTGTGTTTAGCGAACCTAAATGTTGATAGGGAATATCTCTATGTGTCTTAAAAACAATAATATCATTGGCATTTTGATAAAAACCTTGAGACTGATAACGATGTTCATTTGGATGAAATGCAGTAATGTCAAAAGATTTGCTCTGATTTGTCCCATTGATTAGAACATTTACACTCCAATTTCCTTTTTCTGTTCCTGCATTTCTTTTTATTGAAGTGTCATTAATTCCAAATGATTGAGCTAAACAATCTAATATTGTGGTTTTACCAATTCCATTTTGTCCTCAAATAATATTGAAATGATTGTCAAACGATATTTCTAAATTTTTTACTGGACCAATTCCTGTAATTTTTATGTTGTTTATTTTTAGCATTGTCAATTTGTTATTTTGGTCAGTTTAGTTTTGCAGTGTCGTTTTTAAAGTTACAGCTAACATTTGTGTAGATGTGATTCAGGGATGAGTAGCGTCTATATCGTTATTGTCTGACCCTACTTGTCAGCTGCGTCTCATCTTTTTTATCAAAAATATCTAAATCCTCCAGAAAATCAAGTGGGCTTTTAACGGTTTTATTGTTAACTGCTAAAACATGTGTATATCCCGATAGCTATCGGGATCAGTTGTTTTAGAACTGGAATGGCCTAGCATGGTTTGAATGATTCTTAAATTCACGCCTTCCTGCAACAAGTGCGTTGCGAAACTGTGCCTGAGCGTGTGTACTGTTCCCCAGGGATTAGCTCCGGATACTTCTACTGCTTTTCTAAATAGTTGTTGTATACTCTTAGTACTATATTTACCTCCATCCTGGCCTTCAAATAACCAATATGCAGGTTTATGGAGTTGGTAGTATTTTCGTAACACTTTTAATAAAACAGGAGATAGAACAGTTTTTCTATCTCTTTTTCCTTTGGAGTCCTTAATAAAAAGATAGCCTTCATCGCTGTGTATGTCTTTTACTCTCAGATTAACGGCTTCACTTATTCGTAGGCAGGCACTATAGATAGTAGTCAATATAGCTTTGTGCTTCAGGTTTTGAGGGGCTTTTAGAATTCCTTGTACTTCTTCTTTGCTGAAAACATTGGGTAAGGCTTTTGATTTATTAGGCCGCTGAATTTCATAGTATTCGCGAGGTTTGCCCAGCACGTGCTCATAATAGGCCTTAATGGCATTAATAACGGTATTTTGCTTGGTATCAGATATCTGATACCTGGATTTCAGGTGATAGATGTAGCTTTCAATGCTTTGTTTGTCAAGTTCTTCCAGGTTTTTTCCTTCAAAAAATGAAAAGAAATAGGAGAGTGCTCCCAGGTAATTTTTGATGGTGGATTGACTGAAAGATTTCAGCACAAATTTTTGCTCGCATGCCAGCAAGGCCTCTTTGGCCTGTTGGCTTAGTTGAAGTTTTGGGCTTTTTACAGACGGCGACTCCATAGTTTGAATGGTGTATTTTCCTTTGAATTCCCTGGCTACCAATTTTTTGTTCTCAGCGGTGTTTACCAGGCTCCAAAGCTTTTGTGTGGGATGGTAATAGGAGCTGTTTTGCTTTTTAAGCCATTCTCTTTCAGCCTTTAAGGGGTAGGGGATGAAGATTTTGAATCGTTGACTTTTGGGCAAAGGGGGATATATGATGATCTGGTTCATGATGGTGAATGAATAATTGCCGAAATGTACGAGAGGAGGATCGAATTATCCGGTATTAAACGTTTGTAAGCGTATCTTAACCGTTACAAACGGATAATGGTGTAGCTTTGTAAATCATTGCTGATAAGTTATTCTAAACAATAATCCGTTTCTATGGTCAAACGCAAATGCAAAATCTGTAAGAAACCCATCACCGGTCGGATTGACAAACTTTTTTGCAGTGTAAAATGCAAAAACTTCTACCACATCAATTTACGCCACGTCACCCGCAAGACCGCCTTTGGTATTGACCGCTATCTGCACCGCAACCGCTCCATTCTCCTCGAAATCATGGGGAAGAAGGAAACCAAAATGAAGGTGCCCCGGCTGCTGCTGGAAGAAAAGAAATTTCACTTTAAATATGTTACACATTACCACATCAATTCCCAGGGAAAAACCATGCATTACTGCTACGATTTCGGGTACATGGAGTTCTCAGATGACGAGATCCTGATTGTCCGCAATCCACCGGACAAGGAGTAATTCTTTGGTCTTCGCTTTGCGTTTATGGGTTTGATGGGCTAAATCTGCACTTTGATCCTCAAAAGGAGGCAAGACTCCCCGCTTGAGTTAGTTTTTCCCGTCATTATCCACCTATTTTGTTCTTTATTGACCTACTGAAACAATACCCTATGACCAAACTGCACGCCTACTTTTTGTTTTTCCTACTTGGTACACTTACCCTTTCAGCCCAGACCATCCCTTTGCCCGAGCACCCGCGACCCGACTGGGAGCGTAGCCTCTGGCAGAACCTCAACGGCATTTGGGAGTTTGAATTTGACAGTCTCAATACCGGCATGGCCAATCACTGGCAGGCCGGCACTCAGAAATTCACCAAAAAAATTACAGTTCCATTTCCCTGGGGGTCAAAACTCTCCGGCGTAAAAGACGAAGCCGATATCGCCTGGTACAAGCGGGAAATCAATGTGCCTCTATCCTGGAAAAATAAACGGACCTTTTTCACGATAGGAGCTTCTGACTGGGAGACTTCCGTTTGGCTCGATGGCCATTTTCTGGGGAAATACCAGGGAGGCTACACGCCGTTTTCTGTAGATCTCACCGACTATTTGCAGTACGGCCAGTCGCAAACACTGGTAGTACGCGTAGATGACGCCCGCCGTATGTTTACCCTATATGGAAAGCAGGGCTACGGCAATGCCCGCGGGATCTGGCAAACCGCCTATCTGGAGGCCAGAGGAAAGAATTTCATAGAATACGCTCATTTTAAGCCGGATATCGACAAGGGAACCGTGACTGTGGAAGGAGAAATGAGTGAGGCTGTTACCGAAGACCAAACCATTAAACTGGAACTCAATAACGGTCAAATGGTCAACGGACAAGTAAAAAAAGGTCAACAAAAGTTTCAGTTCAGTTTTGCCTTAAACAATCCGAAATTATGGTCGCTGGAAAACCCGCACCTCTATGAACTCACACTTTCTGCGGCAGATGATGTGGTGAAATCGTATTTTGGCTACCGCAAAATATCTGTTACCAATCTGCCGGGCACGGAGATCCCCTACATTGCCCTGAATAATAAGCCCGTTTATCTTCAACTTACCCTGGATCAGTCGTATCATCCCGATGGGTTCTATACGTTCCCCAGCGATGAGTTCATGAAAAACGAGATTGTGCTGGCCAAAAACATTGGTCTGAACGGCATCAGAACTCACATCAAGGTGGAAATTCCGCGAAAGCTTTACTGGGCAGATAAGCTCGGCTGTCTGGTGATGGCCGATCTGCCAAACAGCTGGGGCGAGCCCGATTTCGATATGCAACAGGCTGCAGAATTTACTTTGCGGGAGATGATCCGAAGAGATTTCAATCACCCGGCCATTTTCTCCTGGATCGTATTCAACGAAACCTGGGGATTACGTACGAAAGTGGAGCGTGTTGGCAAATCTCAGAGTGTTTACTTGCCTGAAACACAGCTTTGGGTAGCGTCTATGTACTACCTCACCAAATCGCTGGATCAGACCCGACTGGTGGAAGATAACTCCATCTGCTGCGGGGCAGGGCATACCGAAACAGATATTTATTCCTGGCATCAGTACCTGCCCGGATATAAGTGGGAGGAGTTTATGCAGAATCTCGATAAAACTACTTTTGAGGGAAGTACCTACGATTTTGAGCCGGGCTTTAAACAGGGGCGTCAGCCGATGATCAACTCGGAGTGTGGAAACGTTTGGGGATATGATGGCAGCACCGGTGATGTGGACTGGAGCTATGACTACCACCGCATGATGAACAGCTTCAGAATGCACCCTAAAATGGCGGGCTGGCTGTATACCGAGCATCATGATGTGATCAATGAATGGAACGGTTACTGGAAATTTGACCGCAGTCCGAAATACACGGGTCTGGATGAACTGGTACCCGGCATGAAAGATACCGATTTGCATTCGCTCATTTACCTGTCAAATGGTCAGGATATAACACTTAGCTCAAAGGCAGGTGTGGATGTGGCCGTGCCCATGTTTCTTTCTTCGATGACTGCCGAGCCGGTAGCGGGTAATAAGCTTATGATTTATTACGGATTGAAAGGTACCACAGAAACCGGTGAAGCTGTTGTCAAAGATCTCGGAAAGGTGGATCTGAACTACAGCCCCTGGATGCAGAAAAAGCTGGATGATTTACGGGTGAAAGCACCGGAAACGAACGGTTTGTACACGCTCTGGTTTGAGGTCAAAGATGAAGCCGGCAAGGTACTTCACCGTAATTTCGTACATCTGGAAGTGACCGGAGGGCAGCAGTCTGCCGCTACCACCATTCTTTCTGTGGCACCCGATGCCTTCAGTTCAGCCAATTGGAGCCTGCAGCAATGGAAAGCTCTGGATGGCCTTAAAATGAACGGGGCGGGCAATGGGTATTTTGAATACGAATTCAAAGGCGATGTGGGTAAGGCCAAAAGTGGCTACCTGCTGGTGGAAGTAGGGGCCAAGCAGCTCTTTGCCAAAGATAAAACCACTGAGCAGCTCAAAGACATGGATTACATGCTGGGGGCTGTGGCAGACCCCGCCCAGAATAAAAATGCCTATCCGATGACAGACAGCTACACGGCTCCGTCTGATCTGGTGGTGGAAATTAACGGTCAAAGAGCTTACAGCACCACGCTGAAGGACGATCCCGCAGATCACCGTGGCGTGCTCAGCTGGTTTCATCAGAAGGAAAACAATAAGCTGGATGAAGCAGGAAGTTATGGCTATATGATCAAAGTGCCGTTGTCCAAAAGTCAACTTTCAGCTTTGAAAAAGAATGGCTCGCTGAATGTAAAGCTCATCTCCAATGACAATGGCGGGCTGGCTGTATATGGCAAAAAATTTGGCCGCTATGCCTTCGACCCGAGTATTGTCTTG
>CBINGY010000117.1:0-6494 GCA_966250325.1 uncultured Cytophagaceae bacterium | reverse complement strand
CAGTTTAAAGAACTGAGAGAGGAATGCAGGATTCCGGAAGTCAAGAAAATGGCTAAAACGCATCTGGTTCTTGCTGGAGACAGTTTTACTGAAGAAGGCAGAATTGAACCGGAGTACCTGACTGCAGAAAAGTTTAGCCGAATCCGGGTTGATGGGTCAACCCCTGTGAATCTTGAAAAATCGGACCGCAATATTCTGGTTATTGAAACGGTAGAAAGGCACGTAAGAGAACGTTTTGCCTCTCAATGGAGAGGAGTTTTGGTGAATGCTTCCAACAAAGATCGGGTTTTACCCTGGTATAAAAAGGTTTTAGATTTGCGGATGCCTTATTCAACGGAGCGTCATGAAGCCGTTTTGTTTGGGTATGATTGGGTGATGAAAATAAGGGAGATAAAAGCAAGTCTAAATTATCAGCTTTTTGGAAGAGTAGATGAACATGTCGCTTTGAGCCAAAATGAGGAGCACCTTTTGTATTATCTCGCGGTTAAACCGGGAATAAGTTCGGCTTTTGATGAAATAAGTGATCAGGAAATAAAACAACTGGTTACTGTAATCAATGAGGCCGGGGATTATTACATGAGAGAGGGATTTGATGAAGTCATTCTCAGTATTATTCCGAATAAGGCAAGTATTCTCGGTACAGACTTAGGGAGATACAATCAGCTGGTGCGTAGGATACAGCAGCATAATGATCTTAAAGTAAACGTCTTAGATGTTTATTCGCCTTTCATGGAAATGAGCTCTGCTGCCTACGCTAAAGGGGATACGCACTGGAGTTGTGAGGGGCAGACGGTATGGATTGAGAAACTAAATTTTCTTCTGAATCAATTTCAGGAAAGCAGAGATTCCACAAAAGAGGAGGTTTTGTGATCCTTGTAATAGGAACTCCCGTCAATTTTCCATAATTCAGCTTGTTCCATGAAGTTTCTTATTTTCAGCGAAATTTTTTCAATATCCATGGGATCGGCCAATTGACCTAAGTGATAGTGACTGGTAAGATCAGCCACTATTCCATAGTCTGAAACCAGCGAGGGTTTATTATATTTTGCCGCCAAACCAATGATTCCGCTGCTGGCAAAGTAATTAACATTCATTCGCAGTACCAGGTCGCATTGAGCGAACAGGGCTTCCATTTCACAGTCATCCACAAACTCATCTTTATGAATAACCTGATATCCCCCTGAAGTTTCTTCTATAGCCTGATCAATGGTATTTTTATACGATTTGGCAGCTTTGCCGATGATGAGTAAACTCATTTTGTGCTTCAGAGAATCAGGTAACTGATTTAAAGCTGAAAGGATATTGGGAATGTTTTTCCGGTCATCCAGGTAGCCAAAAATGAGTAAGATTTTATTTCCATATGGGATGGCATATTTATTTCTTATTTCTGGCAAGGAAGAACAGGAAACCTCAAAGACGGGGTCTGGAAGGTAGTTAAAAACAGGCCTGAAGGTTTGGTTAAGTGCAGATACGGTTAGCTGATCATTCAGCACAAATACTTTTTTGACAGATGAGTTTCTAACTGACCAGCCAAGGAGAAGCTTTTTCTGTTGTTTTTTCAGGTTAAAAACGATCTTCCTCAGAACACCCGATTCTGTAGGTTTCTGTCTGAAATAGGGCCTGAAAAGAATGCCGCTAATTGGAATAGACTCTGATTTATCTCTGGCAATAGCCAGCTGGTACAGGTCATATTCCATAAGAATTATACGATCTGCAGAAAGGTTTCTTGCCTGCTGGTTAATATAGTTCCATTGAGAACTGTATCTGGTAGCCCCGCTCACCTTATCAAATTCAGCCTGAGTATCTGCTGGTGTTTGATGAATATGCAGGTTGTTGTGGGTTTGAATTCCCTTATTTTCATTAATTAGAAAATGATACCTGTTCAGCGGATTATTTTGGCTGCATAGATAAAGCCAGGTTTCTTTAATAAACCCCATCTTATGTCCATCAAGAGTAATGTTCAGATCTACGATCAGGTAATTCATCATGGATAAAAAAAGCCTCTTTGAGGAATTTCAAAGAGGCTTTCAAAAATAAGGAATATTCTTAATTCTGACCAGCGGCTGGTGTTTCAGCCGGAGGAGTTACCCCCATTTTCTTGAAAACAAGATTGGTGATATTGTCAGAATCTGGTGCTACCAGGATAACTGGCGTGGTACCATAACCGGCGTCTGAATTCAGAACGTAAACGTATCCGTTCTCTTTAGCCACTTCATCAATTGCCTTCTGAATTTTGTCCATCACGGGTGCAAGAAGTTCCTGCTGTTTTCTTTGAAGAGCGGTTTCTGAATTTTGTTGGAACTCCTGAATCGCTTCCTGAGAGGTCTGCAGACTTTTTTCTTTATCCTGACGAATTACCGGAGTCATGGTGCCGGAATTCTTCTGATAGTCTTCGTACGACTTCTGGAAGTCAGCAATCTTCTCTTGCAGAAGCTTGTCGTACTGTGCTTTTTCTGTACCAAGCTTCGTTTGTATTTCTTTCGAATCAGGAATATTTGCCAGAATAAAGTCAATGTTGGTATAACCAATTTTCACCTGAGCCTGCACACCGATTCCGGCAAGCATTATGGCAGCAAAAAGGGTTACAAAAAGCTTAATTTTCATTGTTTGTAAGTATTGGTTTTAATTTAATAACAATTTATTTTTTTTCGTTAAGTCCTAACTCCTCCAGTACATAATCGGTGTAATCATGCCTTGGATCGGTGTAAATCATGCTCAGATCAGAAGCCTTGTCAAAGATGAACATTAATTTCCTTTCACGGGCCACTTTCTCACATGATTTGTAGATGGCATCCATCACAGGTTTCATTACCTCTTTTTTCTTTTGAAACAGCTGACCGTTCAGACCGAAAATGGCATTGTTCATTTCCTTTACCTGCTTTTCTTTGGTTTCCAATTCTGCCAGTCTCTTCTTCTTCATCTCTTCTGTCAAAAGAATTTCCTCTTTTTGGTAGGTCATTCTGAGTTCCTCCAGCTCGGCATACCTGGTCTGAATATCTTTTACCCATTGCTCTGAGCTCGCATTAAGCGATTTCATGGCGTCCTGATATTCAGGCATTTTACTGCTAATGTATTCGGTATCGATATAACCAAACTTCTGAGCATATACCTGCTTGACAGCGAGCGACAAAAATAGAAAAAATAATGTCTTTTTCATGTCGGATGCTTTATTCGCGAAGCTATTTTATCCATTGGTTTTGTCATTTATTCCTTTGACGCACCTTCCGGATCTTTAGCTTGGTGTGATTTGCTATTTAACAGTTATTTAACAGATTATCTGATTTGCTGACCAATACTGAAAGTAAAACGTTTAATACCCTTGTTTTGTATGCCTGGTATTGGATCAAAGCCATATCCGTAATCAAATCCAAGTAAACCAAACGCAGCCATAAATACTCTGACTCCCACACCCGCAGATCTCCGTAATCTGAATGGATTGAAATCTGCATAACTTCCCCAGCTATTACCCGCCTCCAGAAATGAAAGGGCGTAAATGGTGGCCTGCGGATTTAGAGAAACAGGATATCTCAATTCAGCCGTATATTTATTATAGATAATACCCCCCTGGCGGCTAATCTGGCCATTAGAGTCGGTTAATCCAATGGCTTCATTTGTTTGCTCACTCAATGATTTTTCATGAACTACACCTTCATCATATCCCCGCAATCCGATGAGTTCCACCCCGATATTGAAGGCATTCTGCAGGCCCATACCGGCACCACCGAGCACAAACCTGCCGAACGGGCTGTAACCGATTTCGTCGGAGTATTGACCCAAAAAGCCCATATTGGCTTTTGCATGAAAAACAAGTTTACCAAAAACAGGAGTATACCAGTCGGCATCAAACATCCATTTATGACCTTCAATCCATTTTAACTGATCGTTACTTTCGTTTCCCCCAAGTAAAGAATAAGGGGGATTAAAGCTTGCATTAAGTGAGATAGAAGATCCGGAACGCGTAAACTGAGGATTATCTAAGCTGTAGCGTGAAATATTTGCATTCAGAGAGATGTCATGTGCCTGGCCATTGCGGAAGTTTGCCAGGAGCCAACTGTTCTCTACATCATAGTATTGGTACGAAAGTGTACTACTTAGACTGAAATTCCTATCTGGCCAGTTGAGTCGTTTTCCGTAAGTAATAGACCCCCCGGTATTCTTGAAAAAACCGCCTGAGTAGGCCCCAAAGCCAAGTCCGGCAGAAAAGGGATTAAACAAGTTATTTCCTCCAGTAAGTCTTTCATACCGATCTAGCAATTTGCCGTAATCCTGAACAGAGTGAAAGAAACTTACCGAGAAAGAGTTTGGTTTTTTTCCTCCCAGCCAAGGTTCTGTAAACGAAACGGAATAGTTCTGGAAACCACCATTTGCCTGAAAACGAATAGAAAAGCGTTGACCATCTCCTTTAGGAAGAGGCTTGTACTTTTTGAAATGTGCAATGTCTTTAATTGCAAAGTTATTAAAGACAATACCAAATGTTCCCACAAAACCCTGTAAACCACCCCAACCCCCTGAGAGCTCTATCTGATCGTTTGACTTCTCTTCCACGTTGTATTCTATATCTACGGTTCCGTCAGACTGGGGTATAGGACGGGGTTCAATCTTCTGCGGATCAAAATAACCGAGCTTAGAAAGCATCTGAGTGGTTTCGATAAGGTCTGTTTTGCTGAATTTCTGCCCTGGGCGTGTCAGTAATTCACGCATCACCACATGGTCTGAAGTTTTGGTATTACCGTTCAGAATAATTCGGTTGATGATAGCTTGCTTCCCTTCAAAAATCCGCATTTCCACGTCAATGGAATCTCCCACTACCGCAACTTCTACCGGGGTACAGTTGAAATAAAGGTAACCGTCATCCATGTAAAATGAACTTACGTCGTTCTGCGGAATACCATTTATTTTCTTTTCAAGCTCTTCCGGATTATACAAATCTCCCTTTTTAATTCCCAGAATCATGGAAAGCGTATCAGAGCTATGCAAATAATTTCCAGACCACGTAATATTTCTGTAAAAGAAACGATGGCCCTCATTCAGGTGAATATAAAGGTCTACATTGCCAGATTCATTACTTTTTACCGAATCTGCCACAATCTGGGCGTTACGATACCCTTTTTTGTTAAGCCAATCCACCATGGCGTTTTTATCCTCCTTGTATTGTTTGGGAACATACTTAGACGGAGTAAATATTCTGAGAGGTGCCCTTTCTTTGGTCTTTTTTAATTTAGAAAGCACTTTCCATTCGGGCATCTCTTCTACACCGGTGATCACGATTTCATCAATCTTGACCTTATCTTTCTTATCAATCGTAAAAATCAGCGTTGCATTGTTCACCCGAATGGTGTCATCAATCTGCTGAACCTGTACGGCGGTGTTGAGAAATCCCTTTTCGATGTAGTGTTTTTTAATGGAGAGCTGCATGTTTTTTACCAGAGATTCGGTGATTACCTTTCCTCTGTTTTCTTTTACAAGCTCATCAATGGTTTCTACCTGAGATTTCTTGATTCCTTTGATTTCAATCTTATTTAGTCGGGGACGCTCCTTCAGGTCAATTTGAAGAAAAGCTTTATTGTCTTCAATTCGGGTAACATTGATGGCAACATCCTCGATTATTCCCTGGTCCATGAGACGTCTTATAGCTGAACTTATGGATTCCCCAGGGATCGTTATCTGACTATTTACACTTAATCCGGATACAGAGATCAATGTATTTGGATCGAGAAATTTAACACCCGTAACTTCAATACCTCCAACAATGTAATTTTTCGGTTCGCTGTAGGCTATACCCATCAAAGGGTCTGTGGGCTTATTCCGGTTACCGATTCCAATGAACTGCGAGAAAGAATCAAACGCAGTAATGCAAGAGAGGGTAAAGGTTATTAGAAAGGTTATTTTTTTCAGCATCAATGCTTATTGGTTTCTGTTTGAACTTGCTCACCGGTCTTTCCAAAACGGCGTTCACGCTGTTGAAATGTATAAACGGCTTCGAAGAGGTGTTTCTTGCGGAATTCGGGCCAAAAAATCTCATCAAGAAACAATAATTCGGAATAAGCCGATTGCCAGAGCAGGTAATTACTGATTCTGTGATCTCCACCCGTTCGTATCATAAGATCCACATCTGGCGTTTCTTCGGTAGCTAAATAACGACTAAAGAGGTTTTCATTTATATCTTCCAGCTCTAATTCACTTTTTTTAACTTTTTCTGCCACTACTTTCACTGCCTGAATGATATCCCATTTGCCACTGTAACTCAGGGCAAGTGTAAGGGTCAGACCGGTATTGCCCTGGGTAATTTCCATGCCCTTAATCAGCTCATTTCGGGCTCTTTCGGGAAGTGAACTCAGGTCACCAATCGTTTTAAGACGTACATTGTTCTTGTGAAGATCTGGAACTTCTGCTGCAATGGTACTTACAAGCAGCTGCATAATACCATCCACCTCCAGTTTCGGTCTGTTCCAGTTCTCTGTGGAAAAGGTGTAAAGGGTAAGATAAGGAATGCA
>CBINGY010000116.1:0-6561 GCA_966250325.1 uncultured Cytophagaceae bacterium | reverse complement strand
AAACCGATGACCACATTATGATTATTCCGTATCGGTGTAATGGAGGTTTCTACCTCTACCCGGGAATTATCACGGCATATATAGGTGTATTCCTGCGTATCGGTGTCACCGCGGCGGGCTTTATATATGAGGCACTCGATATCCGGGTTTACCTGCTCACTGTACTCCGTAGAAAGGCGTTCGGCCTTTCCTTCAAGGTCTTTTTGCTCATGAAAAAACACCGGCGTCTTTTTGCCTACAATCTCATTGGCGGCGTATCCGAGCAGCATTTCTGCCCCCGAGTTAAAATACATGATGGTTCCTGTAATATCCAGGGCAATGATTGCGGCTTCTGTACTGGCCTCCATGATGGCCTGTAAATGGGTATTTATCCGCTCCAGATGAAATTGGTTTTTCTTTTCCTTGTCAATATCCTGAACCGTACCGATAAGCCGGACGCACTTGCGTCCCTCGAGTACCGGCTGTCCTTTGGTGCGAATCCATTTACGGGTATTTTTGGCAGTAATGATTTCCAGTTCTACATCATAGGGGCGGTTAAAGTGGATGGCATTGTGCACCAGGTGTTCTATAACCCGCCGGTTTTCCCCCTCCCTGTAAAACAAAATGGCATTTTCAAGGCTCACCTCAAACTCATCGCCCACCTCATGAATTTCGCGGGTTATGGAAGTCCAGCTGATCTCATTGGTTAAGGTGTTCAGTTCCCAGCCTCCGATCAAAGCCACGCGGTTGGTTTCTTCCAGCATGGTCTTGGCCAGTTGGAGCTCAGATTTGGCCTTTTCAATGGTGGTAAGGTCCCTGCCGGTGGCATACACCAGTCTTCCGGCAAAATCCACTTTTATGTGCCACTCCAGCCACAGATAATCCGCTTTCTTATTTCTGAAACGTGCTTTGAAGGAGAAGGTTTTTTTCTGATTGCTCAGTTTTTTAATACCCTTTTCTACTTCGGGAAGGTCCTGTGGATGAATGAGATTCCAGACTGCCTGTGAAAGTAGTTCTTTTTCTCCCCACAGCAGCGTGCGGCGGAAAGCCGGATTCACCGATTTAATAAGACCATCAAACCCGATCACCGCAATGAGATCAGAAGAATTGTTGAAGATAGAGCGGTAATATTGGAAGTTGGCAGACTCGGGTGCGGGAAATTGTGAGGAGGATACATCGTACAAGGTGCCGGAGAACGGCCCTGTTGTATTTCTAATCTTCTGTGTGGAGAGCATCACCAGCAAACCGGACATTTCGCCCGTGCGGCTGGCAAGTTTTCTGAAGGAAGTATGTTTTAATTGCGGAAAGGCTTTGCTCCAGGTGTAATTTTCTGCTGGTACTATTTTATCATGTGGTTTGCTTAAAAGCAGGATTTCCCGCCCTTTCAAGGCTTCAATAAATTCCTTTTGAGCAAAAGCGGCCTTATCGTACTCGTCATCACAAAGTATGAGCGGAGAAAACTCACTGTCTGGTACAAACAGCGAGACCTCGGCCTTGCATTTCTTTCGGGCAAGTCGTAGAACAGACTGTATTTTCTGATGAGGGTCCATGCTTTCCGTATGCCTTTCTTTTTGGCTTTGAAATACTTCTGCGTTATCTGAGTAAGGGTAAATCATTTTGGGTTCTTTTCTCAGGCGTCCTGATTCTTTGACTACACCAAACAGACCTCAAGTATCGTACCATGATGAATGCTTGCTGGTCTCATTAGACGCTGAATATAAATTAGTTAGTTGAGGTGATGTCGGGCTTTTTGCGGTTTCATACCGATAAAAATGAAGTTCGTATAGGGTTTATTGAATTAGGTATAAATTGGGGCGGAAGAAAATATTTTTGAAGGCTTCCGAAATTAATCGTGGGTGGTGCAGAATTCCCATACGTGCTAACCGGTTACGAAAGGGTAGCCGTTCAGCAGATTTGTGAGGTCTCAGAGAACCCGGAAGTATGTGGATCAAAGTATCCGTTGACCGCATCAGGTAGCCTGCGATTCACTTTGGTTTTGGCCGAAGTCAAAAGTATTCTACATGAATATTTTACCACGTAACCGGCAGAATAGCTGCGATGTTAGTTTATCTTTCAAAAAGTCTAATTTTGGCACCGAAAGAAAAACAGCACATGATTGAGATAAAAACGTATTCCGGCAATGTTTCTGCAGACCTCCTGATTGTTCCTTGCATCCAGGAAAAATTTGATCTGAAGATGGTGGCCGCCAGGCTCGCTCCCGCGGGTATAGCAGAAAAAAAGCTGGCTCAGCAGTTCAAAGGAGCGAAAAAGGAAATTTTTCAGGTCGCGGGAGCAGGATTGGAGGCGGTGCAGATACTGCTTCTTGGGCTGGGTAAACAACCAGATGCCGGTAGCGTAATCAATCAGCTGAGAGCATTATTTTCTGCCAACAAGTCGAAATGGTCTGGTAAGATAACGGTTGATCTGCGGGGAATGGAAGAACTGGCTGCGTCAGTCTCCAATGGGATGGCTTTGGGATCGTATGAGATCGGTATACTTAAGACCCGGGAAGAAGAGGAGAAAAGCCTGTTTACAGATGGCTCTGAATTGGCAATCCGGGTGAGCGAAGGAAGAGCAGATGAAATCTCAAAAGAGGTGCTAAAAGGAATACTTACTGCTGATACCCAGATGAATATGATGCATCTGGTCAATGCTCCCTCCAATTACAAAACTCCGGAAATGATGGCTGAGTACATCCTCAAAAGCAGCCATGAGCATGGGTATGAAGTGACCTTGTTTGATGAAAAAATATGCCTTGAAAAAGGATTTCACGCTTTGCTGGCCGTAGGTAGAGGGTCTGTTGACCGACCCGTAAGAATGGCTGTTCTGGAATATCACGGCAAAGGTAAAAAAGTGGGTTTGGTTGGAAAAGGGGTTACGTTTGATACAGGAGGAGTTTCTCTTAAACCCGGTGATGGTATGGAAGATATGAAAATGGATATGGGCGGATCGGCCGCAGTGATTGGAACCGTTGAACTCGCGGCAAGGCTGGGTCTTCCTGTTCATCTTACGGGTGTGGTGGCTTTTACCGAGAACTGCATTGATGCTCTTTCCATAAAGCCGGGAGATGTGATTAACACCTATGCCGGCAAAACCATTGAAGTAATCAATACAGATGCCGAAGGAAGGCTTATTCTGGCCGATGCACTTTATTTTATGGCTACAGAATACGAACCTGAGGTAATGATTGATCTGGCTACCCTCACAGGCAGCTGTATCCGTACACTGGGGCATGTGGCAGCAGGTCTTATGACCAATAACGACAAACTGGCTTCACAACTGGAGATGGCGGGAGGTTCAACCGGAGAAAAGGTGTGGCGATTACCTCTCACAGACGACTACCGGGATGAACTGAACTCGGATGTGGCCGACATCAAAAACCTGGGTGGGCCTTATGCGGGTGCCACCACTGCCGGTAAGTTTCTGGAGTACTTTACCAATGAACACCCCTGCTGGGCTCACCTCGATATTGCCGGTACGGCATTTATGAAATCAGAATTTTCAAAGGGTGGTTCTGCAACAGCCTATGGGGTACGGCTGCTTACCCGCTTTATAGAAAATCTTGGGTAACGGATAACGAAGGTATGCGTACCGGAAAGTAGAACTTTCTTACTATACTTCTCCATTTTAATACATTTCAGCTGCAGGTTTGTTTCCTTCAGGCAGCTACTTTTTTGATTCTGCATTGAGTGCCTATGTACATACGAATAGGCCGAATGAACGTATGAAATTGAATCTGGTCAAAAGAATGGCATATATTTTGATTACCACACAACAGGTTCTTTCCTCAAAGTATCGGCTTACTTGAATTGGGCCACACTTGTAAAATTTTTAAACAATTGGTAAAATGAAAAAAGTATTCATGTTTGCAGCTGTTGCCGCAGCTGTAGTCTTTGGACAGGAGGTAAAAGCTCAGGATGGTGCTTCAGCTACTCATTCTTTGAACATTACAGTTCCTGCTATCGCACGTCTGGATTTGGAGGCAGCTTCTTCAACCACCCTGGCAGCTACATTTGTAGATACTCAGGAGGCTGGAGATGACATCACCAATCCTTCTAACAACACGAGCCTTTGGCTTAACTACACCAGTATTCTACCGACTACCGGTGTTACATCCAGAACAGTAAAGGTGAAGTTAAGCACTGCTGTTAGTGGTGTAGATGTCAAAATTTCTGCTGGTGCAGCTACTGCTGGTGGAAAAGGTACGAAAGGTACGCCGGCTGGAAGTCCTATCACACTAACTACCACAGATCAGGATTTGATCACGGGTATTGGTAGTGCTTACACAGTAAGTGGAGTAAGTAACGGTCACAACCTGACCTACTCTTTCGAAGCAAGTGATACCAACTTTGGCTTACTACGTGGATCGTCAACCGCTCAAACAGCCACAGTTACCTATACACTGGCTGACATTTAAGGTTTTTCGCAGATGAGTTGACTCTTGCAGGAAACTCATCTGCTTTTCTTTCGCACTTCAAATGCTTTCCCAATGAAAAATAGAATTCTAATTATTATAACTTTTGTCCTTATTGCCTTTAGTACCATTTCCAGAGCCTCTGTAGTGGTTTTGAACGGACTCACCCATACCCACGCTTTAGGTATGAATTCCGTAACACAAGGCAAAATTATTCTTAAGAATCAGGGTGCTAAGCCTGAACGGGTTCTGATTTATCAGGAGGATTTAACGATGGATTGCAATGCCGGAGTCAATTTTTCTTCTGAACTGGTCAATAAAAACTCTCTCAGACCTTTTTTGCAAACCTCTGTGGATGAACGTATTCTGCAACCCGATGAGGAATATGTCATCTTCTACGATATCGATATAACCAAATCTAACCTGGAGACCGGTACCTACTGGAGCATCATCATGATTGAAGGGGCAGAGCCGGTAAGAGAACAGGAAGAGAACAATGTCAAAATCAATTCCGTGATTCGTTATGCCGTACAGGTTATAGGTGATGTGGGAGTTTTCAAAGGTCCGGAAATCCATTACATTAATGTGCAATTTGAAGGTTTCGAAGACAGTCTTGAAACAGATCAGAAAGTCATTAAGGTAAGACTCGAAAACCGGGGCACTTTTTCGGCCCGTATTGCCTTGTCCCTTGAGCTTTACAATAGCCAGGGTGAATCCATCAAAACTCTCGCCGGTGAAAATAAAAGAATTTATCCGGGCGGCTGCAGCGAGTTTCAGTTTGCCATTGAGGAGCTTTCTCCCATGGAGTACAGTGGTGTCATTATTGCAGATAGTGGCAGTGATCTTTTTGGAGCCAATATATCCTTCGAAATTCATTAACTGCCTGGGTAAGACCGTGCTGCTGCAATGAAAAATCTACTTTTCATACTGCTAATATTCATGCTGGGGAAGGCTCAGGCCCAGATGTCAGAGCCTATGATAATGGATATAAAGTCTGCAGATACGCTTTATTTCAATCAGAATCTTGCCCTCAATGTCTTTACATTTTCCGGGGAATCAGATAGTGTTGTATTGAAGGAGGAGTTTCCCAAAGACTGGAAAATCCTGTCAAAAGCTGTTTATCAGATTGCAGTAAATGCCCATCGGTACTTCTTTCTTATCGCACCAAATAAATCGGTGAAGGCCGGCGATTATCAGCTATTCTTTAAATTGAACGATCATGAATCAGAAATTCGTCATGTAGTGGTAGCTCCACAGAGAGAATTACGTTTAACGCCGCTGGTAAGCCCTGCCTACGTTAAAGAAGGAGATACACTGCGGGCAAGTTTCTTATTGGAAAATCTGGGAAATACAGAGGAGGAAGTTCAGTTGAATTCGTCCAGTTCTGTCATTTTCGGACAATCCGTCGTTCGGGTTCCTCCGCAAAGTTCATTTGAAATAATGACGTATGCCAGGGTGGCTAAAACTGAGCTCAGTTCATGGAATTTTTCAACCAATCTTATCGCGAAAGACGAAAATGGCAAAGCCTATCATGCATTTTCTTCAACCCCGGTTTACACAAACCGGATCATAAAGGCCGACCCCTATCTAAGGTTACCCGTTTATGTTGGTGCCGGAGTATTGCACTATAATTCAGCCATCGGGCCAGTAACTTCGTATCAGTACATTGTCAATGGAGAAGGATATCTGGATGACCATAAGCAACATTACATCCGAATGGATTTCAGGGGCCCGAACCAGCTCCTGTTTCCGGCCATTGGCAGTTATGATAATTATTCCCTGAAATACGTACAAAAAGGTAAATATGAGGTGGAGCTGGGAGATTACCAGAATTATGTAAGTAACCTGATGGAGTACAGTCGTTACGGTCGCGGTTTCAAAGGCACTCTTAATCGTGATCAATGGGATTACAGCGTTTTTTATCACAATGCTCGTTTTTTTCCCGGTCAGAGAGGTTCATTTGGAGGTCAGGTTACGCACCAGCTAAAACCGGGCCTCAGAATTCAGGGAAATCTCATGAACAAAACCGTATTGGACAGACAGGAATGGCTAAACGCTACTCTGGGAGGTGCTAATCTGTTTTTTGCAAGTGAAAAAGTGAAATTAGATGCCGAATTAGCCACTTCTTTTTCAAAAAGAGGGAGCTCAGGCGGTCTTTCGAGTCGTTT
>CBINGY010000115.1:0-6575 GCA_966250325.1 uncultured Cytophagaceae bacterium | reverse complement strand
ACACACCTTCAGGCACTTATACCTTCTCGTATTCACTTTGTGAGATCGGTGCTTCACCGGCCAATTGTGATACCGCTTTGGTGACGATTCTGGTCGAGAATGTGATCGATGCGGTGACGGATGATCTTTCTTCTTCGCCGCTTACTTCGGGGGATGTTTCAGCTAGCATAGTTGCCAATGACCTTCTCGACGGTGCTCCGGCAGTGATCGGAACGAATCCGGGTGAAGTTTCTCTGTCTGGAATTTCTATTCCTTCTGAACTGACTTTAAATCCGGACGGCACCGTTTCGGTCAATCCGAACACACCGTCTGGTACTTATACCTTCTCGTATTCATTTTGCGAGATCGGTGCTTCGCCGGCCAATTGTGATACAGCCTTGGTGACGATTTTGGTGGAGAATCCTGTCGTGGCACTCGATGACGATTTCGCCACCGTGCCTGTTATTGCCGGAGCTACTACCTTATCTATCATCAATAATGATTCGCAATCGGGCTCATCCATCGTTTTAGGTACGAATCCGGGTGAATTTACACTTACCGGACTGAATGTTCCCTCAGGATTCACCCTGAATCCGGATGGAACGGTGTCGGTTGACCCAGGCACCCCATCAGGAACCTATCGCATCGATTATCAGATTTGCGAAAACGGGGCCATTCCTGCCAATTGCGATGCGGCTCAGGTTTCGTTCCTGATTGAAAACAGCAACGACTCCATCGATGTGAGACTTACAAAGGCAATTCTGGGCGACTGCCTGCGTCAGACTGGTGATACGGTTACGTTCCAGATACTTGTTACCCGAACAGACACGCTGAATCGTATGGCCACGGTCGTAATAAAAGACAGCCTGGTCGGCCCGCATTGGCAATATGTAGGAAGCTCGGCAACTCTGGGTTCTTTCGATATGCTCACCATGGAATGGACAGGAATTAATCTGGGAAGTGCTGATACAGCCATACTTACGCTGCAGGGCCGAATACTTGGAACCGCCGAAGGAATCATTTGCAACGAAGCCTGGGTGGAATCTTCCTCTCTACCCGATATAGATGCCACTGCAGGTGACCTTAATCCGAATGAAGACGACTTTGGCAGAGCTTGTGTAAGCATTCCGGTGACCATCTGTACCGAACGAAGCGAGAGTATTACCATTTCAGCTGAAAGCGGCCATACGACCTATCAATGGTTCCGCAATGGTACACTCATTCCAGGAGCTACTTCTGCCAGCTATTTGGCGACTATTGGCGGTATCTACTCTGTAGAAATTGATGGAGGCGGCTGTGTCAATGGGTCCTGCTGTCCGATCTACGTTCAGGATTACTGCCTGTGTCCGGTGAATGTCTGTGTCCCTCTTCAGATTGTCAAAACCAATTAACAAACGAGTGAAAGTTGACCTAAACCTGTCAACTTTTACTTGCTTTGATAAATGATAAGCCCGGAAAGGTCAATATGCAGGAACAAAGACGATGTTTGAACTCTGAAATTTTTATTCAAATCGTCGACAAGCGTTCATCTTACAAGGGATGAAGTCTACTTCGTTGTCCATGTTTCACCACTGCTGAAAAATCAAACAAACTTGCCCGTCACGCAGAGCAAACTCCCGGGCTCCCCAGGGGCGTAAGGCAACTTTCGCGAGGTTTGGGTGAAGGAACTGAGGATGAGACGCACTCACTGACGCGTACACTTCATCTATTTGATTAGTTTGAAACCGAAACTCCGGCTGATGCTCCTTCGCCAGCGTTGCATGTTGAAAAAGATAGATCTGCAGATCGTCCTTTTCCAGCACACAAAAGGGTTCTTTCGAGGCAAGTTCCTGGTGCCCCACGCGGAACTTCAGACAATCCACAAAAAGGGTCAGACCTTCTTTAATGTCCTCATAATAGATGTTTGGAATCAGCCTGGTGAACTGCATAGAAATGTTTTGTTTATGAAAACAAGTGTAGTAAAAATGCACAAAATAAAGTCATTTGTTTTTTCTTAGAACAGGATTTCAGTCCTTACTCCAGCACCAGATTCTGACTTTGGGGATCTTTGTTTTCGGCATATTCGGGCGTTGGCATCCAGATATCTTTGTTCAGTACAAACTTAAATTGTTGCTTTTCCGGCAACCCCAACTTCGTCTTTGGAACACGCAGTTCAAACGTATTGGCCTCAACCTTTTTCATGGAATATCCGGTATCTCCGGGATTCCAGGCATTGAAAGAGCCCGCTACGTTAACGACCTCCACCTGAATCTTAAAGCGGTTTAAAAAATCGGAGGGCCCTGTATATTCAAATAGCACCTCGTCTGCCTCCACACGGTATCCAACCTTTGATTTTGGCACCGCGGAGATGGCCTGTTTCGCTGAAAAGGGCGTCTCCTTTACAAACGATAAATCTTTACGCGGTACAAACCCCGATGCAAGTACAAATTCTCTTGCGGCCTCATTGGAAGATAAATCAAGGGCAAGTAAAGCACGGATAGCCGCCTGTTTGTCCGTCGAATGTTCATAGAACGAGCGACAAATGGCATACCCCATAAAGTAACCCAGATCCTGAATCTCTTCGTCCTCTACGAGTTTTATACCGTAAAGCCAGCCGGAAAAGCCGTTGTCCAGTTGAAACATATCGGCCTTATATCGCTCCCAAAGTTCTTTATTATTTTTTTGACCTACCAGAATATGCGGAGCATAACCGTTTGCCGCCAGATTTTTCCCAAAGTAAACTTCAGATAAAAACTCGGCGACGCCTTCATTCAGGGTTTGTGTGAGCAGCTGTCCGTTCCCCTCTTTTTGCTGGATATGGATAAACTCATGTACGGCCAAAGGCACTGCCCAGTCGGCATTTTTTTTCACGGCCACTTCGGTACCAATCAGCAGATTATTGGTTTGCTTATTCGGCGTACCGCCCACGAATCCGCAACCCACCAGAAAATATATGGTACCTTCCTTAAAACCGGGGTAATCGGTCTTTATCCTATCAAGCGTTTCCTGAATTACCGTGGCCTGTTTTTCTACACCTGTCATGTACGACCGCATTTCGTTCAGATAGGCTTGGTTGTATCTCATGTAGTTCAGCCATCGGGAGGTAGTGCCACCGCCCAGAGCCATAAAGTCTTTGAGTCCGCTACTGGCCTTGTCCACATACAGACGTTGTACCAGATTCAGTTGCTCAGCTTCATCCAGGGTCCGCATGACCTGATCAAAAGCCTCAAAGAAATGAGTTACATCCTGTGTCACCACAGCAGTTTGTGCATACGCACTGCCGGAAAACAGCAGAGCCAAAACGAGTTGACGAAGTTTCACGAAGGAATAGGTTAAGGTTATGAGTGACAGCGATGCTAAATCTAGAGAAAAATTTCTATACCTCAGGTGGATTTCTTAACAGAAAGAGAGAACCTGTTGTGCCCGAAACCACAAACCACAACATCAGGCTCCGAACTAATGAAAACCCAAGAAACTTGTTTTCCTGGAAACGAATCTAAATTTGTTGATCGCATTCTCAATCTGATACAGAGTTCTTCACCACCAAGACTACCTTGAAATTTTCCGAAATTAGGTTTGGTTTGAATTCCCCTATTGACTGGAAAGAATAGATCTGGTTCGAAGACTACCTGGTGAAGCCTTAAGTTCCGTAAGACAGGAAAACGTTTCCAGGGAATCTCTGGCAAAATGTCATTTCCGTAACCTATTTGCACTCTTTGAAAATCACTCCTTCGTCTGTGGTCCAGGCGTAATCCCAGCGATTGTAGGGAATATATAGTTTTCGATTTAAATTGGAATTGGCCTGACTTTCGTTACACACGCAAATCTCTTTCAGGTAATTTCGGTTCTTTTCCAAATGCAGGTCTGTAATGACCACATCCTGGCACAAGTGAACAGGAAGTTTCAGTGATCTAAGATAATTATAGGTCAGGTTTACAAAATCAAGTCTTCCGCATCCAGATAAATCCATTTCTGTCAGAAAAGAATCTTCTGCATCGATATAACTAAGTAAGGCTGCCTCACTCAGGTCAATTGTTTTAAGCTTTGTTCCTCGGACAATAAGTTTTTCGACACGAGGACCTATCTCGAGATACCTGAGTGGCACACTTTGGATTTCAATATGCCTGACCTGATCATTCCTTCCTAGAATAAGGGTATCTAGTTTCATGGAACCCAAATAAAGAGCCTTCAGGTTTTTGTTTTCGTGAAGGTTGATGTTTGATATGGAAGTTCCTGACATAATTAGAGTATCCAGTTTCAGATTCCCGGAAAGATTGAATGACGGCTCCCGAAAGCTTCCCGCCAAACTGAGGTATGTCAGATTCTGGAAAAGCTTGATATCATCCAGTCCAATGATAAATGAAGGTACATCAATAGGTGGAGTATAATAAGAGAAATCAAGACGCTCTGCGGCAACTACATCGCTTAAACGTATTTTCCCGTCTACAAGGCCTTCACTGTCCACCCCATTTTGAACAAGCAGATATTCGAAATTGGCATCTGTGATTTTGGAGTAAATTTCAGCAAAATCCAGCTTTTTCTTGCAGGCTCCCATAAACACCGCCAGGAGTACGAGGTACGAATTCAATTTCATACTAAGAAAGATTTCTCCCATTGATTGTGTTGATGGGCTCAATGGTGGGATATAAAATTACACAATTCTTATTCGAGAACCTCATGCTACGTAAAATCCTAAGACTTTATAGAGAAGAGCTATTTACGCCGAAATGATATTTACACATCAGTACCATCAGATTTGATCATCTTGTGGGCTATTCTTTGCAGCCCATTAGACCAGATAGAGCCCAACAACATTGTCTATCATTATTTCAGCCTCTCTCTTTCACACTCTGAACATTTTAGGCTTTTGTCGTCGGGAGGCATGTTCGGCGATTTCTTCAATCCGTTTTTGACGGGTTTCGGGGCGTTTGGCAAAGAGAATCCAGGTCAGCATAAATTTTCGGGTACTTTTGCTGAGGTTCAGGAAGTATTCTTCGGCATCGGGATAGGACTTCAGGGCTTTTTCCAGATCTTCCGGCACCAGAAGTTCCTCCACTTCATCCAGCATAGTCCAGGAGCCATTTTGTTTAGCAATTTCAATGATCTCGAGTCCGGCCGGAGCCATTAAATGCATTTCAGTGAGTCGTTCAATTTTGTCTTTGTTGATTTTTGACCAGGTGCTTTTGGCTTTTCTTCGGCTGAAAAACTGATGGGAAGTTTCTTCGTCTATTTTTATTTTCTTGCTGTCAATCCAGCCGAAACAGAGAGCCTGATCCACGGCTTCGCTCCAGGTAAGGGTGTTTTTCCCGGATGCTTTGGAATAAAATACCAGCCATACCGAGTTGCGGGTCAAATGATTTTCCTCAAGCCAGTTCCTCCAGTGTGCCTGGTCTTTCGGGTCAAAAACTTCAATTTCCATGAGATAAGTATACGGAAAATTTCTGCTTGGCAGTTCACCTAGCCCACAATCGTTCGGAATGTCAGATTTACCCGGGGTCGTGTTATTTTTTTGGTAGGCGGCAGGCGGTGCAGCCAGTGCGTTTGGGTGGTTCCTTTCATCACCAGCAGACTTCCATGCTCCAGAATGAGTTCTACCTTCTGGCTGGTAGCCTTGTGTTTGAAAGCAAATTTGCGTTCGGCTCCGAAGCTTAATGATCCAATGGCTCCGTTTTTTTTCAAATCCGTTTCGCCATCACTGTGCCAGGCCATGCCTTCATCGCCGGTATGATACAGGTTTAGCAGACAGGAGTTATAGGATTCGCCGCTTTCTTTTTCGGTAAGTTCTTTTAAAGCCAGCAATTCGGGGGTCCAGGGCAGGGCGTGTTTAGTAGTATTTGAATAAGTGTATTCAAATGCCTTATCGCCATACCACGCCACTTTTCGTTTGGTGATAATCTTTTTGCCAAAAATAACGGCTTCATCATTTCTCCAATCAATGGTTTCCAGGAGCTTATGTAGGTAAAAGTCGGCCTCTTTCATGGCCATAATCGTACCGTGGTAATTCACCTCTCCATCAAAGGGTAGCCAGTTCTTTTGGCTGTCTAAGAATTGATTGAATAAGTCCATGCGTTGTATTTATCTTTCAGGCAATGCCCGCAGGGTCTGAATCCCGCGTTTATGGCTTCTTTTTCTGAAGCAAAGAACACCCTGTTTTTCCTCTTCATTCGTATGCCTGACCTGCATTTTAGTAAACCGTAAATTTGAAGGTTTTTGTTTCCGGCGAATTGAATTTCCCTATTTCTTATCTGACTTCTCAAATCCGAATCTGTTAAGTGACTATGCTCTGTCATGGCTTCGGATTGACATCCAATTTCGCTGCCTCCCAGCCAATAATGGCCGATTTACGGGTGACACCCCACATATAGCCTCCAAAAGCTCCGGTCGATTGAATGACCCGATGGCAGGGAATCAGAAAGGCGACCGGATTACTTCCTATGGCTGTACCAACGGCACGACTGGCATTTGGATTTCCAACCTGCTCTGCGATACTGCCGTAGGTCGATAAACTACCCATAGGTATTTTAAGAAGGCTTTCCCAGACTTTCAGCTGGAAATCAGTGCCCTTCAAATGCAGTTTTATCTCGTGAAGGCGGCTCCAGTCGTTCTGAAAAATGAAG
>CBINGY010000114.1:0-6772 GCA_966250325.1 uncultured Cytophagaceae bacterium | reverse complement strand
CTTTTCACAAAGCTCAGAATTTACTCAATCCTCCACAAGTTTTTGACTTGATCCATGACTCCGGATTGAATTAGTGGCAGCAGCTTCAAAATGTCAAAAGCCCCGCTTTTCAGCGAGGCTTTGTGACCCATACGGGAATCGAACCCGTGTTTCAGCCGTGAAAGGGCCGTGTCCTAACCGCTAGACGAATGGGCCGACTGGTCCCATAATTCGCTTCAGGAAGCGGCAAATCTTACCTGATTTTGACATTATGAACGACTCGTTTCCGAAATCGTGGTGCAAAAGTAGTGTCTTGATCTGAACTACACAACATCCGGTTGATTATTTTTTAGTTTTATTACAACCAGCCCGATTTTCATCTTTTATCACATCCTGTGAATGGTATTAATCCTATTATTGCAGGTACAATCAGGCAGCATATGCGTTTTCTGAGATACCTTTTTATTCTTAGCCTCTTTACTGGCATTTCACCTGTATTTTCGCAGAGAGTTTACAGCCCTTCCGATTTTCTGGCTTTCGAAACGGGCAGCAGATTTACTTACCTGCAGGAAGTTCAGATGTACTGTGATTATCTGACCTCATCATTTCCGGATAAATTCAAAAAAGTACCCTACGGAACTTCTCCAGAAGGACGCCCTTTGTTCGTGATGATAAGAACATCACCACAGAATCTTAAAAATCTGGAGGAAATTCAAAAGGCTCATTGGCGGGGAGATAGCAGCCAGGTTTTAATTCAATGGTTTAGCTTCAATATCCACGGTGATGAGGCCGCAGGAACCGAAACGGCTTTGCAGTTACTATACTCGCTTGCAATATCAGAAGCATTTACAGAACAGGTGATCATTATTGACCCATGCCTTAATCCCGACGGACGTGAAAGATTTGTCACCAGAATAAATCCCTTACTTAATTCTTTCCGGTTATTTGATCCGCAGGATCTAAAGTACAATCAGCCATGGCCACAAGGGAGATACAATCACTATCTGGCAGACTTAAACCGGGACTGGTGCTGGGGAGTTCAGCCCGAAACGCGGCAGCGACTAAAACTATTTCATGACTGGGCCCCGCACATCCATGCAGATTTTCATGAGATGGAGCCTGAGCGATCGTATTTTTTTCCACCTTCAGCAGAGCCTATTCATCCTGTGATACCTGAGAGCACCTTATCCGGAATTCAACTTTTAGGAAAAGATTTAAAAAGGCTTTTTCACGAAAATAAATGGGAATATTTTTCGGAGAAAGAGTTTGATCTGCTGTATCCGGGTTACGGTGACACCTACTCTATTTTTAACGGATCTTTGGGTCTAACTCTGGAGCAGGGCGGTTCAGCCGAGGCTGCCACGTTCTATGTAAAGAACAATGGCGATACTTTAACCCTTCGGGGAAGAATTGAGAAGCATTTGCAGGTGGCACTTTCTCTGCTGGAGACTTCCCAAACGAACAGAAAGGAAATATTAGCCAATCATCGTTTAGCCGCTAAAAGTGGCAAAGAAAATTTATACTATTTTATCAGAGGAAAGTCAACAGCGTACAGAAACGAATTACTGGACTATCTGGATAGAAATCAGATAGAATACCAATTTTTGGATCAGGAAATCCATGTAACAGCCAGAGAAATTACCTCCGGAAGTTTGAATGATGTAGAATCATTTGAAAAAGGAGACATCTTAATTAGCCTTAATCAACGAAAATCGCTGTGGATACAATCGATGTTTGAAAGTATGCCCGCATTTCCAGGCCTGAAGACGTATGATATAAGTGCATGGCAGATTCCACTCCTTTTTCATGCCCGGGTTTACAAAACCGATAAGCTCCCGGAATTCAAGGTTTCTTTAAATGATCCGGCCAAATTTAAACCTTTGTCTAATCTTCCGACAAGCGGTACGGTTAGTTTTGCGTATAATTCTCTGGCCGCTTCAAGACTTGTTTCCCGAGCATTAAAAATGGGATTACAGCTTTTTACAGAAAAAAATTCTCCTGAACGTATCTATATACGTCTGAATGAAGATATTCATCTGCTCTCTGAATGGTTCAATGAATTAAATGTACAGGCAGTACAAGTAAGCAGGGCCGATTGGAATACGCTAACCACAAAAAAGGAAATTAAAGAGCTCAAACTTCCGAAAATTGCCGTTGTTTATGACGAACGGTGTGAAGAGACCTCTTTGGGAGATCAGCTTTACTTTTTGGAGAATACATTGGAATTGCCTTTCAGTCTGATTCCTCTCTCAACGTTTAGCAAAGGACTTTTGGATTCCTACAATACCCTATTGATCAATGACGGATTTTACCGTGAGTTAAACCTCAATGAAGATGCCATAAAAAGGTGGATTGCAAACGGAGGCAGACTGATTCTTTCCGATGGTGCCATGGAAATAGCCCAACAGTTACGAACCGATGAACTACCCCGAAAGAACCTGGATGAAATCTATTATTCACGATACAAAAATGAGCCATTTAACCTTATTCAGGGCTGCATTTTTGAGGTAATGATGAATAATTCGGGCTTCCTGAAAGCGGGTATCAGAGAGAATATCTACTTGCTTTTTCATGAGATCCCTCGTTTCGAACCGCGTGTTATGTCAACAGACTTTCCGGCTATCACGGGGTCAAATCAATTAATCAGCGGCTATGCAGGACAGAATGCACTGCCATACATGGACAATAGCTTTGTTCTTGGCACATATCATTTTGGTGACGGGGCAGTGATTCAGAGTGCTGTGAACTTACTTTTCAGGAATATTCAAATGGACGGACAAATGGTAATGAGTAATGCGATATTGATGCCATTGAGATAAAAAAATTACTCTAAAATAACATCTCATTCTGTTGAAACGAATTCACTTATTCTCAGTAGTAAAAGGGATTAAACCCGTTGATTTTCACCAATTCAGTTTTTTGTTGTCATAAATCGGATGGACAAAGTCTCACCAGAGTTATGTTCAGAACGACAAGTATGTAATTGCCTTCGGAAAACATTTTAATCCTGGAATTTAATCCTTCACCCCTGTAACCAGAGAACATAATTTGTGACATAAAAAAGGCCTGCCAGATTACTCCGGCAGGCCTCTGAGTTAAAGGTTTATTTGAATTTTACTTTGACAGAATGATGAAACCAACTCTGGCTTTACTGTCATTGGCAAGTTTAAGGTTATAGAAGTACGTTCCGTCTGGCACCAGTTCTTCAGATCCAAACCGGATTCCCTGATTCGAACTGCCTCCCCACTTAAACAGACCCTCCGCCGGATTCAAGGTCTCAGGCTTCCAAACCAGATGTCCCCATCTGTTGTAAACCTCAAACACATCAACCGTAGCTCCAGGTGGTATCAATACCGCCCACTCGTCATTCTTACCGTCACCGTTAGGAGAGAATCCTTCAGGAATAACTACCGTTCCTTCTGAAACAAGTGGTAATTCAACCGGCGTTGGAGTATTCAGCGGTACATTAATCTCCGACCCGCTGTTTGACGAATCTGAAACAATGGTACCGTTGCCGTTTCCTATCGCAAGTACGGTATTAAAGAACGGACCTTTCTGGTTTTCGTGATACAATCTTACTGTGAAGAAAACTGTATCCATTTTACCTACCTGCAATACGCTTGTACTGTCAGAAACCAGCAGGTTATTATCCTCCTTACCATCGAAATTCTTATTTACTTCCAGGAATCCGTTGGTACCTGTTACCGGAACTCCCACAATTGTGTATTGTAAGGTGTCAAAGGTATACTCCAGGCTATCGATGAGCTGCACATGAGTGAGATCCACATTACCAACGTTTTTCACCAGAACCATATAGGTAATATCAAAGCTGACATCATCATTTTTCATGGTATCTACCACGCTCAATGCCACCCCTATGGCCGGATTGACCGTGAGGCTATCCACATCAAAGGTAACCGGAGTAGATTCGTCGTTATTTCGAGGATCTCCGTCTCCATCAGGGTCTGCATTCGAGCCGTTAGTTGACTGGTCAGAAATCTGATCATCACCCAGACCTGCATACCCAATAGCTGTATTGAAATAGGTGTCTGTGCTTGCTCCTGAAAGGTCAACTTTTACTTTGAAGCTTACGGCAAACTTATCTCCTACTTCCAGACTACTTAGTGAATCGATCAGCAACTCAAGTCCACCAGGGCGGCCGGTAAATGCCGGGTTGGCTACTAGTGTTCCTTCGGTGCTTACCTGAATGGTATCACTTATGATCTCGACACCGTTACCAAAGGTACGGTCAAGGTCGTCAATCACCTGAATATTCTCCAGTCTGGTTCCTCCCATGTTGGAGACGTAAATAGTATAAGGTACTTCAAACTGCTTATCGCCAAGTTTCACGTATTCACCAACCACCTTCGATACGCCGATCAGGTCGCCATCACCAATATTGTTGATGATGTACTCAGAGGAGTTGTTTGACAGAATATTGTCGATCTGATCCAGACTAAACAGTTCCGCTTTGTTTACAATTACGCCCGCGGCAACCACTCTGGCCGTATAGGTGAAGCTACGCTCCTGCCCTGCTTTCACAGTATCCAATGTAACCGTAATGGTACCGTTGTTGAAATTCACACCTGAGGAGTTTCCGGTAAGCTGGAGGCCATCTGGCAATACATCGCGTACCACTACATCGGTAGCCACATGCTTGCTCAGGTTTCTTGCCTTAACCGTATAGGTCACGGTTTCGCCTATTTCCACATGGTTTGTATCAGCCGTTTTGTTCACTGAAATATCAACATATTTGGTACTGTCAGGCGTGATTCCATCATCTCCGCAATCCTGAATAGTCACTTTTACTGCCGCAGGGGTGCTGAAGCATCCGGAGGCACTACTTTCAAAGACGTAATAGGTACCGGCACCCACCAGACTGGTGTTGGTGATCAGGGCTGAGTTAACCGAATTGCTGGTATGGAATTCAAAGATTCCCCCGGCCGACGGCTCGCTCAATAGTGCTGAAGCCAGGTCAACGGTTTCGTACGGGCAAACATTGCTCATTTGTGCCGTGACAGTCGGAGTGGTTACACTCGAACCTACAGTAAGCACAATCTCATTTGACTTATCGCTTTGACACTCACCTACATTTGACTTGCAAATAGCCGAATACGTGTATTTACCGGCCGAAGTTGGTGTAATCTTCAAAACGTTACCCGTTTGTCCATTCGACCAAACTACCGTACCTGTACATCCTGCTGCTGTAAGGCTGGTACTTTCTCCCAGACACAACACCGTGGTTTTACAGGTCACAAATGGTTTACCCGGAACTCCAACTGCAATTTCAAGATGCTGAGATGACTCACTCTGACATTCTCCGATACTACAGTATGCAGAGAATTTGGTATTGTTCTGAAGAGTTACAGTGATACTGTTTCCTGTCTGACCATTTGACCAGGTAACTATTCCGCTGCAGCCGTAAGCTTTCAAGGTAACACTTGCTCCCGGACATACCATGTCTGTGCTGCAAGCCAGCACCGGAGGAGCGGCTTTGCCAACACTTACCGCTATGGAATTTGAAACCGCACTAACACAACCTTCGGAAAGTTTACAAACAGCAGTGTACTGAGTAGAAACAAATGGTTTCACCGTAATAGAGTTTCCGGTCGATCCATTGGACCAAATCACCAGACCTGTACAGTTTGTTGCCGTTAAGGTAATGTCTTCAGGTTCACAGACAGCCGTTTTGCTGGCTGTAATTACCGGCGTAGTCACATCACACGTTCCGCAGCCTGTAGTTTTTCTCGTTATTGTTACCGAGGCAGCATTACTTACACCACAGGTATTGGTACAGGTTACTGAGTAAGTTCCTGGTGTCGAAATCGACAGAGAAGCAGAAGTAGCTCCTGTACTCCAGGTCAATGTGCCGCTGCAACCAGTAGCTGCCAGCGTCGTTGATTGATTTTCACAAATCTCTGTAAGTGTTGCTGTCAATACCGGTGCCGATGGCTTACCTCCTGTAGTAATTACCAAAGCATCTGAAATCATTGAGGTGCCGCAGTCATTTGTACAGGTAGCTGTGTAGGTACCTGCAGATTTGACATATAAGGTATCTCCGATAGCTCCGGTATTCCAGGTTATTGTACCTGAACAAATCTGACCTACCAACATAGCCGAATCAGGCAGACATAGGCTGGTCTTGTTTGAATAGATCTTCGGAGGAGATGGTGCCCCATCTTTGGAAATCTGAATGATATTAGACCAGCTGCTTTCGCCACAAGGACTTACGCATTTCACTTTGTAAGATCCCGCACCTACTTTAATTTCTGCTCCTTTCAATCCATTATCCCAGACGTATTCAAAGTTACATCCAAGTGCAAGAAGTGTCGCTTTTTCAGATCCGCAGACACTTACCCTATCGGTTGAAACAACCGGTGTGTTTGGTGTTCCCGATTTGATTATTGTTATCTCGTTGCTTTTAGGGCTTTCTCCGCAGGTGCCTACGCAAACTGCAGAATACGTACCCGCCACCTTAACAACAATTTTCGAACCGGTGACACCCGTGGACCACTTCACTGTACCCGAACATCCAGAGGCTGTAATTGTTACAGAATCCTGAGCACAAAGGCTTTCTGATGTAGCAATCAGAACAGGTGCTGCCGGTGTTACGCCGCCCGA
Organism: uncultured Cytophagaceae bacterium; assembly: GCA_966250325.1. Lineage (GTDB taxonomy): Bacteria > Bacteroidota > Bacteroidia > Cytophagales > Spirosomataceae > Jiulongibacter. The sequence continues at coordinate 172 of CBINGY010000114.1, read as the reverse complement.
TAAGATTTCAACCTCATTGCTCTTCGGTGATATTCCGCAAGCAGTGGTACAGGTTGCCCAATACTTACCCGCTCCTACTGATATCGAAGAGCCGGTTGCTCCTGTGCTCCAGGTCAATGTTCCACTGCAGCCTGTAGCCGTGATCGTCTCCTTCTCATCTCCACACACTTTG
>CBINGY010000113.1:0-7180 GCA_966250325.1 uncultured Cytophagaceae bacterium | reverse complement strand
TATATTTTTATCATGTATTCAATTTATACGGGTAGGAAAATAAGTAACCGACTCACCCGGTTTGTGGATTTGGATAAGTATTCCGGGCTAATCACTGAGCTCAGCGAAGATGACTCAATTCCCAAATATGCCACTCACTTAATTTATCTCACCAAGGCCGATCTGGGGCATCATATTGAGGAGAAGATTGTGCTTTCAATTCTGAGTAAAAGACCCAAACGAGCCGATGTGTACTGGCTGCTTCATATTAACCGAACAGAGGAGCCGTATACACTCTCCTACAATGTTGAGGAGCTGGTCAACGATAAAATCATCAAAGTAAATATCAATGTGGGTTTCAGAATACAGCCACGTACAGAACTGTATTTCAAGAAAATAGTGCAGGAACTGGTGGTGAATAAAGAACTCAATATTCATGAGCGGCTGGATGGTGCCACCCGATACCATAATGAACCCGATTTCCGGTTTGTTATCATTGAGAAGTTTCTTTCTGTGGAAAATGAATTCTCACTTCGTGATGGCATTCTGCTCAATACCTACTTCTTCTTTAAAGGAATTACCTTAAGTGACGGGCAGGCTTTCGGGCTCGATAAGAGTGATTTTGAGGTAGAATATACACCGTTGGTTTATCAGCCGGTGAGTGCAGTGGATCTGAGACGGGTGAAGTAGATACGATGGAAGTTTATCAGGCGAGCAAAGATTTGGAAGCTTAAGACGTATTGACAAAACAAATGTTGTTTGAAAAAAGTACTGATCATCGATGATGAAGAAAGACTAAGAAATCTCCTTTCTCAAATTGTCAGTTTTGAGGGATTTGAGGTTTTTCAGGCTGCAACTCTTAAGGCTGCAGAAGTGATTCTCGCCCAAAAAGAGATTGACCTGATTTTATGTGATGTAAAACTCCCGGATGGCAACGGAGTAGATTTTACCAGATCTGTGAAAGAGAGGTTTACCCTCATTGAAATAATCTTATTTACCGCTTTCGGTCAGATAGAGGATGGTGTTAGGGCAATTAAAAACGGAGCGTTTGACTATATCACCAAAGGCGATGAGAACAATAAGATTATTCCTTTACTTCACAGAGCAGCAGAAAAAATTGACCTCTGTAAGCGACTTAACAAGCTGGAAGAGAAGCTGAAGCAAAGGTATTCGTTCCAGGGAATTTTAGGAAAATCGAAAAGTCTGGCTACAGCCACAGAACTGGCTCATAAGGTAGCTTCTTCAGATATTACGGTATTGCTCACCGGAGAAACAGGCACCGGAAAAGAAGTTTTTGCCCAGGCGATACATCACGAAAGTGCTCGCAGGCAGCGGAGCTTTGTTGCAATTAATTGCTCGGCACTGAGCAAAGATATCCTCGAAAGTGAAATGTTTGGTCACCGGGCAGGTGCATTTACGGGTGCCACGAGAGATCAGAAAGGTTTTTTTGAAGAAGCCAATCATGGCACCATTTTTCTGGATGAAATCGGAGAAATGCCTCTGGAACTTCAGGCAAAATTATTGCGGGTTCTGGAGACCGGTGAGTTTATCCGGATTGGCGATACTCGACCTACGCAGGTGAATGTTCGGGTGATTGCGGCCACAAATCGGGATATGAAAGAGGAGGTACGAAAAGGGAATTTTCGGGAAGACCTTTATTATCGTATATCGGTATTCGAAATAAACATTCCGCCGCTTCGGGAGAGGGGAAGTGATATTGATGTGTTGGCCCTTCATTTTCTGGAAATTTTTTCGGCTAAAACCAATAAAAGGATTCAGCAAATTTCCCCGGATGCCCTGTCTGTGATGCGTTTACATCCCTGGCCCGGAAATGTTCGTGAGCTGAAGAATGTCATGGAACGGGCGGTGATTTTATGCTCAGAAAGCGAAATTGGTCCCGAGCATCTACCTGCAGAAATACAAAATACAGCTTATTCTACCCGAAAGGATACCATTTCAGGATTTGAGCTCGCTGCAGCTGAAAAAGTCCATATACAAAAGGTGCTTAATTATTGCAATGGCAACAAAACGAAGACTGCCGAATTGCTACGAATAGCTCTCACCACCCTTTACCGCAAGCTTTCGGAGTACGGTCTGGACTAGCAGTACCCTTTCAAAACGCTAGGATTTACCCTTTCAAAACGCTAGGATTTTTGATAGTTGCCTAACATATTTTTGACATAAGAGTCTGTATAATAATGCATTGTAATCGGTTAGTATTCTTCGGAACAGAAATTGGCATATAGCAAACAAGAGGTTGAAATCCTCGAAACTATAAAGCTTAAAATTATGAAATCAAAAATTGTAAAAACCGTAAGCGAGTGGCTGCCGCAATACATGCCGAAGGCGGAAATGAATTCGGAATATCAGGTTATGAATTCATTGGCTAACGGGTTTTTGAAAGGTCAAAGCAGCCAGGATACGGAAGTCACTGAAAGTATCGCCAAAATCGTCAACATGATTTACGAGCATGGATCATTGCACGATCGCAATACCATCGAAAATGAATTTCTGGAGGTGATAAGTAACTCAGATGACCAGCACACATTGAAAAGTCACTTGATAATTTTCCCGAAGAACCTGAAAGAAGCGTATCTCAAAACCATCATTGAAAACTGATATGACAGCCTTATTCATTCTTTCGATCCTCGTGTTTGTGTACCTCTGTTATGTACTCATAAAGCCGGAAAAATTTTAAGAGCCATGAAGGTCCTACGAAAATTTCTGGCTTTGGTGCTGTTTCTGATAACCATTCTGGCAATGGTATATCTCGTGTTCATTAAACTAAAATACCTCGGAATCCTTTAATTTTTTTGACTTATGAATACCGAAATTACAGGTGTAATTGCGATGTACCTCTTAACCTTGATTTTCGCAATCCCCTTGGGAAGATACATTGGAAAGATATTTAACTACGAAAAAACCTGGTTGGATGTAATTTTCAATCCGCTTGATAAGCTTTTCTACAGGTTAAGTGGTATTGACCCAGATAAACCCATGAACTGGAAGGAGCATTTGATTTCGCTTCTGGTGATTAATGCTTTCTGGTTTGTGATTTCCATGTTTGTGCTCACAAATATGAGTTGGCTTCCCCTGAACCCGGATGGAAATCCGTCTATGTGCTGGGATCTGGCCTTCAATACGTCAGTAAGCTTCGTTTCCAATACGAATCTTCAGCACTATTCGGGTGAAACCGCATTGTCCTATTTAGGCCAGCTAACACTCATGCTTTGGCAATTTATTAGTGCAGCTACAGGTATTGCCATTTGTGCCGTTGTTTTCAATGCCATGAAAGAACATACGGCGGATAAACTTGGCAATTTCTACAGTTATTTTGTACGTACCTGTACCCGAATCTTATTTCCGATAGCTTTCCTGGGAGCTGTTATCTTGGCATTTAACGGTACTCCCATGACGTTTGATGGAAAAGATACCATTACCACGCTGGAGGGTCTTGAACAAAACATTAGCCGTGGTCCGGCTGCGGCATTCATTTCTATCAAGCAACTGGGAACAAACGGAGGGGGCTACTACGGGCCCAATTCCACCAATCCCATGGAAAATCCCAATTACCTGACCAACATGCTGGAGACAGGTTTTATTTTTCTCATACCGATAGCTCTGGTATTTGCTCTGGGTTATGTATTAAAAAGAAGGAAACTTTCCCTGATGATTTTTGGGGTGATGACCGCCGGTTTTTTGTGCCTGGTGGTGCCTGCCATTTATTATGAAATGAACGGTAATCCGGCTATTTCAGAACTGGGTATTGCTCAGAATATGGGTAGTATGGAAGGGAAGGAGGTACGTTTTGGGTCGGCAGCATCAGCCTATTGGGCCATTAACACCACATGTACCAGTAACGGGTCAGTAAACGCCATGCACGATAGCATGACCCCGCTCACAGGAATGTTTGCCTTGCTGGGAATGATGATTAACAGCTTTTATGGCGGAGTAGGCGTGGGGTTCATCAATTTCTATGTATTTATTATTCTGGCTGTTTTCATTGGTGGTTTGATGGTAGGCCGAACCCCCGAGTTTCTGGGAAAGAAAGTGGAAGCCACAGAAGTGAAAATAGCCATGATGGTCGCTTTACTTCATCCGTTTATGATCTTAGGAGGCACGGCCCTGGCCAGTTTTTTGTATTCGGGCGATCCTGCGGCCTATGCCGGTTGGCTACATAATCCGGGTTTTCATGGATTCAGTGAAATGCTGTATGAGTTCAGCTCTGCAGCGGCAAATAATGGTAGTGGTTTTGAAGGCCTGGGTGATAATACCCCGTTCTGGAATGTAGCCACGGCATTGGTTATGCTATTGAGCCGGTATTTGCCCATCATTGGCCCGGTAGCCATCGCCGGAATACTGGCCTCTAAAAAATATACGCCAGAGAGTGCCGGAACGCTAAAATCTGATACTTCCACTTTCGGTATACTGGTATTTGCGGTCATTGCCGTGGTAGCAGCTCTGGCATTTTTTCCTGCATTGGCTCTGGGTCCATTAGCTGAGTATTTCTCGATGTATTAATCTTAACAATCGGAAACAATGAAAAACAATAAGAATTCGAATTTATTTCAGAAAGAGCTGGTTCAGGAAGCTTTCAGAGAGTCTTTCACGAAGCTCAATCCAAGGACACTTTTTCGCAATCCGGTCATGTTCACCGTTGAGATAGGAACGGTGGTTATGCTCCTTGTTACAATTTTTTCGGTGAGCAATACGGGCCAAGGCTCTTTCACTTATAACTTCACCGTATTTCTGCTTCTTTTGCTCACTTTGCTGTTTGCAAATTTCGCAGAAGCAATTGCCGAGGCACGCGGCAAAGCTCAGGCAGATAGCCTGCGTAAAACCCGCGAGGAAACCCCGGCAAAATTGCAGAGCGGGGAAACGGTTTCTTCATCACAATTGAAAAAGGGAGATGTTTTCTGGTGCGAAGCAGGTGATATTATCCCAGCTGATGGCGAAATCATCGAAGGACTGGCTACCATTGATGAAAGTGCAATTACAGGTGAGTCTGCTCCGGTGATTCGCGAAGTAGGTGGCGATAAATCTTCGGTTACAGGTGGTACGAAGGTGTTGTCTGACAAGATTCTTGTGGCAGTTACAACCGGTCCCGGCGAGAGTTTCCTGGACAAAATGATTGCTCTGGTAGAAGGGGCGAGCCGACAAAAAACACCCAATGAAATTGCACTGACTATTCTCTTGGCTGGTTTCACTCTGGTGTTTATTACGGTCACGGTTACGCTGAAACCATTTGCTGATTATGCGAATACTCCAATCACCATCGCTGCTTTTATCTCATTGTTCGTTTGTCTTATTCCCACTACCATTGGCGGATTACTTTCTGCCATTGGTATAGCCGGAATGGACAGGGCTTTGAGAGCCAATGTGATCACTAAAAGTGGTAAAGCCGTGGAAACAGCCGGTGATATCGATGTTTTATTGCTGGATAAGACCGGTACCATCACGATTGGTAACAGAAAAGCCACTCATTTTTATCCGGCACCAGGTATTGATGAAGAACATTTTGTGAGGTCTGTGGTGCTGAGCTCTGCTACCGATCAGACTCCGGAAGGAAAATCAATTCTAGAACTGGCCGGGGTAAATCCGCTGGTTTATCAGGTAAAAGATGCTCGATTTATTAAGTTTTCTGCCGAAACCAGAACTTCGGGAATTGATTTTGAAAATACACGGATTCGCAAAGGGGCGGCAGATGCAATACGTACCCTGTGTGAAAAAGCCGGAAACACGTTTCCCGGGGTAATCTCAGAGCAGGTGGTAGAAATTTCAAGTAATGGTGGAACCCCATTGGTGGTATCCGAAAACGAGCAGGTTATTGGTGTAATTGAGCTTCAGGATATCATTAAGCCGGGTATTCAGGAGCGTTTTGAGAGGCTGAGAAAAATGGGTATCAAGACCGTGATGGTAACAGGTGATAATCCACTCACGGCAAGGTTTATAGCTCAAAATACTGGCGTGGATGATTTCATTGCCGAAGCCAAGCCTGAAGACAAAATGAATTACATCAAAAAGGAACAGGCGGAAGGGCGTTTGGTAGCCATGATGGGAGACGGTACAAACGATGCCCCTGCTCTGGCACAGGCAGATGTAGGCGTAGCCATGAACAGCGGTACTCAAGCAGCCAAGGAGGCCGGTAATATGGTGGATTTGGACAATGACCCTACCAAACTCATTGAAGTGGTGGAAATTGGTAAACAATTGTTGATGACTCGCGGCACCCTGACTACTTTCAGTATTGCCAACGACGTCGCCAAATATTTTGCAATTATTCCTGCTTTATTCATTTTGGCTATACCTTCATTACAAGGTCTCAATATTATGGATCTGCATAGTCCTGAAAGTGCCATTCTTTCTGCGGTAATCTTCAATGCTCTTATCATACCGATGTTGATTCCGCTGGCTCTTAGAGGCGTGGCCTACAAGCCGATCGGTGCAAGTGCCCTGCTGAGACGAAACCTCTTTATCTATGGTCTGGGTGGTGTCATTGTACCCTTCATCGGAATAAAACTGATTGATATGGTTGTCTCTGTATTCCTTTGAATTTTTCGGTTTGTCAGTTGATCTTTTTGAGAGAAAAGTCTGAGACCAATTTGGAGAATCTAAGGGAAAAAACTAACTCTCAATTATTCGTTAATACGCTTAATAGTAGGAATTTAAAATAAGTTAAAGATGAAAAATTCACTTATCATTGGAATAAGACTTACGCTGGTATGCCTGGTTTTCTTTTGCGGCATATATACTTCTCTGGTATGGGTTGTTGCCCGTTTTGCTCCGGGTGAAGGAAATGGACTGATAATCTCTGAAAATGGTCAGAGGTATCCGCCGAATGTAGGTCAATCGTTCACTTCTGACAAATATTTCTGGTCCAGGCCGTCTGCAGTTAACTATGATGCGGCCGGCTCCGGAGGGAGTAATCTGGGGCCCACCAATCCGGATCATCTCACTGAGGTACAGGCCAGAATTGATACCTTCCTGGTTCACAACCCGGGAATTGAACCTGCGGAGGTTCCCTCAGATCTGGTAACAGCCAGCGGGAGTGGTTTAGATCCTCACATTTCGGTACAGGCGGCCAGGGTGCAGGTAAAACGAATTGCTGCTGAGCGTAATCTCCCGGAAAGTAAGCTATTGGAACTGGTAGAGCAGCACACAGAAATGCCTTTACTCGGATTAATGGGCACGGAGCGTGTCA
>CBINGY010000112.1:0-7400 GCA_966250325.1 uncultured Cytophagaceae bacterium | reverse complement strand
ATAGAGCAGGGTTTAACCCCTTAATTTTTCTGGGAAATTACCTCTTGAAAAAGGGTGTCAATACGTTTGATTTATTTGAAATTCAGGATAAAATTCCTCCTAAAACACCGCTTCAGGTGAAAAATGGAGTTCAAATAGCTCTTCAAATGGGGTTTCTGGTGTATGACCCATTCACCGACACCTACAGTCTGAGCCGTAAAGGTTTACACTATTTCAAGGCCGCTATCGGAAAAGGAGATTATGATGATCTTATGTTTGCTTCTGTAAACAAAGGCGGAGGTAATGCATCCATAGACCGTAATTCAAACGCCCTCGATATTTCAGGAACTCAGGAGTTTAAGTTATCCGACTCACTCGGAATACGATTTCTGCCGAAAGATCAGCAGTTGAAAATGCAAGGCAGCAAATCTTTTGAATTTGGCGGAGAGATCATCGTCAAAAATTACCGGATTTATGGCGACTTCGAAGTCGACTATGAAAGGTTTCTGGTTAATCTGAAAAGAATTGACTCCATTCTTTTTATTCCTGCTGAAATTTATAACAAAGGAGGAAAACAAGTGCTGGGCAGAAATATGGTTTATGGTAAAACCGGCACACTTTACCTCAATGCTCCTGATAATAAATCGGGAAGGAAATTTTTACCCCAATATCCAAGGCTGGTGGTGCCCGAAGGTGCCCTTGTTCATTTTAATGAATCTTTCAGAAAAGAACCTTTTGAAGATGAAGTGTTCTTCAAAATAGACAAAATAGACCATGATAGTTTGAATATCAGGGATATAGCTTATCAGGGAACCTTTAATTCGGGAGGAATATTCACTTCGTTTAAGGAAACTCTGGTAGTAATGCCCGATACAAGCGTTGGTTTTTCACACATCCCCAAATCTGCCTATAAATTATACGGAACCGCCTCTGAACTTAAATTTGCCGAACCCTTAAAAATGAGTCGGAAAGGGCTCACCACATCGGGTCAACTCACACACCTTGCAGCCGTGCTAGCCCTTAAAGAAGCCCGGTTCAGAACGGAAGGCATGTCAATGTCTGGCCAAACCGGAAGTATAAAAGAGACTTATCTCAGCAGCCAGGCCTATTTTCCTGATGTGAAAATCAACGATTATACGGCCCGGTGGAAACCCTCTGAAGACAGTCTGGTATTATCGTCAGCAGAAACCTTTAGTTTTTACAATGCCAGCACCATGTTAACCGGTGAACTGGTGGTTCGAAAAAGCGGCTTATACGGGCAAGGCAGTTTAGATCGTAAAGACTCCGAAACTAAATCACAGGCCATTAAATTTAATAAATCAGGATTTTTTGGCGGCCAAGCGGCCTTTCTCATAAAATCTTCCGAAGAAAAGAGCAAACCGGTGCTTGATGGAAAAGGGGTAGATGTGGATTTCAATCTGGAGAATCAGCTGGTGGGAATCTCGCCGGTTTCAGGAAATATAGATGATACCGTGGCCTCTTCCATTTCTTTCCCGTATGCGGCATACAAAACATCGATTGATAACGCAACCTGGGATATCCGTAAGAAATCTATCAACATGAAAGGAGATTTGGAAAGCTCCCGCTTCACAGCAACGGCTCCGGGTCAGTATGGTCTGTATTTTAATGGAACAGAGGCCCTTTATGACATTGCCAAAAACACACTAAACGTATCAGGGGTACCGGGTATAAACTCTGTGGATGCCATTATTGTACCCAATGGCGGGAAAGTGGCTGTACTGGCAGAAGGGAAGCTGGAGCCTTTTTCAAATGCCACAGTTATTGCAGATACCCTGAATAAATACCATACACTTACCGAGGCCAATATTACGATAAATTCAAAATTGAGTTACAGCGGAAGTGCATCCTACCGTTTTGAAAATGTAAGCGGGCAGGTCTATAAAATCAAAATGGGAAGCTTTGAATTTGCCGAAATTACTCCGGAAGGTGAAATTCTAAGTTCAAAAAAATCGGGCAAACTCTCCACGATTGCCAAAGCAAGCGTGACAGAAAAAGACAGTATTTATTTATCCCCGAAAATCCTTTATATCGGAGATCTGACCATGCTGGCTCCGTTTAAAAACCTGAATCTGAGGGGGCAGGTTACTCCCGTTTTACCAGATTATCCTGTCTTGAGTAGCAACTGGATCAATTATTCAGGAAATAAATCGGAAGAAATTCAAATCAACGTGGACGAAAGTCTTAAAGATGGAGGAAAGCCGCTATATGCCGGTCTTCACCTTAATCCATCCAGCAGCTCAGAGGCTCTGTACCCTACTTTTCTTTCGGCCAAACGAAGTGCAGATGACTATGATGTATTCCTGGCACAAGGAGTTTTCAAACGAGATGAGGCAAACAAACGCTTTCTTATTGATGTTCCGGGAAAATCCGAACGATCTGCAACAAACAACACCTATGAACTTTATGATGAAGAAGGCATCATTAAATTAAGCGGTCATTACAATCTTCTTACACCCGATCTGGCTCAGTTTGTTGAGACTGTGGGTCTCGCAGAAGTTCGCCTTGACTCCGTCAATTATGACTTCAACACCCTGATGAAATTCAACTTCCCGATTCCTATTCCTGTAGTTGCCAAAATGGGAGATAATATCGTCAAAACAAATCTGGATGCAGGAAACTCAGATCCCGGTTTTGTATTTGACAGTCCGGAGTTTGCTGCCAAACTCTCTGCTATGCTTAGCCCGAAAGAAACCGCAGACTACACCTCTCAATACCTCAAAGGACATATTCCTTTATTTAAATTATCCCCGAAATTCTTTGCCAGTATAGTTTTCAGTGATCTGAGGCTTCGTTGGAATCCTGTATTTAATTCGTATCGAAGTGTAGGTTCCATTGGAATTTCTAACATTGGTGAGACAGATATTAATGCGAGTGTTCCTGGTTATTTTGAAATCATCAAAAACCCCAGACTTGGTGACGAAATTTACCTGTTTCTCGAGCTTTCTGCAGATACCTGGTATTACATAGGGTACAAAGGCGGGCAACTGGGCATTGCATCTTCAGACTTTGAGTTTAATAAAATGTTGAGTTCTGATGAAAAGACCAAAACCTCCAAAGGCATTGAATTGATACCCGGGGATATGGCAGAAGCCATGGCTTTCAGAAAACGTTTTCTGATCAGTTATCTTGGAGTTTCGGAGGAAGCCTTCAAAAAACCAGCAAGAACTCCGGTTTCTGCACCCGGTCAGATTACACCTGTTCCCCTTCCGGCCGCTGTTACTTCAGAAGATAAACCAGCCTCTTCAAGTCCCATTCCGGCTCAGAAACCTGCTGTAGAAAAGCAAGACGGTTTTTGATCTTATTCTATGATTGATTCCGTCTTATTTTTCCGAAATTTGCAGCCTTTTAGCAAGAGATAATGAAGACGAAGGGAAATAAAATCAATAAGGTCAATATCGTTACACTGGGTTGCTCCAAAAATCTGGTTGACTCTGAAATGCTCTTTACGCAATTAAAGGGTAACGGAATTGCAGCAGAGCATGAGGCAGAAGATGACCGCTCCAATGTGGTAGTGATTAATACCTGCGGCTTCATTGACAATGCTAAACAGGAATCTATTGACACCATACTAAGGTATGTAGATGCCAAAGAAGCAGGATTACTGGAAAAAGTGTACGTAACTGGCTGCCTTTCCCATCGTTTTAAAGATGAACTAGCTCCCGAAATACCTCAGGTAGATGCCTGGTTTGGCACCAATGAGCTGCCAAGGCTCCTCAAAACGCTAAAAGCCGACTATAAAAAAGAACTTGTGGGAGAACGCCTCCTTACCACACCGGCTCACTACGCTTATCTGAAAATTGCAGAAGGCTGTGACAGGCCATGCTCTTTCTGTGCTATCCCTCTCATGCGTGGAAAACATATTTCGGCTCCGATGGAAGAACTGGTTCTCTCTGCTCAGAATATGGCAAAAAGAGGAACTAAAGAGCTTATCCTTATTGCTCAGGATCTCACCTACTACGGTTTGGATATTTACAAGAAAAGAAATCTGGCCGAGCTCCTCGATAAACTGGCTGAGGTGGAGGGGATTGAGTGGATACGTCTGCAATATGCCTATCCGGCTGGTTTTCCTTTAGATATTTTGGATGTAATCAAAAACAGGTCCAATGTATGTAACTACCTGGATATGCCTCTGCAACACGGCAGCAGTGAGATCCTGAAACTCATGCGAAGAGGAATTAACAGAGAGAAAACCGAAGAACTGGTAGATACTATCAGACAAAAGGTACCTGATATCGCACTACGTACCACCCTGATTGTTGGTCATCCAGGCGAATCGGAAGCTCATTTCGAGGAAATGTACCGCTTTGTGGAAGATACTCGCTTTGACAGGTTGGGGGTTTTCAAATATTCTCACGAAGAAGATACGCATTCATTCGGTATGCCAGACTCGGTTACGGATGAAGAAAAAGAGGAAAGAGCAGATCTCATTATGGAGCTGCAGCAGGGAATTTCCCAGGAGTTAAATCAGGCCAAAATAGGAAAAGAATACAAGGTTCTCATTGACCGCACCGAAGGAGGATACTTTATTGGACGTACAGAGCATGACTCACCGGAAGTAGATAACGAAGTGCTTATAAGCACCGATAATTACCTCCGGATTGGCGATTTTGCACAAATAAGAATTACCGAAGCGGAAGAATTTGACCTTTACGGTGTTCCCGTCAATCAATAAGCCGAGTTTTTCAGATACTTCGGGAACCGCATAAAACGAAGGCCAATCGAAAAATCGAGCCGATCCATTACCAATGGTGATGCCAGAGTTACTGGTCCTATACCGTTATTGTAATCCATCTGCGATAGCCTTCCGTAATTATAACCGGCCTCCAGACTTAAGATGATGTCTCTTCCAATAATGTCATTACCCAGAAGAAAATCTATGCCGAGTGTGCTAGCTCCACCAAACTGTTTTCCACGGTAGTCAAAAAACTCCCCGTTGTAATCTCCTTTATCAGAATAAAAGTACATTCCCGGACTGGCCATGAAAACCAGATAGGTCTTAAAATCAATACTCTTTCTGAACAGAAGTGCTGGTCCGATAAATTTCCTTGATATAGAATTTGAGATACTTCCGCTCACTTCAGATCCGGTGGAAGGATTGATAAAGTTTAGATTATCAGCCTGATTTTTTGATTTGAAATCCGTAAAAATTGCTCCGAAACCCAAATTCTTTAAGGGGAAAAATGCCATATCACCACCCAGCGTGAAGCCCTTCATGAGTTTTTCCTGATAAAGACCAAATGCATCGGAGGCGTTAAAACCATTATCTCTTATGTTTCCTATGCCTCCCTTGATTCCTACACGCCACTTTAAGGGGCTGGCAGGCATGGAGGTTTCCTCCTTATTTGTCAATTCCGTGGGACTTAAGGCCTTTGCATCAGACTTAACTTCTGGTATTTCACTCTTTTCGCTATTCGCCTTGGGAGTGAGTACTTCAACATCCGCAGGCAAAGAAGATGGTCTTATGCCAGACTCGGCTTGTGAACTTCCAGCACGGGAATTATTTGTTAGGTTTCTGTTAGCGGAAGAGGCATCTGCCATCCCAGGTTCTTTCTGCGACTGGGGCTTTACTTCATTACCGGTCGGTTTTGCGTTAAGATCGCCTCTTGGGCTGGCATCTGTTTTGTTTGCCTCATCGGAAACTTTTACAGCCATAGATTGATCAATTTCCGTATTCTCTTTTTCTGGTTTCTTTGATCTTGAAATTGTTTTTTGCTTAGCGGATTCTTCAGAAGTACCCGAAGTTTTAACCACTTCCTCAGGATTCTCTGAAGATGTGTTTTGACTCGAAGATTTCAAAGCAATATCCTCATTAGCAGATTTTGAACTGGCTGTCGCGGGAGATTTCGCCTTATCGCTTTCCTTCTTCTTTTGGTCAGCAGCTTGCTCCGAGGCTACGATATCCTTAACTGAGGGCTCAGAATTGCGTGACCGAAACTCAGCATCTTCTTTTTTATCTTTGGCAGAATGCTGCACCAGGTCACTGTCAAACTTATTATACTTAAAATCTTTGACAAGATTTTTAAATATTTCATTTCGAAGGATTCGTCCTTTAGGACCAATATATGCGTATATAAAACGGGTGGGAGTTTCATCCAGAATACGGCAGCGTATTTCTTCGTTGGCCTGCGTCACTATTACGTCACGCTGTGCACGAGCCAGAAAAGGAAGAAGGAGTACAGAAAACAGAATAATCCCCTTTTTTTGAAGGAGAAACGAACTAAAGATAGAATTATCCTGCTTTGATAATAAAGATTTAAACATCTGCAGCCAGATTTCGGTAATACTATCCATATGAAGTACAAAAATTATACCGAAAAGCCGAGAGGTGGGTAAGTTGCCAGAATCAGCACATATCGTCACAAAAAGGCTTTTTGGAATGATTTTTGTCAAATTACAACGTTAAATGAAAGTGTATTGACATACCGTTAACTAATTTTTCGAACTGCCAATTTGCCTTTGTAAAAAAGTTTGTTTTATCTTTCGACAATTATTCTTCAATTAAACCAAGGGACAACAATATGATATAAAGCTCTACGTTAACTAAACGACATGTAAGAATGGAAAAAGTCCGAGTTAACGAAAGTGAGCTTGTATCAGCCTACATCCGAGGAGACGAATCAGCCTTCGAAACCCTTGTAGCTCGTTACAAATCGAAAATTTACACCACTATTTACCTTGTAGTTAAGGACCAGGAAGTAGCAGAAGACTTGATGCAGGATACCTTCATCAAAGCGATACGTACCTTACGCAATGGCAAATACAATGAAGAAGGAAAGTTTCTTCCGTGGATTTTACGAATAGCTCACAATTTGGCAATCGACTATTTCCGTAGAGCAAGACGCTACCCAAGTGTAGTGTTTGAAGACGGAAGTAACGTGTTTAACTCCTTGAGTTTTTCTGAGAGTTCAGTAGAGACCAGACAGATCAAAAAAGAGTCTCATGAGCATCTGAGAAGCTTAATTAAACAGTTGCCCGAGCAGCAAAGGGAAGTGCTTATCATGCGACATTACGAAGACATGAGTTTTCAGGAAATCGCTGATGCCACCGGAGTTAGTATAAACACCGCCCTGGGCCGTATGCGTTATGCTCTCATTAATTTACGCAAAATGATGAGTAAATCTGTATATGCCTATGACACAAACCTTTACAACACCATTAAATGATGTAGTACGTTATTTGTACAACGAAACATCTGAGGACGAAAATGCAGCAATCGAAGAAAGCCTGATTAAAGATGTCCATCTTCTTGATTTTTATCTTGACGGACTTAGCTTAAAATCAGATCTGGATAAGATCAGGCTTGAACCCTCTGAAAGATCCATTCAGGCGATTCTGGCATTTTCGAGAAATTATGAGCCTGTGCATTAGCACAGGCTTTTTTTCTTTGGAAACAGGAAGCG
>CBINGY010000111.1:0-7572 GCA_966250325.1 uncultured Cytophagaceae bacterium | reverse complement strand
AGTCCGAGATTCGGAAGTGTAATATACACATTATCATTTGTTTGTGTCCATGGAGAATGCGTCAATGACTCCCATTCTGAACCATTACAATAGTATATTTTATTGGCCAGATTACTATAAACCAATTGTCCTTTAGCGGTATTGTCACATGTTGAAAAGGAAATGATTCTGGGTAAACCAAAGCTGTTGGGTAGAATGGACGAAGATTGAGAGAATCCCTCAAAAATCAGAGCGGAAAAGAACAGGAAAAGTGAAATTGTTTTCATGGATAGCTTTTAGGCAAATTTCCCAAGAAAAGGTAGTATGGGTCAATCACGGTTTGCCGTGAGATGGCATGAGATTTATTATACGGTAATCTGGCTTTGGGCTTTATAGGAACAGATTATCCACATTAAAAAGTAGTTGGAAACACTAGTCAAGTAGTTTGCAGTCAAGGGCAAAACGTATAGCCCCGGCCAGATTCTGAATACCCAGTTTGCGGTAAATATTCTTTCGGTGTGATTCAACCGTATTCAAAGAGATTTTGAGAATTGCGGCGATTTGCTGACTCGTATTTTCCTGTGCGATCAGCTTCAGAATTTCAATTTCTCTCAGGCTCAAAACAGATGGTAAGTTTTCCGACACCGGTTTTTCAAGTTCCAGCAATTGTAAAATATCAGGCGGAAAGTATCTTTTACCTTCCATAATGGTTAGAATTGCTGTTTCCAGTTCTGCCTTTTTGGCCTTTTTTAAGATGTATCCATGAGCCCCGGCATGAATAGCACGCTCAATTTGCGATACTTCTTCCTGCATAGAAAGCATTAAAATCTTAACTCCGGGAAACTGAACTCTTACTTTCAAAACAGTGCTAATCCCATCAAGAACAGGCATTTGCATATCACAAACAAGTACATCTACCTCATAAATTTCCAGTTTTTGTAGTACTTCCCGGCCATCAATAGCAGTGCCTACTACTTGAAGTCGGGCAGAGAAATTAATGGATTCTGCAAGACTTTCCAGCAATATCTGATGATCATCTGCCAGCAATATGTTAACTGTCCCGTTCATAATCAGAAGATCTGTTTCAGCGATGACAAAACCGGTATTGCTCTATTCTGCATTGACAAAGCTAAAAGTAAGAAAGCAAAACAAGTACAATTATTATCCAAAAAGGTGTCAGTTTGATCAATCAATTAGTTTAACGAAACTCTGATGGTGCTAATTAAAACTTAACCGGAGTTTACCGGACAAATTCCTAAATCAAAACATACGGCTCTCCGTTAAAACCACCGAAAACCTGATTTAAAGGGAGTAAAATAAAGCGATGAGCCAGCATTTTTTATTAAATTCGGCTGTTTAGTTTCGACCCAAAAAACATTGAAATGAAAATTTTCGTCTTTGGCCTTTTGCTTTTTCTGGGCAGTTCAGACCTTCATACGTATTCAAAAAGTCGCTTTAATCCGAAGAAAGATTTACTCCTGGCTCAGTTTGACTGCAAAACCGATGTAGATGACATACACGCCGCAGCCGCCTTTTATACTCTTATAAATTACCCGGATTACTCTTCGGTCACTTACCACGTCGTGGCAGGTACCTATGGCATTCAGGAGGGTCTTTACGTGCCCGCCAATGACCTGTTTCAGCTGGCATTCGGAACTAACTGGTCAGATGCCCATACCGATAGCCATCTGGCCTTACAACGGGTGCTAAAACTTTCAATTGCCACACTAGAAGACGGGGGCGACATTTGGATAGCAGAAGCCGGCCAAAGTGATTTCTCTGCCCGTCTGGTACGGACCATACAGGCGATTTACCCTAAACTACACACAGAAAAACGCATACATCTGGTACAGCATAGTGAATGGAATGAGAGCGTGACCTCTGCCAACGACCTTAATTTTGTAAAAGAACACACAGATTATCAGAAAATTGCCGATGGTAACGTAGAAGGAAACGGAACTGCGGGATTTCGTAATCCCAGATTCAAGCTCGCCGAATCTGATCTGAAATCTGAAAAACTCCGAAATGTGTGGCGAATGGCCATTGGAATTGCCAATAACTACAACGGAAAAGAAGGCAGATATACCAATATGGCCGTAAGCAGCGGAGGCCTCGACTTCTCTGATCTTTCCGAAGTCTGCAACATATTAGGCATAAGTGATGTGAAAAATGTGAATGATTTTTTCAGGAACTTTGGCTATTGATTTTTTATCGGATTCTAAGCGAGAGGCAGACCGATTTTTGGAATCACTTTTCAGACTATGATCAAATTCGCAGGTTTTATTTTAGGAGTATTACTGGCGTCATCCGGTTTTACACAAACTATTCATATAGAGCACAAAACAGACTCTCTCATTTCTTTCTACCTGTCTCAAAACCTGATCCCCGGAGCCGTGGTTCAGGTCAAAAAAGACGGCAAGGTTCTTTTGCGAAAGGCTTTTGGCTATTCCCAGCTGAAAGATTTTGAAGGAAATTTTCTAACAAAGCCTGTACCAGCCACTACCCAGACTTTATATGACCTGGCATCGCTTACCAAAGTGATTGGAACTACCACATCCATCATGGTTTTGCACGATAAAGGTCTGCTAAACGTTGAAGATCCTGTCTGGAAATATGTTCCGGCATTCCAAACTCCCGAAAAGGAATCGATCACAATCCGGCATCTTCTCACGCATACTTCTGGTATAATGGAGTGGTATCCTATGTACTACACCTGCACCAATCGCACAGAAGTTTTCCGGCTTATAGAGCAATTACCCTTGAAGTATCCGGTTGGTAAAGAGAGGCATTACTCTGATCTCGGTTTTACTGTGCTGGGCCAAATTATAGAGATTGTCTCTGGTAAACCCCTGGAAACCTTTATGAAAGACCAGGTTTTCACTCCCTTGAAAATGTCAAAAACGGCTTATTTGCCAGACAAAAATCAGCCTTTCGCTGCCACCTCAGCAGGAAATCCCTATGAATACCGTATGGTGCATGACCCTTCGCTAGGCTTCACCGTTGAAGGGCTTGATCCAAATTCCTGGAACAGCTGGAGAAAGTATATGCTTCTTGGCGAGGTAAATGACGGGAATGCCTGGTACGCGAACGGGGGGGTATCGGGTGCAGCAGGCTTGTTTTCTACCACAGATGATCTGCAGAAACTGGTAGACATGCTTTTGAGCAAGGGGAAATATGGCAAAAAGCGTTTTATTTCCGCAAAAACCGTTGATCTGTTCCTCACTCAGGATGAATTCATGAATGGCCTTGGGTGGATAATGGATCCCGTAAATTCCTTCATGAAAGACGGTCCGGTTGGTTCTTTTGGTCACACAGGTTTTACAGGTACAAGCATCTCGGTGGTTCCGTCAGAAAAGCTGAGTATAACGATTCTTATTAACCGCCAGAACATTGGACTGCAGGCTGATGGAACCTATTTTAACCCTAACCCCATTCGCCGGCAGATTTTTGAGTTTGCGATGAAGTATTCAGAATAATACGAAAAAGCCCCCGCAATCACTTGCAGGGGCCTGGTACCCAGAGCCGGGGTCGAACCGGCACGATATTGCTATCATTGGTGTTTGAGACCAACGCGTCTACCAATTCCGCCATCTGGGCAGGTCTTCACATTGGGAGTGCAAAACTAGAAGAAGCCCTACGTTTCACAAAACAATTCCTCACAAAATTTTACTCGTACCTCAATGATTCGATCGGGTCCATTTTGGAAGCCTTAATCGCAGGATAAACCCCGGAAATCAGGCCTACCACCACACAAACTATGACACCGACAATGATCCAGCCCCAGGGAATGATGAATTCGGCCTTGTTAAATAGCATTGATGAAACGGCATTGCCTGCCAGAATTCCCAACAATACCCCGGCTGCACCTCCCATAAGGCAAATAACAATGGCCTCGACCAGAAACTGCATCCTGATTTTTGAAGGACTAGCCCCCAGTGCTTTGCGAACACCAATCTCCCGGGTGCGTTCGGTCACAGATACCATCATGATATTCATAAGGGCAATAGAAGCACCAAGTAGCGTAATTATTGAAATCACTAATCCGCCTATCTGCATCCCGCCGGTGATCTGTTCTGTTTCCTTTACCAGAGCATCTGCCCTTTCAATACTAAAACTGTTTTCATTACCGATAGCATCTCCTCTTACCTGTCTCATTACCGCAGTAGCCTCTCCAATGGCCTCTTCAATAGACTCTACCGATGTGACAGATGTGGTAATTTCATAGGAAAACCGACCTTGTGTGTCAAACTGACGTCCGTTAGACAAAGGAATAATCGCTATTCGGTCATCACCCCCTCCGGTGAGGCTTCCCTTCTTTTCCAGCACACCCACTACCTTGTACTTATTTCCAAGAAAAGAAATGCTGTTGTTCAATGGAGATTCCTTTGGGAAAAGCTGATTGGCAAGCTCATAACCAATAACAGCCACGTTGGCTGCCAGATCCATATCTGCCGGGTTGATGTTACGGCCATTCTGAAGTACGTAACCTTTTATTCCCAGAAAGCTTTCATCACCTCCTACTACCTGAACGTTCGGATTTGTTTTCTCTGAACCATACTTTACCTCTACCGCACCCGCCACACTGGTGTATAGGCTTACCTCCGCTTCCTCTCTGGCGGTAAAAAGCTCTTTGAATTTTTTTGCTTCGCGATAAGCAATCGGTGGTTTACTTTGCTCGCGTAGTCCGCCTCTTCTGCCCATTCGCTGCTCTACAAGTATGTCGAACGTATTGGCACCAAGGCCCGAAAGACTCTGATTTACATTATTTTGAATCCCATCCACAGCAGTAAGAATGCCTACTAACGCCAGAATCCCCAAAGCAATAATGGCTGAAGTAATTATTGCCCTAAGAAGATTACCCTGGATAGATCGCAACCCCTCTGCAATGTTTTCTTTGATATTCATGAACCTTTGGAATAGTCTTTGACCTATATTAAATCCTGTTTGCTTATGAAACGAAAAAAGCCTGTTTACTCATTTCGTAATAAAACCTTCCATGAGAAAAAAGCATCCTCAATCGATTACCTGAAGCCTGCAGAAAAAGAAGAATTCTTAACCCATTTAAGATATTCAACCTGCCTTCATGCAACATTTCGATAAACAACTATCGTTATTTAACCATGTTCTGGTTTAACTTTACAAAATTGACCATAGCGGTCAAAACATACAAACCAATGAAACGAGCCTTATTACCGCTTATCATATTTTTCCTGGGCATGAAGCCTGTCATGGCAAATATGCTGCTGATTCCCATGGACGACTCGCAGAAAAACCACCTGAAATCGTATGGACTGGTGTACTGGATTCTGGATAAATACGATACTGAAGTGGATTGGTTACTTAATTATCGCGGGGGAAGTTTTATGGTACCGGTGAGTCAGAATTTCATCAACGAATGTATCATTCGAAACATCAGTTATGAAGTAATTTCAGATGCCGATGGTGCACAGTTGATTGCCCTTGTGAAGAATCCTGATGCCAATATGGATGCCGTAAAACTCCAGAAACCTCCCAAAATTGCGGTGTACTCCCCGGGCAGTACCCAGCCCTGGGATGATGCCGTTACCATGGCTCTTACGTATGCCGAAATCAAATACGATAAGATTTTTGATGAAGAAGTAATGGAAGGCAAATTACCTGAGTACGACTGGCTTCATCTGCATCATGAAGACTTTACCGGGCAGTTTGGAAAGTTTATACGCATGCGGGGTCAAAGCTGGTATCAGCAGCAAAAGCGGGAGGCCGAAACCATTGCATCTAAATATGGATTTGCCAAAGTAAGCGATCTGAAAATGGCCGTAGTAAAGAAAATCCAGGAATTTGTGCTGGGAGGCGGGTACATGTTTGCCATGTGTAATGCCACCGATACATTTGACATCGCTCTCGCAGCCGAGGGAATTGACATTGTGGAATCTCCCTACGACGGTGACGGGGCAGACCCCAATGCCGATCAAAAACTTAATTTCGACCCCACCTTTGCTTTCAAAGGTTTCTCGCTGGTTTATGACCCCTACACGGTGGAATTCTCAAATATTGATCATACCGCTGCAGAAAGAGGCCTAAATGAAGCAAACGATTATTTCAATTTGTTTGAGTTTTCAGCCAAATGGGACCCGATTCCTACCATGCTCACACAGAATCACAAAAATGTGATCAAAGGATTTATGGGACAAACCACCGCCTACAAGAAACAGTTTGTGAAGCCTGAAGTAGTCATCATGGCCGAAAACCGGGATATCAATGAAGCCAGATATATTCATGGTACCATGGGCAAAGGCTTCTGGACTTTTTATGGAGGGCATGATCCCGAAGACTATCAACACTATGTAGGTGAAGAGCCCACAGATCTGAATTTACATCCAAATTCTGCGGGCTATCGCCTGATTCTCAATAATGTGTTGTTTCCTGCTGCCAAAAAGAAGAAGCTTAAAACTTAAGTGGCGGCATTAACATATTCTCTTTGGGTTTGACTAATCTCCACTGCCGTAGTATTGGCATGTAAACTATACACAAACCAGGAGGATGCTATCAGAACCACGTTCTTTATGATATACTGGCCGGTAAGTGTAAGAGTTAAGAAACTTTGCCAGGTATCTCCCTTTAATAAAATCATGGGCAAAAAAGTAGCGACCATATGAAGGCACATAACCCAGAATGCCCATCGGGTTAATACGGGGAATATCCATAGTATCCCCAGGATGCACTCAAAAACACCAAATGACGGCAGAAACGTTTCCAGCGAGATATAACCATCGATTGTTTCATTAAATAATTTGGTTACCAGACCTTCTGCAGGAGAAGTACCGGTAATTTTTAGAAGGCCAAACCAGAAATACACAATAAAAAGTGCTAATCTGTTTATCCAGGCTGCCTTATTTATCAAACTTTGAAGATTCTTGTTCATTTTTCAATTAATTACATGTGAAATTACATGGGGTCTCAGAATTAAAATAGGAGTCTTATCAGATTTTAAGACCTAGTGTAAACGAAGCCGACCTGCCGTCAGAAGGCCAGATTCCAGGACCAGGATAGCCGTTGGGTCTTTTCGTGTAATACGTTTTGTTCAGGACATTGTTCAGAGCCAATCTTAAATGGATTTGTTGATTAACCTGAAACGTACTGTTCCAATCCAGCAAAAAGTATCCCGGAACCTTCCCTACTGTGCCGTTTGCCACAAACACTGTATTCAAAGGATCAGAGAAAAAGGAGGAGGTATAACTCCCAAGTACCGTACTACTCCATATTCTGCCGCTTATGGTAATTCCGTTTCTGCTAATCCATTGAGGTACGGTCTCAAGAAGATTACCCTTAACAGATTCGTTGGTCTTTCCATTGGTCACCATACCCTTCAAATAAGAGCCATGCATGAATGAAGTGGAGCTAAAAACAGATAAATTAAACTTCTTAGAAATTCGGGTACTGAAACTCAGGTAAGATTCTACCCCATATGTAAGACTATTTCCTACATTAGTTCTGAAAAGTAGGGTCTGTCCCTCCTCTTCAATCATTTGTTTTCCCATTCGGTTTCGGTAGAGTATCTCAAAAAGATTCACACTGTACCGGAATCGGAAATCCTGACTGTTTCCCTGAACT
>CBINGY010000110.1:0-7705 GCA_966250325.1 uncultured Cytophagaceae bacterium | reverse complement strand
CTGCTGCTTTATTAAACATATAAATAACAATAGACACAGTTTAATGAACTATCCCTTCGGTCATTCCAATTTCAATGTCTTCTAGAAACTCATCTGTAATTACTACTTTTTTTAACTTTTGAGTTTGAACTCCTAATGAAAATCTTTCTACAACACCTTTAAAAAGTCTTTCTTCAACTGCCCTTTCCCAACCTTCACGTAATAATCCATACCAAGACTTTGCTGCAAATAAATATTCATCCTCATTTCCTGATTGTTCGATTTTCTTTAATCGCACAAGCCTGTCACGAAGTGTTCCAATTCTTTGTTTAACTGGTTGGGCAGTCCAAGGTAAGTCTGGGCTAATAATTCCTGGATTTCCTCCCATATTTCTAATAGTTGTAATGCTATAAGGAGTTGCGGTTGTATCTGCTGCTATTTTCATACGAATGAAAAAGGCGATGTCGTGAGTAAAGACAATAACCTGCTTTTGCAATGCAAGTTCAACTAATCTTTCAGCAACTTTTTCTCGTCTGTGATGGTCTTGAGATGTAACAGGGTCGTCAAAGAATACTCCTTTGTTTGTAGGGTTCATTTGGACTTCTGTTAGAAAGTCTGCCAAAGAAATTGCTCTTTGTTCCCCTTCACTTAAAATACTATTCGCAACTACGCCAGCAACATGAAGTTTTCTTAATGTAGTACCTCTTGCATTTCTTTGTGAAACCTCAACCACACTTGGAGCATTAAGTTTTCTACACTCTTTAATGAAAATTTCCGTGTATTTATCTGTGATATGAGTTGAAAACAATTCACCTTGTTTTATTGTAATAGACCTTGGATTAAAAGCAGAAGCGGAGCTTTCTGCTTTTGCAGCCCACTTATGTGCTGTTACAAAAGTCAAAACTTGTTCAAGTAATTTATTTAATAAATTTTTGTCTTTCAAAAATTGGATTTGTTTTTCTAGTTCCTCTAAATCTTTTGAAGGATTTTTTTGAAATAAATTTCCAATAGTCGCCTTCAATTGTGCAATAACATTATCAAACTCATTTGTTGAAACTGCAAAATGAGGCATTGGCAAGTCAAGATTTCTATTTACTAAATTGGAAATTATATTCTGTCTTGCTGTTTCAGATAAGGAAACGATGTCCTTCCATTTTCCCGCGAATACTGAATCATAAATATTGACATTTTCAAAAATTGTTGTGGTTTCATCAAACTTAACAGGTTGCAGTCCTATGAGTTTCTGTTCTAATTCTCGCATTGCTTGAATTATTCGGTTCAGTTCACCTTCTGCTTCACTCTTTAATAAATTCCAATAGGAATTTATTAAAGAGTTTTCCTTTTCTGCAAGAGGCTGCAAACAGAACAAACAGTTATCGTTTTCAGAAGGATAAATTATCCCTTCTCTGTTGGCATCAATTTCAGAAGCATAATTTTTAGATGCTTTGATAAATTCTTTCCATTCGTTGCTTCCTAAACCTTCAATGTTATAGTCCTCTAAACTTCTTAAGCCTTCCTATTTTGCTAACTCTTGAAATTTGTAAAATGAGGTTATCAATGATTTGTAATGTTCAATATTCTCGGGTTTTAAGCAATCTAATATTGTTTGAAGTCTGCTTGTAAATTCAACTATTTGCGACAGTAGCTTTTGAAGTTCTTCAATTTTTTTGGGGATGTCAAGGGCTTTCAGTTCTTCTCGTTTAGCAATTAGTTCTGCAAGTTTCGCAGCATCTTCTTCTGTATATGTTCCTAATGCTATTAGTTCTTCTTCATTTGAATTTGCCCCAAGATTTGCAATCGAGTTTTTAATTGCATTGTCATTGACGAAAAACTTTTCAAATTCATTTACATGTCTGTTTGTATTTATCTCTGCTAAAAGTTTTGATTTTACAGCTTCGTATAGTTGTAAAATCTTTTCAAAAAACTCAAAACCAATAGGTGTGAAGTCAAGTCTATTGTCTTGTTCTAAAAGCACCCTAATACTGTGAGTGTCAAAAACTGAATATTGTGAAAACTCTATGTTGCTTTTCTGCAATGGATAAGCTAAATCGTAGGGTGCTGATGTTGATTGAAAGGTAAATTTACAGGCTGGTTCACCAATAGGTGTATCAGAAAAAACATTTGGAAGAATTTGTTTGTCACCTCTTGAGCTAAAAGCATTATTAAGCAATCTGACATAACCCGATTTTCCCGTTCCATTTCCGCCATAAATGATTGTCAAGTTCGGATTGATTGGGATTGATTGTCCCGCTGCAAGTGCATTTACATTTTCAATTTCCTTTATAAATTGCAGTTGCAGGTTTCCTGCAACTGTTGCTGCATCAGCAACAATTTCATTAAATATAATTTCAGCTCTTTCGGCTTCAGTCGATTTTAAAGCATAATCTTCTTTGAATAATTGATATGTCGCGTCTGCTAAAGCATCACTAACATTTTCGCCTTCTAATAGTCGGTTCCCTGCATATTGAAACCAGTAGTCGTAACCTTTGATCCACGAAATGATTTTATTTTTTAATGGTGTCTCTGGCATTTGTCTGTTATTGTTTGTTCTGCTGTCCGGTATGGTCGCCTATAACGGTTTGCATATTGCTTGTGGCGGTTTCGAAGCACTTTCCTGTCCTCCGAAAACCAAGCTGGCTACAGAGCGAAACCCTTGCTGGCAGCCGTTCAACCGCCATAAGTTATATGCTTTGTTAGCCACAGTATTTTTTTCATTTTTCACATTGCAACTTTTCCGTCATACCACAAATAATGTAGTGCTCTCATTGCGTCAATGCAGTGATTTCCCCAATGGTGATTAAATCCAAATTTTAGTTGCCATAAAGCGTCTTCAATTGATTCGTCAGTTCCGATTTGGTCAATCTTAGTTAGTTCTTCTTTGAGGTCTGCGTATATGTCTGCAAAGTCGTCAACTAACCAACCTGGGGTAGGCTCTCTATCGGTTATTTCCCATCCATGACCTGGCTTTCCGTTTTCTTCTGTGTAAGTTGGGTCGAATACTTCCCAATAGAAGCAGTCCTTGCCGAGATTCGAAATGAAATTCTTATTCATTTTTCTTAGCTCGTCTTTATCAATTTCGTCAAACTTACTATTTGGTCCTGAGTGAATTAGTTCAACTGTTTCAAGTTCCAAAGCTGTCCGATACAATTCTGATAAAGCTTTATGAGAGTCCTTGTAAAATGTTTCTTGGTTTAAATCACCATTTTCCAATAAAGTCACAAACTGTCGAGCAGCATTTAAGAAGTCAGTCGTTGATTTCTTATTCAGCAATTCTGTTATTTCTGTCGATTGTTGTTTCATTGTCCTTTAATATTGTGGCTAACATTTGTATAGATGAACTATAGCTGTCCAGTAGCGTCTATAACGTTATTAATGGAAGCTCCCTTTTTTAGTAAATCGCTCATAATCATAAATAAAAACGATTTTAATGCATCCTGTCGGGAATTCCGGATACTAACCGGTAAGATACCCGGGGGAATAAGCGAAGAAAAAATGCTTGAAATCATGCGGCAAGGGTTAAATCAGTTGTATTCCGGCGGTCTGGCATAGGCCAAAACCGCTCGTTTCCAAAGCTAGAAAAAAGAGAGAGAAAACCAAGGTGTAGGTGGCACTTTCGTGTAAAGGTGGTAAGTCTGTGCCCCTCACGCCTGCTTGTCGGCAGACAGAGAGACACAGACTTAGGGGAATTGGTCCTATTGAAAATGGAATCCATTTTTGTCTTCCATCAATATCCCGGTCAACTCTCTCAGGCTTTTCGGAGAGGCAAACCGCCAGGAGACCCTATTGCGACCGCCTGGTCCCAAACACCCCAAAATTCAACAACAAAAAAGCCCGAGAATTCTCTCAGGCTCTTTGTCGGGGTGGCAAATTCGAACCGCCAGGCGGCCCTGTTGCGACTGGCTGGTCCCAAACACCCCAAAATTCAACAACAAAAAAGCCCGAGATTTCTCTCAGGCTCTTTGTCGGGGTGGCAAGATTCGAACTTGCGACCTTCTGGTCCCAAACCAGACGCGATGACCGGGCTACGCTACACCCCGATGGTGCTTTTTAATTGTGTGTCTGAGTGGCTTACTTCGTCTCCCAAACACTCTTCGCAGAGGGAGCGGGATTCGAACCCGCGGTACCATTGCTGGTACGTCAGTTTAGCAAACTGGTGGTTTCAGCCACTCACCCATCCCTCTTTGTCGAAACGGAGTGCAAATATACAGGAATCATTTTTGGTATGTCAAGCCCCCACTTAAAAAAAATGGAAAAAGATATGCACATAGCCGGTTCAACTGGAATGAGAGGGCTGCGGTAGAAGGTACAGACCATGCCGCAGGTATACAACTGTATTCAAAAAGGCTAAAGAATACCGGCATAATCCTATCTTTTGATTTAATAAACGGTTATTTTCTTTGAATAGTTAAACTTTCATATATTCTCAGAAAATCTTAAGTTTGCGGTGTTTTTCATTTGTATAAAAACCTGATTACTCTAAAACACTACCTGATGGTACAAGATATCTTTGAAAAAGTAGTCAATAACATGGGGCCTATTGGTTCCCATGCTCATTACTCTCACCACTATTATTCATTCCCCAAACTTACTGGTCCGCTGGGACCCTACATGGAATTTGGCGGAAAACGAATGCTAAACTGGTCGCTAAATAACTATCTGGGTCTGGCAACGCACCCCGAAGTACTGGAAACTGATGCCAAAGCAGCAGCAGAATATGGCCTGGCCTACCCGATGGGAGCCCGTATGATGACTGGTAACTCCGATCTTCATGAGCTGTTTGAGAAGCAACTGGCTGAGTTTGTAGGAAAAGAAGACGCCTTCCTTTTGAATTACGGGTATCAGGGGGTGATGTCGGCGGTAGAAGCTCTGGTAGATTTCAAGGATGTAATCGTATATGACGCCGAAAGCCATGCTTGTTTAATTGACGGTGTGCGTCTTCATAGAGCAAAGGGTGGAAAAACCTATACGTTCCGTCACAATGACATGGACAGCCTGGAGAAAAACCTGATTCGTGCCACCAAAATAGCTGAAGAGCAGGACGGCGGAATCCTGGTGATTACCGAAGGCGTTTTCGGGATGTCTGGAGCCGTAGGTGCACTGGACAAGATTGCCGAACTCAAGAAAAAATACAAATTCAGATTACTGGTGGATGATGCTCACGGCTTCGGTACCATGGGTAAAACCGGCTCTGGCGTGCCCGAACATTTCGGGGTTCAGGATGCAGTAGATGTACACTTTTCTACGTTTGCCAAGTCTATGGCCATGATCGGGGCCTTTGTGGCAGCAGACAAGGACATCATCATGTATTTGAAATATAACATGCGGTCACAGACCTACGCCAAAGCCCTTCCTATGCCGTTCGTAATAGGTGGAATGAAACGTCTGGAACTCATCAAAAAGCATCCCGAGCTGAAGGATAATCTCTGGAAGATTGTTAAAGAACTTCAGGATGGCTTCCGATCAAGAGGTTTTGATATAGGCCAGACCCAAAGCTGTGTGACACCGGTTTTCCTGCAGGGAGAATATGATTTACCCACGGTAACCAACCTGATCCGCGACCTTCGGGAAAATATGAATGTATTCTGTTCCATTATTGTGTATCCTGTTGTACCCAAAGGAGTTATCCTTCTCAGGATTATCCCTACGGCTGCACATACCGTAGAAGATGTACATTATACGATGGACTGTTTTGAAGTGGTACAGCGTAAACTTCAGGGGGGTGAATACGCTCCGAAACCGGAGGTCGTAGCTTAATAACCGTTAGGAATATGCTGAACAAAAAAGCCCTTGAATGATATTTTAAGGGCTTTTTTTACTCTTTTTTTGTATTATTTCTTGAGAATTATTCAATAATTCATCTAACTTGCATGATGTTAAGCAATATTAATTAACTCTTAAAACCTAGTTTACTATGGACAAGTATCAACAACTTGCTGACCTCGTGGCTTCATTGAAAGATGATTTCGAAAAGTTCTACGACAAAAAGAACAAAGCTGCAGGTACTCGGGTTAGAAAAGGCATGCAGGATTTGTCTGTTTTCGCGAAAAATACCAGAGCGGAAGTACAGGACATGAAAAATGCCGGAATGTAATTCCGCAATGTGAATCTACGAAGAAATTTAAGGCTCCCTGTGGGAGCCTTCTTCTTTTAGTACAATTCCGTGTTCTTCAGAGTGCCGGTACCTCGTATGGTAATTTTACCGGTTTCGGGGTCAAAAACTTCCGTAGCAATTTCTGCGATATGTTTTCCTTCCCGGATGCCTTCCACTCTGAAAACCACTTCGTATTCTTTATCTACAAACATGGGTCTGAGATATTCCGTCTCTTGTTTCAGATAGATGGAACCCGGGCCGCCAGGCTCATGCATCCCTAAAAACCGGGTAAAAACGCTACTCCCCAGATGACCATGAATGATGGGTTTACCAAAACGTGTAGTGGCGGCATATTCCGAATCGGTATGTATTGGGTTATGGTCACCGGTAAGATCAGCAAAAAGGTTAACCTGCTCCTGCGTGAAGCTGAATTTAAACCTGTATTCTGAACCTACGGGTATTTTTTTTGTTTCCATCTGATTTTTTAAGATTATTGGGTCGTTTTAGAGATCGTGTAAAAATAGGCAAGCTCTGTGAGTAAGCAAAAAATTGTATTCATTGTCAATCCAAACTCCGGAACCGACCGTAAAAAACAATCCTTCCTCACCCATCTTCAGGATTTCAGGAAACAATCGCCCTTTGAGGTAATTCTGGAATTTACGGCCCGGGCCCATCATGCCAAAGAAATCGTAAACGAATACCTGGCTGCCGGGGCAAAACGATTTGTGGCAGTGGGTGGAGACGGTACGGTCAATGAAGTGGCCTCTCAACTCATCCATAAAGAGGCTACCTTGTATATCATTCCGAAAGGCTCAGGAAACGGCCTGGCCCGTCATCTGGGGATTCCTTTAGATGAGTCAGGAGCTTTCCAGACCATCCTGAAAGACAGAGAGCAGACCATTGACTGCGGTCTAATCCATGGAATTCCGTTCTTGTGTACGGCAGGGATCGGATTTGACGCCTACAGTGCCGCTCTGTTTTCCGGCTCAAAAAGACGAGGTTTTCTCACTTATATAAAGACGGGATTTGCCGCTTATAAAAATTACGACCCGGTGCCGCTTAGCTTTCAAAATATAGATACAAGGGCTTTCAGTCTTACCTTTGCCAATGCCAACCAGTTTGGGAACAATGCCTTTATCGCTCCCAAGGCTGTCATTGACGACGGATTTCTGGACTGCACGCTGATAAAGCCTCATGGTTTCTGGCAAACCATACCGCTGATTTTCCGGCTTTTTGGCCGATCCATTGATGAGTCAGATATGGCTGAGACCTACCGGGCGAAACAATTTCAGATAGAAACGAAGGTACCTCCGATGATTCATTTTGACGGAGAACCTTACCAACTGGACGTAACCACCATAGAAACAAGCATTCTAGAAAAAGCCATACGAATAGGAATATGAGCAATAAAAACAAAAACAGAGAGGGCGTGGTCTATTCTACCAATCCCGATTTTCAGTACAATGACAGCGAAAATGAGCAGGAAACGCTGGCAAAGGATAAACAACAACTAAAGATCTGGCTTGATCGTAAAGGGGGAAACAAAGTAGTAAGCAGAATCTCTGGGTTTATAGGAAACGACTTTGACCTGGCAGTGCTGAAGAAAAACCTGCAGTCGGCATGTGGAAGTGGCGG
>CBINGY010000109.1:0-7801 GCA_966250325.1 uncultured Cytophagaceae bacterium | reverse complement strand
TAACCTTCCAGTTTCTCCACGTCGTAGTGAGAAATCCAGACAGGATAGTCTTTGAAATGCTGACTTACATAATCCCGGTAGATATGTTTGTTGGTGTAAATAATCGGCTTTATTCCATAATGTTTTTCAACGGCCTGAATCCAAAGAGTTACATTCTGCACGATTTCTCTCCTGTTTCTTCCGTTTCCAAGTGTTTCCCAGTCAAGTACCGGGGCAAAATCACCATCCTCCAGTTTCACATTGAGAATAAAGTTCAACGCCTGTAACCGGGGATCTGTGGACGGATTAAAGAAGTGATATGCTCCCCTTCTGATGCCATGTTCTTTTAAAGCATCCCAATTCCCCGAGAATTCACTATCGATAAGGTCGGTACCCTCTGTAGCTTTAAGAAAACAAAAACGAATGGCCGATTGATGACTGTCGAACGCCTTCAGCTTTTCCCAGTCAATTTTCCCGTTGTGATGTGACAGGTCAAGACCATGGGTCTTGTATTTCATCGGTATACGTACCCTTACTTTTTCTTCAGGAGCCTTAAGCATTCCATCTGTAACAGAAGATGGATAACCTGCCAGCAGCCATGTAAGAGCCCCAAAATAGAGCACCTTGAACCTGAATAGATAATTCACGATTCGATCAAAAAGGGTAGTATGGTTTCTGCGTTTTCTCACACTCATCGGGCTTCACAAATTTAACTCAGGTTAATGCTTAATTCAAATCTTTGCAACACTTATATTCAGAGAACGCACAACTTAGAAACATATGCATACCCGGTACAAAATTGACACCAACTAAAAAACCCTGCGTTCGCAGGGTTTTTCAAGGTTTATCTTAATGAAGCTTTACTTGTTTGGCTGTGGCGTATAACGCAGGTAAGGTTTTACCTCTTTCACGCCTTTTGGAAATTTCTTGACCGCATCTTCCGTACTAATACTTGGCACCACAATGGCGTCATCTCCATCTTTCCAATCTGCCGGGGTAGCCACTGAATGATTCGCCGTTAGTTGCAGACTATCAATCACACGAAGCAGCTCCATAAAATTTCGCCCCGTGGATGCCGGGTAAGTAAGCATAAGTTTAATTTTCTTATCTGGCCCAATGATAAATACAGAACGCACCGTAGCTTTTTCTGATGCATTCGGATGAATCATATCATATAACTGAGCCACCTTACGATCATCATCCGCTATAATTGGGAAATTCATCGTTACTCCGTTTACTTCTTCAATATCCGGAATCCATTTTTTATGCGACTCCAGATCATCAACCGAAACAGCGATTGTCTTCACCCCTCTTCGTTCAAAATCTCCTTTCAACAAGGCTGTTTTTCCCAGCTCAGTGGTACAAACCGGTGTAAAATCTGCCGGATGTGAAAAAAGCATGCCCCACGAATCACCAAGCCATTCGTGAAAATTTATGGGTCCCATCGTGGTATCTGCCGAAAAATCGGGTGCCACATCTCCTAAGCGTAATGACATATCTCAATAATTTTAGGTAATAAAATAGTTTTGTTTCTGTTGAACTTAACGGTACAAAATTACCGAAAGCTAAAAAAGCTAACTTTGACTTCTATCATATTTAACAGCCCCTTAGCTAACTTTGTTCTATGAAACCTGCATTAATTGTCAGAAACCTCGAACACCGTTATGAAAGCGGGAAATTAATCCGTTTTCCTGATCTGGAAGTAATGTCGGGTAAAGACCTTCTGATTCTGGGGAAGAGTGGTGCCGGAAAATCAACTTTGCTCCATCTTCTGGCACTTATTTTACCTGTACAAGCAGGACGCATTGTTATTGATGGACAAGAAACTGCAAATATGACTCATCAACAACTTACCAGATTCAGGGCTGAGAAAATTGGTTTGATACATCAGCAAAACCATTTTATTCAGTCGCTAAATGTGATGGACAACTTACTTCTGGCCAACTATTTTGGAGGAAGGGCTCCATCTGTCAGCCGGGCGAAAAAACTGGCGGAAAAACTCGAAATTGTTGGTATATTACGTAAGCCTGTATTTGAATTGAGCGGTGGAGAAATGCAGCGTGTCACTATTGCCCGGGCACTTATGAACGGTCCACAATTGATCCTGGCAGATGAACCTACTTCAAGTCTGGATGATGTGAACTGCGAAAAAGTATCAGATCTCCTTCGGGAGGTAGCCAATGAAATTAATGCAAGTCTGATCATTGTGACTCACGATAACCGGCTAAAAAAATTAACCGATAACCAGATTCAACTATCCTGATGCTTCTAAAACTTGTTTGGAAAAAACTCTGGCATCGAAAACTGAACAGTATTCTATGTATATTGCTCATGGCCATTGGTGTAGCTATTATCTCTCTTGTGAGTTCTTTGGGAAGGCAAATGGAGAAACAACTCACCGGAAATATTACGGGAATTGATATGGTTTTGGGTGCAAAAGGTTCTCCATTGCAGCTTATACTTTCGTCGGTGTTTCACCTTGATGCACCTACCGGTAATATTCCGCTGAATGAGGCATTGCAATACGCAAAAAATCCGTTGGTCAAGAACTTTATCCCCCTCTCCTATGGGGACAATTTTGAGGGATTCAGGATAATAGGAACGGATAAACGCTTTATTTCTTTCTATTTCCCGGATAATTCTGAATCGTTTCCCGGGGAAATGGAAGTACTTCTCGGAAATCAGGTAGCTGAATCGTCTGGCCTCAAAACCGGGGATACCTTTGAAAGCTCACATGGTCTGGATGCAGCAGGTGATGATCGGCATGAACACCCGTATAAAGTTGCCGGAATATTACCGGCTTCCGGAACGGTGGCCGATCGACTGGTGATAACTCCGCTTGAAAGTGTGTGGCACCTGCATGAACATGACGATGCTGAGCCGGAAGATCTTCATCAGGAAATCACGGCAGCCCTGGTTACTTTCAGGTCACCAATGGGAACCATGACCATTCCCAGACAAGTCAATGAAAACAGCAGTATGCAGGCGGCTTTGCCATCCATTGAAATTAACCGGTTGCTTTCTCTATTTGATTCAGCGATCCAAATTGCCCGTTATCTGGCTTATCTCATAGTTGTTGTTTCAGGGATAAGTGTTTTTATCTCGCTTTACAATTCTCTGAAAGACCAGCGAAATGAAAAAGCCCTGATGATGAGTCTGGGAGCTGCCAGGTCCAGGGTATTCGGAATGTTGCTGCTAGAGGGAATAACCCTTAGCGTGCTGGGGTATGTAAGTGGTATTCTTTTGGGACGATGGACGCTTTGGTTACTTAAATACATAACCCGCAGCCCGTATCTTCAACGGATTGACCTTTTTGAAAATAACCCTGCTGAAATTTATTTGCTTGTACTGGCGTTAGTAATTGGGGCTATTTCTGCTACTTTGCCTGCACTTGGAGTTTATAGAATCAATATTGCCCAGACACTGGCACGCGATTAATTATGAAAAGAAAGTTGTTTATATTACTGGTAACTCTTTTCTGCGGTATATTTTCAGCCCAATCGCAGGAGTTAATTACCTGGAAAACACTCTCAGATGTGACTTTTAATAAAAAGTGGAATCCAAAGGAAAAGATGTTTATTCTGGAGCCTCAGTTTGGGCCCGGTGTAGTTGTACTGTCAAATAAGATGGTAACGATTACGGGATACATGATTCCCATTGATATTGAGAGCAACTATTACGTGCTCTCTGCTAATCCGTATGCATCCTGCTTTTTTTGTGGAGGTGCGGGTCCTGAATCTGTGCTTTCTGTAAAATTTAAGAAGGTGAGCCGGCGTTTCGATACAGATGAACGGCTTACTCTCAAAGGGCGTTTACTGCTGAATAAAGACAATCTTGACGAACTCAATTATGTACTTCAGGAAGCTGAAGTAACAGGTAAATAAAATCTGATACGTTTCCTAATCATCCTTTCAATTGATATGAAAAAGTTAATTCCTCTTTTCCTTATGCTGATAATCGTGGGTTTCGAATCCCATGCCCAATATGATTCCAACGTAGCGGTAGGTCTGCGGGTGGGTGAACCCCTCGGAATAAACATCCGAAAATATTTCCAGTATGGTGATAAAGCCTTTGACCTGAATTTTGGAACTTATGGATTTATCTATGGTACAGACAGGGCCTATCGTAAAGGTCAGTATACCAAATCGGGTCTGATGTTAAATGGTATTTACAACTGGCATTATTCTTTGGGTAAAAATGACGGATTAAAAGCCTACTACGGATTCGGAGCCCAATTCAATTTCAGGGAATACGCAGCAGAGGAAAACCTCATTGGCACCCGTCAGAACGGTGAAAAACATCTTTCTTTAGGGCCTGCTGGTGGTGCTGGTCTGGAATATGACCTGCCAAACAATGATCTTGGAATATTTCTGGATGCCGGGCTATATGCCGAACTTTTCCCTGATATCGCTTTCCTGCATCCTCAAATCTCTGCAGGAGTACGTGTAAATCTGGTTCGCCGTTAGGCGTATTGCAGTTCACGGATCGCGTTCCAGGCCATGAGCCCCATGCCCAGTTCAATAGCAGATTCATCTACATCAAAGGTGGGGGTATGCACTCCTGATATGATTCCTTTTTCTTCGTTTCGGGTTCCAAGTCTGTAAAAGCAACTATCCACCATCTGCGAATAGAAAGCAAAATCTTCACCGGCCATCCAGAGGTCAAGATCAATTACGTTTTCGACTCCCAGAAATTCCTCTGCGTATCCACGAATTTTACGGGTAAGTACCGGATTATTCTCCAGGTACGGATATCCACGAATGAAATCTACCTCACAGTGGGCACCAAAACTTTCTGCAATTCCCCGGGCCATTTTTTCAATAGTCTGTAAACCCCTCTCACGCCACTCTTCGTCCATATTTCTGAAAGTGCCTTCCATATATACCTCATTGGGAATTACGTTTGTGGCCCCGTTTGCGATTATTTTTCCGAAAGTAAGCACTGAAGGATTGGTAGGCTTCCTCATTCTGGATACTACCTGCTGCAAAGCAAGAATAATTTGAGAAGCTATCGGAATGGGATCAATACACTGGTCGGGAGCTGCTCCATGACCTCCTTTACCTATCACACGCAGATAAATCTCATCGGTACTGGCCATATACATCCCTTCTCTGAAACCTACTTTCCCGACTGGTATATTGGGAGCTACATGCTGCCCGATCATAGCGGCCGGAGCCGGATTTTGGAGCACCCCTTCTTTAATCATAACTGAAGCTCCTCCAGGTGCCTTTTCCTCAGCTGGCTGAAATACCAGCTTGATTGTTCCTTCGAACTCATCCTTAAGTTGATTAAGAATTCGTGCAGAGCCAAGTAAAGAGGTGGTATGAACGTCATGTCCGCATGCATGCATGACTCCTTCATTTTGTGATTTATAGGAAACGTCGTTGGCCTCCGTAATCGGTAAGGCATCCATATCTGCCCGTAAACCAATGACTTTCGAATCCGGATTTCTCCCTTCAATGAGGGCCACCAATCCAGTATTTGCCATTGATTCAATACGTTCTATGCCCATTTCAAGTAGCTGTTGCCTAACAAAGGCCACGGTATTATACTCATGAAATGAAAGCTCAGGGTGAGCATGCAGATGCCTGCGAATCTTTACCGAATCTGAAAAATATCCGGAAGCAAGCCCTTTCACCTTTTCAACCAATGTCATACTTTTCTACAAATCTTTACGGCAAATCTAGTTGTTTTGGTCTCCTGAAAGAACCTATACTGGGATTCTTGCCAATTTTTATTTCCTTTGCCCAAATTTTGAGCCAGCATGATCGTCTTTATAATGGGAGTAAGTGGCTGTGGAAAAACCACGGTGGGTCAGTTACTCGCAAACAAACTGCAAATTCCCTTTTATGACGGGGATGATTTTCATCCGGAATCAAATGTGGAGAAAATGAGTAAGGGAATCCCTCTTACAGATGATGATCGAGAGGATTGGCTCATTGCACTCAATCAAAGAGCGAAGGAATCTGCTGACGGGGCCGTTTTTGCATGCTCAGCTCTCAAAGAAAAATACCGGCAGCTGCTTTTCAGAGACCTTCCGGAAACATCCCAACTGGTTTATCTTCAGGGAGATTTTGAGTTGATTGATCAGCGAATGAAAGCGAGAAAGGGTCATTTTATGCCACCGGGTCTCCTCAAATCTCAATTCGAAACATTGGAGGCTCCTCATTACGGACTTACCATCTCGATTGAGGACAAACCGGAAACGATTGTTGAACTAATTATTGGCAAAATGAAAACTCAAAAACAGGAATTTGGTCTCATGGGACTGGGCGTAATGGGTAAGAGTCTGGCCAGAAATCTGGCAGGAAAAGGGTTCTCTCTTTCTCTTTTTAACCGTTTCGTGGCTGATTCTGAGGAGCGGGTAGCCGAAACTTTTATCGCCCAACATACCGAATTCAAAAACGCACTTGGCTTTGAATCGCCCGAAGATTTTGTACAAAGCCTCCAAAAACCCCGCAAGATTTTCCTGATGGTTAATGCCGGAAAAATTACCGACCTGGTGATTGACGAAATTACTCCATTTCTTGAGGCCGGAGATATCGTAATTGATGGGGGAAACGCTCATTACACGGATACAGAACGTCGGATTATGGCATTGGCTAGCCGCGGAATTCATTTTATTGGCACGGGTGTTTCAGGTGGAGAAGAAGGAGCTCTTAAAGGACCGAGCATTATGCCTGGCGGGCCATTTGAGGCATACGGCCCTATTGCACCCTATCTTGAAGCTATTGCCGCCCGTGACAAAAATGGTGCTCCCTGCTGCACTTATATTGGCAAAGGTGGTTCCGGGCATTTTGTCAAAATGGTTCATAACGGCATCGAGTATGCCGAAATGCAATTGCTTGCAGAAGTGTATGGTATTCTTCGCTATATCAATCATACGGAACCTCAATCCATCTCCGAAATTCTTAAAAGCTGGGAAAATGAAGGACAAAGCAGTTATTTGCTTGAAATCACCAGCAAACTTCTTCTTAAGAAAGAAAACGGAGAATACCTTATCGATCATATCCTGGATAAAGCGGGTAACAAAGGAACCGGCAGCTGGACAACGATCGCCATGGCAGAGCTGGGTGTACCGGCAACACTCATTTCTTCGGCACTTTTTGCACGTTACCTATCTGCCTTCAAATCCACAAGAGCCCGATATCGGGAGCATTTTGACCTGCAACTTTCTGAAAACAAGCAAGTAAATGTTACGGATCTCAAGAAAGCGTATTCGCTGGGCCGGTTAGTCAATCATCAGCAAGGATTTCGATTAATAGAAGAGGCTTCTGCAAAGTTTTCATGGGAGCTCAATTTGCCTGAGCTCGCCCGCATATGGACCAATGGATGCATTATTCGAAGTGAACTTATGGAAAAGCTCACCGGACAACTTAGAAACGGCACAGATTTACTTCTCACCTTTCCTAAAGAGGATATCCTTGACAATTATGCCGCTTTGAGAAATGTGGTGAGCACCGCTCTTTTAAATAGCCTGAGCGTACCCGTACTCTGTGCAGCTCTTGATTTCATGAACGTACATTTGTCAGATTTCCCGATGGCAAATATTATTCAGGCTCAACGGGATTTCTTTGGGGCACATACGTATCAGCGAATAGATGACGAGTCGGGCAAAGCTTACCATACGATATGGGAGTAAGTAATTGATCCTGATGGTAATAGATCCGGTAAGTATCAAACTGAGAAATGTTGTCAAAAAAAAATGAAGACGATTGACTTGACAACATAAAACAATTGCTCTACTTTTGCACCCACGTTTGACTAGAGAGATGGCAGAGCGGTCGAATGCGGCGGTCTTGAAAACCGTTGACTGTAACAG
>CBINGY010000108.1:0-8230 GCA_966250325.1 uncultured Cytophagaceae bacterium | reverse complement strand
ATTGCCAATATTTGCATCATTCCCATTATAAAAATAGTTCTCTATCTTCCCATTTTTATATTCTAATCCGTCAATTAAAATCTCGTTTGTATCAAAGAATAATATTTTTCCGTCAAATTTTTCAAATACTCGATTTTCATTCTTTCTAACTGCCTTGTCTGGTAAATATAAGACTAATTTAAGTTCAATGTTTCCATCTGTTTTTCTGGTAATTGCCAGTTTTTGAATATTTGAAAAAGGGTCGTCAAATTTATCCTTCTTATCCTTTTTTAAATTAGACTCATCACTTGAGGAAACGGCATATGAATCATTCTCAACAAATTGCACATAAAAGGTTTCTCCAAACTCATTGTTTTCTTTTTCAGCAAAGTCCCAATAAAAATTTTCACCCTTGAAAATTCTCCTACTCTGAGAGTTTTCCCTTTTATTTCTACCAATTTTTGTATACCAGTCCTTGGCCACTTCTATCGTAAAGTCACCCTTTTGAGCGAGTCTATGGGAATCCACGACTCGATCTCTCTCACATAAAACGAAATCATTAACCCTAAAATGAGATATATTTTAACTTTATTTGATAAACTGATGTATTTCATTTTTCAATAAATTTTGTTTGTCTCTGCATCACCTTATCTGGCGTTCCGCGAATTTCCCTTTTCAGTGTGGACTGAAGACCTTTAGTTCCGGTGAGGGTGAGTATCTCTTGAGCTCGTTATATGGAGATAATCATTGTCCGGATTGTTTGATCTTCAGAATGATCAGTTCAGAAAATCCTGGATAAATGTACGGGGGGGGGTAAAGAAATGCAAGAAAAGTTATTCTACGGAATGATATAATTCGTTCATATTCTGAATTTTGAATAATATTTATGTATATACGCAATACAAGTAGAGACCAAGGCCCTTTTTGCATATACCAAAAAAATGTAGCACTTTTGTATTCAAGAGAATGCACCTAATAAAACCAGAGTTCAAAAGTCCAAACTTAGTTTTAAAACGAAGTCTATTGGGCGGGGCAGTTATACTTGACTGCTAATCGTACCTTATAGGATTAATTTAACTCCTGAAAATCGTCATCAGTAAAATCGATGGAATATCTATAGTTAACCTTCTTACCCTCCACTCGCTTATAAACTTTCTCTGGGTTGGCAAACAAATACATATTACCTAGGTTTTTGGGAATAGTCTCACCGCACTCCGGTATTGAATTATCAATTAGTTGGTGGCCACCACAGTATTGCAGTAAGATACCTTTTGAACCGTAGAAGATCACAACGGAATCTGGATGTGTAACAAAAAAAGAGTATCTTTGCCTGGAACCATTAAAATCAAATCTACTAACGGTTTCTCCTTTTTCTAAGATTAAACTATCTAATCTTCTGCCTCCTCTAAATGCCTCTATTGTTAGTTTTTCTTTCGTTGAGTTTATAATTTGAAACTCATTATACGTAGCCAAGTCGATTCTAAAAGAATCACAAGCCCAAAGAAAACCTAGCAGAAGAGTCGTGGACAAACTCATCCACCTAATTCTAATCTTTATCATACTTATTCAAAAGCCATTCTGCGGTGGATTCGGTTACGTAATTCTTTTACACGCCCTCGCGGCACGACTCCCTTCGGACGGGAAGAGTCGTGCCGCGAGTTAATTTTATTTTAACAAATCCAAAGCATAGAAAATAACGATATTCATTCTCTAAACCTGTCAAGGTGATACTTTTTATCTGAACTCTCCTGTAGCTTTTCTTCAGATAATACCAAATGGTAATTGGAATCAAAATAGGGTCAAAACCTATCCACCACTTCTCCATCCGAATATTTAGCTATCCGGGCAAATAATTCAGGGGTGTTTGTTTGAGAATTCCTTCTTAAAACCAACTCAGATGTCTGCCATGATTTGGGTGCAAACTCGGTGATGAGCTGATATTCCTTGAAATAGCCCACCCCGGTTTTCAACTTCTCTCCGGTGGCTAATTCAAGCTCTACAAATAATGCTCCCTGACCTGTAATAGAGAACTCTCTCAGATCCACCTTTTTTTCCTGAGTTTTACCCTTTCCAGGGAGATTTTCCTGCGTTAGAATCCCGATCTCAGATGCATCGAAAGTCAACTCTGCCATATTTCCCTCTTTGAGAAAAAATCGGGTGCTAATTATCTCGGTATCACTTTCATTAAAAATGATAAAGCCCACTTCCTTTCCTGCCACGATATTGTCTGGCCGACATCCGGTCACACTTAACACAAAGGAAAATATAATCAGTGAAATATATTGCTTCATATAACCCTACAAAAGTTGTATTTCAGATTGATTTTTTCATTCAAATTTCATTTCGCATGCATTCTGTCAGATACATATTGACAAATCCTTTTTCCGACCTTATGACAAGTGGAGCCAAAATACCTTCGAACAAGAAACTAATATACAAGAATAATTAGGTTTCTCCGAAACGTAATCTAATCATTCTCTGGATAGTATACTCGTGGCACGACTCCGGTCAGAAGGGAAGAGTCGTTCCGCGAGTATCAAAACGCTTTCTTCCCTCTATCCAGAAAATCAATAAATTCTTCTTCGGAGGAATAACCCAAAGGATCAATGACCTGATTGCCCTCATGATTTACCACCACGTAATAAGGCTGGGCGTTGTTGTTGAATTTAGTTATCTCCAGATCCATGTTTTTTTCGCCAATGGTGGTTTTCAATTCGTTATCGTAGGTAGAAACGTAGTGTTTTTCTCTGGGTAATTCGGCCTTGTCATCCACGTACAGCGAAGCAATCACGAAATCTTCCTGCAGACGTCTTAAGACTTCTTCTTTGGGCCAGACAAACTCCTCCATTTTGCGGCAATTGGCACAGGCATACCCCGTAAAATCTATCAAAACAGGTTTATTTACTTCTTTGGCATACGCCAAAGCATCGTCGAAATCCTTGAATCCCTGTAACCCGTGCGGTAGAGCCTTCATTTTGGAGTTAGCCAGAGGGGTAATTGTTGCCGAAATCTCATGTGTGGGCATTGGAGGCAGAATTCCTGACAACAGACTAAGCGGTTTATTGGTCAACCCGGGAACCATATACAGAGCAAAAGCAAAGAAAAGTGTGGCGAAACCTACTCTTGAAAAAGATAGTTTCTCTGGCTTCTTATCTTTAGAAAGCCGCATAAAGCCCAGAATATAAAGCCCGATGATCACTGCCAGCAGAATCCAGATCATCAGGAAAATATTGCGGTGTATGAGGTTCCAGTGGCGGGTAAGATCAATGTTGCTAAGGAATTTCAAAGCAAGGGCAAATTCCATGAAACCGAAAACAGCCTTGAGTTCGTTAAGCCAGCCGCCCGATTTTGGTAGTTTTTTGAGGTATTCAGGAAACATGGCCAGGCCGCCAAAAACCAAAGCAAAAGGTAAACCGAATGCCAGCATACCGAAAAGTGGCCGCCAAAACTCGCCTTCCGCTGATAGAATAAGCAATGAACCCACAAAAGGAACTGTGCAGGAAAACGACACCACCACCAGCGTAAGTGCCATGAAAAAGATACCTATGAGCCCGCCTTTATCAGACATGCTGTCAATTTTATTCACTGCACTATGAGGCAAAACGATCTCAAACGCTCCCAGCAAGGAAATACCAAAAATGATGAAAATAAGGAAGAATAGAAGATTTGGAGCCCAGTGTGTGCTCAGGAAATTTAGAAACCCTGCTCCACCGGCCATGGTCACCAGACCCATGAGTCCAAAAATGGCCATGATGGAAATGCCATAGAAAACAGCTTTGGCTACTCCGTTTTTCTGTTTGGTGAAAAAGCTCACCGTGATGGGCATAATGGGGAAGATACAGGGCATGAAAATGCTGGCAAACCCGGCCCCGAAAGCAAGCAGTAAAAATTTCCAGATTCCGGTAGATTCCTGCACTGGCTTATCTGAGTCAATCATCACTTCCGCCTGATCGAGTGTAGCTTCACTTCCGCCATCTTTTACTTCAGGCAAAGATTCTATGGCTTCTTCTGTCTTTGCTACGTCAACCTGCGAATCCTCCTGCAGATCCTGGGCAGGTGATACAGATGCTCCTGCAACAGCTTTCACATTGAAAGAAAAATCATCTTTTCCATTCACGCAGCGTCCATCTACTTCGGTACAGGTCTGATAGCTTATCTTTCCTTTGATTTGAGGATTATCCTCGAGAATCACCACCTTTTGAATAAACTGCCCATGTTCTTTGAAAAACGTAACGTCACCTTCCCAGATGTCGTCATATTTCTTTTTCGGGTTAATGGCCGTGAGCTTCCCTACCAGTTTGTAGCTTTTGTGAGGGATAAATTCTGCTTCAGTAATAATTGGTCCCAGATTTTCGTCAAAGTCATTGGAATACAGGTACCAATCTTTATCTATGGTAGCATTGAACTGAAGATCAACTGTTTCCCCAATTTTGACCTCCTTTTTGCCTGGCTGAAACTGCCATTTGGTGGGTTTTAGTAATTGTGCCTGGGCCATAGAAGCTGTTACCAGAAACAAAATAAGAAATTTCGGAAAGTAACGCATTGATTTGTAAGGGTGTATCATACTCTTGTATAAACAGATATCAGAAGCAAAAAAT
Organism: uncultured Cytophagaceae bacterium; assembly: GCA_966250325.1. Lineage (GTDB taxonomy): Bacteria > Bacteroidota > Bacteroidia > Cytophagales > Spirosomataceae > Jiulongibacter. The sequence goes on along the minus strand of CBINGY010000108.1, from coordinate 3,653 downwards.
TAATATCTCTGATAAAAATATCAATTAGCCTGCCAATCGACCTCAAAGTCTGCTTTAAAGACACAAAAAGGGAGACGAATGTCTCCCTCTGAACGATCTATTTCTGTTAATTAGTTCTTAATCCTCCAGAATCACGATTTTTTCAATCACGTCACCTTGTTTGATCTGGTCAATTACGTCCAGCCCTTCGATTACTTTGCCGAAACAAGTGTGTTTACGGTCAAGATGGGCGGTATTGTTTCTGCTGTGACAGATAAAAAACTGCGACCCGCCAGTATTGGGTCCCCGGTGTGCCATAGAAAGTACGCCGCGATCGTGGTATTGATTATCGCCATCCAGTTCACAAGGAATTGAATACCCGGGGCCACCCGCTCCTGTACCGGTAGGATCTCCCCCCTGGATGACGAAATCAGGAATTACGCGGTGAAACGTTACTCCATCGTAATATCCTTCTTTTGACAGTTTTTTGAAGTTTTCAACGGCTATGGGGGCGTCACTATCATAAAATTCAATCAGCATGGTTCCCTTTGCTGTGATCATCTGTGCTTTACTCATTGCTTGTAGTTTATTTTCTGAAAAGAGTGCAAAGCTAGAAAACAATCCACAATCTGAACAGACTACTTGCGGGTAATCACAAACTCTACACGTCGGTTTTTGGCCTGCCCCTCGGTGGTTTCATTGTTGGCAATGGGTTTGGCTTCGCCAAAACCTACGCTTGATACTCTGCCGAGAGGTATTCCTTTACTGACAAGGTAATCGCGAACTGCATCGGCCCGGCTTTGAGAAAGTCTTAAATTCACCTCTGCAGAACCCACATTATCGGTGTGTCCTTGCATTTCTATTGCCATGTTCTGGTTTTTTCTCATGACTTCTATGAGGCGGTCCAGTTCTGGAAAGGACTCATTCTCCAGCTTTGATGATCCAAATTCAAAGAAAATATTATTCAAGGCGACTGTTACACCTGCCTGAATGGGAGCCAGAAGCAAATCTTCTCCTTTTATTTCTTTAAAATCCCCCGGGTTGGTAAGATCCACGGTTTTGGCAATGGCAATAAAATCATTGGCTTCTGCCCTGATTGTATACCGCTGCCCGTAGGGAAGCACTATTTTGTATTCCCCTGTAGTCGGATTTGTATTTGCTACTCCGAGCTCCTCCCCTCCGGGAAAAGTCTCATAAATGATTTTAGCCTCAATAGGACGCTGTGTTTTTGTATCCAGCACCCTGCCGCCCAGCATCACTACCGGTGCCGGTGAGGTAAGGTCTCTTAATTCCTCCTCTTTCGATTTTACCTTCGGCGTTTCGGTGGATGGTTTATTGTTTTCTGACCCACTTTGCAAAGAAGCCACCGTCTCACCCTGGTCTGCCTTATCCCGAAGCTTTATGCGAACGATGTCTCCTTTTCCCATCGATTCATTGCGGGTGGACAGATAGGCATACTCTCCGGTGGCTGTTATAGAATAGTAAAATTCATCCTCTTTTGTATTGACTTTGGCACCAAGGTTAACCGGTTTAGACCACTTCTTCCAGTCTCTGTCCTGCCGCTTGGTTACCCAGATATCTGAGCCACCTTCACCGCCTTTTCTGTCTGATGCAAAATAAATGGTGTAATTGTCTGATGCCAGAAAAGGGGTGGTTTCAGAGGAGGAGGTGTTCACATCTGGGCCCAGCGACTCCGGTTTTGACCAGCTGCCATCTTTACCTTGAAAGGAGACGTATAAATCATCGTCTTTACTGTTTTTCTTCTCAGAAAATGAAAGCAACAGTACTTTTCCGTTATTGGAAAGGTAGGCAGACAAAAACTGTCCTTTGCACATGGCATCCAGTTTCGGGATATCCAGCTTCTCGGGTTGGGTCCAGCCGGTTCGGGTTTTCTGACATACCGAAATTCCCACTTCATTCAATTTTTTACCTGCTTTGTAAACTCCCCGTATGAGCAATGTATTCCCATCTGGAGTAATACTGAAAAGGTCGTTATATCGGTCTTTATTGATTGTATTTGGCATTTTCCGGGCCACAGACCAACGGCCATCTGACCTGAACTGCGAGTACCAGACATCATTGCTTCCTTCTTTACCGAAGTTGTTGGAAGGATGGCTCACCCGTACAAAGTAAAGAGATTCTCCATCTGGTGAAATAACCGGGTGAATTTCGTTGAATTCAGTATTTATGGCCGATCCCAGGTTTACCTGATCCTGAGCCACCACCGCGAAGGCACCCAAAAAGAAAAGAAGAAAAAGATGTCTGGTCATGTCGTTTTTATCTCCAAAAGCAACGAATTACCGGGTCAGCTTAGTATTTTGTTCAAGAATCAGACCCGTTTTACAAAACAAACGATTTCTTCAAACTTTCACACGCATTCCTCCTCTTATCCGCTTCTATCAATTCCGTGGAAAATTGTATGCATGAGCACATACTGCTACCTTTACGGCTCAATAAGAATTATCAAACTATATGACAGCATATGTTTTTCCCGGACAAGGGGCTCAATTCAGTGGCATGGGTAAAGATCTTTATGAAACCTCCGCAAAAGCCAAAGAACTTTTTGACCGGGCTAATGAAATTCTGGGCTTTGAAATCACCAAAGTGATGTTTGAAGGTACCGCAGAAGATCTCCAGCAAACCAAAGTAACTCAGCCCGCAGTCTTTTTGCACTCTGTTATTAAAGCAGCAGTGGCAGAAAATTTTCAACCTGATATGGTGGCCGGGCATTCTCTGGGAGAGTTTTCGGCGTTGGTTGCCGCCGGTGCACTTACGTTTGAGGATGGTTTGAAATTGGTGGCCCAGCGTGCCGACGCCATGCAAAAGGCCTGTGAAATAAATCCATCTACTATGGCAGCCGTGTTAAAACTGGAAGATGCCGATGTGGAAAGAATCTGTAGAGAAGTCAGCGAAGAAACCAGCGAAATCGTGGTAGCCGCCAATTACAATTGCCCTGGCCAGCTGGTAATCTCGGGAACAGACAAAGGCATAGATATAGCCTGCGAACGGATGAAGGAAGCCGGAGCTAAAAGAGCCCTTAAGCTAGCCGTAGGAGGTGCTTTTCATTCGCCACTCATGGAACCTGCGAGGGAACAACTGGCTGCTGCCATTGAGCAAACTGTATTTTATTCCCCGGCCTGTGCTATTTATCAGAATGTTACTGCCGCAGCATGCACCGATGTGGAGGAAATTAAGAAAAATCTGATAGCTCAGCTTACCGCACCTGTGAGGTGGACTCAATCTGTACAGCAGATGATAACGGATGGGGCGTCGAAATTTGTTGAATGCGGACCAGGCAAAGTGCTACAGGGACTGGTTAACAAAATAAACAGTGAGGTAGAAACGGGTGAAGTTTGAAATTGGACTTTTCAAATAAACACATTCTCAATGCCTTAGAAGTTTAGAATAAATTTTTGAGGCCAAGCTCTTGCTTTGAAGAAAAGAGCTGTTAATTTTGCATCCACGTTACAGGATTGGCCTGTGGTGTAATGGTAACACAGAGGTTTTTGGTGCCTTTATTGAGGGTTCGAGTCCTTCCGGGCCAACATCATTAAGCCGCAATAAATTGAAATTCAGTTTATTGCAGCTTTTTTATTTACACATTCTCTGCTTCCTGATCACGGATCAAGCATAATTTCTGGGGGAAGTTCAGATTTAGGCATAAATCTGACATA
>CBINGY010000107.1:0-8476 GCA_966250325.1 uncultured Cytophagaceae bacterium | reverse complement strand
ATTATAGCAGGCGGCGGTATAGGTGGACTCACCACAGCCCTTTGTCTTCACAGGGCCGGCGTGGAAGTACAGGTTTATGAAAGCGTCAAGGAAATCAAACCCCTTGGTGTTGGGATCAATGCCTTGCCCCATTGCGTAAGGGTTTTGACCGATCTGGGTCTTCAGGAAAAACTGGCCATGCTGGCCATTGCCACCAGCGAACTCAGTTATTTTAACCGTTACGGACAGCTTTTCTGGTCTGAGCCGCGTGGATTACAGGCAGGTTACAAATGGCCTCAGTTTTCGGTGCACCGGGGTGGATTGCAAATGATTCTTTGGGAAGAGGTAAAACGGGTTGTTGGCGAACAGGCGATTCACACTAACCACCATCTGGAGCATTTTGAAGATACCGGCGAAGGGATAAAAGCCTGGTTTATTGACAAAGAAAACGGAGACAAACAAACTCTTGCCGAGGGTGATATTCTGGTAGGAGCCGATGGAATTAACTCGGTGGTACGGGCTCAGCTGTATCCCAATGAAGGGCCTCCGGTTTATTCGGAAAATGTACTTTATCGTGGCACCACGGTTATGAAAGGCTTTCTGAACGGAAGTACTATGGCTATGATAGGCAGCCTGAAACAAAAAATGGTGGTTTATCCTATTGAAAATCTGGCTGACGGCCAACAACTCGTCAACTGGGTAGCGAATCTGAAGGAAGGAAAATCGAAGCTTACCGCCCGGGACTGGAACCGACAGGCCGATAAAGAACGGCTGATAGCCATTTACAGCAATTGGAACTTCGACTGGCTGGATGTGCCCGAGATGATTGCCGGCTCAAAGGCCGTGTATGAGTTTCCAATGAGTGACCGTGACCCGCTGAAAAGATGGAGCTTCGGCAGAGTGACCCTATTAGGTGACGCTGCACATCCCATGTATCCGATCGGCTCAAACGGAGCCTCTCAGGCCATTCTGGACGCCGAATCACTGGCAAGGTGTCTTATGGACCATTCAAATCCTGAAATAGCCTTACAAGCTTATAATGATGAACGCCTGCCAGCTACCTCGCGGGTGGTGTTGCAAAACAGAGCCAAAGGGCCGGATGAAATCATGGATATCATGGAAGAACGTTTCCCTGAGGGGTTTGAACCGCACGAAATCCCCAAAGCCGAGCTTGCCGGAATTATGGATCATTACAAGCAAATCGCCGGATTTCAGGTAGATTCCCTGAATAAAAAGGCTGCTTTGGCTGATAGCTAATTCCTTAACAATCAACCTAATCGTTTCCCAATGAAAAACATCCTACTTTTTGTCCTGCTGGCATTAACCTTAAAAACCATGGCTCAAAACTCAATGGAAACTCCTGCCCTAACTTTCGTTTGCGAACTGAAGGTTTTACTTGATCCCGCTATGGTAGTGGGAAACACCCCTCATGGCCTCCGGCGAATTATACCGATTATTGGCGGAGAAGTGAAAGGCCCGCATATAAAGGGCGAAATTTTGCGGGGTGGTGCAGACTGGCAGGTGGTGCGGCCCGATGGCGTGGCCGAGCTGGAAGCACACTATCAGTTCAAAACCGATGATGGAGTGATCATCTATATAAAAAATACGGGTTTACGAGTAGCAACGCCTGAAGTGGCGGCACGAATAGGCCGTGGTGAAAATGTACCGCCTTCAGAGTATTATTTCAGAGCCACTCCTCAGTTTGAGGCACCCACAGGTAAATACAACTGGATGAACAATGCAATTTTTGTTTGTTCCGGCGTTAAAAATCCTGATCACGTATTGATTTCTGTGTGGAAAGTAGAGTAAAACCAGAGTAAGCAGGCACCCATTTACATAACTTGTAGATTATTCTCTACACTTTCCCCGACAACCTTAACGGAATATGAATTTTAGGTAAGACTATACAAATTAGACACTTACAAAAGGGTTAATTAGGGTTAAAGTGAGAAAAGAAGGAAGACATTGTTTTCCTTCTTTTTATTTTAGCTTTTCCAGAATGAAAGAAAGGTGGAAAGGTTTGGCTATGAATTCATCTGCACCATTTTGAATTGCGGCGTGAGCCATCGAAGTAAACGCAGAAATTACAAGAATCCGAGCCTTAGGGCAAAGGAGTCTGATCTCCGGAATTTTATCAATGCCCATACCGTCAGGCAGATTATTATCGAGAAGGATAAAGGATGGCTGAAATAGACTGACAGCCCGCAATCCTCCTTTCAGATTGGTTTCACAATGCACGGTAAACGACTTTTTTGACAACTGTCCTTTCAGGAGCATACAAATATCTTCTTCATCATCAATGATCAGCACCTTCTTCATTTCTCACACGCTTCAGTGGTAAAGAAAACCTTTTGAATGATATACGCCAAAAGCCCGCCAGGGGTTGGCGGGCTTCATTTGGCCGGTATGCTAGGTTACGATCAAGGAAGAAAAGTCTGCCTGTTCTGTATCTCCTTCCAGTCTTTTTCAGTTTTTAGGGAGAGATCGGAGAGTTGCCTTATGAGGCTCTCTCTTTCCTTGTTCAATTGTTCCCTATCCTTGATTAACAGATCTTTCCCCTGATAAGTAACTGGTTTATCCTGCGTTAGTTGATTTTCGCATTCCGCTATTCTTCTTTTGATTTGTTGAATCATCAGATTTCGCTCAATTTCCATAGAGCTGAGCGACGAATCTGCGGTGTAAGTCAATGAATAACCTACCTGTGACCGAGCTCTATCAGACTCGTTCTCTGTGCGTTGACCTAACACATACAGAAAAAATGCGGCAAATATGATTACTCCTATTCCTTTCATGAGTGTATTCCTTTTTGTGAAGTTTGATCATCAGTAAATGAGATTTCTCTTCTATTTATCTGGATACTACACATCCGTAACGTGCATACCTGTTTTCTTTCAGACCCTTGCGGCTTCCAGCTTTTCCATCTCCTGGATGGTTTTCAGTGAGCTCACCAGCGTGCCTAAATGCGAGTGAAGCATCATTCTGGCTTTTACGTTGGTAAAATCTTTATTCTCCAACATCGATTCGTATGCTCCGATGATTATCTTTTCACCAAATTCGCAACTTGATAAAATAGTCTGGCGGTCATTGGCGGCAATGGCCGTCTTTATGTCCATCCAGGTGCGGTGAATTTTGGACAGAAACGAGTTTTCGTCATCAGTCATTTCTCCTCCCTCGCTTGCGATAAACACATCCAGCTCCATTTTAGCCTCCTCGCTGAATGAAGCCAGAGCCCCAAAGAGATTACGAAGATCCATGTCTGCTGCGGATGTATCTTCCGAGGCCTTTTTGTAACCTTCCAGCCGGTCTTCGTGAAGTTCTGCCAAGGTCTGTAATCCGTTGATTTCTTCTTGCCTTTTCATAAGTAATTGTTTTAGAGTTTAATAAAAAAGTTTTCATGGCTTCAGAGCTGAGTTGGCCCTTTAAGCTTTTCATAATTTGAGTTGGACTGCCTGTCTGTTCAAAACAACTATACCGTAGCTAATTTGAAAGATCAATTGAAGAATATGTAGAGAAAGACGCCCAATCGCTTCCCATTTTTCCACAGGGATTTTACAAACAGAAGATACTGGCCTTTGTAGCTGACTGTAGCAAAAATTCCACACATCCCGATCTGACCGGGCCGGAATGGGAATTTTCCATGTCGTTACACATAACAGCGAAAAATCTTATGTTCACAAGTGTTTGCACATCCGAAGCCGTGTTAGTGAGTGGTTTAAAGGCTCAAAACAGTAAAAGTTTTGAATACCTAATTAAGAATTATTCGTATTCAATGAAATCGGTTATTGCACATTATCTTAAAAATGAGCTCGATCAGGAAGATATTCTCCAGGAGGTCTGGTTAAAAATATACAAAGGAATTCACAGGTACAATGATCAGAAGGCTGGTCTGTATTGCTGGATGGCAACGATAGCCCGAAACCTTTGTATTGATTTTCTGCGTAAAGAAAAACGACTTCAGAAAGAATCTTTAGAAGATACGTTTGTGTCAAACTCGTATGACCACGCTACCCGGCAGCAGGAGGAGCATATTGGGGTAGAAGAACTTGTGAATGAGGCCAAGGACCTCGACATGCCCGTAGCCCGACTATTCTTTTTCCAGGGTTACTCACATAAAGAAATTTCAGAAGAGCTGAATATTCCCGTAGGCACATCCAAATCCAGACTAAGGAGCGGATTAAAAAGTATCAGAAGATACACGGGGGAGTTCACCGGAATAAGCCAACGAGCCTAAGCACATACATTTCATCTGCAAACCGAAGAGGAGCTTTCTCAGGGAAGCTCTTTTTTGTTGTAAGCCCTACTCACAATCGCGGGCCCATCCCTACTCTCCCTAAACATTTCCCCGTTTCCACATGTGGCATTCATACCTCATTATCTACATCATTCCCCATTCTAAAAACAACATAAGAAATCCATAAAGTATTTACTACAAATAGTTTATGAAATATTATTCTAAGGAATAACCTTTTTAATCTGACAAGAAAAAGATCATTTATTCCATCAAATTATTAAAAAGCAAAACGGTTTTACAATGGAATATCCACCTTAATATTCAAACTTATGAAACGAGTGCTGATCATTGACGACGAAAAAGATATCTGTTTGCTTTTGCAATCATTTCTGCAAAAGTACAATTACCATATCCGGTATGCCTGCGAGCTGGAAGAGGGCACTGCACAGTTCTTCAGGATTCCCCCGGATATACTCATTCTGGATAATAATCTGCCGGATGGTTATGGTTTAGATCGAATCTCTTTGTTTAAGCAGAAAAACCCGGGAGTAAAACTGGTAATGATCTCGGCTATGAGCGGCCTTCGCGAAAAAGCACTTCAGCAGGGAGCCGATTACTTTTTAAAGAAGCCGTTTTCACTCGATAAAATTACTTCAATTCTCACGTATCAGGTGGCATCCTGAATAATTTATGGAACAGGAAAAAACATTAAAAATAACCTTGCCGGGAGTGCTCATCATTACCGCATTGGTGGTATTGCTTCTTATATATCTGAAATCAATCCTGGTACCCATTGTTTTGGCCATCCTTCTATCTGTTGCTGTGGCTCCACTGGCCGGATATCTGAGAAGAAGAGGCTGGAGGAAAATCCCGTCAAGCCTGATTTCCATTCTCACCATCGTCTTGCTAATCGCCTCATTCGGGTACATGATTGTGGTAGAGATAGGTGATATAACCGATAAACAGGAAGCTATTATGAATAAGATGACTCATTATAATCAGCTTCTCATTGATAAATTCAGCCATAGTCGCATGGGCGAAAGTCTGGTGAATATTTACCGGAAAGAGGTAACCACCGAGGAATATCTGAGTCAGATGTTTAAGAACTCTTCGGGTTCATTGAGTGCCTCTTTTGACATACTGATAAGTATGGCACTTATTCCCCTTTATATGTTTTTCTTCCTGGTTTATTCCGATTTTTTCATCTTCGCCATACGGCGTATCTTCAGCAGATTTGATACAAACGAATACATCCAGCTAATCAACAGCTCAGAAAAAGTTGTACAGTCCTATTTCCAGGGTTTTCTGAAGGTAACGGCTATTCTGGCCGTATTAAACTGTACCGGTTTATTTATACTGGGTATAGATGGGGCTCTTTTCTATGGAATTATGGCCGCTGTGCTAAGCGTTATTCCATATTTCGGCGTTTTCCTGGGCTCTCTTCTGCCGGCTTTTATGGCTCTGGTTACCAAAGACTCTGCGTGGTATGCCCTCGGAGTAATCGGATGGATGTCGTTGGTTCAGATTCTGGAAGGTAACTTTATTACGCCGTACATCGTAGGCGATCAGGTCAAAATTAATCCGTTTATGGTACTGGTTTTTCTACTCACCGCCGGGAAGGTATGGGGTGTGATAGGACTCATGGTGGCTATCCCAATGGCCGCCGTTTTCAAACAGATCTGCTACCATGTACCCTCACTTAATTCGGTCAGATATCTTATGAATCCATTTCCGCAGGATCCTAAAGGAAGTACTAAAACAAGCAAATTTTCACTGAAGAATATATCAACCTTTAAACAATCATAGCTATGAACGATGCACAAAATGAAAAGCAGCTCATTCCGATCAGAAAAATAATCCTTTACACATTTATTGTGGGAGTCATTCTCATGATTCTGGCCTATGTATCGGGTATTCTGTCCTTTGGAACAAATCCCGATGACCATCGTTTCGGCGTGGATGATGAACCTGTTGAAAACAGATCGGGAAATACCCCATAAATCAAATCAAAGACTTCATTTGGTACTTTTTTCAATCAAAAAAGGCCAGTATCTTCTGGGAACATGCTGTCGATGCAATTTGTCGTTCCGCCGTTCGGGAATATTGACACTCTTAAAGTATGCCCGCCACCAATCCTGGAACTCCAGCTCGGTTTCGGTTAGCATTTCTTCAGAAAACCGGCGATCCATTTTAACCGGACTATTCTCAAGCGTCCGGAAATTCAGAATGCGGTTTTCATGATACAGGCCGTAATTTCTGCGAAGGTCAAAAATAAACCACCGCATGGCCGGAAAACGGTCTCTGAAATGAAAACCGATAAGTGGAAGAACATTAAAGTCTGGTTCTATTAACGCGGCAAAAAGCCCGTCTCTGAGTTCCTGAAATCTTACAAAGGCGTGCATGCGATGGGTTTCCCTACCCACCTTTTTATACAACTGATGAAGATCCAGAATTACCGGATTTCCAAAATTTTTAAGTAGCTCCAGCTGTCCTTTAAAAATCTGACGGATAAAAAAAAGGAGGTCAAGCTCAACATTTCTGGTCTCTGCCAGAAAACACTGGTGAATAAACCGAAGATGCTTAACCGAAGACTTTTCCATGATGCCTTTCATGAGTCGTTCGGCCTTTGCCAGATCGGTTTTTATGACAATGTGCGGGTCAAAAAGGCGATATTTATCTCCGGCTGCTTTAAAACCTGCGGGATCAATTTTCTGGGCATAAACCTCAAAAACAGCAGTAAGGTATCCCTCAAACGAGCCATCGTAAACCAGCATGTATTTCGCCATGACCTTAGAAAAGAGGTAATTGATTACTAATAAGCCGCTTTTGTAATTCTGAACGAAGTTCGTTTTTAAGACCATGCTCACTCAGCACTTTGCCTGGTGCTGCATATCCCGCCAGCAGGGCAAAATGCCGGGCCTTTTTCCAGGATACTCCCATTTTTATCAGCTGATGCTCGCGAAGAATACCAAACTTTCTGGCTTCCAGAATTCGTCTGGCAGACAAAGGTCCGATTCCCGGAACCCGAATGAGTTTGTAATACCCGGCAGTTTGAATATCAACGGGAAAAAGATGCCTGTTTCGAAGTGCAAAAGCAGCCTTCGGATCGAGACTCAGATCAAGTTCAGGAAAACGCTCGTTGACTATTTCATTGACCTTAAAACCATAAAACCTCATGAGCCAGTCTGCCTGATAAAGTCTGTTCTCTCTGATCACCGGAGTGGAATGAATCACCGGCAGCCGCTTATCTTCACTTACCGGCACATAGCCAGAAAAATAGACCCGCTTTAAATCACGGCTGCTGTACAACTGATCTGACAGAGTAAGTATCTGGAAATCGTTCTCTTCGCTCGCTCCTATGATCATTTGAGTGCTTTGACCCGCCGGAGCTACTCTGGGAGCTTTACTACTCTTTTTCTGCTCCTCCAGACTTTCGTTGATGAATTCTTTCAGAAAACCCATGGGTTGAAGTGCCTCTGCGAAAGACTTTTCAGGTGCAACACGTTTGAGTGACTTCTCCGAAGGCATTTCAATATTCACACTAAGCCGGTCTGCATATAAGCCAGCTTCATACAAAAGTTCTTTACTCGCACCCGGGATAGCTTTGAGATGTATATAACCATTAAACTGATGCTCTGAACGTAATTTTTTCACAATTCTTACCAGCCTTTCCATGGTGTAATCGGCGTTCTTAAAAATTCCCGAGCTAAGAAACAAACCCTCAATGTAATTGCGTTTGTAGAAGTTGATTGTGAGGTCCACCACTTCCTGAACAGTAAATGCCGCCCTTCTTACATCGTTTGATCTGCGGCTTACACAATAGGCACAATCATATATACAATGATTTGTCAGAAGTATTTTCAACAAAGAAACGCAGCGTCCATCCTGGGTGTAGCTATGGCAAATACCCATACCTGTGCTGTTACCCAAACCCGTGGCTGTATTACTCCGATTACTTCCACTTGAAGAGCATGATACATCGTATTTGGCAGCATCTGCCACAATGGAGAGTTTTTGAAGTGTAGTCTGTGCCATTGTGAAAGCTTTTAACTACAAAATAAGGTGCTGCAAAACTCCCCTGCCAGAAGAATCCGGATTTGCTAAGGTATTTATCATGGGCGATTTTTTTCCATGTTTTGATCAGGTGAGGAATGAATTTTTGATTACAAAATCATATAAATTATCACTAACTAATTGATTTCAAACAGCAAAATATGAACACGAAAAAAGTACTGGGGGCGATATTGATCGCGGTAAGTTTAGGTC
>CBINGY010000106.1:0-8508 GCA_966250325.1 uncultured Cytophagaceae bacterium | reverse complement strand
GAGGTAAAAAAATACACGGTCAGGGAAAATCTACTCAGTTCGGCTGAAACTACAGAAAGAGAAACTAAAATTCTTTTTTTTGTGGAATCAACTGATCGCACTACAAACAGGTTTATTTCCAATTATTCTGGTTGTTTTCCATCACTTGATGAAGCGAGAGATGTGATGGACAAACTAATCATTGAGCGAAAAAAATTAAAGGTAAGACTTTACAAAGTTAGAGTAGACGCATTCCACCTTGAAAGTATTTTAAGAAGGGAAAAATTGTGGCAGGAAGGATCAGATATTGTTGAGGTTCTCAATTTTCCCGGTTTCCAGCCATTCACATCTTTTCTTGCGGAATATCCCGGCAAGCGGGATTTTCAAATTCTCGAAACCTTCCATTACATCTGTTAACCCTTTTAAATTCAATACGTTCTGTATTGGCGTTTATGTGTAAGAGGTTGAAAGTGCAGGCCTTTTCGTCTCCAAAGAAATACTTAAACCTTTATTTCGAAACCAAAATAGATTTTCGGAAGAATTATTTTCTGAAATATGAGAATGATTACCAGGCTGATTACTGTAATTGCTCAGATGGGGTTACTCTAAATAAAAAGTGCTGGCCAATTATGGGTGGGTTGGTCCGTAATGAAAATACAACTATGAGCATAGAAGGGTGTAAATCGAATCATGGAAATAAACCTTGAACCCAATACTAAAAGGCATGAAAAAAGTAATTGCAGCACTCAATATGACCATGGATGGAATTTGCGATCATACGGCGGGAATTCCCGATGAAGAATTACATCATCACTACACCAAATTGCTGGATCAGGGAGATATTATCCTTTATGGCAGAATAACTTACCAGTTAATGCAATTCTGGCAAAGGCTTATAGAAGAACCATCTGAAGATAAGTCCATGAATGACTTTGCAACAGCGATTGATAAGATTCCAAAAATGGTTTTCTCAACCACACTTCAGGAACTTAATTGGGAAAGTGCTTTTCTGGCAGATAAGGAATTGAAGGAAACGATAGGGTCTTTAAAAGATAGTGCAGAAAAAGACATACTTGTTGGCAGCAGGAGCCTTATTATACAACTTCTTAACCTGGGGTTAATTGACGAATTTCAATTATGCATACACCCCCTGTTGGAGGCACAGGGGCTTAAACTATTTGAGGGTATCAAAGACAGACTAATTTTTAACCTTGTCAAGACCAAAACGTTCAAAAGTGGTGTAATTATCCTTTACTATGAACCTCAGAACCAGTTGATTTCCCGATAGGCCTTTCCTGAACCTGTTATACCCGATTGTAATTGGCGTCTCCGGCCAGAGACTCTTCGCCGTCGGGAGAAATGTTGTACATGAGAATCTGCAATTGATTCGACTGAGGGCAGGGGATATGTATTTTCCAGCCCCAATCTGGGCCATCCCCCGCTTCATACGAGCCTATCAGCGTGATATCGCCCCGATCATTCACGCTTCCAAAGCAATTCATGATTTTCCCGCTCATACCCCAGGAATCCACCCAGGATGCTGTAGCTTCGCCTTTTTTGTTGTTATTCCCGATCATCAAAATTCCATCCTGGGCAATGCCTTCGTGATGCCAGTCGTAAGTAAAGAGGAGAAAAGCATCATTGGCTACAGAGTTTACTCTCAATCCGGAGTTTGAGATGAAATCGGGCTCCGGAAGCCAGCTTAGGATTAAACGGTAAGTTCCCTGCCAGTCACCAATGAATTTGCTGTGAAGGTTTTTGATATTCATGAGGTTTAAGATGAGAAAGTATGATCAACCTTTTCAAAATTAGCTTAAAGTTACTACCTGGCAAAAGGCTTAATGGTCACCGGTTGATGTAATTTCAAGAGGTGTTACTTACCACCGACTTTCAATCCTCACAGAACACCGGGTCTTTGGTTGATGCATTGAATTATTTGTCAGGCAGCCCCCATTTCTTAACCAGTTCAGCATTAAGACCCCCCTCTTTGCCGTTTGGTTTGCCTGTACCAGTTTCGATTAAACTTTTAAGACTTCCCTGAATATAGCTGGTCCAGGCATCATTACAAACGTCATAGCATTCGCTTTCTGGTGTCAGACCCTCATGAGTAAATAGTACTTGAGTCTTATCACCCACAGACGAAATCTCGAAAATAAGTTTACTGTTAACCCATTCGGTTTTATCCTCTATGAAGTTAAATTCATTATCGGTTACAAGATAGACCAGCTTTTGGTTTGGGATTTCTTCAATGAGCTTCAACTTACTTAGATGCACATCCTTGTAATGATAGAAAAAGGTTTCTCCTACCTCATCGGTGCTTCCCTCGATTTCTTCTGACCACCAGGCTCTGAAATTTTTTATGGAGGTAAATACAGATTCAGTGTTTTTCGTAACCAGGATGGTTGATTGATAATTTCTGTTTTCCATTTAGTTTATTTTTTGGGTGTTGTTTCTGGCTGTTTTACAGTTGGTTATGCAGATTATTGAAATTAAAAGACTAAGGAATTTTTTCATAGTCATTAAGTTTGTGTACCAATTGCTGAAAATAGCTGGCCCAGGCTCCTGAGCATTGTTCATAACATTCAAGGTGCGGTAGCAGCCCCTGATGCGTAAAACTCACCTGGGTTTTATCCTCCAGAACAGCAATGTCAAAAATCAACAAGGTTCCTTCCCATTCCTGAGGTTTATTCAGAAAAGAAAGACGGCTGAAGGTTACCTGCCATACAATTTTCTGGTTCGGTATAAGTTCTGCTAGTTTTTGTGTTGTCCTGTGCATGCCGTCGCCTGCCTCAAAATCAAACTCCTCATAGATCTTAATGCCGGTACCTGCAATGGTTTCTGCGTAAATGCCAGACCACCATTGAGGAATATCTAAGAGTAAATGATAGACTTCAGCGGCTGACTTTTCTGTACTGAAACGATACGTGTAATTCTGCATTTCCAATTGTTCTCGTTTAAGTAATACAAAGTTAGTTTCGATCTCCTATCGGGGAGGGGTGCCAAACGGACATACTTAAGGGTTGATATGGACAGACTCATTCAATAACTTTGTTTAAAATACACTGTGATGAAAAGACTCGGTATTTTACTGCCAGATGACCAGATCAACATGAGTACAGTTGCTTGTATTGTTGGTAGTTATCAGGTGTTTTCTGCGGCGAATTCTTATTTTGAAAGGCTCGGTAGGGAAACTGTATTCCGGGTAAACCTGGTTAGTGTAGACAGAAAGACCTGTCTGGAGCAAGGCTTCCTGACCATGAAGGCTGACAGCACCATTCAGGAAGACCAGAAATATGATCTCATTATCGTTCCTGCAACGATGATCCGAACGTATGATTCAGCAACGGTTAATAATAAAGCCTTGATGGACTGGATGAAAAATCAATATGAACGGGGTGTTGAAATAGCCAGCATGTGTGCCGGAAGTTTTATGCTTGCCTCTGCAGGGTTACTCACCGGAAGAATCTGTTCTACCCACTGGGCTCTGGAAGAAGATTTCAGGAGTTTGTTTCCAGAGGTTAATATTCAAACAGATAAACTGATAACCGATGAAAACCGGATTTACACCAATGGTGGAGCCTATTCATTTCTGCATTTGCTCATGTACCTGGTTCAGAAATTTTATGACAGAGAAACTGCTATTCATTGTGCCAAATATTTTCAGATTGATCTGAACAGAACTCAGCAATCGCAGTTTTTGATATTTAGTGGGCATAAACGCCATACTGACCAGGCCATTCTGGAGGCACAGTCTCTAATGGAAAGTAACTTTTCAGAGATTACTTCCATGGAGAAATTGTCAAAGGAGGTTGGATTAAGCAGGAGAAACTTTGACCGAAGATTTATTAAAGCCACCGGGCTCCGTCCTTTCGATTATATCCAACGCATAAAGATAGAGGCAGCTAAAAAATCTTTTGAAAATACCAGAAAATCTGTTTCGGAAGTGATGTTTGATGTGGGGTATAGTGACGCCAAGGCCTTTCGTGAGGTCTTTACCAGAGTAACTGGAATCACTCCTGCTGAGTATAAGGCAAAGTATAATACGAACTTGATTTAACCACTCCATACATTCTTTCACTCTGCTTCAATGCAGAATATGGACGTCCCTAAGTGGAATCCATAATTCACTTGTAATTAATTGGTTATTTATTTTACGCTTGAAGTGCCGGAAGGGTAGATGATTGATTGTACTTGAACAGACTTTCTAATACCTTTTCCAGCAAAAGCATGATAAAGCTTTAGAGAATCGGTTAGATAATCGCATAAGTTAAGGCAGTGCTGTAACTGTTTTATGGAAAGAAATCCGGCTAATGCCTGATTAAATGCAATACTATTGCAATATGAATAAAATTAATTCTACATTTGCAACACTGTTGCATCTTTGTGCCTCGCGGAAATCTCCATATCGCCTTCAAAATAGTACTGCTTCTGATTTTCAGCAGCCAGGTAGCTCATGTATGGCATCATTTAAGTGAAGATACCGCCTTTCATCAGTTTTCAACTGAGGATGATTCGTTTACATCTGAACCAGACCATGGCTGTGATCTTTGCCAACTTGAGCTGGAGGATGTAAATTTTCAACCTCTTTCGTTTGAAATTGTCTGTTTTTCAACTCAGGAAGAATTTCACTTTTCGGAGCCTCATGACTTCTTTTTGAGTGTCTGCTTCGAACAAAATGGCAGAGACCCACCTGCTTTATCGGTTCTCACCAAAGGTTAATACAAATACTGTCAACTGGCTTTTTATCTGGGCCGATTGGCATAATAGGTATCAATTCCTTATCCAAATCTAACTTTCATTAAACCTATTACCCTCACATTATGAGGATATTACTCATTATTTTAATGGGCCTTTCATTTCAGGTCCAGTCGCAGCAAATTCTGCTTAAAGGTAGAGTTACGGCAGACAGCACCGGAGAATCACTTCCCGGTGTAAGTGTATTGATAGTACCTGTGGGACCGCCGGTAGACCATAAGTTTTCTATAGACCAGGTAGTGGCTGAATTGAAAGAAGCAGGTTATAGCTCTTTTGAGGTCAATGTCAATCTTTTACCCTACCAATTCATTATTAAAGCAAAATGAAAACAACAACAAAAAAATTACCGGTTACCGTATTATCCGGCTTTTTAGGAGTGGGTAAAACCACCCTGCTAAATCATGTTCTTCATAATAAAGAAGGGCTCAAAGTGGCTGTCATTGTGAATGACATGAGCGAAGTCAATGTAGATGCTGTATTGGTCAAAAATGAAAATACCCTGAGCCGCACCGAAGAGAAACTGGTGGAAATGAGCAATGGCTGCATCTGCTGTACGCTTCGGGAAGACTTGATGATTGAAGTAGAAAAACTGGCCAAAGAAGACAGGTTTGATTATCTGCTTATAGAATCTACCGGGATTTCAGAGCCGGTGCCGGTGGCACAAACCTTTACTTTTCAGGATGAAGAAAACGGTATTGATCTGTCAAAATGGTCATACATAGATTGTATGGTCACGGTGGTAGATGCGGCCAATTTTGGGAAAGACTTCGGCTCAATGGAAACCGTTTGGACCAAAAAACTAAACGAAGACCCAAGCGACCAGCGAACCATTGTCAATTTACTGACCGATCAGATTGAGTTTGCCGATGTAATTATTCTGAACAAAACAGATCTGGTGACGCCTTATCAGCTAAATGAGCTGAAGGCTATACTGAAGTCCTTGAACCCGGTAGCTAAAATTATTGATTCCTCCTTCTCAAAAGTGCCTTATGGAGAGATCATGAATACGGGCCTCTTTGACTATGCCAAGGCTGAAAGCTCAGCAGGATGGATTCAGGAACTGGAGAACAAAAACAAGGGAATTGCTCATACGCCTGAAACCGAGGAATATGGCATCGGCAGCTTTGTATTCAGAGAAAAAAGACCTTTTCATCCTGAGAGATTCTGGAAATACATCAGTGAAGATTGGCCGGAAGGTGTAATACGTTCCAAGGGACTATTCTGGCTGGCTTCAAGACCAGATGACGCCCTGAACTGGAGCCAGGCCGGAGGTTCTGTACGAGCTGAAAATGCCGGAGTTTGGTGGGCAAGCATGCCTTTTGACCAACGAATCAGATATTATGCCTTTGTAGATAACCAAAAGAGTATTGAAAGCCGCTGGGATAAACGCTTTGGCGACCGGCAAAATGAACTGGTGATTATTGGACAAGACCTGGATCAACAGCTGATACTGAAAGAACTTCAGGCTTGCCTGTGCACCGAAACAGAAATTTTGAATATGGAGAAAGGGGCTTTTTTCCTGGACCCATTCCCAAAAAATTAAAAACTATCCCCTTGATTCCTATCACTTCTAATTACTGCATAATCATTCACCTAATCAATTTCAAATATAAAATGTCCAGAAAATTTCTCCTGCTTGGAACAGCATTGCTCTGCGGTATCCATTCTTTTGCTCAGAGCATCTCCGGTACCATCAGAAACACTTCTGACTTACCGGTAACCGCCGCTACGGTAAGCATAAACAGCGGATCTGAAACCCGAAACGTGCTTTCTGATAGCAAAGGGTACTTTGAATTCAATAACCTTGATCAAAAAAACTATGTTCTTACCGTAAGTTCCATCGGCTACAAAACCTATGAAGCAGAAGTAAAAAGTGGAGGCACCATTGAAATTGTTATGGAAGACTCCGAAATTTCTCTTCAGGGTGTAGAGGTGACCGGCCGTGCCCGAAAAGACTACACGTCTGATTACAGCTTTTCTGCTACTAAAATCGCCATGTTGAATAAAGAGTTACCTCAGGCTCTCAGTACCGCTACCAAAGAGCTCATCGCTGATCGCGGAGCTTTTCAACTGGCCGATGCCGTGAAAATAGCCAGCGGTGTTTCGCCTTCAAGTGTTTATAACCAGTACAATATCAGGGGGATAAGCCAAAACGAAGAAGGGCAGATTATCAATGGATTACGGACGCGTCAGTTCTATTTTATTCAGCCACTCACCACCAATATTGAGCGTGTGGAAGTTTTAAAAGGACCAGCTTCTGTTACTTTCAGCAGTGTAGACCCGGGTGGAAGTATCAATATGATCACCAAAAAACCACTGGCAGAAACTCGCCGTGAAGTGAGCTTGGCCACGGGAAGTTTCAATACCGCAAGAGCGACTCTGGATTTTACCGGGCCGCTCAATGAATCGAAGACGCTGCTTTATCGCCTGAATGGTGCCGTACAGGAAGCCCGATCTTACCGCGATCTGGTCAAAAACAATGCCTTGCTGATTTCTCCTTCCATTACCTATATCCCGAACAATAAGACGGCTCTGAACACGGAGTTGATTTTTACAAGCATGACCGGAAACCTGGATCGTGGTCAACCGATTTTTGGAGCAGTGGCAGGCCAGACAGACCTTAATAGCACGCCCATCAGCCTCAATCTGGGCTCACCTTCTGATTTTTCAAAACCCAAGGAATTGACACTGATGTCAAGCCTTTCGCATAAGTTCAGTGAAAAGGTCAGCTTCAATGCGGCTTACATGAAACATCAATGGACAGAGGAATTACAGGAGCACCGCACCACCAATGCCTTCGCCACAGATATCAACGGCAATGCTGTAACCAGTTTGGTGCAAATGCAGTTTGTTCAAAGAAAACAATTCTGGAACACCGATAACCTGAACGCCTATTTCAATATTTCTGGTGAAAAAGGGAAGTTGAAAAACCAATTGGTGGCTGGCTATGATCTGAGCAGTACAGATCGAGTAAAAGGCAACGGGCAAAATGCCGCTCGTGGGTTTATTTTGAAAGATGGAACAGCAACCCGCAATTTCACGGTGGCTAATGCCGCTAATTACCAGACGGTAGTGATTGATGGCGTTACGCTTCCCAAGCCAAACGTGGATTATTTCAATTTGAATACGCCGGCTTATGTGGTTAAAAATCTGAGCGAATATGCCTTAAATGCCCGCACCGTTATACCTCCGACCTTGTCTACATCCAATGCTATTTATGTGCAGGATCAGATCAAATTCGGAAAGTTTTCTGCCTTGCTTAGCCTGAGACAAGAGTGGTTTGACGATATCGTGAATTACAATTCAAGCGGTGAAACTACCTACAAAAACCAGGCTCTCATCCCGCGATTAGGTCTTACTTATTCTTTGAATGACGATATCAACGTTTATGTGACGTATCTGGAGGGTTTCCAGCCACAGGCCAATACCACCACTCTATTGCCAAGCACTGGAAATTATTTGTGGTCCAGCGAGTCTGCTTCCAAGTTTGACCCACTCACCAGTGATTTGAAAGAAATTGGTATGAAATCGGAGCTTTTGAAAGACCGAATCACTTTAAACTGGGCCATCTTTGAAATCAATCAGAAAAACATCATCATGAGTGCCAATGATCCCAACAATCCGGATGCTTTGGTACAACGTGGTGCTGATCGCAGCCGTGGTTTTGAAACTGATCTGGCCGGATACATCACGCCAAACTGGCAAATAAATGCCTCTTACAGCTACATAGATGCGGTTATTGTGAATGATGCCAACGAGACGCTTATTGGTGAG
>CBINGY010000105.1:0-9263 GCA_966250325.1 uncultured Cytophagaceae bacterium | reverse complement strand
TCATTGCTTCTTTCAATTTTGTCAACCTCAATCTGGCCAAATCGTTCGGAAGGAGCAGAGAGGTGGGCATCAGAAAATCATTGGGTGCTTTGAAGATGCAGCTCTTCTTTCAGCTTTGGGGTGAGGCAGTGCTGATGTATTCGTTTGGGTTCGTAACCGGCATGGCGGGGGCTTATGCGATCATACCTGTTTTCAATACCTCCCTCAATGCGAATCTGGATGTCAATATGCTCTACAATCCTTCATTTCTAGGCATTATGACCGGGCTGTTTCTTTTGGTCACGCTTATTGCCGGTGGCCTGCCTGCTCTGAAAATTTCCGGACTGAGTATCGTGGAAGTACTTAAAGGGAAACTCGTGGAAAGCAGACCCGGAAGACTTCGAAACGGCTTACTGGTGGCTCAGTTTTCTATCTCCACGCTTCTGATTTGTGTAAGCCTGATTGCAGGTGATCAACTCGATTTTTTACGGCAAAAACCGGTGGGCTTTGACAAAGAGCAGGTGATAAGCATTCCGGTTGGCAATCAACTGGACGGGCAGAAAGTGCTTTCCAGATTACGAAATGAACTGGTCAATGTTCCGGAAATACCTTCGGTTTCGGGGAGCAGCGTAAATCTGGGCAAAGGTAAAGACCGGGTAACTTCACGCACTACCCTTGGATTTGACTACAAAGGAGAGCAGCTGACTGCCGACCTCTGTCAGGTGGACTTTGACTACCTGGAAACCCTCAATATTCCGGTGCTTATGGGTCGTGACTTCAACAGGTCCTTTGCTTCAGATACCATAAACGGGGTAATTGTAACGCAAAGTTTTGCAAAAGCCATGCAGGAGGAAAATCCCGTGGGCAAGTTTTACGGCGGTGAAAATGAGCAGAGCGGCAATCAGATTATCGGAGTAATTCCTGATTTCAATCTGTATTCACCCTCAGAGAAAGAGCTACCTATCGTTTTGCAGATATCGCCGCAGGCATCTATCCACTATATTTTCTTAAAAGTCTCTGCCAATGAGTCCGGCCTTATTCTTTCAAAACTAGGCGGAATCTGGGCTGACGTAACGGCGAATGCCCCCTTTAATGCGTCCTTTCTGGATGAGAATATACAGGCCTGGTACGAGGAAGAGTTGGTAATGACCAGCATATTTGGCGTGGCATCGGGCATTGCTATTTTTCTGTCTTGTCTGGGTCTTTTTGCACTTTCCATGATGGTTATAGAAATGAGAATCAAGGAAATAGGTCTCCGCAAGGTCATGGGAGCTTCGGTAAAAAGTATTGTTACCCTGCTTTCGGTGCATTTTCTCAAACTGATTTTTATCAGCCTGCTGATAGCCCTTCCGCTGGCCTGGATCGGTATGTCAAAGTGGTTGCAGTCTTATGCGTATCGTATAGATATGAAGCCGTTTACGTTTGCACTGGTAAGTGCCCTCGTTTGTTTGGTTGCCTTACTCACAGTGAGTTATCACAGCGTAAAAGCCGCACTGGCCAATCCTACAAAATCTATAAAATCTGAATAATTATGAAAAAGTTACTTGTGCTACTCTTAACATGCTCTCTGTCTTTTCCACTATGGGCCGGTACGGCGATCAGGCAATCTTCAACAATTGAAGATGACGGAGCTACTTTACGCATTCACATTGAAAACCAAACGGGGGATATTTCCCGAATTTTCGAAAAATCCTACGATATAAGTAAGAAAAATTTGTTTCAGCGTGATTTTCTGGTTCTTGCTGCCTTCGAGAAAGCAGGTGCAGAGGTGCCTGTGCATGAGCTCAAGGGAAATGTTTTATCCTGGATGGCGTATCAAATCGTTCATTTCGTAAAATAATCGATTGATCATGCTTAGAAACTATGTGAAAATCGCCTGGAGGAATCTGCTGGAAAACAAGGTCTTTTCTTTCCTGAATGTCTTTGGTCTGGCTTTGAGTATGTCTGCTGGCTTACTCATTTTACTCCTTTATGAAGATGGTAATAACTACGATAAGTTTCATGAAGAAGCGGGATTGATCTACCGGCTAAACACCCTGGAGACCCGTAAAGATGGGAGTGTGGAGCCCTATGCCACCAGCCCCATGCCTTTACGAAAGTTGGTGGAATCGTCATTCACTTGGGTAGATAAAGTCACTTCGATGGTAGTGATTAAAGAAAGCATCTTCAAAGACAGCCATCGGTATGAATTTGACGGAAAAATAACGGACGCCAATTTTCTGAAGATTTTCAATTTTTCTTTGCAAAGCGGCGACCCGGGCACTGCCTTGAATGAACCCAATTCAATTGTCTTAACCGAAAAATTAAGTCAGAAACTTTTCAACGACTCCGATCCTGTTGGTCAGACGCTAGAAGTGAGCAATCAAGGCATCTATAAAGTGACCGGAGTTTTAAGGCCCAATCCGGGTAAAACCCATTTCGAATTTGAGGCCCTGCTATCCTCGTCACAACAGAATAAGGCCTTGCTGGCGTGGGAAAATTATCAGAACACGTACACGTACATCAAAGTAAAACCTGATACCGATATACATGCTTCGCTAAAGGATGTCAATATGCTGGCAAAGCCTTTTTGTAAAACCATGCCGGCGTTGTCCAATGCGGTTAGTTATGACTTTGATTTACAACCGCTCCCTTCCATTACGCCGGGATATAGCATCGCCAATGCCATGGGCAGAGGGCTTCCTGAGCATATTTTATGGTTTTTGAGTCTGATGGGATTCCTCGTGATGGCATCGGCCGTGTTTAATTATACCAATCTCACATTGGCAAAGTCGCTCAACAGAGCCAAGGAAATTGGCGTCCGGAAAATCATGGGGGCTAACCGCAAGCAGGTCTTGTCTCAGGTAATTATTGAGGGCATTGTCATCTCCCTGGTTTCGTTGGTTTTGGCCTTTTTACTCATGGTCTTTTTGAAAGGCCAACTCACCAGCTTACAAAGCTTTAATTTCTTTGATCTGGATTTAAGCCTTACGGCTTTTTCAGTTATATATTTTGTTGCTTTCGCCCTTTTGGTGGGTTTGATAGCGGGTTTTTTACCAGCACTTACTATTTCAAAACTCCAACCTCTTATGGCCGTTCGTAATGCGAATCAGGTAAAAATGTTCAAGAGGATTGGGCTCACGAAAAGTCTTTTGGTGCTGCAATTAGTATTTACCATGCTGTTTTTAATGGTGGTAACTACCCTTCAAAAGCAGGTAGAATATGCTGTCAAAATGGATTACGGATACACGACCAGTCAAATCTATAACCTATCCTTGCAAGGGATTGATCCGCAGGTCGCCAGAGATCAGTTGAATGAGATTGCCGGTGTTGAAAAAATTTCTGCGATTGATATTGCCTTAGGCACCTATGACGGTCAAAGAGCAAACGTAAGGCTGAGTTCTGAGGACTCCAATTTGAAGGTGAGTTCCTATTCCATTGATCATGAAGCTCTATCAAATCTGGGACTTACGCTTAAAAACGGCGAAAATTTTAAACCGGATACAAAGGACAATTCTCAAATAATTGTCAACGAAAAATTTGTTGAAAAGCTCAATTTGGGTAATCCCGCTGAAGTAATTGGCCAATCAGTTTTGCTCAATGACACCACCCATGCGATTATTATTGGGGTGGTGAAAGACTTTTTGTTTAAGCCCGCCGACTATGCCCTGGAACCGCTGATTTTACAGAATAAACCTTCGCAATGGAATATTTTACAATTGAAAATTTCTCCCAACAGAGCAGATCAGACTGTTGCAGACATTCAGAATGCCTGGCATGAACTGGCCAAAGGCTACGAATTTAAAGGGGAATATTACGATACCACCATTGAGAAGAATTACACCATATACAAAGACATAAGCAAGTTTATCAACTTCTTCGCCTTGATGGGTGCATTAATAGGGATGATGGGCCTTTTGGGCATGACCATCTATGCCGTTCAGAAGAGAATAAAGGAAATAGGGATACGTAAAGTTCTGGGTGCTTCCGAGGCTCATTTGGTTCTGAATCTTTCAAAAGGCTTTCTGATTCTGGTGGGCATTGGGTTTCTTATTGCGATACCTATCGGTTTGTATATGAGTCAATTGGTTCTCGACAATTTCGCCAATCGGGTGCCAGTGGGATTCAATATCGTTTTACCTGGCCTGCTGTTTTTGAGTTTGATTTCCTTATTAACGGTCTGCTCTCAAACGCTGAAGGCGGCATTGGTAAATCCGGTGGAAAGTATAAAAAATGAATAATCAAGAAGTCTTGGTTTCCAGGAGAAGTCAATGACGCAATGAACCGAAGACCCGAAATCTTATAAAATTATGATTAAGAATTATTTAAAAATCGCCCTGAGAAACCTGAACAGGAACAAGGCCTATGCGGTGATTAACGTGGTGGGTTTAACGCTCAGTACGGCATCGGCCATCCTGCTGTTTACCTTCATCTCCTTCCATCTGGATTTTGACAGCTTCCATGCCGATACAGACCGGATTTACCGTTTTGTGAGCCAGCAAAAGCGGGAAACCGTATGGTATGCACCCTCGGTGCCGCCGTCGCTGGGCGAACTTATGCGGAATGATTATGACTACGAAGAAAGTCTGGCAAGGGTGGTTACCAATGAAGAAGTTCAGGTAGATTATGGTGATAATCAGAAGGTTATTGAGAGTTCTGGTGTCTCTTTTGTGGAGCCCGCTTTTTTTGAGATTTTCAATTATCCCCTGGTAGGAGGAAATATACTCAATGAATTTAAGGAACCCGGAAAAGCCGCTGTGACAGAAAGCATTGCACGCAAATATTTCGGTGACAAGCCAGCTCTGGGAAAAACGCTGAAAATAGATAATTCAGTATCAGTCACGATCACCGCTGTGCTGAAAGACCTGCCGTCCAATACCTTTCAGCAGGCGGAAATTTTCGCTTCGTATTCTTCCATGGAAAATTACATGGACTTCTTTACGAATCACGACGCCTGGGGTGGAATTTCCTCTCAGCTTCAGTGTTTTGTAAAATTGAAAGAGGGTGTTGACGCCGAAACCGTGGAGGCAAGCATGGTGCCGTTTCCTGCCAAATACCGGCCAAATAGTATGAATATTCATACCTATTTTCTGCAGCCTCTCAGCGAAGTTCATTTTGATCAGGAGCTTAACGGCCCTATGCCGAAAAGAACCCTCTGGACCCTCGGCATCATTGGACTATTTCTTATAGTTTCAGCCTGTCTTAATTTTGTCAATCTGGCTACTGCTCAGGTATTTAACCGACTGAAAGAAGTAGGCGTACGCAAGTCTTTGGGTAGTAAAAAGATACAGTTATTCGGTCAGTTTTTGACCGAAACCTCATTGATAGCCTTCTTTTCTGTCTTGATTTCAGTGGTGCTGGCATTGCTTTTTTTACCTTATCTCAATCAGCTGTTTGAGCTTAACATAGGTCGCAATGCCATCCTAAATAGCCGGGTGATGGTGTTTTCTTCAATCCTATTTGTTTTAATTACCTTCCTGTCAGGATCTTATCCGGGGCTCTTGCTGTCCCGTTTTACGCCAATTAAGGCCTTGAAAGGGAAACTCGCCGGTGTCAATTTCGGTGGTATAAATCTGCGGAAAGGGCTCATTGTGGTGCAGTTTGTAATTTCCCAGGTGCTGATCATCGGCATGACGGTGATAATTAAGCAGATGCATTATAATCAAACGACCGATCTGGGCTTTGATAAAGAGGCCGTGATCATGATTCCGAAAGGCCCTGCCCGTGAACGGGCCGATATTAGTACATTCAAACAAGAACTCAGCGGGAAAGCAAACATTCTGGATGTGACGGAGTGTTATGCAGCTCCAGCTTCAGAGTACGGATGGGGTACCAATTTCAAAGCAAAGGAAGAGGATGAAGAAGCAGGATTTAGCCTGACGATAAAAGCCGGAGATTCAGATTATCTGGAAACGTTTGGTTTAGAACTGGTTGCTGGCAGGAATATCGCCAAATCGGATACACTTATTGAGTTTCTGGCAAATGAAACCTTTATTAAGAAAATGAATTATTCCTCGCCGCAGGAGGCCATTGGCAAGTACTTCAATATCTCTCAGTATCAGGCGGTTCCACTGGTGGGTGTGGTGAAAGATTTTCATAATGCATCTATGCACGAAGAAATATCGGCTGCGGCCATAGGTATGTTTCCCAATGTGCTCGATAACTATGCAGTGAAATTAAATCCTCAAAATATTCGTGGCGGCCTGGAGGAAATTGAAGAGGTCTGGTCTGGCATGAATCCCAATGCCGTATTTACCTATGACTTTGTAGATCAATCAATTAAGGAATTCTATGAAAGTGAACAAAGGCTTCTTTCTTTGCTGCAAATATTTACGGGAATAGCCCTTTTCATTGGAGCCATGGGCTTATTTGGCCTGGTGACTTTCATGGTGGAGCGTAAAACCAAAGAGATTGGTGTACGCAAGGTTCTGGGAGGTTCGCTCACTCATATTCTGTGGTTATTTGGCAAAGAATTCAGCGTGCTTTTGGTGCTCTCGTTTGTAATAGCTGCACCGGTTGCCTGGTATTTCAGCAGTGAATGGCTCAAAGATTTTGTTTTTCCGGTCAGGCTGGGGGCCTGGTTGTTTGTCATCGCTTTTCTTTTTACCATATCCATTGCCACCCTTTCCGTGATTTTCAAGGTACTAAAGGCAGCTTTGGTAAATCCTGTGGAGAGTCTGAGGAGCGAATGACTGACTGGAGGTATGAAGCATGAAGTTTGAAGCACGAAGTCGGAAGTCGGATAGAAAGAATACTATAAACTTCGTGCTCCCAGCTTCCAACCATCATAATTACGTGTAACCCTTTTTGGAAATACTAAGAGTGCAATAAATGAAAAAGTTATGATCAGAAACTATTTGAAAATCGCCTGGAGAGTCATTGTCAAGGACAAGCTTCAGAGCATCATCAAGCTTTCCGGGCTAACGGTTGGGGCAGTATGCTTCCTTCTTATCGGCCTTTTTGTGCTTGAGCAAACCTCGTATGATACGGCTTTTGCAGAAAGTGGACAGATTTATCGGCTACAAACCTTTATTGAAGGTAATGACAGCAATCCGGATTTTAATTCTGCCACTGCTTCACCGCCTATAGCAGCTGCCATGAAAGAGGAAATACCCGGCATAGAAAAAGTGACCCGAATTTTTAAAAGCGAGCAGCTGCTAAGCACATCTGACAGACCTGCAGGCTTTTATGAGCAGGATGGATACATTACAGATTCGGGATTCCTTGAGATATTTAACTTCCCTATGCTGGAAGGAAGTGCAGTTGCTAATCTTACGGCTGCCGATCAGATCGTACTTTCGGGTCATCTTGCCAAAAAGCTTTTCGGGGATCAAAAAGCCTTGGGTAAAACGGTTTATTTGGGAAGCGGAGCCGGGAGAAAAACGTTGACGGTGACCGGAGTGATGGATACCGAGTCTTTTAAATCGCATGTAAAGCCCGCCTTTCTGATTAATCTGGGAAGTACAGAAATAGGCCAGTTTATACTTACAGCCCAAAACTGGTTGGAACAAAATTTCGTGACTCAGTATCTTAAACTGGCCAAAGGAGTGGAGCCCGGCCTTGTTGAGAAACAGGCCAATAGTTTACTTCAAAGTAAGGCGGCCGAAAACCTGAAAATTTCAGGGATGAAAAAGAGCCTGCACCTTCAGCCCTTGCAGAAGATTTATCTGGGAGGAAATGAAACCGGGAATAGTCTGAGCGAGGTGAGCAGTTCGGGATATCTCATCCTTCTGGGAGTAATTGCTCTATTTATACTGGCAATGGCCGCAGCCAATTACATTAACCTCACCACGGCCCAGACTCTTAAACGTACTGCTGAAATAGGCGTAAGAAAGGTAGTTGGGGCCTCAGAGCGTTCACTGAGTGGCCAGTTTCTAACCGAGTCCTTTCTGATGGTGTGTATTTCGGTGATTTTGTCTGTGCCTTTGCTTTACCTGGTTTTGCCCACCTTTAATCAATTGGCCGGGGCCTACTTATCCATAAAGAGTTTAGCAGATATACGTTTTATTGGAGTAACAGCTGCACTAATTTTTGTTTCAGGCTTGCTGTCAGGTGCTTATCCGGCCTTTTATCTTTCAAAAATGAAACCGCTTGGCATGTTTAAGAAAACGGCTTCCAGGTCTTCTCTGCAATATTATCTTACTAACGGACTGGTCGTTTTTCAATTTGCTATTGTATTTCTGCTTCTTTTTTCGACGATTCTGGTCAACAGACAGATAGACTTTCTTAACTCCAAAGATCTGGGGATTGAATACAAAGACAAGGTTATTATTCCCCTGAAAACTGAGGAAGCCAAGAGAAATTATGAAGTTTTGAAGTCGAGAGTTTCTGGCTTGGGTAATGTCAAAAGTGTTACAGGAGTCGAATTTATTCCTTCAGAATCAATCCTTTACGACGGAGGCGTGTATCTGCATGCAGAGGCATCAAATAATCCGGTAATGGTAAAAATGAATCTGGCAACTCCAGGGTATTACGAAAGTCTGGGGGTGATGCTTCTGAATGGAAGAGATGTTGCTTCAACAGATGAAAATCAGGTAGTGGTAAATCAGGCATTTCTTAAGGCCTTTGGTTTGGATATTTCCTCGGCGGTTGGTTCTAAGCTCTTTACAAAAAGAGAAGGAGCAGCTGCAGAGTCCATAGAAATAGTAGGAGTGCACGAGGATTTTAATCAGGAGTCTCTGGCCGAGGCCATTGTGCCAACCATGAGCTATTACTCCAATACACCTCAAAGACTGGTTATATCTTCTATCTCTAAAGATAAAACCACATTGTTAGAGCCTGTACAGGCAATTTGGAAAGAAATTGTACCAGATGAACCCTTTGAAGCAGCTTATCTCGATTCACAGCTCGAGGCTCTTTATCAGGGAGAAAAGGAGACCCGTGATATCAGTTCCATTTTCTCTTTCATTGCTATTGCATTGGGTGGGCTCGGCATTTGGGGTCTTGTGAGCCATGCCGCTGCCACCAGGTTTAAGGAGATTGGCGTACGCAAAGCTTTGGGGGCAACAGTCGGCCAGGTCTATTTGATTATTTCCAAAAAGTATATGGGTATGGTGGCTTTGGCAGCATTATTTGGGGTTCCGCTGGCCTGGTACTTTAGTAAAGAGTGGCTCAGCAATTATCAATATGCTCTCAAGGATATCCATACACCCATGTTGTCAGCCTTTTTGATAACAGTAGGTATTGCTGTATTGTCCATGAGCTATTCGGTAGTAAAAGCTGCTAAAATGAACCCGGTCAAAAGTTTAAAAAGTGAGTGATTGGAGTTAGAAGATAGAAGTTAGAAGAAAAAGGTTAGAAGAAAG
>CBINGY010000104.1:0-9401 GCA_966250325.1 uncultured Cytophagaceae bacterium | reverse complement strand
GACAACACTTTTAATTTTAGCTGTTTTATTCTGTTCTCTTTTCCAGAGTTGCCGAAAAGAAGAAATAAAAGAACAGACACTTGAAGAATATGTATTGGAAAGACTGCATAAGGATTTCGGTGTATTCCTGGAGTTTTCGCCGAAGGAGGTAATCAAAGCATATAGGTTTGAGAATGTCGAACTTAAAGTGACGGATATAAGAACAGAAAATTCTCCTCCCCGGTACAAGTATTTGTATGAAATAAATGACTTTTGGACTTACCAATGGGGTGTATTTTTGCCCTCTGGTATTTCGGAGCCCATTACTGGTACATATCTGGTTACAGGTTATGGAATTGAAATTGGAGATATACCAGGTATTATCAGAGGGCACGATACGGGTGGGCCTTATAAACGAATAATTATTGATTCTATAGTAGAAAAACAGTAAGATGAAAAGTTTCTCCATTAGCTGAGTCTCATTTAGTAACCCTGCTTTGTTAACCTAAACATCAAAAAAACGTGAGACCTTCCAGTCTAACGTCTTTTTCTAATATTTAGTCTCTCAGAAATTACCTGCTCATATACATATTCCGCTCGCGGTATACTTTCAGGAAGTATTCGTCTTTTTAAGGTTCGATAGTCTCTGTTTAGGCATGCGAGATGCCTCACGGATACTCTCTCTGGAGGAAATATGTTAAAGACAAGAATAATTAGTATATGCATATTTGTGATAGCTTTCTTTGTTAAAGTCATGCTATTTTGTCATATAGTATTCCATTTATACTTCTAGTAAAGAACGAAATACATGAAAATCTTTAACCAAGCTAAGTCATTGTATTCCATAACGTTCTGAAAAGCTATTGAATGGCTTCGTCTTATATGTATCTAGTCCATATGGCACTTCTTTCCAGCCTTCCAAAGGAACAAATTCGAGTGTGTCAGGAACCGGAATTTCCCATAAAATCTTATTCGTATTAAAATCATGACAATTGACTTCAATAAAAAATCTCGAATTCAAGATCAGATTCTTCGAATACCACATTCCCAAATCTTCTGCACCAATTCCAATACTTTTCCCTTTAAAAATTTTTCCTGAATGCCTAAAGCTAAAATAGAGAGTCCCACTATCTGGCATCCTCAAAGGCTTAATTAAAGTTATGAAGCGGCAGTTACTTAACTTGTCTAAGGTTTCTCTCTCCTGTCCCCGATAAAATATTATAAACAGGAAAATAAAAATTGATATAAATGACCCAAGTATCATAAGATTTCTTTTTTCGCTTTTGTTCATATGATGTCCATCCATAATTACCGAGGTTATTACTTAGTATTGGTTTGATCTGAAGGCCTTTCCGCTCCAAGATTGAACATTTTTACCCTTTGCGAGGTTTTCTTCAACTCCTCAGCAAACGTCCACTTTAATAAAAAAAAACGCAAGACCCCTCAGTCTCACGTCTTTTTCTAAAAATCTGGTTTCCCAGAAATTACCTGCTCATATACATATTCCTCTCACGGTACACTTTCAGGAAGTATTCGTCTTTGAGGGTATCAATGAAATAGATGCCTTCTCCGGTTGATTTCATTTCTGGTCCCAGTTCCTTGTTTACATTCGGGAATTTATGGAACGAGAATACCGGAATTTTTATCGCATATCCTTTTTGAACCGGCTTAAAGTCGAAATCGGTCACCTTTTTCTCACCCAGCATTACTTTGGTAGCGTAGTTTACATACGGCTCCTGGTAGGCTTTGCATATGAAAGGTACAGTACGCGATGCCCGTGGGTTCGCTTCAATCACGTAGACTACCTCATCTTTGATAGCAAACTGAATATTGATCAACCCTTTGGTATCCAGGGCAATGGCAATGCGTTTCGTGTAATCTTCAATCTGCGAGAGCACGTTGGCACTCAGATCAAAGGCGGGAAGCACTGCGTACGAGTCGCCTGAGTGAATGCCCGCCGGCTCAATATGCTCCATGATACCGATAATGTAAGCATTTTCACCATCACAGATGGCATCTGCTTCAGCTTCTACCGCTCCTTCCAGGAAGTGATCCAGAAGTATATTATTATCCGGAATGTCATTGAGGATTTTAACCACATGCTGTTCCAGTTCCTGCTCGTTGATCACAATTTTCATGCTTTGTCCTCCCAATACGTAAGATGGACGCACCAGCAGCGGGAAACCGAGATCTTTGGACATTTCAACGGCCTTGTCAGCAGTTCTTACCGTCGTGAATGGCGGGTAAGGAATATTCAGTTCCACCAGTTTCTCAGAGAAACGACCGCGATCCTCGGCCAGATCCAGAGCCTCCCAGGAAGTTCCGATAATCTTAATGCCATACTTGGTAAGCTTTTCAGCCATTTTAAGGGCCGTCTGACCACCCAACTGAACAATCACGCCTTCCGGTTTTTCATGCTCAATGATGTCATAAACATGCTCCCAGAAAACCGGCTCAAAATACAGTTTATCCGAAATATCCGGGTCGGTAGAAACGGTTTCGGGGTTACAGTTAACCATAATGGTCTCGTACCCGCATTCCTTGGCCGCCAATACCCCGTGCACACAGGAATAGTCAAATTCTATCCCCTGACCGATACGGTTGGGTCCTGAGCCCAGCACCAGAATTTTCTTTTTGTCGGAAACCACAGACTCGTTATCCGGATTTTCCGGGTTGGCGTTGTAGGTGCTGTAGTAATATGGCGTTTCTGCGATGAATTCCGCCGCACAGGTATCTACGCATTTGTAAACCCTTTTTAGCCCCATTTCATGACGTTTCGCTGCTAATTCAGACTCCAGAGCATGCAGCAGGTGGGCAATCTGCCTATCGGCATATCCTTTTTGCTTGGCCTGCAGAAGAAGCTCTTTCGGCAGCGTGTCTATTTTGTATTTTTCTATCTGACGCTCCAGCTGAATCAATTCTTCAATCTGATGCAGGAACCACTTGTCAATTTTCGTGAGCTTCTGGATGGTATTGAAAGAAAGACCTGCTTTGAAGGCATCGTAAATATGGAAAAGGCGATCCCAGCTCGGGTGCTCCAGACTTTCTTTCAGAGCAGCCTGGTCACGTAGTTCTTTGCCATCGGCTCCCAGTCCGTTTCTGCGGATTTCCAGCGACTGACAAGCCTTCTGAAGAGCTTCCTGGAAGTTCCGGCCAATCCCCATGGCTTCACCTACCGCTTTCATCTGAAGTCCCAATCGACGATCTGCACCTTTGAACTTGTCAAAATTCCATCTCGGAACTTTCACAATCACGTAGTCAATCGCTGGTTCAAAAAATGCCGAAGTACTGCCTGTAATTGGATTTATCAATTCATCCAGGTTATAGCCTATGGCCATTTTGGCGGCAATCTTTGCGATCGGATATCCGGTAGCCTTTGATGCCAGAGCCGATGAGCGGCTTACCCGTGGGTTAATTTCAATTCCGATGATGGTATCGTCTTCCGGACTCAGGGCAAATTGCACATTACAACCACCCGCAAACTGCCCGATTCCGTTCATCATCTTGATGGCCATATCACGCATTCTTTGATACGTGGTGTCTGGCAAGGTCATTGCGGGGGCCACCGTAATGGAATCACCGGTATGTACACCCATGGCATCGAAGTTTTCGATGGTACAGATGATTACGATGTTTCCGATATTATCACGCAGGAGCTCTAATTCATATTCTTTCCAGCCCAGAATGGACTGCTCAATGAGCACTTCATGAACAGGGGAGGCGTGCAGACCGGCATTGAGAGCCTTATCGAAGTCTTCCGGGGTTTGAACGAAACCACCACCATAACCACCTAGGGTATAAGATGGTCTGATTACCAGCGGAAATCCGATTTCCTGAGCAATTTCCTTGCCTTCCAGAAATGATTTGGCGGTGCGGCCCTTACAAACGTTAATGCCGAGCTCGTTCATTTTTAACCGGAACTTCTCACGATCCTCGGTGGTTTCGATCGCATTAATATCTACTCCGATGATATCGACCTTATATTTTTCCCAGATTCCGGCCTGATCGCATTCGATGGCCAGGTTCAGGGCCGTTTGTCCACCCATGGTAGGCAAAACAGCTTCGATAGGACGACCCATGTCAATATGTTTCTGAAGAATCTCCTCAATGTATTTTTTCTCGAGGGGTTTCAGATACACATGATCGGCATTCAGCGGATCTGTCATGATGGTGGCAGGATTGGAATTGATCAGTGAGACTTCAATTCCTTCTTCTCTGAGAGATCTTGCCGCCTGTGAACCAGAGTAGTCAAACTCACAAGCTTGTCCGATAATGATGGGGCCTGAGCCTATAATCAAAACAGACTTTAGATTGGGATTTTTTGGCATTTTTTAGTGAAGAGATTTCGATTTGTACATCGAAGATCAAAGGTAATACACAAATGCCAATTGAAGGGAAGAAAGACCGGCTTTTTGCACAAAACTATTTTTTTTATGAAAGTTTCCTGCCTTTTATTGGATTAAACCAATACCTTCATTTTCTTTGAAATACATATACGAAAATCGATGCTTTCCTTTAGAAAATTATTTTGTACAGTCGCCCTTTTCCTTTCTTTTCAAATTCTTTTTGCTCAGGGCGAAATTGCCATATTGCCAGCTTACAATGCCACGCATATTCAGCTTAAGGTCATGAATGGTCAGAAATGCCTGTCAAATTCTGAGTTTATGACCAAATCAGATTCAGAATTTTCAATTCAGGCGTTTTCGCAACAGGGTGAAGAACTTGTTGTAAATTCAGTTGCGGTAGATCTGGTAAGAAAAGGACGCCGCTTAAGCAGTCAGGAATTCGGAGCAAACATAGATTTGAGTTCCATGATGGAAATGGCCGAAGAGGAGGATGTTTTTCGTTTTCAGGTCAATAAAATCTATCTGAAAGACCGCAAAGGAAAGCTGCAGCTTTACGCCGACGGAAATGTCAATTTTAGTTATCGTTACCGGGAGACCACCAGTTTGGGTTACACCAATTAATTGACTGCCTGAGGCTTGACCAGAATCACATCTTCTTTGTCAACCATCACCTGCCCATCCGGGGTGCCTTTTACTTTTCTCACATATTTTTTCAATGTATAGGCTACCGGAACCAGGCTATCTGTTCTCCTTTTGGAGTACCAGGCTGCAAGTTGGGCCGCATACTCCAGCACATCTTTCGGGATTTTGCTGCCCGGGATTTGCTTGATGACCACGTGTGATCCCGCAACATCCCTTGCATGAAGCCAGGTGTCGTTTTTGTCGGTGTATTTCAGGGTAAGCAGATCATTATTTTTGGCGTTTCTTCCCACCCAAATGCGGTAATTTCCTTTTTCATATATTTTGAAAAGCTCTTCAGGAACTGGTGCCTGTTTTTTAGATGGGGCAGGCATTTCACTTTTGACAAAACTTCTGAGTTCTTTGAGTGATTCGGCGGCTTCAGCCTCTTTCAGCTGATTTTCCAGACTGGCCAGAAGTTTTTCCTTTTCGGCAATGTTCTTTTCAAGAAAATCAAACTGAAGTTTCTCATTTTTGGCCTTTCGGTAGTAGGCCTCTGCATTCTTTTGAGGGGAAAGCGACTTCTTAAGTTTGATTGTCACCGGTGCTCCTGTTTGAAAATCTGGCAGTACCACTGATTCTGA
This sequence comes from uncultured Cytophagaceae bacterium, assembly GCA_966250325.1. Classification (GTDB taxonomy): domain Bacteria; phylum Bacteroidota; class Bacteroidia; order Cytophagales; family Spirosomataceae; genus Jiulongibacter. The sequence continues at coordinate 3,814 of CBINGY010000104.1, read as the reverse complement.
ATTGTCGGGGATCGCGTGTAGATTGGCCATCAGGATATGTCCGAGGTTCTGGTTTCCAATGCCCTCTATCAACTTTTCGAGGGTTTCCTGGGTTTGCCTGATATAGGTCTTTGTCTGTTGAATTCTCTTTTGAAGCTGCTTTACTGCAAGAGATTGCTCGTTATTCAGTTGAGCAGATTTCAGATTTTCAATAAAGAAGCGGTTGTTTGCCTCCAGAACGTCCGTAAAAACCTCTTTTACTTCACCCACATGAAGGAGTGACAGCTGAAGTTTTCCCTGTAGTGTAGTGAGATAAAAGTGGCCGGATTCCAACTGACGGTTTATGGAATTGCATAGTTCCCAGTCTTTTTCGCTGTCTCCGGTTTTAGATTGTTCATAAACCTGCAAAGGGATTTTCCCCCAGGTAGGAAATAGCTGTTTGACAGAAAGGTTTGACGATAGAAAGGCTTTTTCAGACTGATCTAATGTTCGGTGAAGATTTGACGGGATAATTTCCTTGTCTTCCGGAAGACGGTTATTGAAAAGCGTTATCACCTGATTATTTATCGCCCCAAGTACATTGGATCGGTTGCCAAACATTTTCAATATGACTGAATACCCATCTTTTAGCTGAATTTCAATGGCTCTTTCATTTTCGAATAAAAGAACATCGACCACGGTTCTATCAAGAAAATCCCCGAAAAGGTCCACCGAATTTTTACGGGCTCTTTTGAAGTCATTGGTCAGATAAAGCCCGCTAAACGCAGATAGAACCGAAATTCGGAGGTAAACGTCCTCTTCCTTGCTACCAAAGCCCATGACCAGTTCATCCTTCTCCTGACTGAAACACTGAAGGAGCACTTTTCCCAGGAGTTTCGTTCGTAACTGAGGGACTAAATGCCTGAAGAAATGATAATTAAGATGCATGAGCTTTTGTGATTGCCATGATACCTTCTTTCATGGCATATTTCGAAACTTTGATTCGAGTAATCTGAAACGTTTGAATGAGGTAGCGAATTAAACATACAGCCACCACAATCATTTCTACCCGTAATTCGATCATACCCGGAATCGCCATTCGTTCTTCCCTGTTGCTGGTCAAAAGCTTCTCGTAGGCTCTGATAAATGCCTCCAGCGGATACTCATTTCCGATCAGTTCAGTCGGAGTAGGAGCACCTGTGGTCTCATAGAAAGACATCTCATTCAGCGTGTCATAACTTCCGGAAGAGCCAATCATCACCTCGGGGGCATATTGGTGACAGGCATTGGCCAGCTTTACCAGATGAACCCTGAAATGATCATTCAGCCGTTCTACCGAGGCTGGCGAAATGGGATCTTCTTTGAAAAAAAGCTCCATAAGTCGCTGCCCGCCAATCTCAACGCTTTGTTTCCAGAGTATCCCATCTTTGTTACAAATAATGAATTCCACACTTCCGCCTCCTATGTCTACAATGAGTGAGGGGCAGGTAATTTCTACGGCACGCCTTACTCCCTCATAAATGAGTTCGGCCTCTCTATCGCCACTAATGATGGTTACGGGAATCTCTGTTTCCCGCTTCATGGTATCCACCACCTCTGACGCATTCCCGGCGTTCCGGAGTGCAGACGTTCCAAATGCGAAAATCTTTTCAGAAGGTATCCTGAATTCATTGATTTTACTTTTGAATTCGTTCAAAACTCCCAGAGCTCTCTGCAAAGCTTCCCCGGTGATGATTCCTTTGTTAATGCCGCCCATTCCCAGTTTGGCAGCTTTGGAAGCTTTATAAACAACTTGCTCATTTTCATCTACGATCAGGAGATGAAAGGTATTGGTGCCCAGGTCAATGATTGAACGCATGATAGTCGTAAAACGAATTTTATGGGTGCTTGCGAATGAATTGGCAGAAATAGAACAAAGCCTTTGCTTTTACCCTGTAAATAAGGCTTCTATTTCATCGATCTCCAGCGGAATTCCCTCACAAAGATCGCGGTTTCCTGTTTCGGTCAAAAGGATATCATTCTCCAGTCGGATGCCGATCCCTTCTTCCGGGATGTAAATGCCGGGCTCGCAAGTAAGCACCATGCCCGCACAGAATGGAAAGCTTCTGCCGCCTACGTCATGCACATCTAATCCCAGCGAATGGGAAACTCCGTGAGGAAAATATTTCCGGTATAGTGGCGAATCAGGGTTTTGATTTCTTACCTCCTGCTCAGTCAGAAGGCCAATTTGTATCAATTGATCTTCCAAAAACTGACCCACTTCGGTACGCAGACTGTCCATGGTATTGCCAGGTATCAGGCGGGAGCGTGTGAAATAGAATACATTCAAAACGGCCTGATAAACCTCCCTTTGTCTGTCATTGAACCTGCCACCCACCGGAAGTACGCGGGTAATATCCGCGTTGTAATTGGCATATTCTGCCCCGAAATCCAATAAAACCAGCTCTCCAGCTTTACAGGAATCATTATTGGTTACATAGTGTAAGACACAGGCGTTTTTTCCTGAGGCAATGATCGGGGGAAAAGCATAACCACGCGAACGACGGAGTAGGAACTCGTGGGTTAGATGGGCTTCCAATTCATACTCTGGTACTCCGGGTTTGAGCTCCCGGCATAGCCTCTGAAAGCCTTTGGTGGTTATGTCAAGAGCCTGTTCTATCTTTTCGATTTCTTCCGGGTGCTTGATAAGCCGCATTTCAGAAAGCAGAGGTGCCAGGCGTTCGGTTTTATGAAGCGGATACTTGTTTTTGATGCTTAGATTGAACTGATCCTGCTTACTGATAAACGATTCATTGCGACCATCGTGCTCGTTGATGTTGAGATATAGTACGGTGGCTTCCGGTGCGGTCTTTTTCAGCCACGCATCGAATTGATGCGTCCATAAAACGGTTTTGATTCCACTGAGCTCCCTGGCTTCTTCTTTTGAAAGTTTTTCGCCTTCCCAGATTTTCAGATGATCATTGGATTCCCGAATGAATAATACTTCCCGGTTTCTCTCCTGAACGTGGTCTGGAAATAGCAGAAGAATGGTATCCTCCTGATCGATTCCCGTGAGGTAAAACAGGTCTGAGTTTTGTTTGAATCCCATGACTCCATCAGCGTTTGTGGGAATCACATCATTGGAGCAGATCATTGCCAGGGCACCTTTAGCTAACTTCTGACTTAGTTTCTGCCTGCTTTGAATATAAAAGGTTTCGGGTAGGGGAGTGTAACGCATACTTATAATACCCGAACCACCATAAGGCCGGCGTGTTTCGGGATTCTTTTGATGTATTCTTCTACGGTTTCATCAGAAATCACCACCTTCTTTAATTCAGACGATGCATGCATAAAATGAAGTTTACCATCTTTCCAGTAGGCCAATCCTTCATGATTCACATCGAGACCTTTCAGATTTGAAGTAAACGCGATGATATCCCCGTTTTTGATCTGATTTTGTACAGCAGGTAAACGATCTACACTGATTTCATAGAACGGGTAATCGCCCAGAGAAGCTTCCATGTCCTGTATTTCCTTCAGGATTGTGTTATTGGTTTTAAAGGCCGGATAATACTGCCGGTGTGTACTCATGAAGTTCAATGAAACCTGCTTTTGCTTTCCAAGTTTAGGGGTGAGGTCTTCTACCAGACCCATTTCTTCGGCATGTTTGGTCCATTCAAAGAAATAATGAATTCTGGATGAATACCCATCAATGAAACCATCCCGGTATCTCAGCTGTTGCATGGTTTCCATGAAATCCTGCTGAGTGGGGTTTTCTATTTCAGTAAGAAGGTTTAAAGCCAGTAAAGTTTCCACATAAGTATAGCAATCAAAGCCATCCAGGCGGCAAATAAGCTTTTCGGAAGGTGCTTCAAGG
>CBINGY010000103.1:0-9791 GCA_966250325.1 uncultured Cytophagaceae bacterium | reverse complement strand
AATTAGTTAAACAACAAATTTATGAAACTTCTAACGCTTTCATTTTTTCTTATTTTCAGTATCAATGTTTCTGCAATGTGTCAAAGCACACAAGTAGATGGTTCGTCCCCTAACGCCACCGTGCAAGGCGAAGCCGGATTGATTAAGGTATCCATTATGTACCCGTTTTCTGAAGGTAAGTCTTTCAATATGGAATATTATAAAGCGAAGCACATGCCTATGGTAGCCGCTTTGCTAAATTCCAATCTCGTTAAATATACCATAGAGAAGGGTTTAGCCAGTGGAATTCCTTCAATGCCATTGCCTTATTTTGCCATCGGAACCTTCTATGTCAGAAGTCTCGACGATTATCTGGCTGCTGTAGGCCCCAAACGTAATGAAATACGGGCCGATTTTGCCAATTATACGGATGTTAGTCCGGTTATTTTAATCAGTGAAGTAGTGAAATAAGTATTGCCCAAGTCCTTTAGATGATGAGCGGTTATTTTAGTTCTCCTTTGGTTGGCTATCGCGAATCCCTGGGATATGTAGGTGTTCGATGCATTGTAACTATAGGTTCTCTTGGAGAAGTTATACCTTCAATTCTTGAACAATGTGCAAACTGGTTGAAGGAAAAAGGGTTTAGTCCATCCGGAGTTCCATTGATCAGGTACCATACATGCCCTGAAATAGCAAGCGACGATGCTCCAATGGATGTTTGTATTGGTTATCCTGTAAAGCATTCAATAACTCCCGAGTATCCATTGGTCTATGAGCAATTGCTGGAAGGAATTTATGCTTCTCTGCTTTATATTGGTGTAGAAAATGGTATTGCTGGGAATGCAGAGCTGATTTCCTGGGGAAATGCCAATAAGGTTGAGTGGGAAAGCTGGAAGACGGAACTTGGAGATGGGTTTTCGGGCAGAGTAGAACATTTGATAGACGGGCCTGAAGATGACCCGGATCCCTCTACCTGGAGGTCGGAAGTAGCAATCAAACTAAGAAGTTACTAGATAACGTCAGTTTCTTTACAGTTATCATATGGGTTAAATTAGAGTAATATGGCTATCGATAATAAAACAATATTTATCAATCTACCTGTTAAAGATCCGGAGGTATCAATGAATTTTTATATTCAAATCGGCTTTATAAACAATCCGCTATTCACTTTCGAAGATCAAAAATGTATGATTTGGAGTGACCAGATCTACCTTATGTTACAGTCTTATGAAAAGTCAGGATCAGGAGGGCAAAAAAACATAGCTGATCCCCAAAAAAGCAGAATCGCTACCTTTACCTTACCTGTTGAAAGTTTAGACCGGGTTAATGATATTATGGAGAAAGGCTTAAAAGCTGGCGGGAGAGAGACCGGTGAACTTATAGACGAGGATTTCATGCAAATCAGAAATATGGAAGATCCGGATGGGCATAACTGGGGGATAGTTTTTCTTGATATAGAGAAGTTTAAAAAGAAAACCGGTAAAGTGTAAAATTTAATAATGGTGAAATACGGTACTCTTAAATTCTTTGAAATGAAGGAGGAAATACTACATATTAAGACTGAGTTGACCGAAGCTATCCAAAACAAAAACGCTTCCAAAGCCAATGATTTTTATGCAGAAAACGGGGTGCTTTTTTTATTGGCACCTCCTCTACAGGAAAAAATACAAATTGGTATCGAAGGGTTGAATGATCTGAGTAGTTGGTTTGAAACATGGGAAGATAATATAGGTTTGGAGTTTGAGGAAGTTGTGATTCAAAATGACGGAAATGTTGCATTCCTCCATAGCCTTGAACATTTGTTTGGTCATCGCAAGGATGGTAGTTATACGGATACCTGGTATAGAGAAACCTTGTGTTTTTTGAAAATAGATACCAATTGGAAAATTGTTCATCAGCATCAGTCGTTTCCGATGTATATGGATGGTTCAGACAAGGCAGCTACGGACCTGAGACCATAAAGTATCTCTTTAAAAGAACTACATTCCGGAAAAAGAGACCGAAAAATACAGCGTTGGCTACGGAGAACCGCATTAGGCACAATAAGGCTCCTACGGAGTTTAACCAACAAATTGGTTTGTTGTCAGGAAGTAATAATTATTGAATGAAGCTCAATACACTTTACGTGTGTTATTTTTTAAAAGGCCCGATTAGTAGTATTTTCCAAATGGAAAATGCCTGTCGCATTAAGGTTTCTCTGAACTCTACTTAATGAGTATTATGGTTAAGCATATAGTCTATCAAAAGGGTAAAAAGAGGACAATCTGGGTAGATTATTTGCGTGCTAGTATTACTGTACTGGTGGTTGCCCATCATTCGGCACTGGCTTACACCACCTGGGCCAGTTTCGATAAAGTGGCATATATCCGATCCACACATGCGGTTGTTGATACAAACAGGAGTGGGATACTTGATGATATTGTGCGTATCAATGATGCCTTCTTTATGCCATTAATGTTTCTCATAGGTGGCTTATTTGTGACTGACAGCATACGCCGAAAAGGTGTAGCTGCCTTCATAAAGGACCGGATATTTCGTCTGTTGGTACCGTTTCTGGTTTTAGGTACCCTACTGATGTTGTTGGCCTATGTTCCATCGTATATTCTGGCGAAAGAAACCTTTTCCTTAAGGGGGTATCTGCTTGATTTCTTTATTACAGAACAGTGGCCGGTAGGGCCTCCATGGTTTTTATGGGTATTGTTTATTTTCAATCTAATTGCCGCTAAAGTTTCTGGATGGCTGATTAATACCAATATCAGAGACCTTTTCAGTCCTCTGAATCAGCCCGTAGTATTTGTTGTACTTTTTCTGGGTGTCACGTTGTTGCTTTATGTTCCGTTGAGCCTGGTGTTGGGAGATAGTTACTGGGTAGGCTTTTATCCGTTCGATTTGCAATTAAACAGAATTTTCCTCTACTCGGGATATTTTGGAATCGGTCTGATTCTCGGCGAAATCCAGTTTAATGAGACAATTTTTAATGCTTCAGGCCCTTTGGTACAGCAAAGAAAAGTATGGCTGTGGTGCTCTGGTTTACTTTGTCTATTTATATTTGGATTTGCTGATAATATGCTGTTTTCCAGGCTACAAACACTGATTTTCAATTCAGTGCTCTGTGTGATTTTAAGTATTTCATTTTTGGTTTCTTATAAGTCAGCAATTCGTGGTACGAATCTCTGGATGCAGTCAATCTCTGAATCTGCCTATTTGATTTACCTGATACATTTTGTTTTTGTGGTTTGGATTCAATTTTTTCTGTTACGCTTTCAACTCCCGGCCATTTTGAAAGCGGGTCTTACATTCGTAGTTTCATTTATGATAAGTTGGCTTATGGCCACCGGGCTAAGAAAAGTGAGTATTGTGAGAAAATTTCTATGAAGTTAATCCTATGCAGGGTTGGAGTTCTTTGTAGGGGTGATTTACTTCATCGAAATGCACCAGTCTTAGGTCTATTCAGTCTATAGTTTGAAAAATGTTTTAAATTACAATTCCAGTTTGAAATGTCTATCAGAGATCAGTAGGAGAAAAGCTGCCAATGAACCAAACAAAGCATCGTAGTAGTCGGTATAGTCCTTATGTGCGAAATGCACCGCCAAAGCACCGACAGCGAAAAACAGTAACCAAAGCGTTGCAAGATTTTTGACTTTGTGATAAATAATACCCACCAGAAGACCGAATACTCCGAGAAGTTCACCGGCACCTATCAGCAAAGTCCAGGTTTCATTAAAACCAAGGGATTCCATTCCTTCCAACATACTCCTCTTTCTTAGAACCTTAAAAAGGCTGGCATATCCGAAAAGATAAACAAAGTAGGTAAAAATGATCCAATGGAATATTACAAGTGTTTTTTTCATCTGTCTTACTTTTTGAGGCGAAATTAGGACAGTAGAATTAGTTAAACAGGTACTTACGGAAATGTCCGTTGCCTACAAAATTGTCAGTAATGAGAAAGGAAACCTCAACCAATACATTGAATAAGAACAGACTCGAAGAGAGCTGTGGACTGGCTTATACGATTTCAGTATTAGGAGGCCGCTGGAAGATAAGTATTCTGGCCTACCTGTTGGAAGAAGGGCACATGAGATTCAGCGATCTTAAAAATAAGCTGGAGGGCATATCTGAACGGATGCTAACAACTCAGTTAAAAGAGTTGGTATCCGATGGGTTGATTGAGCGAACGGTTTACCCTGAGGTACCTCCCCGGGTTGAGTATTATCTGAGCGGGAAGGGTAAAACCCTGGAAGTCCTACTCAGGGAAATGAGTTTATGGGGTGAGAAGCAAAGATGATTTCCACGTTGAAATCTATGGCTACGATCGTTCCCGGATAGATTTGTATCACTTGTTCAACGAATGCTTAGACAAGGGATGGAAAAGGCAAGCTCTCATTCGGATCCTACCACAGAGAAACCATTCTTGAAAGTTCAGATGGTTTTGTCCGGCAATGGGTTATTTCTTTCGAATTATTAAATGAAATTGAGCAGGATCATTTCTCAACCTTTCCATCTCAAAGCTGATAATATCCTGTATATCCTGTCTGATCTGCTGGTAATTGCGTTGAACAACAGTGCCGTCAATTTTCCGGAAGATAGGGATACTTACGTAAGAGTCGGTCTCTTTACTGATTGCCTTGTGATCATTGATTATCTGACTATGAAAAGCTTTAAGATCTATTTTCTCATCAGGGTTATCAGCAACCATACCAACAAATTCTCCAGAACTTAAAGATGAGATTTTCGATGGCGGGATGGCAGCATCCAGCTGTTTTGACCGGCTCAGGGAGGTGTCGGAGCTATTGATTGACAGGCTTTCTCTATCCTGAAGTATTTTTCCGAAACGTTCTGAAAGTTGTTTGGCAGTGTCACCTGTCACCTGTCCGCTGATAATATTTCCGGTAATGTTCATGATCACTTCAGCCTGTTCCCGGCCATAATCTTTACGCAGTTGACTGAAATCCTGAATTCCCAGACAGGTAGAGACTTTGTTACTTCTGGCGGTGGCAATCAGACTGTCCATATTGTTGAGGTAAATGGTTGGGAATTCGTCAAAAATCAGGCTGCTTTTGAGCTTACCCTTCTTATTAACCTGTTTAACCAGACGAGTAACATACAAGGATAGTACAGCTCCGTAAATCTGAATTTTCTGCGGGTTGTTTCCCATGCAGACAATTTTAGGGTCATCCGGATTGTTGATATCCAGGTTAAAGTCATTTCCTGCCAGTACGTAATACAGCTGAGGGGAGGAGAGCCGAGCCATGGCTACTTTGGCTGAGGCAATCTGCCCTTCCAGTTGCTCCATGACATCGTTCAGATAGGCATTCACAAAAGGATTAATGAGTACTTCAATTTCATTTTCAGTTCGGAGAAGTGTAAAGAGGCTGTCATAATCTGCCTGCATGAGTTCAATTACATGTGGTAAGGTACAGAATTCTCCGTCTTTGTACTTTTTGAGATACCAGATGATGGCAGTCAGGAAATTGATGGGAGATTCTACAAAAAAGTCACCCTGTTTTTTTATCCATTCTCTGTTGAGGCCCATCAGGATCGTCCGGGCAGATTCGGCCGCATCAGTTATATCAGTCATGGCTGAGGGCTCCAGGGGGTTGCAACGGTGGCTTCGGCTGAGATCGTCAAAGTTGATGACATAAAATTTTGGAGGCTGCCGGTAATCGGTCTTGTATTTGAGCCAGGTATTATAGGCTATTTGAGAAAGGTCATCAAATTTAAAATCATACACAAACAGGCTGAATCCCTTTCGGATATGCTGTGTGATGATATGTCTGATAACAAAATAGGACTTCCCTGAACCGGGAGTTCCTAAAACCAGAATACCACGAAACGGGTTAATTATATTAATCCAGCTTTTTCGTATTTTATCTTTCAGCCTGTATGTGGCAGGGAGATTGATGGAATATTCATTTTTAAGAAGTCGCTCTTCCTGCGGGAAGGTTTCGTTGTGTCTGTTAAAAATATCCTGATTGCTTAGCTTTGTCTGTATCACCCGGGATAGCCGAGTTCCTCCGGACAGAATCATCAGATAGGCAGCAGTAGTTAAAAAGATGTAGAGGATGGTCAGAACTTTGGGGGAAAATTCTAACCTAAAAATCAGATTGCTTGTAAAGTAAACCAGCAGACCGTATCCGATCCTGATGAAGGCCTGCCGGAAGTTCTGTTTCTCATCTTTACTTCCTTTGGCACCCATCAAAGAAATTAATAGTGATCCCAGTACAAAGAGTTTGGAAGTTAGAGGGTTCTTAAATAAACCTGTCCTGATCAAATTATGAAGAATCCTGTTCGTAAACTCACTGCTTAGTCCCCATTCTATAAAGGCGATGTAGCAGTAGAAATAGAAATGAATGCCCAATAGGGTAAGGCTTATCAGCCTGGTCATATCCAGTATTTTGCGTAAAGCCTGTTCGTTTTCTCCGGTTTGTCTGGCCATTGTATTCAGTTTATGACTTTCTGATTACTTTTCTTTTCTTCTTTTTAAGGTGCCCTGATATGTATTCGGGAGTATTTTCCGGCCTGAAGAGAATTTCGGTCAGATGATCGTCCGGGTGGTTACGAGTCACTTTTGTACTTTCTTCTGAAAGGCCTGTTTGTGCCGCAGCACCGCGAGGCTGAAACCCCATGTATGAATTCAGACGTGGGGTATCCTTGTCTGAATTCCCTTTTGACAGACATTTTTCCAGAACTGCTTTGGCACTGTAGTTTTTCCCCAGAGCACTGCCATTAAACACACACTTATTTCTATGATCCACATAGGTAATACCATAAACGGCTCCTTGTTCATTGCTTCTTAGACGGACATGAATACCTTTCTTACCCAGTTGTTCTATCAGAGTTTCAAGTGTAAAAGGAGCAGAAGCCAGGCTTTGATCCAAGGCAGATTTCAGAGAATTCCTATAAACCATCCTTTTGACTTCATTCATTTTAAACTTTTCTTCGAGGATTTTCAATGTTGGCCTGAAGTAGAAATCACTGGCCTTAATTGGGACACCCACCGGCTTACCCGAATCGTCAAGAATCCTGTAAACCAGCCCGCCCGACTGGTAGATTCTGGATTCTTTAGCACCCCGGGTGGCCTGTACATTATATTGCTCCAATATGGCGTTCAATTCCGGGATGCTGGTAAACAGGTAATTTTCAATCACATTGCGTAAAACAGTGCTTACCGCTTTCTTAGATTCTGCCTTGCCGTAGTGAACTTTAACAGGGTGGAGCAGATAGTTGGGAGTCTCGTTTCGGCCTTCAGCCATTACGAGTCCGAATGCTTTTTCTATTTCCTTTCTAGCTGTTTCCGATTGGTTTTTGCCGATATTATGCATGTCAATACGGCTGCCATCGGGTCGAACTTTTATAGAGACAATATGGATATGCGGATGACCTGCATCCAGGTGCCTGTAAACCAGATAGGGCTGCTCAGCAAAACCAATTTTGAGCATATAATCCTTAGCAATTTCTAGTAGAGTGCTATCCTCAATCCCATTTTCTGAAGGGTCAAAGTTCAGAGAGATATGAACACTGTTCCGGGAGACGTTGGTGTTAAGTTCCAGCCGCCTTTGCAACAGATTATGTTTCATAGAAAAAGTAAGATGTTCAGCCTCTATGGGGTAGTTGCTCTCACCAATGCATCGTGCTACACCTTCCCTGACTTTGTTCTCGTTGTAGTTGAGAATCCTGAGAATAGAATGTCCTGTTTTGATTACTGCAACCATGACATCGCAATTTTCTGAAGAATTAAACGGGCAGATTCAATTTTATCCTGAATAGCTTTCCGGTCATTTTCCCAGGCGAGGAACCACTGCTTAAAATCAGAAATCTGATGAAGGGTATGCAGTTTTTTTACCGACTGATTCAGGTTATTTCCTAGTGCGTTAAGCTCCTTTCTTAAGGCAGTGAGTTCCAGCAGGAGGTCATCCTGAGACCTGTTTCGGTAGGTTGTGGTTAGTGGCCGGTTGAATATGCAGGCCCGAAGAAATGCACTGAGTTTTCTGCAGGTGGAAGACTTCCATTTCTTTTCCAGTCTGGTGTATTCTTCCTGGTTTAGGCGAATGCCAATCAGGCGTGTTCTGTTTGATTTTTTTTCTTTCATCTCCATTTCATTTATCACCTCAAAATCAACATTACATCAATGAATCCCGGAGCACGAGTTCCGAGTGCGGGGACAGCATGTCCCGAGGGCCAGATTTCGGTTGTTTAACAACCGGACATCTGGCCGATTGCAGGAACGTTGCAATCTGACGATTTAAAGCATTGAGAGCATTCCGGGGATTTAATCCTTATGACTGGATTAATGAGATAAAGAGGGAGGGAGACTTATTTTAAAATCGCTTACGGGTATTTTCGTTTAGTTAAGATAGCTGGTTTGTATGAAAAAGCCTAATAATTAAGGTCAAAATATGTGATAATTTAATTTGGAACGAAACACTTCTCAGGGCACTATTAGTAAGATATCGCTTCGATGTCATAAGGGCTTTCGGGTATTAAGTTTTGTGGCTAACTTTCGGATTATCAAGCTTCACTTTGAAGTAAAATGTCTGCTTTTCCTTGATTCTTCGAGTAGCCGGATATACGGATTGCCCTAAAGTCATATCCATTGTAAAAATACTTTAGTATAGTTGAAATCAGTAACTTTTCTGTGATACATATCAATGTAAGAGGTGGTCGGGATGAATCCTCTTATGTTCTTGCTTCTTAAAAATTGGATAGCTTAATGCATAATCATGAAATCAAATCTTTAGAAATTCAGTTATTGATGTTATAATATCGGAATCATAGAATTAGCACAAGTAGCCAGAACAACTACAAAAAGGAGAAGATTATAAATTGTGGGAATGTGAGATGCCAATCTTGCTAACCATCAGATAAAAGCAAGTAGTCACATTGGTGATTGTCAAGTATAAACTCATGACGTTGAATTAATCGTGTACGAATGGCAGGGCATTATGACCACCAGTGGCCATGTATAACTAAATCAATCAAACTGTAGGTAAGTCTTATGCCCTCTGAATTTCATTGGGTTTTCTGTTTTTAAAGTTACCGATTGCCTGGATTGGTACTAAGATATGTCTGGATGTAAAAAAAATGCAACAAAAGAAAAAATTCCGGAGAGTCCGGGACTTCAAAAATGGGAGCAAGACATAATCGCATTCGTATACATATATCAGTTAGTTCATACCTGAGAAATAGAATTATGTCCTGAAAATTTTAAAAAACAGGTTTTAAATGTTCTTTACAATTCCTGTCAAAACATAAAAAATTTCAGAAACAATGTTTCCTGAACACCTTCTCAGTTATTGTCCATTCGCATTTTATTGCTTTTATTGCATTGGATTCATAGAAAAAAGCTTGTCTCAGAAGCTCAAGGATCAGAAAAATCTAATCAAATGAAAAACTTACTGTTCCCCATTATTAGCCACAATTGCAACCTGGAAATCACATTGGAATTTGAATTCTCAGATTTAATCTTGAAAACTTAACTCAATCAAAGGGGAATCTTCCAATTCCCTGATATCCTAAAATCACCTCTCTTGTTCACAGATAGTCTCCAGGAAATATTCTTTGAGACCATGTCTTTGCTTTCATTTCAACTAACCCTGTTATCTCCAATGCTCAAAAGATTTACCATATTAATGGCATTGCTTCTGCAAACATTTATCGGACATTCTCAAACTACTCTTACTGCAGGCGATCTATTATTTTCCTCTTTCAATGCACTTCCGGTTGCTGGTGTTGCACCAGATACAGTAACCTTTGTACTTTTCAAGGAAGTTGAACCAAACACGGTCATTTACTTTACAGATAGAGGCTATTCG
>CBINGY010000102.1:0-10573 GCA_966250325.1 uncultured Cytophagaceae bacterium | reverse complement strand
GTTTGAATCCATCATATCACCTAATGCAAGCGAGCATTTTAAAAGCTAAAGGTGAAATAGATCAAGCTCGTTTTTATTACCAAAAGTATTTCAAAGAAATCTCGAGAATTGATGAAATTACATTGAGAAACCTTGTGCGGGTTTTAGAGGAGGATTTTGGGGATGAAAATATTGCGGAGTTTAATTTTTTAGAGAATAAAGATTTTCATGATGATAACTTGAAAAAGCTCCTTCAAGGATACTTCCACTCCAAGCAAAATAAGGATAAGGAGGTAACCCTTAGGGTTATTGATTCAATTAAGCTTGATAAAAAGTCTCAACTGAATTTTTTGCTGTCTGATCTTTATTTCGTTGAGGGTAGAGTTGAGCGATTCAGAGAGTTAATCGAGCCTTTAATAGATTTTTCCACTGAAAATGAATGGCATTATACTTATTTAATCCGGCTGTATCAAAGTCAAGTTTCAACTGAAGAATTTCTTCAAAGGGCGAAATTTTGGAGGGAAAACTTTAGCCCACGTAGTGAGCTACTGTACATGGAAGCTCGGATTTTGGAACTAAGAAAGAATCGTCCAATGCTTATAGAGGTGGCTCAATATGGCATCAATTCCTTCCCATTTGATGATCAGTTCAAATTTCTGTTATTATTTAATCGTCATCAGAATCGAGAACTTGTAGAAAATGATTTGGGGGATGAGATCATTAAATGGACTATTGTAGATATTCAAAAAATTACGATTGCTCAAATCTGCATTGAATACGGAAAGAAAGATTTGGCTTTAAGAATTGCGTATTCTGCTCTTCAGGAAAATCGGGATTCCATGAGCTTGAGAATGTCATTTTGGCAAATTTACAGAGAGGTTGAACCTGATATAGTTCCCCTTAGCTCTGTGGAAGAGGGATCATTTGTTTTGATTGAAGAACGTGGTGTTAAACATTTAATCCAAATGGTTGGCACTGATCCTAATGTCGATGAATTAATTGGTAGAAAGTTAGGGGAGGAATTTGAATCGCAAAACCGAATGTTTCCTTCCAAAATTAAAATATTAGAAATCTATGATAAGTATCTTGGAGAGGTGAAAAGAATAATTAGGGATGTTGAAAACTCAGCATTTCAAGGTGGCTTTCCTCTTCAATCTATTGAAATTCCAAAAGATAATCAAGGAGAGTTAGATATCAATGCTTTCAACCAATATCTTCAGAAAACCATTGGTGTTGAAAATATTAAGCATGAGCAGTATATTAATAGTTATATTGAAAAGTATCAAAGAGGCGAAATTGGCTTTTTTAATATTCTTCGTTTGCTTGGAAAGGGCCCTATAGAGTCATACGACCTTCTAACAAACAGTTTTGACCTTGGGATTTTACTTGTTCCGCTTGTCAACAAAAATGAAGAAATAGTCAATCATAAAAGTTCATTAGTATTGTGTCTATCAGTTCTGCCTTTGTTTGTAGATATCAGAAATAAAGTTGGGTTCGAGGAACTGAAATTAGTTGTGACACCAACATTATTAGAATCTCTCAGGTCCGAGCTTCACAATTTAAAAAGCTTTAAACCCGGAAATATGGAGTTAAGCGTTTCTCCTGACAAAGTGATTCCAATCGTAAAATCATCTGATTTTTGGAAAAAAAGAATAAATAGGCTAGAATCAATTATTGAATGGGTAGAACTTAATTGTGTAATTGATTATGACACAGGCATTAATCAAGAAGAATATTTCCGTGATGGTGAAATGGTTGACATACATTTGATATGTTTGCTAGAGCAATTCAAAGTGGCGTCTAAACCTGATAGTTTCCTAATTTCAGATGAGGTATTGTTTCATACTAATCATGTTCCTGAGCTTAGAATATTAAATTCTGAGCAATTCATTAATCTATATTCTTCCGATTTACGGATTTGTTACGAAACGCTAATTGAGAAAAATTATTTAGGCATTACTTTAAGCGAACAAATCCTTTTTGAAGCTTATTTGAGCAATAAATTATTTGTTCCATGCAGGAGGGATGTATTTATAGATTCTCTTCGTAACATCAGTGGTTATTATAATAGGAATCCGAATAATCTTAATTCGTTTTTGACCTTTTTAAGGATGTTGTGGTTAGAGAGCGTTTCACAGGAAGAATTCATCAGGGTTTCTCAA
This sequence comes from uncultured Cytophagaceae bacterium, assembly GCA_966250325.1. Taxonomy (GTDB): domain Bacteria; phylum Bacteroidota; class Bacteroidia; order Cytophagales; family Spirosomataceae; genus Jiulongibacter. The sequence goes on along the minus strand of CBINGY010000102.1, from coordinate 8,432 downwards.
ATTGGGTTTTCAAAGTTATTTGAAGTTTCATACCTCCCAATTGACAAAAGAGCTTATCGTTCTATTAAGGCTAGGATCAAGAAATTGTTTGGGCTACTTGGTGAAGCCGAAGATCTTTTGCTACAGATCATAAATCCATATTATGATACTGAATAGTAAACAGTGATAGGTAATTCTTTCAACATCTTTAGATTTCCATTCCAGCAATTTTTTCACCTAAACACCCGCTGCCCAAAGTCATGCAGTGATTTTCGCCAGACCTGCCATTCATGACCGCCGGGGAAAGAGTTGAACTCAACTTCCAGACCGTTTTTCTCAAATAAACTGATCAGCTTTTTGGTAGGTGTGATTCGTGGATCTCCCTCGCCTACAGAAATGTAAAACAAATCCAGTTTCTTATTGAATTCATCAGATTTTGACAGAATTCCCGGAATCATCGTTTCTGGATTAAACTCCGTAACTTCCCGTATACCGCCAAACAGACCCGTACTGAACACCCCGACACTTCCAAAACGATCGGTATTTCTGAGGCCAGTGACAAAGGATTGTCCTCCACCCATGGAAAGTCCAGCCAGGGCGGTGTTTGCGGGTCCGGTTTTTACCCGGTAATTCTGCTCAATAAAGGGCATCAGATTTTCAAAAAGTTCTTCTTTGAAGACGCCCATGGCCTCTTCGTTATAGCCTCTGGCGTTTACACCGGGTTTGGTAGCATTTCCATTGCCTATTACCACTATCATGGGCACCGCTTTCTTTTCGGCAATCAGGTTGTCCAGGATACTATTGGTTTTTCCCTGAACGGCCCAGCCACGTTCATCTTCTCCGCCGCCATGCTGAATGTAAAGCACCGGATACTTCATTTTGGGATTCTGGTCGTAACTGGGAGGTGTGTAAACATTCACGCTTCGCCAAGTGCCGGTGGTATTGGAGAAATAATTTCCGGTTCGTATTTGCCCATGAGGTACATTTTTGAGCGAATAAAAATCAACACCTTCCTCAGGTACCTCAGTTCCGCTGGCCATTCGGCCCATGCCGTAAAAGGATTCGCTGGCCGGGTCTGCCACCTTCACACCGTCAATGACTAGCGAGTAATAATGGAAGCCGGGCTCCTGAGGATCAGTGGTTACCATCCAGATTCCGTCCTCGGCTTTTTTCATGTCATACATTTTACCCAGGTCGATCTGTACCTTCCCGGCATCGAGGGCTTTGACCCTGAACAGTACGCTGAGATCAGAATAAAGACAAGGGCAATCATTTCTATTGATATTGGTAGAAAGAGCCTGAGTTCCTTCAGGGAGCTGTGCACGAGTAAGACCAGCTGACAGAAAGAAGGGAACAAGGAATCGGAGTGTTTTATATTTCATGGTTTTAACAGAAAACCCGGCAGAAAAACGGCTTTTCATCTGCCGGAGTAACTCTTATTAGTAATTGAAATCATCGCCCATCACTTCATATCCACGCCATTTGAATGATTTGGCAAGTTTTGAAGCCGCCGGCCAGGCAATCTGATGCTCAGCACTGGCCACCCATTTACGACGGTTTTCTTCGGTGTCAAAAGAGATTTGAACCTGATAGTTGAATTCGGTAGGCTCCGCCTCAATGCTTTTCGCGATATTTTCAGGGAAAAGTCGCAGGAGTTTTGACTCCAGATAACCAGGCTGCACAGTCATGGCCGGAACGTAAATGGAGTAATACATCTTTTCAAAAGCCTCCCGATTCTCTGCCGGTACCACAAAATCCATCTGGAGAACCATGGATTTCGGATTCACAAGCGGCTTTTCAATAGCCAGCACATTTTTCTTTGAAGTGGCTACGCCAATAACCAGAATTTCCAGATCAGTACTTCCGGAATTTGTTATTGCCAGATTTTCGCCCAGTTTTCCGTAAAAAGCATCATCCGCTTTGAAATTTACCTTTTCAGAGCCAAGACTGATTTCTCCGCTTCCTTTGACTACATAATACACCTCTTCAAAACCCTCCAGTTTGCGGGATTGAACGGCACTATCTTTCGGGATAACCAGAAAATCTACATGGTTCCAGTCGGTACTGAAAATATCCGGGCCCAGAATCTGCGAAGAGAAATTACTGCGGGGTTTGGGGCCATATGGGCCGCGTGGAGCCGGTTTCTTTTCCAGTTTACCCGTTACGAATGTCGGAATGGCGTCCAGTGTGGCACTTGCCCGGGTGTCGCCCAGATCGAAATTATCGCTCCGTCCTTTGACTTCACTCACGGCGTAGTTAAGCCATTTCAGAGGTTTAGAGGTATGATTGTAGATGGCATGGGCATCACCCAGTTTGCAGGGAATAACCGCAGGAGCCTTAACCACTGACGTACGCCCGTTAATGGTAAACTGAGCCTCTCCATCCAGAATCACATACATTTCTTCTATGGTGTGATGAAAATGATGTCCTATACCCGATTTCGGTTCAATAACACCTGAATGCAAATACAAAAAATTGGTTGAAAGCTCGGTGCGACCGATCATCTGGGTAAATCCCATTTTGCCGGCACCAGCATGAACGGCATTCAGTGAGCGGTAACTGGCCGGATCATTATGAACCACGCGATCTTTGAGTGGCTGACCTATGGCTGTAAAGGCCAGGAGCGATAAAATGATTGTGAAAAAACGATTCATGATTTCAAGGGTTTAAGTAACATAAAACTGTATTCAGTTTATTATTTATCGGGCAATGCATAGACCACATATCCTTTTGCTACAGCTCCGGGTTTCTTTGAATGGTCAAAGCTGTCTTTGGCAAAATTTCCGGTGGCATTGATGACCAGATACTGTTTGCCACCCAGCGTGTACATGGTGGGTTGTGCACTGGTTTCGTGACTCAGTGTGGTTTCCCAGAGCAAATTACCATTTTGAGAGTCAAAAGCATACAGTTTTCCGCCTTTTGCAGTGCAGAAGAGGATTCCGGTGGAAGTGACTACCATTCCTTTGCGTTGGGTACCTGCGGGTGCTCCCAGACCTTTATGACCCATATTCAGAGAACGGGCATCTTCACCAATGGGTTTTTCCCATTTGATGGTTCCTGTGTTCAGGTCGTAGGCCATGACTTTGGACCAAACGGGCGACATTAAATCCGGCCAGTACGTACCATAATCGGATGTATATCGGTTTTGGGGATGTTCCACACCATCGGGATATTCAGAGAGGGGAGCCACTTTGGTCGCATCTGTGCGAAGTGTGGCACCTCCGGAAGCCACAACAGGGCCTTCGGGTTTTTCTGCACCATTTCCCCTACCAAAACCAGGAAATCTGCGGGCATTTGGATCACCTCCCAGGTATTGATAAATGGCCTTCGCCAAATCCTCATCGATATGAACAAAGCCGGGCATTTGTCCGCGGCCCGCACTGAGCAAGGTCTTAAACTCATCAAAAGGAACCCGTTGACCTGCGTTTAAAATAGATGGTGCTATTCCCGCCCCTTTCATATCTGCACCGTGGCAGCTCTGACAGGTGCTGGTGTACAGGGTCTTCGCTTTTTCTATATCCCCGGCACTCATGAGTTCGGTTGGTGCTTTTACCCGATCCAGTTTGTAGATGGAAGGATACTCCTGTGTAAGGATATAGAAGAGACCTTTTCCGGGATCTGAAGCCGTATTTCCAAAATTCACTCCTCCAAGAGCACCAGGCACCATAATGGTTTCATATTTATCAGAAGGTGGAATGTACAGCCCTGATTTTGCGGCATCTATGCGTTTATACCAGGTTTGTTTTTCTTCTTCTGAAAAATAAGGGTTTAAAGTTTCTTTGGTGATTTCATGACGGGTGAAGCTGGGAAGGCTGGAAATGGGCTGAGTAGGCCAGGCCTGTTCTCCCGGCATTTCACTTGGCGGAAAGGCCTTCTCTTCAATCGGGAAAACAGGTTCGCCTGTAACCCGGTCAAAAACAAAGACGAATCCGTTTTTAGTGGCTATGGCCACGGCATCTATTTGTTTTCCATTTTTATTGACCGTTATGAGTTGCGGAGCCGATGTAAGATCTACATCCCAAAGATCATGATGTACCGTCTGATAGTGCCAGATGCGTTTTCCGGTTCGTGCATTTACAGCCACCAAACTGTTTCCAAAGAGATTACTTCCGTGACGATCTGCCCCATAAAAGTCGAATGTAGGAGAGCCCACTGGCAAATAAGCGATGCCCCGCTCAGTGTCAACGGAGATTTCACCCCATACATTGGCACCACCTACGTATTTATAGGCGTCTTTGGGCCAGGTGTCGTAGCCATATTCTCCGGGGTGAGGGATGGTATGGAAAATCCATGCCAGCTTACCGGTTTTTATATGATAGGCCCGTACATGACCCGGTGGTGAAAAGTAGGTTTCACCCGGTGCCGAACCCATAATAATAAGGTCATCATAAATAACACCCGGCATCATGGATTGAATACGACGCACACTTGTGGGGTCACGGTCAAGGTGTTCACGGAGATCCACATAGCCGTCTTTTCCAAAAGTGGTTATGGTTTTGCCAGTTAGGGCATCAATGGCCTGCAAGGTATTGTTAAGTGTAAAAATCAGTCTTCTGTCTTTGCGGTTTTTGCTTTCCCAGTAGTTTATTCCCCGGCGTGTGAGTCCTCGAAGGTTTGCTTGAATCCAGATTTCTTTACCCGTACGAGCATTTAGAGCTACCAGCGAGGAATTTTTTGCCATGATATACATGATCGTATCTACCACTATGGGGCTAAAGAAATTAGGCATGGGCTCATCGTTTTCATACACCCAGGCCACTTCCAGCTGGCTTACATTCTCTTTTGTAATTTCTGTAGCGTTGAAGAATTTCGATTGATCGGGACTACCGGCATAGTGTGTCCAGGTGGAGTGATTCGTTCCGGCTGGCTTCTTTTTGCTGAAGCTGATAGAAAGCAGGAGAAAAACGACGCTGACCGCCGCGAGTGCAAACTTTTGTTTCATTGGTATCAGAAGGGTTGAAAGCGTGCGAAAGACAAGCCCCCGCAAACAAAAGGTAAAAATTCACCTTTCGCGAAATTAAAAATAGCAGGTGAACGGGAAATTTGGTCAACGAAATAGTTGAAACACATCTTTCCGTAAACAAGAAGTGTCAAAGTGACGCTTAATTTTTTCAGGAAGGATTTGTGTCATTCTAAAATGAAGAATCTATGAATATTGAGCTCTTCTGGAAACCTTCTTTGGATTCAATGAATTGACAAAACTGGAAAATGAATTCGAAGTCGTCTTAACCCTAAAAATCTTTATAGAATCTTTACGCCACGAATCTTACCTTTGTACTAAAACCGGGCTGTTTGAACACCAGACAATTACCGCTTTGGGCTCAGATTGTGATCAGTATGCTGTTTGTATTGATCCCTGCATGGGTATGCTACCTGTTTGCTTCTTCTATTTCGTATTACGCCGTTGCTCTTGTCTTACTTTTCTCAGTTTCTGTGGCGGCCATCTTGTTTGATTTTACTCCGGTGCTTATAGCGGCCACGGTAAGCTCTTTTGCCTGGAATTATTTCTTTATTCCGCCTACATTCACGTTTCATATTGGTAATACAGAAGATACGCTCATGTTTGTGATGTATTTTGTGATTGTCTCCATCAATGCCGTGCTCACTTCAGAAATACGTAAAATTGAGAATAAAGCAGGAAAAGAACGAGAGAAGGCTGAAAGCGTTCAACTCTATAATACCTTGCTCAATTCGCTTTCGCATGAGCTGAAAACGCCGATTTCTGCAATAATTGGTGCTATTGATACCATCACCGAAAACGGCGAACGGATCACCGATGCGAACCGCCAAAGTCTTTTAGATGAAATCAAAATCGCGAGCTTACGTCTAAACCGACAGGTGATTAATCTTCTTAATATGAGTAGGATAGAAGCGGGAGTATTGAAGCCACGTTTTGACTGGTGCGATATCAACGAAATGATTTTTGGAATTATCCAACGTTGCAAAGAAGATTCAAAAGGCCATACGATTCAGTTTGATCCCTTTGAAAATCTGAGTCTGTTCAAAACCGACCGGGTTTTTCTGGAACAGATCATTCAGAATATTCTCAATAATGCCGTTCAACACACCCCGGCGGGTACCACCATTGAAATCCTGGCCAGTGGTAATTCGCAGGGATTAAACATTCAGATATCGGATAATGGGGGTGGTTTTCCGGAGAAAGACTCAGATTTTGTTTTTGAAAAGTTCTATCGGGTCAATAACAGCAAAACGGGAGGAACCGGCCTGGGACTGTCCATAGCCCGGGGTTTTTGCCAGGCTTTAGGTGGTGATATTGAACTCCGGAATTCGCCGGGAAACGGGGTGAGCTTTAGCATTCATATTCCGGCTGATACATCAATTCAACTTATTCCTGCTCATGAATAAACCTGCAATTCTGGTCATTGATGATGAGCCCCAAATCAGAAAATTGCTCCAGATTAATCTGGAAAGCAATGAATATAAGGTTTTGCTGGCAGAAAGCGGTCGGGAAGGAATCATGCTGGCAGCCAGTCATTTGCCTGATCTTATTCTACTCGATCTTGGATTGCCCGATCAAAGCGGGCACGAGGTATTGAAGGCCTTACGGGAGTGGTATCAGAAGCCGGTTATGATTCTGTCAGTTATTGATAATGAGGCAGATATTGTGAAGGCCCTTGATAACGGAGCCACGGATTACATCACCAAACCCTTCAGACCCGGTGAACTCCTGGCCAGAATTAGATCTGCGATACGCAGAAATCAAGGAACAGATAATCATCAGGAAATTAACTGCGGTGATCTGGAAATTGATCTGGTAAACCGAACGCTCAAAAAGAGCGGTGAATTCATCAAATTGACATCTACGGAATATAACCTAATCTCCCTTTTTGCCCGAAATGAGGGGAGAGTTCTCACACATCAGTTTATTCTTAAAGAAATTTGGGGCGTGGCTTATCAGGAGGAATCACAGCTCTTGCGGGTTTTTGTAGCTTCACTCAGAAAGAAATTGGAAAATAATGCTTCTCAGCCCCAGCATATCCTAACAGAAAGTGGGGTAGGATACCGTTTTCAATAAGTCTTTATAAAATCTTTATATCCCCTCTGTAAGCTTTAATATCTCCTCAATGTTCTTCCGGCGAATTTTGTACCGGTGAAATAGGTAATAACCGAAAAACGCCTTGTGAATTTACATGTCAAATAAGCCACACGGGTGGTCAAACTTTCAATGGAACAAAAAACCAGAAAAAAAATTACTGCGGCATCCTTGCTGGTTGCTCTTGGAATCATCTACGGAGATATAGGTACCAGCCCGCTTTACGTATTAAAAGCGATTGTAGATGAGCAGCCCATCTCAGAAATGTTGGTCTATGGTGGTATTTCCTGCGTATTCTGGACCATCACTTTCCAAACGACGTTTAAGTACATTTACCTGGCTCTTCAGGCAGATAATCATGGAGAGGGGGGCATTTTCTCCCTGTATGCCCTGGTGCGTAGGTATGGAAAATACCTGGTTTTTCCTACCATGCTAGGTGCGGCAACGTTGCTGGCAGACGGCGTAATCACCCCACCCATCTCGGTTTCATCTGCCGTGGAAGGTCTCAAAAATATTGAAGGCTTCGAGAATATCTCGACGATTCCTATTGTCATTATCATACTCTCGGGCCTTTTCTTTTTTCAACGCTTTGGTACACAAAAAGTGGGCTCAGCCTTCGGGCCGGTGATGTTGGTTTGGTTTTTTATGCTGGCCATCCTGGGAGTTGCTCAGATAATAGAGCATCCCGGTATTATCAGGGCACTAAGTCCTCATTATGCCATTGAGTTTGTGACAGCCTATCCCGGTGGATTTGTATTATTGGGTGGCGTATTTCTGGCTACTACGGGTGCAGAAGCTCTTTATTCAGATCTGGGACACTGCGGTAAGGAGAATATCAGAATCACCTGGATTATGGTGAAAACATGCCTTTTGCTGAATTACATGGGTCAGGCCGCCTGGATTATGAATCTGGGAGAATCTGTTACGCTTTCTGCCAGAAACCCGTTTTTCGAAATTATGCCCGGCTGGTTTTTGATTCCCGGAATTATCATCGCCACTATGGCTACAATAATTGCTTCGCAGGCTATGATCAGTGGTAGTTATACCTTGATCAATGAGGCTATTAACCTCAATTTCTGGCCAAGAATTGCCATCAGACAGCCTTCAGAAATAAAGGGCCAGATGTATATTCCAAGTGTCAACATCATGCTTTGGCTGGGCTGTATTTTTATGGTTCTGTTTTTTCGGGATTCGGCCAGTATGGAAGCTGCCTATGGCCTGGCCATCACCATTACCATGATGGTTACTACCTATTTACTTACGTTTTTCCTGCTCTATAAACTGAGATGGCGGAAGATCCTCGTTTTCACCATTCTGCTGGTTTTTATCAGTATTGAAATCACCTTTTTTATGTCTAATGTGCATAAAATTCCGGAAGGGGGTTATATCACGCTGGTGA
>CBINGY010000101.1:0-10692 GCA_966250325.1 uncultured Cytophagaceae bacterium | reverse complement strand
AAGTGAAAGTGCCGGTGATTGAGTAATAGTAAAAGTTTGTGTAGCAGTACAGGCATTGGCGTCGGTCACCGTACAGGTCCAGGAGCCAGCCGTTAGACCAGTAACTGAAGTTGTTCCGTCACCAACTGGATTTCCAGGAGTCCAGTTATAGGTATATCCTCCGGCTCCGCCTGTTGCCACATTGACCGAAGCGGCACCATTTGCACCTCCAAAACAGGATACGTTGGTTTGAGAAGCCGCAGTCAGTGAAAGTGCCGGAGATTGTGTAATAGTAAAAGTTTGTGTAGCAGTACAGGCATTGGCGTCAGTCACCGTACAGGTCCATGAGCCAGCCGTTAGACCAGTAACTGAAGTTGTTCCGTCACCAACCGGATTGCCTGGAGTCCAGTTATAGGTATATCCTCCTGCTCCACCTGTTGCTACATTGACTGCGGCAGCACCATTGCTGCCTCCGAAACAAGATACGTTGGTTTGAGATGCGGCGGTAAGACTCACTGATGTAACTGTCAACGTTCCTGAATTGGAATAAGTCAAACAGCTTTCATCACCATTGATGGCCACGCATCTATATAGATAACCATTCATGGCTGATGTTGCACCAGTTATTGATAAGGTATTCGTGGTGGCATTGGAATAAACCCCACCATTTGTGAGATTGGTAAATCCAGATCCGGTGTTCACCTGCCATTGGTAGGCAGTTGCCCCTGTGGCGGTTATGCTGAAAGTCGTGTTGTTACCATTACAGATAGATCTGTTGGAAGGATTCCCTGAGATGGTTGGTTCCGTACAGGAGGCTCCAAAACTGGCCGTAGCATACTGTAGTTGCCTGGGGCTTCCTGTATAGTTGGGTGACCCGGAGAAGGCGAAGTGATCAAACCACATCATGCCCTCATTGCTGTCATTTAGTTCTGCCGTAGCAAACAGTCCTGTACGGACATTACCGCTCATTGCACTTCCTGAAGTCCAGGGAGAGCCATTGGGTTTGTAGGCATATCTCACGTCACCCGTATTCGTGCCGGAACTTTGCCCGTTATAAAATCCAAAAATATTTCCGGATGAGTTGATGGACAGGCATTGCCAGTCGAGATTGCCAGTTCCAAAATTGGAGACCGCCCAGGAACCGCCTTCATTCGTGACATATTTAATGGCAAAATTGCTATCTCTACTTAAAATATGGGCCTTTATATTGGCATCTACCACGATATCCATGGAAAGCGAGGCATTCGTTCCTGTGCTTCCAGCTATAAGATTTAAGGGAGTGCTCCATGAGCCGGATGTATTGGTTATATAGACCAAACTGGCATCATTCCCTGTATTTTCCAAAGAGGCGGCAATATGGCTTTTTTTGTTTTTATCGAGAGTAAAAGCAAACGAATTGATATCAACTGAGGCACTGGCGTTACCCAGAACAGTCAAAGGAGTTTCGGTTATCCAGCTTGTGCCATTAAAGTATTTATACCGGATATATTGCCTGCGATCAATTAAGTCGGGATCTGAACCGTCCCTGATTCTGTACGCAATATGAGGGTTTCCGTCGGAATCCAACTCTATCTGTGGGTCAAGGAAGGAGTAATTGTTAAAAGCATTGGTGTTAATATTCTCAAGAACCGTGAATGTCCAGGTATTTCCGTCGGAACTTTTTCCATAAGTAACTCCACCATAAATGGTTACACCATTGTTTGTGGTGGTATAGTTTATAAAAACGACGTGGTAATTTCCGCTTGGGTCTATTTCCATTGAAAATCTCCCGAACAGGGTATAATCAGAAGTAAGCTGATTAGGGATGTCATTTACATCGAAGGAGCCGGTGAGGGTCCACGTCGAAGTGTTACTTTCCCATCGTCTTATTTCAAAATAGGGAGTTATGGGATAAGAGGCGTTAACACTATACCCGTGGTTTCTGATCACATAAAACTTCCCGTCAGGGCCAATTTCTGATTCCGAGTAAACATTTTGACTACCATACCCCAAAGCCACCAGCCCATTCGTAAAGGTTTGTGCCGGGGCCATGGCAGTGGCGATACAAAAAAGAAGGAAAGACAGTAGAATTTTCTTCATACGAGTCGTTTAGTGGTTTCAGTGAGATGAGAAACAGGAAGAGATCTGGACTACATCAACGGTACCGACTGTCAACTTTGATCTTTCGTTGCCGAAGAATTCAGCGTGAATTTTACGGGCATAAGAATTCCTCCGCTTCGCTCGAATGAAGCCCTGAATGCCTAGCCAGAAAATCTGATTTACAATGGGTTGACTCTGATTGGTCAGTCAGATCGCTTACTATTTCCTACACAAACTCTGAAACAGGTTTTGATTAAGTATTTGAAATCTTTTGACCATTTGTCGACGAAGATGATCAGCAGATGTGGTATAAAACTTTATTTTTGATCAAAGTTACCCGATCACCTAACCATCAGAAATACTGGTTACCCCGTATTTCTATTCAGGCTAACCCTTACGTCCTTTGGGATTACTTATGAAAAGAAGATCACAGATTTCGCTGCTACTGGTGGCTCTGGCCGCTTTTTTATTGCGATGTAAATCATCTACTACAGAAACAACCGCTTCTTCGGGAAATTCCGGAGAGAAAACAGGGGAAATCTGGCTTCAATCTCATTCTCCAGAAGATTCTACCTACAAACAACGTCTTTACCACTATTGGGATACGGCCCGGTCTAGCGATAGCACGCTGGCCAGCGGGCTTGAGTCTTACGGAAAGTTTCTGTTAAAGAGAAACGAGATTGACAGCGTCTATTATCACAGGTTAGCCAAAGAGCTTCGAAGCAACGAAACGCAATTCCCGAACCGCCATGAACTTCTAAATCTTACGGCTACTCAGTTTGACCACGCATTTTTACCGGATAGTTCCATTCGTTACCTGGATCTGGCTATTAAGGAGTTTGGAGACTCGGGTAATGATTCAGTACTTCAGATGACGTTTATGTACAAAGGACTTTCCCTGTACAAAAAAGCGGTTTACACAGAATCCATTGCTTCTCTGAATAAGGCTCTCGAATTGTCTGAAAAGCTCGCGGATAACCCCCATGTCAAAACGATTAAGAGCTATATCGCTAATGTTTATATGGATCTGGGAGATGATGAAAAATCCTCCGCCATTTACGCGGAAGTGGCCGCTCTTCTGATCAAAGAAAAGGAATATTCCAGAGCCAGTGTCAATCTGAGCAGCCTCACAAATATCTATTCCCGTATGAAGGATACCGTCAGAGGTTTACGGGCCTCAGACCGGGCTCTTGCCCTGGCAGATAGTATTCAGGCAGATGATTATACCTATTTCACAGTTTATCTAAGCAGGGCACATATCATGCGAAAAGCCGGAAAAAATGAAACGGCTCTCAAGCTCTTTGATAAGGCCATTGAAAGGCAGGAACGTCTCAAAAATGATTACATCGTGAGCCGTGTAAAACTTTTCAAGGTGGAGTTGCTGGCTATAATGAAACGCTGGCAGGAGGCCAGGGCCATACTGCAGCAAATAGAACCGGTGGCCAAGGCGAATAACAGTGATCCCTCCTTTCTGATGGATGTTTACGGGCAGATGGCCATTGTGGAGAACGGAATGGGTGATTACCGCTCTGCTCTGGAGCATACCAATGCCTATTACAAATTCAAAGATTCTATTGATGTACAGAATCAGGCATTAAAGGTGGCTAAGCTTGAGAAAGAGTTTGACGCCCGGGAAAAAGATCTCAAACTTCAGGTACAGACGCAAGAACTTGAAAGTACCCGTCTGGAAAAAAACAGCTGGGTGCTTTTAGCTCTACTCTCTATACTGGTTTCTGTTTTTGTGATCAACTGGATTTTAATTAATCGCAAAAGGGCCTTACAGCAAAAGGAAGTTCAGTTAAAGGAGAAGTTTCATCAGGAGCTCATAATTGCCACCGAAAGCGAGCAGTCCAGAATTGCTATGGACCTGCACGACGGCGTTTCTTCTGATCTACTCGTTTTGAAAAATAAACTTCCTGTCAATGCAGACACAGACGCCCGCAAATACATTGATGAAATCATACAGGATGTGAGGCAGCTCACCAAGAAACTGTATCCGGTTCAGGTAAGCAGGGCCGGGTTATGTTATGCTTCCCGTGAATTGATTCAGCAACTGGACGCTTCCACTGACGTTTTCTTCTCGCATGAAATTGATGAAACTCAGAATGACAGGCTTCCTGCAGAGAAACAGCTCTACCTGTTCCGTATCATTCAGGAGGCTCTTAACAATGCCGTAAGACATTCCGGAGCAGATGCTATCTATATTGAGATATCCGGCAAAGAATCATCGGTATACGTACAAATCCGGGATAACGGAAAAGGGTTTGTCTGGGGGGGGCTGGAGGAACATGATTCGTCTTCATTGGGTGTGAGGTCTATGCACCACCGGGCCGGTATTATAGATGCCGACTTCTCCATCAAAACTTCCCCGGGAAATGGAACCAAAATCGAATTGCTAGTACCTGTCTCATGAAAAACATCACCTTACTTATAGCAGATGATCACCCTCTCCTGGTGAAGGGACTCTCAGACTTTCTGAGTTCTCAGGGCTTCGAAGTTTTGGCCTGTGAAACAAACGGGATAAAAACCTTTCATCAGATTGTGAAGCTCAAGCCTCAGATAGCCATTCTGGACGTGGAGATGCCGGATATGACAGGCATGCAGATCATGGAAAAAGTGAACACGCTGCAGCTTCCCACGCGGGTAATTTTCAATACGATCCACCGCGACCAGAGCCTGGTGAAGAAAGCCTATGAAAGCGGGGTGAAAGGTTTCCTTCTCAAAGAGTATGAGATGGAGGAAATAGTCATTTGCATTGAAGAGGTGATGAAGGGCAAGCATTATTACGGACGACTTTCTATTGATGGCTTGAATGGTGAAACCTCGCCCGAATCGGCCCTTACACCCAGTGAAATTAAGATATTGAGGTATATAGGCCGCGAATACAGCACCCGCGAAATTGCTGATAAACTTTTTATTGCAGAAAAGACCGTAGAGAAGCATCGCTCCAATATCATCCGGAAACTGGGGCTTCCTCCCCGCAAAAATTCTTTACTCGTCTGGGCTCTGTCAAATGTTGACCTGCTTTCTCCAGGTGAAAGCAGTGAATAATATTTCCATTCATTTGATTAGCTAATCTATCAGATGTCAAAGGGGTAGTTGAAATTTGTGATACCAGAGCTTGTACTCACCTTCTGCAAATCCGTTAGAAATTATCTCATTTCAAGTCTGCATTTAAACTTTCGATTATTTTTTTAACGGCTTCGTTCAATTTCTGCCTTTTGCAGCTACCTTTCCCATTGGTGTCACGTACGGGGATCAGATCTGTTTCACAAATCATGTTGAAGTACCTGAAGGCGGTTGCCTTTCTTCTTATTTTTCCGAATGAGCTCTTCGCCCAAAAGAAATGGAGCCTGGACTCGCTTATGGAAAAGGAATTGAATCTGGTGCCGGTTCCAAGTCTGGTGATAAGTCCCGAGGTGGGAGTGATGTATGGCCTTTTCGTTGATTATTACTATAAAACCACTCCCAAAACAGATACGACCACCCGGCCAAGTCTTGCCTTTGTAGATTTTCAGTATTCTACCCGCCGTCAGCTGAATGCCGAGCTTTTTCTCTCTGCGTATACCCGTTATGAAAAGTACTTCGTGTTTTTTCGGGCAGGTTTTTACGATGAAATAGAACGGTATTGGGGCACCACGGCCCCCACCTTGCCCAATGACGATTATGTAACCATCAACTATAAACGCTTTCAGGTGTTTGGTCGCTTATCCCGGAACCTCGGAGACCGACGCTTTGTAGGGTTAGGCTATCAGTATAACCGGTACTTTAGTTCAGAAATCGAAGAAACTCCATTCACCGATTTTATTCCCGAGGGCACCAACTCCCACATCGCTGGAGCCGGACCTGTCTTTACCATTGACCGCAGAGATAATCAGTTCAGTCCGCGAGAAGGCATGTACCTCGATTTTTCCTCGTACAGTATGTTTAACCTGAATAACGGAGGCTTTGCCTACCAGTTGTTTGGGGCAGATTTCAGACGGTACCACCACATAAACCGTCATGTGCTGGCAGGGCAGGTGCTGCTACAAAGCTCGGCAGGGGAGGTTCCGGTTATGGAAAAATTCAGATTGGGCGGGCCTCAGGTTATGCGGGGGCTTTTCAGGGGGCAGTTCAGGGATAATCACCTGTGGGCCTTGCAAACCGAATACCGCTATGAGATTTTTCCACTGATCAAAGTAGCGGGTTTTGCTTCGGCAGGAAATACCTCACCTTCATTTGGTAGCCTGCTTAATCAAAAAGTGGTGGTGGGATTTGGTGCTGGTTTGAGGCTGCGACTCAATAAATCGAAACAGGTATATGGGGCCTTTGACTATGCACGCACCAACCTCGGTACCGATGGCTTTTACATGAAGCTGGGAGATGCATTTTAACAGAGAATGCTTACTCTAAATAATTGGTTTTCTTCTTTTTGCATTCTTTTGGTTTCTCCCTTTTCCTCTAAATAGAATTCTGTAGGAAGCCCCATGAAATTACGGAACCTCCTTCTATTTTTGTTTGGAATCTCCCTGACCACTATGCCCAGAATTTCCTTTTGCCTGGCAATGCTAATTTTCAGTTTTGCCGCAGCCGCTCAGACCGCTCCTGCCGTACCACAATCGGAAGATTCACTAGCGATGTTTCTGAAGAAACAGCCCAAAGATACCCTGTTTGTGTGGGCATTGAGACCTTATGCTCTCATTCAGATTAATAAGTATGCTGATTACGAACGGGCAGATTCACTAGCCAATGAAATGCTGACCGTTTCAGAAAAACTCAATTACGGCCGTGGAAAGTACTTCCATTACCTCATCAAAGCCATCATACATAACCAGAAAACAGAATCTCAGCTCTCACTAGACAATTTCAGGAAATCGTATGAGATGGTGAAAAAGTACAAACTTCCCGTTTCTCTGGAAGAAGCTTCTCTGAATAACATTGCCATCGCCTACGAGCAGTTAGGAAACCCTGATAAGGCACTGGAATATGCCATGAGAGCCATTAAGGTACAGGAGCAGCCCGGTTTTCCCGAGAAATGGCTCGATGCCGGTCCGTATGGTCTGGTAAGTGGCATCTACAAATTCAAGAAACAGTATGAGCAGGCCGTGAATTACTCGAAACTGGCGTACAGCATCTCTGAGAAAAAGCAGAATTTAACCGGCATGGCCATACAAAAGAATAAACTGGGGAATATTTACGACGACATGGAGCGGCCGGATGCTGCTTTACAGGAATACCGAAAGGGACTGGAATTAGCCGAAGAGGCAGAATACCCCTTACTTCAAACCGATCTCCTGTCAAACATCGGACGGGTTTTGCTAAGCCAGAAAAAGTACACCGAGGCAGAGGCTTATTTAAAAAGAAACGAAGCTCTCTGCGAAACACTGGAGTCGCCCTATGCTCTGGAAACGGCCTATCTGAACCTGGGAGACTATTACCAGGCTACAGGAAAACAGCCGTTGGCTCTGGCCTATTTCAAAAAGGCCTACACGCAGGCTACCCGGCTGGATAATCACGAAAAGAAATTCAAAGCGGCTCTTAAACTTGCCGAGAGCTATCGAATAAACGGTGATTACAGGAATGCCTATACCTATCTCACGGAATCCAACAGCTCCCGGGATTCCCTCTTTACGGCAGAGAGTGATGAAAAAATGCAGGAGCTGCTGACCAGGTACGAAACGGAGAAGAAGGAAGCGGCTATAGCTCAGCTGGAAAACGAAAAGAGACAGGCGAATTTGAGGTTCACACTACTTACTGTCCTGGGCGTACTGGCTCTTATTTCAGCTATTTTGCTTTTCAGAAATTACAGGTCTGGTCAACGAATAAAGGCTCTGGAAGCCACACAGAAGTTGAGAAACCGCATTTCGGCCGATTTGCATGATGAGATCGGGAGCACCCTCAGCAGTATTTCCATTCTATCCGAAATGCTGGCAATTCAACCCAAAACCGGCTCCAATCCCGTCATTATGCAGCAGATCAGCACCGATGCCCGGAAAGTAATTGAGAAAATGGACGAAATCATCTGGACCATTAACCCGAATAACGACGAGTTCCTGAATCTGGAGGCCCGGCTGAAATCGTATGCCGTACCACTCCTGGAGAGCCGGGGGATTGATTTTGAATTTGATTTTTCCGATGGACTGGAGAATCAGCACATAGAAATGGAGCAACGGAAAGAAATCTACCTCATTCTGAAAGAAGCCCTGAACAATGCCATCAAGTACAGCGGGTGCAGTCAGTTGAGGGTAACCGGATACCTGGAAAGCGAGCAGGTGCATATCCGGGTGGCAGACAATGGAAAGGGATTTGATCCGGAGCAGGAGAGTTCCCGCAATGGTCTCAGAAACATGAAGCTACGGGCACAGCAGCTGCAGGGTACGCTTGGGATAGAGAGCAGGCCGGGCGAGGGTACTTCTGTGATACTTCGTTTTCCAGTGTCTTAAAATCATATCTTTATCCGATTGAAAAGAGAGTTAGAAGAGACCATATTGCCGCCTCTAACATGGAAACCGTGATAAAAGTAGCTCTTTATGAAGATAACCTAACGCTGCGTAGCAGCCTGAGCCACCTCTTGCAAAGCTCCGAGGAATTCGACTTTCTGGGAGCCCATGAACATCCCGGTGATATCCTTCAGCATTGTGCCGCAAATCTGCCGGATGTTATCCTCATGGATATTGACATGCCTGTAATGACGGGTATTGATGCGGCGGCACTGGTAAAAACTAAGTTTCCGCAGGTAAATATTCTCATTCTCACGATATTCGAAGACCGTGATAAACTGTTTGATGCACTTCAGGCTGGAGCCTCGGGTTATTTGTTAAAGAATTCCCGGGTTGTGGAAATCATTGAAGCCATCCACGAAATTCACAAGGGCGGCTCGCCTATGACTCCTTCCATTGCCCGAAAGGTCCTTGAATTTTTCTCCAAACCCCAGAATCAGCCCAATCCGGAAGAGAAACTCTCTGACCGCGAACTGGACATTCTGAAATGCCTGGTAAGTGGTGACAGCTACAAAATGATAGCAGCCAATTGTTTCATCAGCATGGGCACCGTGCGTAGCCATATCAATAATATCTACAAAAAACTGCATGTCAATTCCAAATCGGAGGCGGTGGTCAAAGCGTTGAAAGAGAACATTATCCGTTGATCCCGCTGGTCACTGGCACTTAATCCTGAAACTTTTTTGCTGACCAAAACCATATATTTATCCGATTGACCGGATTGAGCATCTCAAAGAACTTTGATCCAACAATTTCCGGTTTCATGAAAACAATTCTTTCCCTGCTGATTCTTCTCTCACTGCACAGTTTTGGCCAATCGGTCGAAATAAACCCCTCTTCCGGCCAAACCAACGGTAACTTAAAGGTGAATAAAGACGGGATAGGTTTAGTTCACGCGAATGGTAGCGGGACTATTAGCCTGGGCACCTATGCTTCAGCTTCGGGAGCTTTCATCCAAACCCATACCAATCATCCCTTGTATTTTACTACCAACAACGGTTCTGCCCGGTTAACATTAGGCACTAATGGTTTCTTTGGCATTGGTACTACTACTCCACAGCATCCTCTGACATTCCCCAATCAACTGGGCGAAAAGATCTCACTGTGGGGAGGCAATACCAACGCCACCAACGGGCATTATGGCATGGGTATTCAAAATAGTTTATTCCAAATCTATTCAGCAGGCTCGGCGGATGACATCGCCTTTGGGCATGGGCGTAGTGCCGCATTTGTGGAAAATGTACGGTTTAAAGGAAACGGAAACGTTGGTATTGGTGTAAACCCTGCAGAAAAACTCCACGTAAACGGCACTATACGCTCTACTTCACTCGCTGGTGTAGGAACCCGGCCAGTAGGAACCGATGCCAATGGCAATCTTGTGGTGATACAGGGAGCTGGCAGTAGCAGTCAGGTGGCTTTCCTGGGTACTCAGCTGGTGACCAACATTTACGACAATCAACATAAAGATTTGAATCTGTCTGAAATCTATGATCTGTCCAATAATCTGATTTCAACGGTTAATGGGAGTGTTTTTACGGTTACGTCTACCGGCATTTATCATTTTTCATTGGACATTAAGTGGCAGGGCAATGCAAACGGATACCGACGTATTCGTCTGGAAGACGGGAATGGAATTCTTATCAGACTGTTTGAAGACTTCCCGCCCAATGCCCTGGATTTCCGGCAAACCGCTAGTTTTGATTTACAACTTACTGCCGGCTCTGCAGTGTATTTTCAATTGTTGCAAACCTCCGGTGTAACATTGACCGCCGGGCTTGCCCTGGAGCCTGTAGCAATAAGCTGTTTCAAGGTAAACTAAAACCATACGTTTATCCGATTGATCTGAATAATGCGGCGACCTAATTTTGAGAGAAATACACCGGTAAACTCGCTTCTTCAAATGATTAAAAAAATAACTCTTATTACAATTGCTCTGGTTCTGATGAGCAAGCTGGTTTTTGCTCAATTTATTGAAATGACACCCGTAGGTGCAAAAATGGAACGGGATAGTTCTGCCTCTTTTCTAATTAAAAGCAGATTGGGTTCTTATGCCAATACCCTTACTAAACTCACGTTGGATGCCACCTATGCAGGCATTCTCAATGGACAAGCCAGGTCTGAAATTAACTTTGACCTTGCTGGGGAGAATGCATTC
>CBINGY010000100.1:0-10885 GCA_966250325.1 uncultured Cytophagaceae bacterium | reverse complement strand
CACATTAATCCCCAATAGCTATAAACAATTATACAATAAAAAAGTCACAAATGCGTCATAGTTCACCTGTTTTAATTTAAATAAATTAATATATTATTGACTTATTCTTAGCTATACAATCGCGTAAATAAAAACCTCTTCTCTTACTCCGGGCCTGTATGTCAGGCACTTTCGGGAATTCAATCAGGAATCTTTCTGATAAAATCATTGGTTTTCAGTCGGATTAACAGCGATATCAGACTTTTCAAGTATCTGAGAGCTGATCCGCCCGGCAGAATCCTGTTGCGTGGATTCGCTAAAAACTGAGAGCTCTATGGCTGTACTCAGATAACCGGAAATCAAATTATTAATTGAGCCGTTTCTTTTACCCAAAAGGTCAATCATCTGCTATTCCTCCTTATTTTCCTTCAACAGTTTAGAAATCCAGAAGGCCAGTTTTTCTTTCAATTCTTCGATCATCAGAGGTTTGGTGATGTAGTCATTCATACCTGCCTTTTCGCATTCCTCCCGATCTCCCTGCATGGCATTAGCTGTCATCGCAATAATTAGCGGCTGTTTCATTTCTGAAGCCCTGATAATTCTGGTTGCCTCCAGGCCACCCATCTCAGGCATTTGCACATCCATGAGTATCAGGTCAAAATTACCTTCCCCCAATTTCTCAATCACTTCTTTTCCATTGTTGGTAACCACAGAGGTGTAACCCAGATTCTTTAAAACCTGAGTAATTACCATCTGATTCATAATATTATCTTCAGCAATCAGAATATTGGCCGGATAAGTCTTGGCAAACTCTTCTTTCATAATCTGGTTTTCCGGGATTTCTGGAATTTCTTTAGAATAGGTAAACTTCAATAGCCTTAAAATTTCATCATGTAAGAGATTATGTCTTACTGGTTTAGGAAGGCTACCTGAGATAATATGCCTGTAGTCTTTGTGAGTACTATCGCCCAGTGAGCTCAAAAGTAAGATTGGCACTTTGGTATCCATTTTTCGTAATTCCTTCGAAAACACCAAACCATCCATTTCTGGCATGTGCATATCGGTAATCACCAGATCAAATGGGCCGTCTTCCTTAAATAATTCCAGAGCTTGCTTTCCGCCGGAGGCCACCACAGGGGTAAAATTCCAATGTGACAATTGTTTGTTCAGTACCGTCCGGTTCGTTTCGTTATCATCCACTACCAGAATGTACTTAATCCCAAATTCCGCCTCTTCCACAACGGTTTTTGAAGTCATATCCCGATCTCCCTCCCGGGTTAGGATGTTGAAAAAGAAGGTACTGCCTTCTCCGGGCTCACTTTCAACTCCTATCTCTCCTCCCATCATTTCTACGAGCCTCTTACTGATTACCAGACCCAAACCGGTGCCTCCAAATTGACGGGTAACTGACGAATCTGCCTGAGAAAAAGGTTGAAACAGCTTTTTCAAATGAATTTCTGAAATGCCAATTCCAGTATCTGACACCTCAAACCTTATGTTATACTTTCCATCAAAGTCAAATTCGGTACAAATCACTTTCACAAATACCTCTCCTTCCCTGGTGAACTTTATAGCATTCCCAATCAGGTTTGCGAGTATCTGACGCAACCGGACAGGATCTCCCACAATCACTTCAGGAACATTTGCTTCTATCTCATAAATGAGGTCTATGGCTTTTTCTGAGGCTTTGCCGGCAAATATATTCAGAACATCCTCCACACATGTGCGAAGGTCAAAATCCCTGTCTTCAAGCTCCAGTTTATCCGATTCAATTTTTGAGAAATCGAGGATGTCATTTATTACGGTAAGAAGATTCTCTGCAGAAACGTCAATATTACGTACATAACTTCTCTGTTCCTCATCCAGCGTGGTTTGGGAAAGGAGCTTGTTCATTCCGATCACCCCGTTCATGGGTGTCCTTATTTCATGGCTCATATTAGCCAGAAAAACGCTTTTTGCCTCATTCGCTTTTTCTGCCTCTTCCCTGGCAATTCTTTCTTTTTCTGAGAGTACAAGTAATTCACTTGTTCTTTTCTGTACCATGCGTTCCAGCACCTTGGTTCGGTCACGATTAATTCTGGTACGATACTGATAAACGGCGATGAGGGCTCCGGCAAAAAGGCTTACAGACAAAATTCTGAACCACCAGGTTTTCCAGAAAGGTGGCTCAATGTGTATTGAAAGGCTGGTGGGGGCGGTCCATTGACCGGCGTTGTCAAGCCCGATCACCTGAAATGTATAACTTCCTGGTTGCAGATTTGTAAAGGTGGCTGTATTTCCATTGGTAACCTCGGTCCATTCCTGATTAAACCCAAGCAAACGATATCTGTACTTCTTTTTTTTGTCTGAAACATAATTAAGCGAAGCAAAGTCAATCGAAAATACCGACATCTTATACGAAAGATGTACCTCTTTGGCCAGAGTTATATTCTGTTTTAAGGGAGATTCAGAATCTTCGCTTACCGCCACTTGTTTATTGAAAATCCTGAAATCTGTAATGAGCAAAGGTGGGTCAAATGACACTTCACCAACCTCCTCTGGCCAAAAGGCGTTTAATCCGCTGTTGCCTCCAAAGTACATTTTACCCGATTTCGACTTGCAATAGGCGTTTTCTTTAAATTCATCATTTTGCAACCCGTCAGCCTCTGAGTAATTGACAAATTTTTTAGTCAGTGTGATAAATTTCGAAATCCCTTTATCGGTACTAATCCAAAGATTGCCTTTATCATCTTCCAGAATTGATTTGGCCGACTTACTGATCAGACCTTCTTTTTCTGTAAAATTTTCAAACGTATTTTCCCTGACCCTATACCGGTCAAGGCCTCCTTCTGTTGTAATCCAGATGTCTCCTCGGGTATCAATATGTGTCATGCCCACATCAATCCCACTAATGGAATTTCCCTTTTGCCCCGGAGTGAAATAGTCAAACTCCCCGGTTTTTCTGTTTAACCGGTTTAATCCTCCACCTTCCGTACCAATCCAAAGGTTTCCGGAGGAATCTTCGTTAAGTGAAACGATTTTGTTGCTATTAGTGCCCGATTTATTGCCAAATCCAAATGGATACCTGATAAATTTCTTTCTAACTGCATCATAGCGATTAAGACCCGCCCCATGTGTGCCTACCCAGATGGTACCGTCCTTCGATTGAAAAATAGCCCAGGCATTGTCTCCACTCAGGCTACCAGGATCTGAGAAATCATGTCTGAAATGCCTTACCACCCTTTTATCTGAATCGAGAACGGAAATTCCCTCGCCCCATGTTCCCATCCATACTTCCCCATTCTGCATCTGACAGATGCTAAGCACATGGTTTCCCGAGATACTTTTGCTATCACGCTCGTCATGAACCAGGTGTTTGAAGCTTCCGGTTGCAGGATTCATTATGTTTATTCCGCCTCCATCTGTGCCTATCCAAATATGCCCTTTTTGATCCTCAAAAACGGAGAGAATCCGGTTACTACTGAGGCTCTGACCATTATTTCGTTTGCGATAATGCGTAAAAGACCTTGAATCAATACTTAACAGATCAGCTCCGGCATTAAACGTTCCCAGCCACATATTTCCTTTGTTATCCGAAATAACTGAATGCATCGAATTACTCGAAATACTGTATTCATCCAGATCATCGTGGAGAAACCGGTTAAAATTACCCGAAGCCGTATCGTAAATGTAAAGCCCTTCGTTTTCAGTTCCTAACCAGATATTTCCCCGGCGATCTTCCGCGATACCGTAAATTACCTGACTCGGTTTCCTATCCACCTGAAGACCTTTATTAGGTACTGCCTCCAGTGTATTTGTATGTTGATTCACGCGATACAAACCATTTCCATTGGTACCTACCCAGACCGTTCCCTTTGAATCTTCAAAAATGGAGGTTACAGAAGGCCGGGTTTTGTCCTTCACTGCAAAGGGAATAAACTTTTCCGTATTCTCCTGATACTTGTAAATACCCTCATAATCAGTGCCTATCCATAACCCGTTCTTATTATCCCGGAAAATTACCCTCACATAGTTACTCATGAGGCCCGATTTATCCCGTGCCGAATAGTTTTTTACCTTACCCGTTTTGGGATTCAGTACATCAATTCCGCTCCCATCTGTCCCTATCCAGATATCTCCCTTATTATCAGACTGTATTGTATGAATCAGATTACTTGACAAAAAGCCTGATTTTCCACTTTTTTTCCTGTAAATCGTAAAAGAATCCAGAGTTCTGTTGTAGAAATTTACTCCACCCTGTGTGGCAATCCACAAATTGCCGTCGGCATCTTCAAACAAGTCATTGATCTGGTTGTTGCTTAAGCTTCCTTCACCTGCGAGATAGGTTTTAAAGGTGTTACCGTCATATCGGTTAAGCCCGTTTCTGGTACCGAGCCAAAGAAAACCTTGCTTATCCTGATGAAGTGATCTTACAAAATTATTAGAGAGGCCCTGACTGGCATTAAGATTTTCAAACTTCAGATTGGTGTAACTCGTCTGACCCTGCAGTTCAACCAGATAGCTCAAACATACCAAAAAAGACCACGTCAGATATCTCATAGCTTACAGTGTTGTGTCAACAGCCACCGGTTTTATAACTGGCAAAGTTTATTCAAAGGGTTTGTGCCAATTGCCTCAAAATTCAAGCCAATGTATATACGTTTGTCGCTAAATCCTATTTCTAATGGACTAAAACTTCAGAAAATTTTTTGAATAAACCCCTCGCGATTGCCAAAGATTTTTTGCCTGAAAACCTTATTTTCAATAGTATATACCACCTCTCTATAGGAGAAAAGGCTTGCAATTACTCGACATACCAAAGGGATTATTAGCTTTCCTTAGGAAATATTTCTGAGGTGTAAAACATAAGCTTTCCATCCCATCTACAATACTACCATGAGCCAGGCTAACGTGCAGGTCAGATAAATTTACGGGCAGTAAGTCAGTGTGAACCTGATTTATTACAAACTCACCGAAGGCTTAATCTTACTTCCTAAACCTTAACCGAACGGCTCAACAAGACCTAATAGGATTCATCCCTCCCTTTAAGCTGTACCCTAACACAAGACGTATATTGATCACCATTTTAGCATTTTTTGCTACTCTTTCGACTCTCCGTTTTCTTTGTTTTCACAATGAAAACACCCCGATTATTTACCGCTCAGATTACTTATCCCAAGACCACCTCCTATGGAGATACGCGTGCCTGTGTAAAACTTCCTAACTGTGTGATGGTGAAAGACAAGGTGGCTCAACTGGTGAAGGGCAAGGTGGTGCCTTTGCTCTTTTTGCCTCGCACACCCGATCAGCAGGCTTTTCTGGATGCCGAGCTGGTCAAAAGCGACGGAGCTCTTACCCGTGAAAATTATGAATATTTCATGCCTTTTATGTTACCTCTAGGCCTTACAGGCCGCGAATACATGGTGCTGGATCTGGAAGAGAACCAAAAACTGCAGGCTATATACGAAGAGAGAAACCGAAATTCGCGATGGTAACCCTCCACTTTCGCTTAAATTTATATTTCGGGCGTACTCACACAGATTTTATTGATCAGTTCCCCTATCGCTGAAAAGCCATTTCCTGATAAGTCGGGTATAATGGGGCATAATCACATAAATCATAAGAAATACAACTGTACCGGAAATGAAAAGAGCATTCAGGTAACGGTTTTGAGGAAAATGAAGAATTTCCAGCAGCGGCAGCAGAATCAGAGGTACAAGTATGGATAATGGAAAGATGGCCGACCAGGTCACCAGATACTGTTTCCAACGAACTGGCGGCACTGGTTTCTCCTCCTCCGATTCAAAGAGAAAGTCTAAACCAGTTTTAATACGGTACCTATCTGAGCGGGTAAAGATGGGACTAATTTCTTCGATCAATTCTTTTCTTTCGGTCGATTCCATCCAGTGACGCAGGTGTTCGATCGTGTCAAACCGTATGATAACCGTATAACTGAACGTTAACCCTGCAACAGGGCGTATCAGTTGCCAGTCAATATTGCCGGGAAAACGCTGACACAGCGGCCCTATTTTCCCGAGCCAGTCTTCGTAGAGCTGCTCTTTCCCTTCCTGAATATGGTGAGTGATAACCACCGATGCCCCCTTTAGTTCCATGGTAATTTTTTTCCGTTAAGTAAACGAGCTGATTTCAAAGTAATTTAAATGTGCGACGTAGTTTCAAAAACAGTCCTTATGGCAAATATGTTACTGATATATCAAAAATATCATAGGAAGAGACCTTAGCGTTGAGGTTGAAAACAAGTAGAAATATTATTTTTTTTCATGAACAGCTTGTCAGATGAAATTATCCGCCTACCTTAACGCCAAAGTTGTGTGGATTTAGTAAAATGAAAAGGTCTGGTTCTTTGAGCCAGACCTTTTTGCATCAGCTATACCAACTTTCAGAAGAAATTCTTGCTCCTGATTGATCTAATGGTATCTTCCTTCGGAGTTTCACAAATCATGGCCGTCGGAAACCACACAAACCACTCAATTTAAAAATTTTATATCAAGCCATCTCAACTCGCTGGTTCGGGTATTACCGTTGCGGCCTTAAAACAATTCTTTACTTCATTTGGGCCGTGGTAAGTCCAAAAAACGGATAGTTTCACCAACCAAATGGCTGTACTTAAACAATACTTGAATCAATTCTCTTTTTAGAAGTTTGGTAAAAGGATTACTCTGTTGATTTTATCCCTATCCAGACGAGTAAATTTCAATTTCTGTCCAGAGGAAACGTAACAAAAAAAGTACTCCCTTGCCCCATCTGACTCTTCACGGAAATACCTCCGCCTTGTGCTTCCATAAACTCTCTGGAAATCGCCAGACCCAACCCTGTACCCTCTTTCGTATTGTTGGGCACTCTGAAATACCTGTCAAAAATCCGTGTTTGATATTCCGGTGGAATGCCCGGGCCAAAATCCCTGAAAGCAATGCAAAGTTGATCTTCGGAAGAAGTAAGGTCAATATTAATCTCAGAATCATCCGGTGAGTACCGCAGGGCATTGGAGATGAGATTAGAGAAAACCCAGATCGTTTTTTCAACATCAATTTCCAGAAATTCCGGGTATGGTTCTCCGGTAATTTTGATTTCAATTCCTTTTTCATCTGCCAGAGATTTATTCGCCAAAACTGCCTTTTCCAGCACTTCGGCGATATTCACTTTGACCTTCACTAATTTAAGATTGCCGCTCTCCACTTGGTTTATGTTCAGGAGATCAAAAGTAGATTTCAGAAGTCGGTTGGCATCTTCTGTTATGCTGTTGAGCACTTCCCTTTGCCGGCTGTTCAATATTCCCATCTTTTCATTCTCCAGTAGCTGTACACCCATTTTTATGGAAGAAATTGGCGTTTTGAATTCGTGTGAAAGATTGGAAATGAAATGAGTTTTGGCAGAATCCAGCTCCTTGTACTCTGTCACATTATGAAGCCGTATTACATGTCCGATTAAACGTGGCTCCGATTCTCCGGTAGGCACGATGGTGATGTGCTGAATATCTTTTTCAAAATAACTTTGTTTTCCTCCTGCAAATATTTTGATGGGCTTTTGAATTTTTCCTGCTTCATTTGATTCCTCCAGATCCTTGATTAGCTCACGCATGAGGTCATTTCTGAGTGCAATGTCCTTCGATTGCTGTCCCAGCAAAAGTGAATCTTCAAGGGCCAGCACTTTATTGGCCTCGGAATTCGCAAAAATGACACGCATGTTTTCATCTAAACCAATGACGGGGTCGTGCATTTGATCAATGAGCGTCTCTATCCGTTTTTTTTCTTCCAGCAGGCGTGCCAGGTTACTTGTGTTATATTCTTCCAGTTTCTGAGCCATGGCATTGAATGACTTTGCTAAATCACCAAACTCATTATGATCATCAAAATGTACGCGTTCACTGTAGTTTTCAGAGGCTATCTGCCGGATACTTTCGGTGAGTTCTTTGATCGGGTTTGCGATGTTGGCCGGAAGATTAATCAGCAAAATGAAGGCAATTAAGAAACATAACGTACCAGAGATCGCAATCCAGAAAACTGCTTTCGAGGCTGTAGATTGAGCCAGATCGCTTTTTCGCTGAATGGCCTGCATATTCATTTCCATGATCTCAAAAAGATCTTCTCTTATTTGCCATTGAGAAAGGCTGTCTGCCTTATTTCTTTTGATCTTTTCGAAATTCTGCCGAACAGAGCGGGTCATCTCATCCTCTCCTATTTCTGTTAAATTTTTCTCCTGCAGCCTGAGGCTATTGTCAAAATCTGAGTGGGATTGACCCGAAAGCGAATCCAGAGCAAGAAGCATTGATTTTGAATACTGCAACGACTTGTAATTTTCATTGAGCACATTCTCGGTATCGGCCTTCAGTTCATGAACATATTTGACACTTATGATACTCAAAATAAGAATCATAAGGAAAAGCAAACCTACGCCCAGCGTTAGTTTCGTCTTGATTTTCATTTATTTCAATATTAAATTATTGACAATTAATAACTTATCGCTTTATGTTATACCAATTGACGAACATTTCTCACTACCGGATAAATACCTCTTCAGGGTATTGCGATACACTGATACACTGCCTTATTAGGAGAGAATAATGAGGTCAATGTGCCGTTCTGCAAGATTTTGAGATAATCCGTTGATAAAACGTGTGGCCGAGAAAAAAGTAAACCAACTAAAATGCGGTTTGCCAATGCAGATCGTAGTGATTTTGCGAAGCTCTGCCTGCTCTAGAATGGCCCCGGAAACCGTTGAGCTCTCCACCCGAATAATCTCAGCCCCCAGCTCTGTAGCCAGTTTGAGGTTGTTGATCAAATGCCGCTGCTTATCCAGCGGGATACGGTATGCGTTTTCCTTTTTCGTCTGCACATACAGCACAAACCATTTACTCTGATAATAATTGGCCAGTCGTGCAGATTTCCGGATAACCGTACGGGCAGCCACCTCGTTACTGCTGATACATGCGAGGAAACGCTCATGTTTAAGTACATTTTGGCTTTTGATCTCACTTTCCACTTTGCGTTCCACCTGAGAGGCTACTTCTTTAAGAGCAAGCTCCCGCAATTGAAGGATATGCTCGCTTTGAAAGAAGTTTTTAAGAGCCGTTTCAATTTTCTCTTCTTTGTAAATTTTGCCCTCTTTCAGTCTGCCGATGAGCTCCTGTGCCGTAAGATCAATATTTACCACCTCATCTGCTTCAGCCAGTAATTTATCCGGAACCCGCTCTTTTACCTCCACACCTGTGATTCGTCTGATCTCTTCATTGAGGCTTTCGAGATGTTGAATATTGATCGCAGTGATTACATTGATGCCGGAGTTGATGATCTCCATAACATCCTGCCATCGTTTTTCATTTTTACTTCCGTGAATATTGGAATGTGCCAGCTCGTCTACTATCACCACTTCAGGTCGCAGATTCAGGATAGCTTCCAGATCCATTTCTTCCAGAGCCTTCCCTTTGTAGAAAGTTTTGTATAAAGGAATTACGGGCAAACCCGCCAGGAGGGCTTGCGTTTCTTCCCTTCCATGCGTTTCCACAAAACCAATCTTGATATCAATGCCATTTTTGAGAAGGCTGTGAGCTTCCAGAAGCATGCGATAGGTTTTGCCAACACCTGCACTCATGCCAATGTACACCTTAAGCTTTCCTTTTCTTGACTTTCTTATCAGATGAAGGAATTCCTCTGCAGATTTACGGGTTTCTTCCATATTGCCGCACCACCATCCTGAACGCATGGCAGTTTTATTAACTAATTAAAACGAAATACTCAGTGATGTACCCAAAGCCAGATTTTCGCGGGTGGAAGCTCCATCTTCGGTCAAAAAAATCCTTTCTTTTTTGCTGTTAAGCACCCGGCCTTCAAGTCGCCAAAGTAGATTATCTGTAACCCGGAGGTCCATATTGAGCGAATATCCGAATACCTGAAAAGGGTCGTCCTGCCCCGTAGAAATAATCACTCCGTTTTTATCTGAATAATATTCCAACCGACCGGCAAACGCGAGATTTTCACCGCTGCTTAGCCGGGCAATAAGCACCGGCGAATACCAGAAATTATACCTGTTGCTTAGGTATGCCTTTTGCTCTGCACCCATATCCAATCCGGCAAGTAGAGCGAATTTATTGCTCAATTGAAACTGGCCATACAAATTGTGAAAATAACGCATTTTTCTCGTGCTGTCGGGAGAATCACTTCCAGCGAATGAGCTGCTGTTTAATGTAACTTTTTCATTGGGTGTCCAGGTAAGCTGATGACCCGCAGCCGGAGTGTTGTTACCAGGAATTCGTTGAATTCTCTGCCAGCCATTGAGTAATAATCCACTCAAAAACCATTTACGATTCTCCGAAGTGTAGGAAACTTTTACACCCGAAAGATAATACGGAGAGTTTTCAGCCAATAAACTGCGGGTCATATTCCAGCAATTTGCCCCGACTGCACTTTCAAAACCTATATGAGAAGCAAATACACCGGCATCAATCCAGAGCTCCTTTTCGGTGGAAATTTTAACCCCTGCATTGGCTTCAAAGATATTTTTCAGAACACCGGGCTCTGCCGAAAGATTGGCATTTGCATAGGTGCCGGTCATCAGGGCAAGTTTCCCGCGTACTTTGCTGTTATCATAGGCGGCCATAACATACCCCATATTCAGATTAACTTCATTGTGCCTGTTGAAAGAATACAGGAATTGCGGTCGCAAGTGATCATTCGGATTGCTAAAATCAAACACGAAATAGGTTTCCAGATAGCCGCTTATGCTCAAATTGCTATCGGTAAAATACTTCTGAGCCTGTGAGCCATTGATAAAAAACAAGCTTGTAATTATCAAAAAGAGTAGATTTTTCATTCGTGTAAAATTTAATAAACTATTGATTTAGAACACCTTAATTCAATATTTCTCAAGGTATCTTACAATTTATCCAAATCCAGATTTAGCAGAAGTACAT
>CBINGY010000099.1:0-10945 GCA_966250325.1 uncultured Cytophagaceae bacterium | reverse complement strand
TCAGGTGCTGACCAATCTCTTCAGGAACTCTGGAACCGGGGAGAATTATTTCATGGAGTAGTTATTATTTCGTCGGCTCTTTGGGGTACGGTTATTGGAGCCATATTCGGAGGTATTCCTACCGAACGTCTGGGAAGAAGAAAAACGTTGATCTGGATTGGTGTATTTTACACAGTTTCTGCACTGGGCTCTGCTGTAGCTTCAGATCCATGGATTTTTGCTTTCTTCCGGCTTCTGGGAGGACTGGGCGTAGGGGCATCCACGGTGGCAGCACCTACGTACATTTCTGAAATTTCACCCGCAAACCGACGGGGCAAGCTGGTGGCTATGTATCAGTTTAATATTGTTTTTGGGATCATGGTCGCGTATCTTTCTAATTTTCTGCTGAGCGGAATAGAAACCAACGCCTGGAGATGGATGATAGGAATTGAGGCTTTACCGGCCCTCATCTATACGCTGATGGTGATGGGCGTTCCGGAGAGTCCGCGTTGGCTGCTCACTGGCAAAAAGGATAGGGTAGAGGCTGAACGCGTCTTAAAATTAATTAACCCCGAGCTGGACACGGCTCCACAAATAGCGGCTTTCACAGCCGACCAAAAAGGTAATACCGGACATGAATCCATCTATCAACCAAAATATCGGTTTCCCTTATCGCTGGCATTTCTCATTGCCTTTTTTAATCAGTTTTCCGGTATTAACGCCTTTCTGTATTTTGCCCCGAGAATTTTTGAACTGGCGGGTCTTGAGGCTAGTTCAGCTCTCCTGAGTAGCGTGGGAATTGGCGTAGTAAATATCATTTTCACCTATGTAGGGCTTTCACTCATTGATAAACTGGGTCGCAGGCAGCTTATGTACATAGGATCACTGGGTTATATTGTATCGCTGGGCCTGGTAACCCTGGCCTTCTATCTTGGCTGGCAGGGCATGGCCATTCCGGTGTTTTTCTTTTTATTCATTGCGGCACATGGCGTAGGGCAGGGCACCGTAATCTGGGTGTTTATTTCAGAAATTTTTCCTAACCACCTTCGGGCCAACGGGCAGGCTTTCGGAAGCAGTACGCACTGGGTGCTTGCGGCTGCCATTCCCTCAATGATTCCGTTTTTGTTTGGAAGTATAGGAGCTACTCCCGTTTTTCTGATCTTTACCCTGATGATGGTGGCACAACTTTACTGGGTCTGGAAATATATGCCGGAAACGAAGGGCGTATCTCTGGAGGAGCTTCAAAAACAATTGGTTAAATAGATATGTGTGTAAAGAATTTAACACTTCTGCTCCTGGCTGCATTATTCCTATACAGCTGTAGGAACAATGAAAAAGGAAAAGACGTAAACGAAACACAGGAAATTTCGTTGGATCTTAGTGATTGGGACAAATTTAGTGGAGAAACCTTTGACAGCTTATTTGTAAGTGAGGTTGAAACTAATATTCACACCTATAAACAATTATCAGAAAAGGATGTAGAATTTCTGGCAGATTCCTATCGGTGGCCCACCATTGAGAACATTTACCACTATGATGTCTTCTCAGATTATTTCCCGGAGAGGAGAGTACCAACTCTTGAAAACCAGGATATTCAGATTGATTCAATACATGCCTTTCGAATCGGTTATCGCGTCACTTCAGAAGGAATACTAGCATTTTGGGGTATAACGTATAAATCTGTTGAGGCGTGTCCTTATTTTCATGGTACAGATATTTTTATGTCTTATTTATCTGGTTCACTAAATGTGAATACCGTCAAAATAGCTTCTAACTGGAGTGTGTCTGATCCTCCGCTATTTGTATCTGCCCCGGTGGAGAGTCACTTTGAAGGCCTGAATCTGAAGATGAAATATAAGCAAAGTGAGTTTGAAACAGATGAAACGGAGCGTCTGGTAGCCCATTATTCAGAAGATTTCGACTTTAGTTTTAAGAATGGCATGTTCAGGTAATTAGAGATATTTTTTCCATTTGAAATAAATCCATAAACCCACGGCAAGAAGTCCCATTCCTGCCAGAGCATAAAAATAACCATGTGGATTATTGAGCTCCGGCATATTCACAAAATTCATCCCGTAAACGCCGGCGATAAAGCTTAATGGCATGAAAATTACGGTGAAAACTGTCAACGTTTTCATCACAGAATTCATCTTATTGCTCAGAGAAGCATGATAATTATTCATGATACTGTCTGCTACATCACGGTAGGTATCCAGAGTTTCAATGGTTTGAGTTACGTGATCCTGAACATCGCGAAGGTACACATTCACCTGATTTCCAACGAGATCAGACTCTTCACGGATAAGTGCCGAAATCATATCACGCAGCGGAAGGATATTTCTCTTCATGAAATTCATCTCTTTTTTGAGCTGATAAATACTATTTTGATGCGACGGCTGCGGATTGTCCAATATTTCTGCTTCCAGTTCTTCCAACCGGTCAGTGATCAGTTCCAGAACCACGTAGTAATGATCTACGATAAGGTCCATCATGGCATAGATCAGGTAATCTGATTTGTATTTTCTAATCCGGCTGGTAGGTAGTTTTATACGCTCATGTATGCTCTCGAATATGTCTGTCTGATCATGCTCCTGGAACGAAATGACAAAATCTTTACCAAGAACCAGGGCAATTTGCTCCGATTCGATCTCAAACTGATCTTCATTAAGGTGGAGCATTTTGAGAACTACAAACAGATGATTGGCTTCTTCGAAATACTCAATTTTGGGTTTTTGGGTGGTGTTAAGTACATCTTCCAGCAAAAGTGGGTGAAGGTTGTACATTTTGCCGATCTTTTCAATAACCTGCGGCTCATGTACGCCGTCCACATCCAGCCAGATGAGTTTGTTTTCGGGTTTTACAGGGTAGCAGGCTTCCAGATTACTGATCACGTGTTGATTTAATTCAGCTTCATTGTAAACCGAAAACACAATGTCTGTTTTTTCTGCCACCTCTTTTCCTATATAGGCCAGAGTTCCCGGTGCAGCAAAAGGCTTTTGTTTCGGAGCTTTAAATCGGTGCTTCTTTTTTGCCATAATCTATGGTCTATGTACTGCAAGGTAGCAAAAACATCAATTCTTCAAATGTCAGAGAAAGTTTGTGCACAATCACAGCCGTCCATTCTGATATCTCGTAAGGAAAAGAATTAACGGAAGTACTGACAGAAAAGGTTTCTTGTATAGCCGGCAATGATTAATTTTTTTTGCAATTATTGCAAAATGAGAAGCTTTTCTAGGATTAATTGAAGGCTTTCCTCTTAGGATAATTGAACTAATATGCGTCTTTTTGGACTTTAATGTGGATAAGTAAGAAGTTTTTGGGGCGAGTTTTTCTTCTCATAATTTGCATCAAGAGATGAAATTGAAAATAATTATTTGCAAATATTGCAAGAATGAAAATTGTATTTACTTTAGATCAGAAATTCTATTACAGAATACTTAATGACCAAAACTATGAGTGAAAATTTATCTGAGACAAAAGAGGGGAGAGGTAAACCGCCCAGATTGAGTCGGTTCCTTATTGGAACATTTACTTTACTACTATTTACAAACCTGGCTTTTTCGCAAAATACCGTACGGTTTTCCGGAAAGGTAAGCGATGAGACCGGGCCGTTAATTGGGGCTACGGTAGCCATTGAAGGTACCACATCAGGCTCACAAACCGACCTGGATGGTAACTATTCATTCACTGCCGTGACATCTGCCGGAAATGTAAAGCTTGTTTGCACTATGATAGGCTATGCCAACAATGCAAAATCTATTCAGGTAGGGAATCAATCGGTAATTGAAACAGATTTTGTTTTGAAATCGGATGTTCTGAGTCTTGATGAGGTGGTGGTAGTAGGCTCTACCGTAAGAGAAAGCAGAAGACAACTAGGAAACGCTATTGCTTCGATCAAGTCTGATCAGATTGAGAACAGTGGTAGTGCCGGATTAATTAATTCTCTGCAAGGAAAAGTGCCGGGTGCTCAAATCACTCAGAATTCGGGAGATCCAGCCGGTGGCATTACCGTAAGGCTTCGTGGGGTGAAATCATTACAGGGAAGCTCAGACCCACTTTATGTGATAGACGGGGTAATTGCGAGTAACTCAACGGTGAATGTTTCTCAAACGGCACTTTCTGCTCAGGTAGGAACCACCGCACTGGGTACCAACCGATTAGCCGATTTGAATCCTCTGGATATCGAAAGCATCAATATAATCAACGGAGCTGCGGCTGCTGCTCAATATGGCTCCAGAGCTGCAAATGGTGTGGTAATTATTACAACTAAAAAGGGTAAAAGCGGAGCTCCAAAAGTAAGTCTTACTACCAGCTTTAACACTTTTGAACTACGCAAAAAGATGCCATTCAGCACGTATGGCAAACAGTTTGGTTTTCCCGGACTTCGGTTACATACCATAGGTGGTATTTCACCGGCGGTAGCTGCTGCAAATCCCGGGGTAACTACAGTTCCTGTAGAGCGTGATGGAGTGGTGACAAACCTGGCAAGCAATATAGTGGATGTTACCCGGTTCGATTATCAGGATCAGATATTCAGAAATGGTACGGGTACAGATAATGGCCTATCTATCAGTGGTGGCAATGAAAAGACCAGTTATTACGCTTCATTAAATTACTCATCCAATCAGGGTATTATAGCCGGAACAGACTTTACACGTTACGGAATAAGATCAAGGCTTGAACAAAAACTAACCAATTGGGCGAAATTTTCTCTTGGCTTGAGTTACACCAATAGCTTTGGCAATGAAAAAGCCAACGGAAATGTGTTCTACAGCCCTATAAACTCCATTAATATAACGAACAACATCTGGGATATTACTAAGCGGGATGCCGCCGGTAATTTGCTTGCTGTAGAGCCTACCCGTGTCAATCCGCTCAGTACCATAGATGACATGGAGTTTACCCAGGCCGTCAACAGGACAATCAATGATTTTCAGTTAAATCTTACACCCTTAAAAGACCTTTCGGTTGATTTACTTTTGGGGGTGGACTCTTACTCTCAGCTGGGAAAAAACCTGATTAAGCCTTATCCGTATCAGTCAGTTGCAGGCCTGCCCGCTGAAAGGTATCCTCTGGGATTTGCATCCAGCTCCAATAACCTGGCGATATTCTACAACTCTGACCTGAATATCGGATATACCAAAGCTCTGACAAGCAAGCTTAACATGAGTCTTCTTGCTGGGTATAGCTATCAGTATGGCAAATCTGATCTCACAGTCACCACCGGGCAGAATCTTGCTCCGTTCATTGAGACCATCAACGGAGGCTCCATTCTGACAGCCAGATATGGTTTAGACCGTTACAATCTCAGCGGAATTTTTGGTCAGGCCACTTTTGCGTATAACAATCTGGCGTTTATTACGGGTGCTCTCCGTCGCGATAGGTCGTCCAAATTCTCACCTTCTGAAACCAATCAGTTTTATCCGAAAGTGTCAGCCAGTTTTGTTCCTTCCGATCTGGATGGATGGAAAAACAGCAATCTGAGTAATGTCCTCAGCTCCATGAAAGTAAGAGCATCCTGGGGGCAGGCCGGAAATCTTACAGGTATAGGTTCGTATGATCGTTTCTGGCAGTTTAGTCCGGTGAATTATCTGGGAAGAAATACCATAGTACCGGGTAGCCAGCTGGCCAATCCTGCCGTAAAACCCGAGAGAATGACCGAATTTGAGGCTGGTATTGACCTTTCATTGTTCCGTGATAAAGTAGGTTTAACGTTTACCGGTTACAATCAGGAAATTAACGAGCTGGTGGTGAATGCGGTTTCAGCTTCTACTACGGGAGGAACCTCCATCGTGAATAATACGGGCCGGATGAGCAATAAAGGAGTAGAAATAGGTTTAAATGTGAGTGTTCTGAAAACTAAAGATTTTAGTTGGGATGCCTCAGTCATATTCAATAAAAACAAAAGCAGGGTAGAAAAACTCGGTACGGCCCTGGTGTCAATTGCCAACTCCGCAGGTGCTCCGATCTACCTGATTGAAGGGCAGGCTCCATCGGTGTTTTACGGTGTTCCGTATGCCCGTGATGCCGATGGCAACCTGTTATTGAATTCTCAGGGCTTCCCGCAGCGTGAAAAAGGAACTCAGGACGGAGCGGCTTTTGAACCCGGAAGAAACGATTCTGGTCAGCCTACAGGAAGCAACATATTGGGGATCATCGGAGATCCGAACCCTGCATGGACCGGCTCGTTTTCATCAAACCTTTCGTATAAGAATATAGGCTTCAATTTCTTATTTGACGCTGTTCAGGGTCTTGAGGTTTTCAATGCTGATTTCAGAACCCGCCAGGGGGTAGGTGTAGGTGAAGTAGCTGAGCAGGAACTCAAAGGAGAGATTCCACGTGGATATATTTTTGCAAACTATCTGATCGATGAATGGAGGGTAGATGACGGCTCCTTTATTAAGTTAAGAGAGGTGGCGTTAAATTATAAGCTTCCGGAAATTGGTAAGCTGACCAATTGCACTATTTCGCTGATTGGTCGCAATCTGGTTTCTTTTGACAATTACCGCGGATATGATCCTGAAACCAACGCCGGAGGTAACAATGATTTATTCCGTGGAGTGGACTTCGGAAATGTGCCAATTCCACGTTCCTTTAAGCTACAACTTAATGCATCATTCTAATTTAACAACGAACATGAAGATTTCTAAATATATACTTATCGGTGCTGGATTGCTCGTTATGAGCTCCTGTGACCGGGAATACTTAAACCCTGGTGCTGCTTCTGAAGAGCAGGTAGTGACCAGCCAATCAGGTTTGCTGGCAATGGTTAACGGCCTACAGTACCGGTTTACCACTACGCGGGCAGGAGCTATTTATTCAGCAATATCCGCTGACGGCCTTACAACAGGTCAACTTACCGTACTGAATGCGGGAAACACCTCTGAAGTACTGATGGAAACCGGCGGCCCTTCATTAATCAATGACAATTCTATTCTGAATGGATTATGGAATTCATGCCATCTCACAAAATCGAATGCTGATATCATTATTGCCAATATTGATAACGCTCCCGATCCGGCTGTCAAAAGTGGAATTTTGGCAGCAGCTCATATGTACCGGGCCATAGCTCTGGGCACACTGGCTACTTTCTGGGAAAAGGCCCCGATCACTGTGGGACAAAATGCGAGTTTCAACACCCGGCAAGAGCTTCTGGCAGAAGCCATTAAGTCGCTGGATGCCGCTGCTGCCACACTTGCTGCAACGCCTCCGGGACCAGGTTTTAATTCGGGCTTTATTGGAGGGTTGAATCTCGCGAGTACGGTTCAGGCATTGCTCGCCAGATATCATAACATGCTGGGGAACAATGATGCCGCTATTGCAGCTGCTTCCAAGGCCTCACTTACTACCAAAAATGTGTATCTGTTTGACGACGTAAATCCGAATCCGATGTTCTTTAACACATTTGGAAACAGGAACGTAACCGAACCAACAGCGAATTTCGGATTGAAGGAAAGTTTAATTCCTGCATCAACAGATGGCCGCAGAGCGTTTTATTATTCCTCAGGTGGTTCAGTCAATCTTGGAAATGCCAGTTTCTTCACTTCAAATACGGCAGGAATTCCGGTTTACTTGCCGGGGGAAATGATCCTAATCAAAGCGGAGGCGTATGCCCGTAAGGGTTCTCTAAACGACGCCATTGCTGAACTCAACAAGGTTCTTACAAAATCAGATGATGTGTATGGAATTAACGCCAAAGGTGAGCCCTACAGTGGTGAGCAAACTGCAACGGCTGTATTGAATGAAATTTACAGACAACGCAGTATCGAACTTTTCCTGATGGGTCAAAGGCTTGAGGATAACCGCCGTTTTGGAAGACCCGCCAGCGAAAGGAACAGAGATTGGTATCCTTATCCAAGATCGGAGAGAACAAATAATACCAGCACTCCCGCAGATCCTACCAATTAATTTGTTTGTACACCGGAGCTGTATAATGCAGCTTCGGTGTATTTTTGTACACCATGGTGACGTATCTCAAAAAAGATAGACAGGCTTTAATCCTGAAGCAAACCAATATTCATTCCAGAGTTACTTTCAATGATCTGGCAACCCTTCTGAATGTTTCTGAAGATACCATTCGGAGAGATTTGAACGAACTGGCTGATCTGAACCTGATTGTGAAAATCAAAGGTGGGGCAATGGCCAAAGGAAACCGGGCCATGGAAGTAAGTGGAGACAGCTATGCGATAGAAAGTAAGAGTGTTATTGCGTCAAAGGCGTTGGATATTCTGAAAGAAGGCATGCTGGTTCTGGCCGGGGGCGGTACCACCGTCCGGGAATTTATCAGGCAGATACCTGATGACCTAAGGGCTACTTTCCTTACCTTAAATCCCAATACCTGCATTGAATTATTAGAAAAACAAAATCTGGAAACAATAATTATTGGAGGTAAAGTATCCAATTACAGTCAGACGGTGGTGGGCGGAGATGCGTTTCTAAAACTGGCAGAAGTAAAGGCAGACCTCTGCATCATTGGAACCAACGCCATCGATTACAAAGAAGGTCTCACAGATAGTGACTGGGAGAGCGTAGAGATCAAAAAAGCCATTTTCAATGCGTCTCGCAAGATTGCGGTTCTTGCCATTTCTGAGAAAATAAATACCGCCATGAATTTGAAGGTCTGTGATGTTTCCAGGATCGATTATCTCATTACCGAACTTCCCGCAGATCATCCCGATCTCGAAAATTACCGACTGTCAGGTATAACTGTTCTTTGAATGCATTATTCCTTTTGAAATGCATTCTTTACCGACAATTCTATCTCTTTAAAATGAGGGTGAATCTGTTCTTCTTTTAAATAACCAAACCAGGAATTACGGTCACACGCTAAGTGCCAAAAAGTCATCCGGATACAGTGACCTGGAGAAGAGGACTACGAGAGAGTTTCTTTAAATAATGAATTCTGTATATCATCCAATCAAATCGGCATCAGATAGAATTTCTGATAGATAGTATTACCCCGATAATGAAAAAGGGGATCGTGTACTTTACATTAGGGCGGGTACCAGCGGAAGATTAGGCGTAATGGAAGATTCCCCCGAATTATGGTGTAGGGCAGGGGCATTTTAATCGGGCTTATCTCCAGAGGGGTTCCAGTTTTACGCAATGCAGCGGAAAATGAAATAAAATAGTGGATATGCAACCCACAAACTACAAGCTAAGCCAACGCGGCACATTCATGATTATGGAGTTAATCGCAATCACATTTGAAGAGGCCAACCTGCTTCTAAAAAAATATAAGAGTGTAAGGAGATTGAAAATATCCGAATAGCACATTAAAAACAGAGGCCGATGATCAACTATCATCGGCCTCTTTGCTTTATCTCATGGAGAGATCTAACTCACCACGGTAGTTTTCGCGAAAGAATTTGGACTCTTCCCGTGCCTCTTCCAGTGTAAGTAACTTCAATTTGGGGTTTATGCCAGCTAAAGAGGCATATTGAATCACATAAAAACCCCCGTTTTCTGCATTGAGATCCAGAGTTTCTTTTCCTTCATCCAGGGCAATCGTATGCACGCCAGGGGCAAGGTAGGCTGAGATTAAATCATTTCGCTTTAATTCCCCTTTCTTCATACCGTCAATACTGACTGTGATAGTATTTGAAACCACATCTACGGGAGTATCCCTGAAAACAATGACTTTAGCCATTTGTCCGAAACCTGTGTATGACAGCGAGAAGGCCAGAACAAACAGCAGTGATTTTGCTAGATTTTTCATAATTGTAATGTTTTGGTTATCAACTGTTGTGGCTTAATGCCAGTTGTATAATTGAAAACATTATTCCTTACAAGAATTGGGGAAATCTGAGGTCAGTTGCCCGCAAAAGGTGTTCCGAATATACCCACGGCCAGCTCTGCCCAGGTTAATAGAAGTAACAACAGAATGCCACCTACTAAAGTGATTCGGCTTCTGCGGCATGCAAATTTGCTTAGAACCAGTTCAATACCAATGCCTGTGAGGGTAAGCAGCAGACCCATAATTAGGAAATCTGAGAGCGACCAATTAACCTCATCACTGATGAAGTTGCCAACAAACGGGAAAGTAAGAATTACGGGGACTGCCAGTAAAATTCGGGATAATCGTTTTTGAGAGATTGCCATTTTCGTTTAATTAAAAGTACTTTGAAATGCAAAGTAAATGACAACATCGCTTTTCTGCAATTATTTAATCTAATAATTCAGGGATTACAGAGATCAAATTTCGAGATATGTTCGGCGAGATCCTTCCATTCCGGTGTTTTTCCTAGTTCACTCAGTAAATCAGGGCAATCTGCGTATAAGTCTTTGAAGAGCTGGTCATAATTAGCTTTTGAAAGTTTAAATGCCGGTTTTCCTTCCAGTTTGACAAAATAAGAACGATCAATACCTCCGGTAGAAAGTGGGCCTACACTCATTTGCATAGTTTCGACGGCCATAGGATCAAAATATACCTTGATTTTGCTGGAAAAACCCGGGTTAACCAATTGCATCATTAGAATCTGTGAATTCTTGCCAAGGAGTACTTCCGTTTTTTCAAAATAGGCATACCCCTCATTGATAATTCTGAGGTCATAATCCACAGAAGTATTAGTGGTGTTTTCCATTTTCAGAGAGAATTTATTCAGCTCATGAGCAGGCAAATACATTTCTTTGATTGCCTCAGGTGAATATTCCTTCACCTTGCCATTGATGACCATCCGGACATTGGAAATGTTATTTTGTTTCCTTTCTAGGCGATCAATCTGGCCTTCTGTTTTTGATCCATCAGTTAGCGTAAGATAGGCCGTCTTCTTTTTGGAGAAGATATCAAAGCCGGGCATAAAGCTCTGGGCATCAGTTCTAGTGAGTGATGCGAGTACTAGTAAAAGGGCAGTGATTTTTGCCTGGGTTTTCATTTTTGTTTTTGAACGAATTTATTCAAAACCCGCCCGCAAAACAACCTAAGAGCCGGAGTTTTATAATACGGCTTTCACTAGAGAAGAATTAA
>CBINGY010000098.1:0-11263 GCA_966250325.1 uncultured Cytophagaceae bacterium | reverse complement strand
GCTATGTCAGATTTATGCCTAAATCTGAACTTCCCCCAGAAATTATGCTTGATCCCTTTTTTCGCTCATTCTGCTTGCTTTGGTACCTGCTCCATATAATGCCTTTTTCATGTTTCTCAACGGTCTTCCACTGGGAATGGTCTGGGGGGTGCTGTTTAGTTTTCTGGAAGGCCGAAGATTTACCGAGCTTCTCGGCATGGGGTTAAGCCTCAATATGATTATCACATCAGGAGTATTAAAGAGCGTTTACCTTTTTATTCAGGAAAGATTCGGGTTCAGCGATTTCGAGATGCCAGTGGTTATCGGAAGTATTTTTCTTCCCCTTTTTCTGGTTTTTGTGGGTATGCTCGCACAGCTACCCGCACCCTCAAAAGAGGAGAAGGAGGCCAAAATGCCACGGAAAGCCATGACAAAACTTGAGAAGCGATACGTCTGGTTAAATTATTTCCCCGGCGTATTTCTGGTCATTATCATTTATGCTTTTCTTACTACTCTACGCGATTTTCGGGATAATTTCGCAGTGGAAATCTGGAGTGATTTGGGAGCACTTACCGATATCGGGGTATTTGCTACCGCAGAGAGTCTGATTGGTCTGGCGGTGATGTGTATCATCGGGTTTCTTATACTCATAAGAGATAATCAGAAAGCTTTCACCACTATCATGGTAACTATTTTTTGTTCGCTTGCGGCTATATGGATTTTCTCTTCTATGTTTTCGGTAGGTTGGCTTAGCCCTTTTCAGTGGATGGTATGCGAGGGAGTCGCCTTTTATCTGCCGTATCTGCTGGTGCAGATTGCTTTTTTCGAAAGAATGATTCCTGTTTTGCAAATTAGGGCCAATGCCGGCTATTTTGTTTACCTGTGTGATTCTAGCGGCTACCTCGGAAGCGTTCTTCTACTTTTCTACAAGGAGTTTTTTGTTCAAAACCTCAATTACGCAGACCTGCTGGTTACCTTTAGTTATACCACGGCTTTGGTGGGAATGCTCCTGGCCATTCTGATGATTGCGTTTTTCAAATACCGGATGGCCGCCGGAACCAGAAAGGCCTTAAAGTTGATATAACTGCCTGATGGAATGAGCCGCATAACCTGCCGAGGAAGTCATCCCTTTACCTCCGATACCCGTAATAATCCGGATGTGGGCAGAAGGCTCAAAGGTGAACAGATCATCGGGATGCTGACCGTAAAATCCGGCCCAGATATGTGCCATTTCTCCTGGTTCAAAATGGACAATGCGGCGTGTTTCGTCGAGAATGAGCTGATCAATGTCTTCCCGGCTATGTTCTCCCAGAGCCTCCAGCTCATCGTATGCTCCATATTCGTGGGAGTCACCAATGATGACTGAGCCATCTGCCTCCTGCTTGAATAGAATATGAATTCCCATTTCTTTGAAAGGAATCAGTCTTTCAGGTGTACGTATCGAAGAATAGGAGGGACACTCGGAAAAGGATTCGTATCTCCGAATTGTAAGGCCCGTGAGAATGTTTGAATGAAGATTTACTCCAGCGATTGGTTTCGTTTTCATCATTTGCAGTTTACTCAAGGTAATTCTGCTTTCTTTGAAGATATCGGGATAAAGGACATGAAACGTATAGCCACAGCAGATCAGGACTTTTTCTGCCTGAAATTTTTGTCCCGATTCGGTAGAGACCTGGCATAGACCTCCTGTCTCCAAAGTTTCGATCACCTTCTCCTGGTACCTGACATCTACCATCCCCGAGCTTTGAAGGTAATCGGTAAACCGGTTTACAAATTCACGTGGATTTACACTCATTTCCTGCGGATAGAATAATCCGCCTTTCACGTAGGTTTCGCGAATAGCCGGGTAACGCTCCAATACCCCTTTGCGGGTAAGCGGAATACATTCATAACCGATGGCCTGGTGCTTATCCGAAAGTTCTTCGAGCAGCAACAGCTCGTCCTCATCAGACGCCACATATACACTGCCTCCCTGTTTAAGCGTAAAATCACCCAGTTTCATCAGTTCCCGATAGGTTCTAAGACTTTGCTGCCCGTAGGCATTCCAGGTAGTTGAAAGCCCAGAAGGCACCACCTGGCCGAAATTCTGAACACTTGAACCTGCCTGCCGTTCGTCTTTTTCAAGAAGCAGTACTTTTTTGCCAATTTTTGCCGCATGATAGGCATGAAACGCCCCGAGAACCCCGGCACCTACTACAATGAGATCGTACATATGTTTTACCAAAATCAGAAGGTCATAAAGTATCTTCTTTCCCGCTGAATATCCAGATTTAAAACCTTAGGCAAATCAGCAAGACTATTTAACAAACCGTCATTTTTGTGAACAGCAAGCTGCTGAAACGTATGCGTTCCATTGGTTACAGCCAGGCTTC
Source organism: uncultured Cytophagaceae bacterium (assembly GCA_966250325.1). Taxonomy (GTDB): domain Bacteria; phylum Bacteroidota; class Bacteroidia; order Cytophagales; family Spirosomataceae; genus Jiulongibacter. The sequence continues at coordinate 8,912 of CBINGY010000098.1, read as the reverse complement.
TCCGGCATTTTGCCCGGTAGCCTTCCTGCAGATCAACCGGAGTATCTCCGATTTTAATCACCCGGGATGGATCTGTTACTCCCAAAAAGCTCATAGCTCTCTGAATCATAAACGGCTCAGGTCTGCCGGCTTCCACCTCAGATGGGGTTACCGAAATATCGATCGGGGTAGAGCCACCTGTTTTCATGAAGTCTTCATTCAGGCCATCGAGCCAGCCTAATTTAGAAAGGATAATTTGGGTCACTTTGCGATAAAATCCGGTGGTAAGTGCTATTTTTATATGGTTGTGCCGTAGGATTTCAAATACTTCCAGACAATTTTCGGTAGGTACTACCTCCTGATTCTGGTAATGATTTTCAAGGATCTCGCGAAACTGGCTGTATGAGAATTCAACACGCTCACTGAGCTCAACCGGGTCGCTGATTTTTTCGCTCCAGAGAAGTTGAAAAACCTCACGTTTAGCATAGCCCTGAAGCTCAAGGATACGATCCTGGCTAACCTCCAGACCGGTAGCTTCGCAGGCTTCTGCAAAACAGGTTTCCACTTCCTTGTTGTCCTTAACCGTTGTTCCGGCCATATCGAAAACTACCAGTTCAATCTCTTTCATAGTCTGCTTATTTTGCTACAATACTAGTATCATTCCCTTACAGCGTATTCAAGGTTCCGGTTAAGTTATTGTTAGCATTTTTAAAGAGAAAACTTATTTCACAATCTTCGGTTTTTAACTTCGCAAATCAGAACTCAGTTTGAAGTTCGTTGCTACTGAGGATAGCCGGTGCCCAGAAGGGATTTGATATCTTGTGAACCCTGTTACCTTTGAACCAATTATGTATTCCTCTATGAGAGAAAAAGTGCTGGTAACCAGAGAAATCCCCGAAATAGGTTTGGATTTATTAAAAAACGAGGGATTTGAGCCTCTCGTGCGTGAGGCATCCCGTCCTTTTTCATCCGCCGAGCTTCTGGAAGAAGCCCGTGATTTTAACTATCTTCTCATTACCAGTAAGGAAAAACTAGACCGGAAATTTCTGGAGCAAAACAGACATTTGAAGGTGATATCCACCTTTTCTGCGGGTTTTGATCACATTGATATGGAAACTGCAACCAGACTTGGCATTCCCGTAGGACATACTCCTGTGGCTATGAACAGGGCTACCTCAGATATCGCCTTCGGCCTCATGATAGCCGTTTCCCGTAATTTCTTTCAGATGCATAAACGTATTGCAGCTTCAAATTGGGGAGATTTTCAGCCAAAGGCAGACCTGGGCCAGGAGTTGTATGGGAAAACTTTAGGGGTTTTCGGCCTGGGTTCCATCGGTTTTGAAATGGCCAGAAAATGCAAAGAAGCCTATCAAATGAAGATTATTTATTGCAACAGAAGTATCAACACGGAAGCTGGAAGCAGACTCAGTGCCCGTAAAGTGAGTTTTGAGGAACTGCTTCAAACCAGCGATGTAATTTCTGTACACAGTAATCTCACAGATGAAACGAAATACATTTTTGATAAGGAGGCCTTTAAGCAAATGAAGAAATCGGCCATTTTTATTAACACTTCCCGTGGTAAAGTACATCATGAGCCAGATCTTATAGAAGCACTAATGAAGAGTACAATCTGGGGAGCCGGACTTGATGTATCAGACCCCGAACCTATGGATCCGGCAAATCCTTTACTCGAATTACCAAATGTTTGTGTACTGCCACACATTGGATCTGCCACTTTCGAGGCCCGGAATGAAATGTCTAGACTGGCTGCAGAAAACCTGATTCGCTGTGTCAAAAGCCATGAAATGACTTACTGCGTGAACCCCGAAGTGCTGCCGGGTAAATCTTCCCAAAACTAAGTCCTGTCGATAATACCGTCTTATTCAAAGAATAATCTTCGGTGTTCGGGTATTTCTAGTGTAATTTGTGGTCAATTTTACAATTGTTGAATGCGACCTACTAACCTATTGAAACCTTTACTTCTGCTTTTAATTCCGGTATTTTCCTTTGCTCAGAACGGGCAGATTTCTGGCCGGGTGGTAGATGCCATTTCCGGTGAGCCGCTAAGTTTTTCTTCTGTTCGGATATTTAAATCGGCCGATAGCTCACTTGTAGATGGTAACATAACCAACGAACTGGGCAGGTTTAGTTTGTCAATTCCTTATGGGCAGTACTATGTCAATGTGGAGTTTATCGGGTATGATCCGTTGAATACTCCTTTTTTTGTTATTAACGGAGAAAATCCGGGAGTTGAACTAGGCGATATCAAAATCAATTCTTCCAGCAAAAGTCTGGATGAGGTGGTGGTGCAGGCAGAACGCAGCTCCATGGAGCTCACGCTCGACAAACGGGTATTTAACGTCGGGAAAGACCTGGCCAATGCCGGAGGCTCTGCCGCACAAATCCTTGTAAATATACCTTCAGTGACGGTAGATCCCGATGGCACCATTAAGTTAAGGGGAAGTAATAATGTAAGAATTCTAATCGATGGAAAACCTTCCGGACTGGTAACTTTTAAGGGAGGAGCAGGCCTGGCCTCCTTACAGGCAAGCATGGTGGAGCGGGTAGAAATTATTACCAATCCTTCGGCCAGATACGAGGCAGAGGGTATGTCAGGTATCATTAATATCATCCTTAAAAAAGAAAATCAGCAGGGATTCAATGGTTCTGTTCAGCTCATTTCCGGGGTTCCGGCCAACTACGGTGCGGCCCTGAACTTCAACTACCGACATAAAAAGGTAAATTTCTTTATCAATTATGCTCTCACGTATGAGAAGACACCTTACCTCGGTGATTTGTATCAGGAAGTTTTCAATGAAGAAGGCGGAAAAACTATTCTGGATCAGTCAAACAGCGGGCATGTGATCGGGTTTAATAATAATGTTCGGGGCGGATTGGATTTCTATTTTTCAGAAAACAGCATTTTAACGGCCTCTTACATGCTTAGCCGGGCAGATGGCAAGCGATACACCGAAAATATTTACCGGGATTTTCTAAATAATTTCAACACACCGCTCACTACCATCACCCGATATCAGGATGAAGATGAAATTGAGCCCTTGTCAGAAACCGTTTTGACCTACAAAAAGCAGTTTGAGCGAAAAGGTCATGAACTAAATGCTACGTTCAGATATCTGGATCACTGGGAGAATAGCTATCAGCTTTTTGAACAATCTGGAAGACTGGCAGATGGCAGTGTGGATGTGGTGAATACCTTTACTCAGAATTCGGACAATGACGAGTTTGAAAAACAGTATCTTTTTCAACTGGATTATGTGAAGCCTTTTGCGAAAGACGGGAAGTTTGAGCTTGGTGCCAGAAGCTCATTGCGTGATATGAAAAATGATTATGTGGTAAATGACCTGGATGAGGCTGGAAACTGGATTCCCATTCCTGAACTGGACAATGTTTTTCTTTATGATGAAAATATTTCTGCCGTCTACGGGATTCTTGGAAACAAAAGCCAAAGGTTCAGTTATCAGGCAGGTCTGAGAGGTGAATGGACGGGCGTTTCCACCACGCTGGAGAAAACCAATGAGGTAAACCCGAGAAATTATTTCAATTTCTTCCCGAGTGCTCACCTAACTTATGATGTTGGCAATGATAATTCGATGCAGCTGAGTTACAGTCGCAGAATAAGAAGGCCGGTTTATAACGACCTTAGTCCGTTTATGACCGTATCAGACAGCCGTAATTTCTTTAGTGGAAATCCAGACCTCAATCCGGAGTACAGTGATGTTTTTGAAATAGGCCATCTGAAAAATTTTGAGTCAGGATCACTCACCTCTTCCATCTATTACCGCAATACCACAGATGTCATTGATCGGATCCGGGAAGTAGATGCCAATGGCTTCTCCACCACATTGCCACAAAACCTGGTGGGTGAAAAAGCCTACGGTATCGAGGTTACGTCCAATTACTCTCCTTACAAATGGTGGAAAATGGATATCAACTTCAATCTGTTTCATGCCAATATTGACGGAAGTAACATCTCAGAAGAATATGTAGCAGAAACCAACTCGTGGTTTGCCCGGTACACCACGCGATTTGTACTGCCCAAAAGTCTGGATTTACAGTTGAGAGCCAATTACGATGCCGCTCAGAAAACTGCCCAGGGTAGTCGCAAAGCCATCTATTTCTTTGATTTTGCTCTAAAGAAGGATGTGTTGAATCGGAAAGGTACGGTCAATTTTGCTGTACTGGATATCTTTAACTCCCGCTGGATGCGTACCGTGAACCAGGGTGAAACTTTTTACACCGAAAGCAATCGGCAGTTCAGAAGAAGGCAATTTAACCTTACATTGAGTTATCGAATTAATCAGGGATAAGTCAGGAACCCATGGAAATTGACCTTTCAGTGTATGAGTTTCTTCTTTTTGCAGTGGCAGGCACGTTCACAGGAATTATTAATACTCTGGCAGGAAGCGGGTCGTTAATTACACTCCCGATCTTTATGTTTGTGTGTGGTTTGCCTCCTTCTGCAGCAAATGCTACCAATCGCATCGGGGTTTTTATGCAGTCTGCCGTGGCTACACAGCGATTTAATAAAACATTTCCAGGATTATTTAAAGGGGTAGAATGGCTGGCTGTGCCCGCTGTTGTGGGCTCTATATTAGGCTCAAAAATAGCGGTAGATCTGGATGAAAAAACCATGAATTACAGCATAGGCACGCTCATGGTGATCATGATGCTGGTGATGCTATTTAAGCCGGAGAGATGGATTAAAGTGGAAGGTGAAGGCGGTGCAAACCGTAAAAGTTGGTTATCTGTTCTTGTCTTTTTTGTAATCGGAGTCTACGGCGGGTTTCTGCAGGCCGGGGTGGGTATTTTCCTTTTGGCCGCCATGGTTTTAATCTCAAAATATAACCTGAAACAGGCTAATGGGATCAAACTTTTGCTGGTACTGATATTTACTGTGCCAGCCTTACTGCTGTTTATCTACTACGACAAGGTTCATTTCGCCTACGGAGTTCTGATGGGGGTGTTTCAGGCAATTGGTGCCTGGATAGGCGTGAAATTCATTGCCCGTATCCCCCGGTCGGAAGTATGGATTTACCGTATTTTACTTCTGGTTATTGCCGTTTCTGCCATTAAAATGTTTGTGACCGCGTAAATTCTGGTAAATGATACGCATAACTATTCGGGAGATTCCTCAGATTGTGTATTTTTGACACGAAATGAAAAAATCAATTTTCTCTATGATAAGCACAATTCTTTTTTCGCGATATTCAGGAGAATACACCATTTTTATGCAAGTTTGTAGCTTGAAATTATTAATTGTCAAAATAACACTTTTAAACCTTAACCTTTTGAAAATATGAACGCATTCGGTACCCTTGATTGGGTGGTAATTGCCGGCTATTTTGCCTTGCTCTTAGGTGTCGCCTGGTGGGTGGTAGCTCAAAAACAGGAGGATAGTGAAGATTACTTTCTGGCTGGCAGAAATATGGGCTGGTTTGTGGTAGGAGCTTCCATATTCGCCTCAAACATCGGTTCTGAACACGTAGTGGGTCTTGCGGGCTCCGGAGCCGGAAATAAATTTCCACTGCTTATTTATGAACTGCATGCCTGGGTGGTGGTACTGCTCGGATGGCTATTCCTGCCCTTTTATGTTCGCAGTGGGGTATTTACCATGCCTGAGTTTCTTGAGAAGCGTTTTGATGGCAGGGCCCGCTGGTTTTTGTCTTTATTCAGTCTTGCAGCCTATGTACTCACAAAGGTGTCTGTAACTTTATATGCCGGGGGGATTGTAATCTCCACGCTGCTTGGAGTGACCTTTATGCAAGGGGCATTGGCAACAGTGATTCTTACAGGAATTTATACCATTTTGGGTGGTATGAGGGCCGTGGTATATACCGAAACATTGCAGGCTGTAATCCTTGTAATAGGTGCTGCCAGTCTTACTTTCCTGGGCTTAGATGCTGCAGGTGGCTGGGCCAGTATACGTGAAACGGTAGGTCCGGAATATATGAATATGTGGAGGTCAATGGACGATCCTTCCTATCCCTGGCACTGGCTAGTGCTTTCATCTACTATCGTTGGTATCTGGTACTGGTGCACAGATCAGGTCATTGTGCAGCGTGTGTTAACGGCCAAAAACATGAAAGAAGGGCGTAGAGGTAGTATTTTCGGAGCTTTCCTGAAACTTATGCCCATCTTCCTGTTCCTTATTCCTGGTATCATTGCACTGGTGCTCAAGATGCGTGGAGAATTACAGTGGGATACTCCCGATCAAGCCTTCCCGGCTCTGATGATGTCTGTATTGCCAGCCGGTTTACGTGGTCTGGTAGCAGCTGGTCTAATGGCTGCTCTTATGTCTTCACTGGCTTCGGTATTCAACAGCTGCTCTACCTTGTTTACCATTGACATTTATAAAAAATTGAAACCCGATGCAGATGAGAAAACTATGGTGCAGGTAGGACGTATAGCTACCGGAGTGGTGGTTTTACTTGGTGTATTATGGGTGCCCATTATCGAGAGGCTGGCAGGAGGTACGCTGTATGAATACCTGCAAAACGTTCAGTCGTATATCGCACCACCAATAACTGCTGTATTCCTTCTCGGTATTTTCAGCAGTAGGATTAATTCGAAAGGAGCTTTGTTTACGCTTTTTACCGGTGTAATTATTGCCGCTATCCGACTTATTCTTGAGGTTTCAAAAGGCTCTCTGGCAGAAGGTGGATTCCTTTATAATTTTGCCGATATGAATTTTCTTAAGTTCTCGTCGTTCTTCTTCCTGTATTGCGTAGCTGCTACGGTTCTGGTTTCCTTATTTACTGGTGCACCTGACAAAGAGAAACTTACAGGGCTCACAATGAGCACAATAAGTGCTGAGCAAAAAGAGGAAACAAAATCAAGTTACGGACTAATCGATATTGTAACCAGCTTATTTATTGTGGCTATTGTGGCCTGGGTTATGATTTATTTCAGTTAATATTTCCGGGGATTTCTGAATAGAAATCCCCTCTTTTTAAACCATTCAATCCTGTTAACAATGAAAATAATAATTGCTTTAATGGCTGTAGCTTCAACAATGGTGGCATGTAATATTACCTCTGGTGGAGAAACCGGGGACAAAGTAAGTACCGGAGGAATCACTTCTGAACCGTGGGGAAAAATGGAAGATGGCCGCGAAGCCACGCTTTATACGCTTACAAACGATTCAGGAATGACCGTTACCATTACGAATTTTGGTGGTAAAATTATCACCTGGACAGCACCCGACAGAGAGGGTAACTATGAGAATATTAATCTCAGATTGCCCGATATTACCGGATATTACGATGGTGCCAGTGGTTTTGGTTCAATAATCGGCCGATTTGGGAACCGTATTGGAGATGCGAAATTTACGATTGATGGCACGGAATATAAGCTTATTGCCAACAATGGTAAAAACAGTCTTCATAGTAGTGGTGCAGGCATCGACAAGCAGCTTTGGGATGCCGAAGTCATCGATGGAAGTGAGCCCGTGTTAAAACTGACCACCGTATCTCCTGACGGTGCTGGTGGCTTCCCTGGCAATCTGACCGTGGAAGTGACCTATACTCTCCAGGCAGACAATGCACTAAGAATAGATTACAAGGCAACAACAGATAAGCCAACTCACGTTAATCTTACTAATCACGCTTATTTCAACCTGAATTCAGGTATGAAAGAGAATATCCTGAATCACGAAGTAACGATTATGGCAGATACCTATTTACCAGTAGATAAGGGGTTGATTCCCTATGGTGACCCGGCCCCGGTAGCCGGTACACCTTTTGATTTTACCACGGCCCGTAAGGTAGGTGAGCGAATCAATGACACTACACATGAGCAAATAAAAATTGGTGGAGGCTATGATCACGCATGGATTTTCACAGATAAATCTTCAGAAATGAAACTCGGAGCCACTGTATATGAGCCAAATTCAGGGAGATTTATGGAAATGTACACCACTGAGCCTGCTGTTCAGTTTTACACCGGCAATTTCCTGAATGGGAAAATGGTGGGTCCAGACAGTACGGTTTATGGACATAGATGGGGGCTTTGTCTCGAAACCGAGCATTACCCGGATTCTCCAAACAAACCGGATTACCCAAGCACTTTACTAAGACCTGGAGAAACGTACAGCACATCTACACTCTATAAATTCTCAGCGAAGTAACTTCCGTTAAGTGACACTTTTTTCTCAAAGCCCGGGCCATCCCGGGCTTTTTGTGTAAAGGATTCTACATGAATTGTCAGGAATACTTTTTTAAGAATGGGTGTCAAAAAAGCTATTACTTCTTATGAAATACGCATTAATGATTTGTACCGGACTTATTGTATTGAATTCTTGCCATACTAGCAAAGAGGAGAGCAGCACCACTGAAGAAAATTCTGAGGAACTGGTCATTTCAGGAAATAAAACTGCTGTAGCTGTAATTGGAGATAAAAATAATAGTGGGGTATCTGGAACCGTTACTTTTACTCAGGGTGATAACTTCGTAACCATGGACGCAGATATAAGCGGACTTTCGGGTGGGAAGCATGCCATTCATATTCATGAGAAAGGCGATTGTAGTTCTGCAGACGCCAGCAGTGCCGGCAGTCACTGGAATCCTACGGAGGAAAATCATGGCGAGTGGGGAAATGAGCCCTTCCATATTGGAGATATAGGTAATCTGGAAGCAGGTGGTGAGGCTACGTCATCTCATCTTACCCGCGACACCGATTTATGGTGCATTGGATGTGGTGATCCGGAGAAAGATATTTTGGGTAAAGCCATTATTATTCATGCTGGTGCCGATGACTTTAAAAGTCAACCCGGGGGTAACGCCGGTGATAGAATTGGCTGCGGAGAAATAGTGGAAAGCGAAGTGATGTAAGGTTGAATTCGCAGCTTAATGTCAGGCGGGAAGAGTAAAGTCTTCCCGCCTTTTTTATGCGGGATATTGATCCAGATACGTTTG
>CBINGY010000097.1:0-11274 GCA_966250325.1 uncultured Cytophagaceae bacterium | reverse complement strand
CTTTTTTCTCATTATTAATCGAAATTAGCAGACACACTTTAATGAACAGTCTCTGACCGAAAGCTCAAGTTGGATACACGATGCTGCAGCTGGACTGAACCCAACACCACCTGACACAATAAAAGCCGAAAGTGATCTAAAATTCCTTGAGAACTTTGCTGCTAAATGTGTTCCTGCGTAAATAATAAAAAAATGGAAAAATTTAATTGGACATATTTAGGAGCATTATTCAGTGTGGCATTCGGTTGGTTTCTAAATGAGCTTGGACAATGGTTCAGGACTCGTAAAGAAGATAAAAAAATCAAAAAACAGATTCTTTATAATTTATTAGAGACCAATTTCATCTTCAATCAGCTTGACACCAGCGAAAATATACAAATGCTAACTAACAGAATACTTTTACGTATTCCGGAAAATGAACAAACCGAAGAATTGATGCAAAATTTGAATCAATTTTATTCTGGAATTATTGGAGGATTGCTTCAAAACGATGTTGCTGAAAAACTCTCAACTATTGAAGAAAAATACACAAATGCTGTTGACAATTTAGCCACAATTGACCCAATTACTGCATATAGACTGAATGGAAAGACAAACATTATGCAAAGCTTTGACTTACTACAAGAATATTTCGAAGAAGTAAAAGGGCATTTTCCAGGTGAAGAAGAATTAGTTCAAAATCAAATATCATCAACTGTTGATGCTTTGAAACCTGAGATTATTAAGGAGGCCATATCCGACCTTGAAGATGAAATTAAAGACTTTGCCTTTTCAATCAACCCTTGGACTTGGATAAAAGTAAAAAGGACTTTACAATCATCGAAAGACAGAATAAAAAACGAAGGAGAAAAGAAAATAGATGAACTCCTCGATAAATTAATTCCAAAAGCAACGGAATAATGGCAGCCGATAACAGCACCTACCCAAAAGTGGCGGTTCAGTGGTTAAATCAAGCTTTGTGCTTCTATCAAAGTTCGTGTTTGTGTAACCCTCCCCTTATTGTAACCCTCCCCTTTTTAGGACAAAGTATAATTAAACCAAGATATTGATTTATTGTTTTTCCATGAGGGGGTGTAACCCTCTCCTTATAGAAATGAGCTCCCCAAATTTTTGAACTTTTCCGGGGTGAATCCAACCTGTCATTCATGCGGGCGTTGGGTGGTATCATCGTTCATCCATTCTTTTGCCAGGATTCCGACCTGATGGATAGGGTCAAACTCGTAGGCATCCCGTAAAAAACTTAATAGCAATCTTCAATAAAAGCTACAAATACACTGCCGGCTTCTGCTGAAAAACCCGGATTTAGAATTATGTCTGTGGTAGAATAATAGCTAATTCTTTGGTCTACCCCAATTTTTTGAGTGGATTGGATGGTTAACCAAGCTCTTCGGATGCTACCGGAGGCATTACCAGTCAATGTTAAAAAGTTTGGTGGGAAAGTTACATTGATACTTCTGGGAGATCCCCAGCCGCAGCCCTCGTTGTATGCACGGAAATATCGCAGACCCGGCGAAGATACCCGTATGCTACTTGAAGAGTTTATTTTGGAAGTGCCGTTTGCAAGGGTGGATTGATAGTAGATGGTACCACCCTCACCACCGCTTGGAAATATAACTCTCTGTGGATACACCAAACCTACGTAGCAAGCCATCTGAGAGGTAAAGCGGATGGGTCCAACGGGATGGTCTATAGTTACCGACACGCTACCCTCCGGCCCCCAACCGCTATCTGGATGGTATGATCGAAAATAGTATTGTCCCGAAGCTCTAATTATTTCACTAGTGGAAGGGAAATCGAGCGAGGTGCCACCCGTGGATTGGCCCTGAAAATAAATGGTACCTCCGCTTCCACCTGTTGCCGAAATTAGGGTTGAATCACAAAATATGCCACCACCCGTAACGATTACTTCTTCAGGAAGTACCTGGGCATATACCGGTGCTCCAAACAGAAAGCCCGAAAAAAATACGAGTAAAAAGCCACGATTTTTCATTTTAATCTAATTAAACTTCATTCAGTGAGGGTTTACTTACGGAATCAAAGTGGTTGATGATATTTTCTGAAAGGGTCATGAGATTCTTTCGTTCATGATGGCAGGCCATAGAAACCTGATTGTGTGAGGTAGCTAAACTACTCGTGCTCATCCTCGTGCAATAATTCAAGGGGTCTTTGGAGGCATTTTTTGCGAGTGGAGCCATATGCCCAATCCCATTTTTGCAAAAGAGACCGTAAGTTTCGTAACTACTTACCAAGGTATCGGTCTGAAAAAAAACAGACATCTGTTCTGAGGGACCTTGAAAAGCCTTCAAACCATCTATGTTCATTCCTGCCTTTTCAATGCTGACCAGAGAAGTTGCCGTTTTTTGATTGAGTGGGATATTCCAATTTTCTTCAAAGTCCGGAATGCTGGTGGGTATCAGATGTTCAAGACCGTTTTCGTCTGTCAGCAATGTTGCAGGATTAAACGGTGTATTACCTTCACTCAAACGTGGCAAAATAAACCAACCCCGGTTTACCAATTGCAGGACTTTCAAGAGAAACAGTATGCAGGTGCCGGCTTGGGCCACTAAGAGATCAGAATAACCGGTACGATTAAATTGCGAAATCGGTACCTCTTTATTTTCTGGCTGAATCTCATTGGGCAGAAGCTTACGGTATACCCCATTTGGCCATACTAGGAACAGGATTTTTTTCAAAACAGTCTCTTTGTTGAAGTTCAAATAGTTTCTTTACAATTAAAACCCTTACTATACTCCACAAAGATTTTGAATACGAAAGCATGCAGCAATACGGCAATTGACGTATTTTTTATACTCTATCACCCGGCAGCTCCATTCGGCAAAGAAGTTTTTTTTGCCAGACAGGTATTGACACGTAAGGAAATAAACATTGTTTCTTAAATTTCCATACAGGAGGTTAATTTTGTAATTTTTGTATTCAATCATTCAAATCAATACAGCGTTCGTCTATGGGAAACCTACTTAGTGGAACCATAGGTTTGGTTCATTTGATCGTTTCAATTCTCGCCCTGATTACCGGCTTATTTGTTTTATCCACCACAAAAGGTACCAAAAGGCATAAACAAATCGGATATGTGTACGCCATTTCTATGGTACTGGTAAATTTTACTGCCTTCTTTATCTATAAACTTTACGGGAAGTTCGGGCTCTTTCACTGGCTGGCTGTTATCAGCTGTTTAACACTGCTGGCAGGAATGTACCCGGTACTAACAAAAAAAGGAAAAATTACCTCTTGCTCACTTTAACTTTATGTAATTGAGCGTGGTAGGGCTTTACTGTGCTTTCATGGCAGAGGTCTTTTCAAGACTACCCAAAGTGATTCTTACCGAAACCGGCGAACCCTCCACAGGTTTTTACAAAGGTATCGGAATCGGTATCGGGGTAGTCATGACCCTGGCCATGTTTTTTTTCAATAAGTACAAACCCGTATGGAAGAAGCAATACGAACAAATTTAAGGCGTGTGTTCTGCTGTTTCCATCCGTCAAGGCTGGCATTCAGAAATTGAAACAGGTACCTGTTACCAGTTCAGGGAGTTTGTAGTTGTTGAACAAACTCCCTGTTAAAGGTTACTAATCTATAACGTATACCGAAGCGTCACCCCCTGAGTTCTTGGGTCTCCCACAATCCCCGCATACTGTCCGCTGCTTCCCGGAGCGGCCAGAAGCTGTTCGTAGTAGTTGGTATTTCCCAGATTTCTGCTCCAGATAAAGGCTGTGATGCCATTGGAAGCTCTGAAACCCAAACGACTATTCAGTAAACAGTAGCCATCAATATTCAGGTAGAGAGAAGGAGAGGGGCTGGAAGAGAACTCTGATCGGTAGAAATAATCCAGACCTGCGAAATAATTTCCTTTAAGCCCCAGAAATATACCTTTCTGAGTAGCCTCTGCCCCCACAGAGCCCGAGTATTTTGAAATTCCGGGAAGTCTTCCCCCTGAAATGTCTTTAAACGCCTGGGCACCACCCACTTCTTCCAGAGGCACGGGAGCATTGGTAAATCGGATGTATTTACCGTCGGTATATGCAAAAGCGGCATTGAATCTGAAATGAGAGCCAACTTTTACACTCGCATCCAATTCAACTCCCTGAACCCGCACCTGCTCTGCATTGGCCAGATAACCCCGGTTTACTCCCGGCTCGGGTGTTTGCACCTGCGTCTGGAAATCCCGGATGTCTGTGCGGTAAGCAGTCAGATTCAGAACTGCGTTTTTGCCCGGGCTGGTTTTTATACCTGCTTCCAGATGATTAACAAATTCTGGTCGTACTTCTGCCAGATCGGTAGCTACTTCCCCATTCACCACCGGCAGGCCACCTACATTGATTCCGATCGGCTTATAACTTTTAGAATACGTGGCATAGGCATTATAGTTTGGAGTAAATCGATACTGCAGAGAGAATTGCCCCGATACGTTTCCGGCATCGGCATTGACCGCAAAGTGCTGATCGGAGTAGATGCTGTTTACGGCAGCCAGCTGAGCAGGTGTGTATGATATGTTATTGTCCATGTATTTCTTACGGTCGTAGTTGGCCACTTTTTTGTCGTAGTTGTAACGGAGACCCGGCAACAGGTGAAGTTTGGGCGTAATGGCCCAATCTATCTGAGTGAAGGCCGCGAGGCTGGTGCTGTTAATGTTGTAAGTGGTACGTATACCTACCTTGTCAATCAGGCCGGGTCCCCACTGCGTGGCAGATGCATTGTTTTGCTGAAAACGCCACAATGCCTCACCGGCTTCTTCGGTATGGACTGGGTCGGTTTTCAGATCTTGCCAAAGGCCAAATACGCCAACCACTCCACTTACTTTGTCATTGATTTTGCCCGAATACCTGAATTCCTGAGACCACTGACCATGCACAGAATTACCTGCAGAGATGGTATAGGCCGGTAAGCCGGTATAATCCCGGTCATTCAACGGAACCCAGTCCCAGTATCTGTAGGCAGAAGTAGAGGTAAGCGTTCCGTTGCCTAGTTTGATATCAGCATTGAGTGAAACTCCGCCCAGAGCATTGTCGGCTTTTGACTGGGTATCCAGATCTACTTTTCTTTCAAAAGCACTTTTATAGGGAATGGTATAGCCTAGATCTCTGATGATGTTGTCAAACTGTCGATATTCGGAACGTTGGGTTTTTACTACTCCGGCAATACCCCATCCGTAGCCATCGGGTTTTTGGGAGGTGGCGTCTGCAGCCAGTGAAATTTTTAGTTTGTCGGTGGGTGTAAAGAGTAGTTGCCCGCGAATTCCGAGATTATTGATGTCATTGATTGACCGGTTTGTGCTTACGTTGAAGAGTGTGCCGTCACGCTGTGTTCCGGAGAACGAAACCCTGGCAGCCAGATTTTTAGTCAGGGGCCCGGTAACGGAGGTTTTGGCCTGGATGTATCCGTAATTTCCATAACTCAGTTCAAAGAGGGCACCGGGTCTGAACTCCGGAAGCCGGGAGGTAATGTTGAAGGCTCCGGAAGTCGTATTTTTTCCGAATAGGGTTCCCTGCGGGCCACGCAGTACTTCCACCTGCTCAATGTCAATAAAATCGAGGGCCGTAGCCGCCGGACGGGCCAGATATACCCCATCCAGATAAAAACCCACGCCGGGGTCAATGCCGTCATTGGTCAGGCCAAACGTAGATCCCAGTCCGCGGATGTTCAGACTGGTGTTTCTCGGATTTGAGGAGTAGAGCTGGACAGTAGGGACCAACTCCTTCAGGCGGTTCACATTAAAGGCTCCGGCATCTTCTATGGCTGCACCGCGAATGGTGGTGATAGGAATCGGAACTTCCTGCACGCGTTCGGTCCTTCTTCGTGAGGTTACCACGACCTCCTGCAGCGATTCCTCGGCTGAAATGAGTTCAATTCTCAGGTTACGCTCATTGGCCACATATTCGAGGGTTTTATAGCCAATGGAACTAACAATGAGTGTAAAGGGGAGCACCTGTCCGGTAGCCAGACTAAACTCGCCATTTATATCCGTGATGGCTCCGTTTGTAGTTCCCTTTATGGTGACGGTGACACCAATCAGTGGTTCCTGGCTGGTTTTGTCAACGACCACTCCGGTGATGTTGGCATTAATTACCGGCTGATTCTGACCGTAGCTGAAAAAGGGGAGGAGAAGTGAAAGCAGCAAGGTGCTTTGTTTGAAAAGTTTTCTCATAACTTTGAACTGTTTGATGTAAAAATTGGGATGTCGAGTCCTGTTTTAGATTGAATTTGGAGTCCGGTTGCAGCCGGACTTCTTATCAATAAACTATAAAATCTATAGAATAAGTAGAGTAATTATCAACACATAAATGGTATTTGTTTAAAGGTTTATAAATCAAAAAACTCCGATAGACTTCAGGAAGGTGCGAAGGCTGGTGATGATTACCACGGTGCCCACAAAGATAAACATGGGTTTCAGCGGGATTTTGCGAACCAGAAATGCCGCAATAGGTGCTGCGATCACTCCGCCCAGTATAAGCCCCAGAATTACCTGCCAGTGATCCAGACCCAATACAAAAATGAAGGTGAGTGAACTGGCAAACGAGACAAAAAACTCAGTGAGATTTACCGACCCGATGGTATAAATGGGATTTCTGCCGTTGGCAATCAGCGTGGAGCTCACTATAGGCCCCCAGCCGCCTCCGCCAATAGAATCGAGAAAACCTCCGGTACCTGCCAGTAAACCCAGACGTTTGATCGGTTTCTTTTTGCGGTTTACCGAGTAAACTTTAAGGATTATCCGGATACCCAGATAAAAGGTGTAGACCGCCACTACAGGTTTTATGTAAACATTGTATTCTTCGAAGGAAGAGAGTAAGTAGGCTCCCGCGATGGCTCCCAGCACGCCTGGCAAGAGCAGGTATCGGAAGAGTTTCTTATTGACATTTCCGAACTTCAAATGACTGAGACCTGATACGCCGCTGGTAAAAATTTCGGAGGCATGTACGCTGGCACTGGCTGCGGCGGGGCTCAGACCCATGGCGAGCAGAAAGCTGGTGGCACTTACCCCATAAGCCATGCCCAGAGCACCGTCAATCATCTGGGCAATAAAGCCGCCCAACATATAAATGAGTATAGAGCTATCCAGCGAATTCCAGAGCGTAATGAGCTGTCCGCGAAGCCACAGGGTAGGGAAGAAGCTGAAAAGAATATGCCCGGCGATCATCCAGCCAAGTACACTCAGTACCTGAAAAAGGCGTTCTTTCGAAGTTCTTTTTTTACCTGCGGAGGTAGAATCTGTCTGCATGTAGGGGCAATTCTGAAAATACGGGTGCAAGTATAGATATAAATATATAAACTCTATAGAATTTATAGAGTAAAATTTTGAATCTTGATTTTGTTCAATTATTTCATCCTCAAATGAGAGTATCCATAAGATCGGAAGAAAGGCAACCTTCTGTTGGTATTCTCTTGTTTAGTGCGTTTGTGGTTCAATGAGATCCCAGAGATTCCCGTAGAGATCAGCGAAAACAGCCACTTTTCCGTAGGTTTCTTTACTTGCCGGGCGAATAATTTCAATCTGTTGGTCGATGAGATTCTGGTAGTCGCGGTCAAAGTCGTCGGTATGAAGAAAAAGGAACACCCGACCGCCGGTTTGGTTTCCGATACTCTTTTTCTGCTCGTCAGAGGCCGCCTTTGCCAATAGGAGAGCACATCCGTGACTGCCTTTGGGTTTAACCACCACCCAACGTTTTTCGGGGGAAAGAGGCGTGTCTACGATCAGCTCAAAACCGAGTTTTTGAGTGTAGAAGTGGATGGCTTCGTCGTAATCGTTGACTACCAGGGCAATTTGTACCAGATTCTGATTCATAGTTTGGAATGATAAGACGCAAAATAAACAGGATTCCTTTGAAGAACTTACAAAAAGAAAGGAATCAAGGCAAAGTGAGAGTGAAAACAGAACCTTTCCCTGCCTCACTTTCCACCGATACTTTTCCGCCCAGCTCGTCCATGATGCGTTTGACACTGCTTAGGCCTAAACCGCTGCTATCTTCTCCGCCGGTAGGTAAAGAGGAGGTTTTTCCGTAGGCAGTAAAAAGTTTGGGCTGATCTTCCGCAGCGATCCCAATTCCATAGTCACGAACCGAGATACGGATTCCACTTCCAGCTTCTTCGGAATGAATTTCTACCCGGGAATTGACATGTGAAAACTTCAGAGCGTTTGAAATCAGATTTTCGGTGGCTCTTCTCAAAAGGGCAGGATCTGTGAGCGTTTCCAGATTCTGCGGCAGGGTAGAGGAATAAGAAATGACAATCTGCTTGCCAGTTGCTGCAGGGGCAAAGTCCTCTATCAATTCCTGCAAAAGGCTGTTGACAGGCGTGGGCACCAGATTTACCTGGTGCGTATGGATATCCATTTGCTCGATATCCAGAATACGGTTTACCATCGATTGGCCATATTCTGCTGTTTTGGCAATGATTCCGGCTGCTTCAGCGACTTTTTCGGGTGACTTTTGAAGGTTTTCCTGCAAGGTTTTATTCCAGAGTTTGATGGTATGAAACGGCGTTCTCAAATCATGAGAAATGAGGCTGATCAGCTTATTTTTTTCGGTATTAAGCTCTGCCATCTTATTTTTTTGCAGGGTGATAAGCTCATTCTGGTGAGCCAGCTGTCTGTTCTTCTTTTGATTTTTTTGCCAGGAAATTCCGATGGCCATGGCCAGAGTAGCAAGCAGAATAAGGCCGATCACCAGAAAGATTTTCTTTTGTTTTTCTGCGTTGAGCTGAGTGCTCAGCAGCCTGTTTTCCTGTTCTCTTTCCTGTGCGTTAAAGGTCTCCTGAAGCTCATTAATCTGGTTTGTTGACTCTTCATTGGCATATTTCTCACGGTATTCTATGGCCTTTTTGTACTCTTCCAGGGCATTTTTAAAATCACCCTGAACTTTGTAAAGCTCTGAGTACGCTTCATGTGTTTCGAAAAGTTTTAACTCCGATTTCAGTTCCGTAGCCAGGTTAAGGCAGGAGTCGAGAAGTGTTTTTGCTTCCGTATAAGCTTTTGTCCCGGTTTTTACACCAACCAGATTGAGCAGGTTTGACCATTGATCTCCTTTATTGGGATTAGTTTTCAGGTATTCCAGGTTTTCAAGGATGAGCTTTTCTGCTTCACCATAACGTTGCTGTGAAATAAGCAAGGCTGATAAGTTAATTTTCTGATTGGCAATTCCCTTCAGGTCTCCGGCTTTTTCTTTCAGCTTCATGGATTGACGGTACATGATCAGAGCACTGTCTGGCATGGAAAGCCTTCTGAAAATGATACCCAGATTATTGAAATAGACTGAGGCTCTTACCGGCCCCACAAACTCCAGGTCGTTATCGGCGATAGCCTCCTGATAGACTGCTTTGGCTTTTCCGAGTTGATTAATCGCCATGTAATTATACCCCAGATCACTGTATGCCATGTGTTTCTGCATGGGCAACTTGTATTTTCTGGATTCGGCCAGCATTTTCAGATGGATTTCGGTCGATTTGTCCATGTTGCCGTCAAATCCTTCTGCCCATCCCAGCAATCGTAAGGCAGACACTTCACCCAATCGGAAACCCTCTTTCTGTGACTTTTTAATGATATCCTGTGCGTAGATTCGCATGGAGTCAGTTTTTGACTCATCCAGCGACTGGGCATGCTGAAAAATCTCCATGATGGCTTCCTGACTGGCGGTTAACTTTTCCTGGGCATAGAGGGATGAGAAGAAGAAAATAAGCGAGGTGCTCAGGCAAATGCAGGTTTTTCGTAACATGAATCAATTGGTTTCGGGGTTCCGAAAGTTAAGAGATTCCTAGGTAATGCGGAATAAAATTCAATTTTGTGGTATGCACTCACAATCAGAGTAATAAGAGGTGTCTTGCATCTGATATTTCATGAATTTGCAGCCTGGCGGGTTCTAAATAAGTTTATTCTCTACCGCAATTTTGACCAGTCCTACGATATTGTCAACGCCGAGTTTGATCATAATGTTTTTTCGATGGCTGTCAACCGTGCTTACGCTCACAAAAAGCCGGGCGGCGATCTCTGCACTGGATAATTCCTGAGCAACCAGTTTTAGAACTTCAATTTCACGGTTACTTAGCAATTCAAGGACTTTATTAGGTGGGGTAGTTACGGTATTCTGGTGATCATCACTGTAGCGGTTTCCGTAATAGGTACCTCCGGTGGCCACCGTTTCTATGGCTTCTACCAATGCATCAATGGGGCTGTCTTTTAGAAGGTAACCTTCAAAACCGAGTGGAGATAACCGGTTGAAGGATCGGTTTCCACGAAGCAATGTCAGATAAATTACCCGGATTTCAGGTTGAATTTTTCTGATTTTTTTAAGCAGATCGAACGCATCAGAATCGGGCAATTGCAGATCGAGCAGCAATACGTCGGTGTCTTTCAAGGGCAGAGCCTCAATTAAGGCTTCCGCACCGGTGAAAATGAGCTGACATTCCAGTTGCTTCTGCTGGTTAAGAAGCCCCTGAAGCCCTTTCAGGAAAAGTTCGTGATCATCTACCAGTGCCAGGCGAATCATGTTTTGTCTGGGTTTTGGCAAATATAGAAACGAATTAAGTAAATGTGTGAAAGCGTATATTTTGAAAATTTTTCCTAAAAGGCTTCAAATCAAAGTAAAAAGGCAGGCGGAATCGTTTTCCATCTGCCTTTCTAAAACATCTTGACTTCAAAAATTTCTCAAAGCGATTTTTTCGCCAGATAAAAGTCCATCATTTCCAGATTGCTACTTTTACGTTCCAGCAGTCCTTCTACCGTACGTGGAGCAGGGACTATCACCTTTTCACCGGGCTCCCAGTTGAGAGGCATGGCCACCTTGTTTTCATCCGAGGTCTGCAAAGCCAGCAGACAACGTTTGATTTCCTCCATATTGCGGCCAACATTTAGCGGATAATACATGATTAGACGGATTTTCCCGGATGGATCGACGAAGAAAACGGCACGTACCGCAGCAGTTTCGCTTTCACCAGGCTGAAGCATTCCCCAAAGTTTGGATACACTCATATCGATATCGGCTACGATCGGGAACCGGAATAATACCCCCGAATTTTTATAGACATTATCTACCCAGGCGATGTGCGAATGAATACTGTCAATACTTAAACCCATGAGTTTGGTAGTATGGGCGTCAAAGAAAGACTCCTGTTCATTGGCAAAGCCGCTCATCTCGGTGGTGCAAACCGGCGTGAAGTCGGCAGGATGCGAGAAAAACACCACCCAGCTACCTTTGTTATATTCTGAAAACCGGAGTTTTCCGGTGGTGGTAACCGCCTCGAAATCGGGAGCCATATCACCGATTC
>CBINGY010000096.1:0-11985 GCA_966250325.1 uncultured Cytophagaceae bacterium | reverse complement strand
ATGATAGATATAATCCTTTCTGCTGGTTGATTGCGTTTCCAAAATCAGCAGAGGCTGTAAAGAGGCGAAAAATGATTCCGGCATTTCTGTCCAAAGGCTTATTTTGGCATCCTTGTATAAATTTCTCACTCTAGCCTCAAGCTTCGGTTCCGGAAGCCAATAGTTTTCTCCGTAACCTTTTGAAATGAATACACCTCGTTTGTCAATTCGATCTATGGTTTCAATTCCCTCTTTCTTGATTTCCTCCCAGCTTCTGGAGTCCCCTTTCATTTTTAGATACTGATAATAAACCCAGACAGGATCACCGAAATTTTTAGTTGGTTTTCCATCATCATCAATTATTTCGATTTTTTTGAAGAAGTCCCACATGGCATCATTGACCCGGTAGCCAAACTTTTCACGAATTCGCAGATGATCATGAAACGCCGTGGTCAGATAGCTCAACATGGGATCATTACGGGTAGGCAGGGCCATCAGATAGGCTGGATTTGCTGGCATAATCTGATTGATGCACCATTCCAGGTCATCCAGACTTACATCCATGTGAAGCGTAGAGCAAATATCCAGTCCAATGGTGAGTCCGTGAAGCTTGCCCATAAGCGTGTCTTCCAGGCAGCATCTCACCAGCTGCTCGCGAGTTTTAAATACTTCAGGTCCGATAAATCCCGCCACGTCATTCACATGTACCCAGCTTTCGGGATTCATATCGTTTTTCAACGCTCGCAAAAATCCATACTTTCGGGATTCGTGTATTACCATATCAAAACCCTCGCCGTGCCCATTGGTGTAATCTGCTCCCTGACCGGTTTCAGCATACAAACCGTATCTGCCTTTACGTTTTGAAGCATGCTTCTGCATTTTTTCAATAGAGAGATCAAAAGTTTTATTGGCAGCCACAGTACCTGCTAGGCTTTGAAACCAGATGCCCGTTTGACCGGGTTTTACCTCCTCTGCCTGAGCCTGAACATCAATATGTGAAAGAACACAATTAGGTAGGATGTGTTCCAGCCCGAAAGTTTCAATTAGATCGTAAAGGGCAGATTCAATTGCCGCCACAGATTCTACTTCGCTTGAGACGGGGTTTGTCCCAAGTACCAGATCACCTACTGCGTAAGACCAGGCATTAAACACCTGCCAGATGATATCCTCCGGATGATCGGTGGGAGAGTTAGGCTGCACCCGGGCACTTAGGTATCCTTTAGCTCCTATCTGACTTCCCGGCAGCGGATTAAATATCTTCAGGCTTGCCTGGATTAACTCTTCATTGGTCATGGTTCGTACCAGCAAAGCAATGGTATCACTGGATAATCCGGGCATTAGGTGTTTGATCTCCTGTTCTTCAGCAGTAAGCAAAAAGCTTTTCAGCCTCCCAAGAGTCCAGTGTTGGATTTCAGATCTAATGGTGGCCTCAGTGGTTTTTTCTATTAATTCTGAGAGTTCATCTGTAAAGACTGGCTGCCGTATTAACTCTTTTATAGGGGTATTCGAAAGCAGTTGCCGAGCATATTCTCGTGTAGTTTGATCAGCTGCTGCGATGCCCTGGCTGGCATCGCCTTCTTTAAATTCGTTGGCGGCCCCGAGTATCTGACGGTAAAATCTCAGGTCAAATTTTCCTTTTAGCCGCTTGATATACGAAAACACATCATCAGTGGCTTTTGGAAGTTTAAGTTGTACAAGTTCAGCAGAGCTGACGCGTGGCTCTGAGTTGATGCCGCAGTTTTCAAGAAGTAAAACCGCTGTGCCTGCGAGGCCGATTTGCGAAATGAATGTTTTGCGATTCATTTTAAAGAAGCATTTAGCTGAATAAGGCCATAATTTACAACTTCCGGGAAGAACAATCCTCAATTTGCAGGTATATTCTATGGGAAAAGGAAATGGTGGATTGTTTTAATTTAGTTTTCAAAATATTCTTTTGGTGAAAGCTATTTTTCTAAATAATACTGTTGACTTGTACTATGTTTAGGATCAATTGGATTTTAGAATTCATTTTGAGTAAAATTCTATTCTATTCTGATGTGCATTAATTTGCGTTATTATATTTGGTTTTTAAATATGATACTATTCCAATATTTGGTATTTATTTAAAAACTCAGTTACATCAAAACCATAACAGTACAAAACATGTCAGAATCTAGCTGGAAAGGGGCAATTACCCCCCTTATCGTACTTCTTATCGTCACGGTGGTGGCACTTTTTACACCCTCTCTTCCGGGAGCTATCGTTACAGAAGGACTTGATACAGGTGATACCGCCTGGATGATCGTCTCCTGTGCGTTGGTATTGTTGATGACCCCCGGACTTGCCTATTTTTATGGAGGGATGGTGAATTCTAAGAACGTAATCTCTACCATGCTCCAAAGCTTTATCAGTATGGGAGTAATCAGCCTGCTCTGGGTGGTAGTAGGTTATAGCCTGGCCTTTGGTGAGTCGGTAGGAGGGATCATTGGAAATCCTTTCACGCACTTTATGTTTAAAGGAGTATTGGATGGTCCTTTGGTGGGTACCATACCTGCGGTAGTTTTTGCCATGTTCCAGTTGAAATTTGCTGTAATTACTCCTGCTTTGGTTACTGGCTCTATGGCCGAGCGGATCAATTTCCGATCTTATGTAGTCTTTATGGTGCTTTTCAGTTTATTCATTTATGCTCCGTTGGCACATATGACCTGGTCGCCGAATGGAATTTTCTTTAAAATGGGGGTTCTTGATTTTGCCGGAGGTACTGTGGTTCACATGTCTGCAGGCTGGGCTGCTTTGGTAGGAGCCATCATGTTGAAAAGACGCCGTTCGCATGCAAAAGGTAGTTTCCTTCCGCCTGCAAATGTTCCCTATGTCCTTTTAGGTACCGGTTTACTTTGGTTTGGCTGGTTTGGATTTAATGCCGGTTCATCGCTTGGAGCAGGAGCCTTAGCTGCTTCGGCATTTGCCACAACCAATACCGCTGCAGCGGCTGCAGGCATTGCCTGGGTGCTTTTTGATGCTGCCCGCGGCCACAAAGTTTCTGCCATGGGATTCTGTATTGGGGTAGTTGTAGGATTGGTTGCTATAACTCCGGCTGCCGGTTTTGTTACCATTCCTCATTCATTGGTTATCGGGGTAGTAGCTGCTATTATTTCTAATCTGGTAGCACATTGGAAAACCAAGACTGCTCTTGACGATACACTCGATGTTTTCCCTTGTCACGGTGTAGGCGGAATGGTAGGGATGGTTCTTACCGGTGTATTTGCTACAACTGCTATCAACGGTGTAGTGACAGAGCAAGGACTCTTTTTCGGAGAGACTACGCTGTTCCTGAAGCACATGGGTGCACTGGTCGGCATTTCTGCCTTCGTAGTGGTCATGTCGTTCATTATTTTTAAACTAACTGATATCATTGTTCCGCTTCGTGTAACAGAAGAAGACGAGAATTTGGGACTAGACATCAGCCAGCATGATGAAAGATTATTGGAAGCGTAGTACACTTCTATTCATACAAGAGCGAGCCGGCATGCCGGCTCGCTCTTTTTTTAATGCTGTTCAAAGACCAACTCAGGCTCAGTTAATTCAACCACTCCCCGCTCATTTATTTCCGATAGAATTACTTCTTTGGTAGAGTTTATTAGAATGGGATCATATTTAGCGGTGACTCTTACGTAGTTTTCGGTCCATCCATGCATCTGACCGTTTTCTACATCTTCTTCAAATAAAACCTGTTTTAGCTTACCGAGCTGACTCTCATAAAATGCCCGTTTTTTCTTCTCAGAGAGAATATGTAGCATTTTGGACCTTTCTGTTATTTCCTTTGCATTAACTTTTGGATGGATATGCACCGCCTCCGTGTTTGGGCGTTCTGAGTATGAAAATACATGAAGATAGCTGATATCCAGTTCGTTGAGGAAATTATAGGTTTCTAAAAACCGTTCTTTGGTTTCACCCGGGTGACCTACAATTACATCGACACCAATACAGCAGTCGGGCATTCGTGATTTGATGGTTTGAACGCGTTCTTCGTACAAATCGCGTTTGTAGCGTCTTTTCATCAGTCGCAATACCTCCGGACTTCCACTTTGAAGCGGAATATGAAAATGGGGGACAAATTTCTTTGAAGAGGCCACAAATTGTATGATCTCATTGCTGAGTAAATTCGGTTCAATACTCGAAATCCTGAACCGTTCAATTCCTTCAATGGTATCCAGCGAGTGACATAGGTCAATAAATGATTCCAGTCGTTCTCCATTCCTGATTCCGAAGTCACCAATGTTGACACCCGTGAGTACAATTTCTTTTACGTCCAGAGCGGCAATTTCTCTGGCTGCTTTCAGGATATTTTCTGTACTGTCTGACCGGCTTTTACCGCGAGCCAGCGGAATTGTACAGTAGGAGCAGGGGTAATCACATCCATCCTGAACTTTAAGGAAGGTTCGTGTTCGATCGTTCAGCGAATAGGAGGTGTGGTAATCCAGCTTTTGTTCGATAGAGCCTGCATAAACCCGGGCCTGAGTTTTGGCAGCTGGTGCTTTCGTAAAATCCCCGATCAAATCGAGGAGTCTGAACTTTTCGGCAGCTCCCAGTACGGCATCAACACCCGGGATTTCTGCTATTTCCTGTGGCTTTAATTGAGCATAACAACCGATAATCGCCACGTAACCGTCAGGATTGATTGACTGTGCTTCACGCACAATTTTCCTGCATTTCTTATCGGCATTGTCTGTAACAGAACAAGTATTGATAATAAACACATCGGGTTTGTCAGAAAAATCAACTTTTTCAAACCCTTTTTCCTGAAACATTCGCCCGATAGTGGATGTCTCTGAATAGTTCAGTTTACATCCCAGCGTATAAAATGCCACCTTCCTCATAGACCCGCAAAATTAGGGAAAATAAGCCATAACGTTTTACTGGAATTAATCCTGGTATAGGAATGTCATTTCATCGGCCTCTAAAGTTTGCACCGGCGGCCAAGGCCTTACTGCTTAAGTAGATCTGCAATTTCCTTTTCCAGCTGCCCCGCCATGGCCTCGGCAACTTCTATGGACTGGCCAGCCGCCAAACCGGGTCTTTGATGGCCTGTTTTGCTAAGCCAGGCATCTCGTAGTATACGCTGCTTTTTGAGGGTAAGTTCAACTAGTCTTTGACTCCGATCTGAATCTGTCAGAAACATTGGAGGTTCATGGATTTCGCCTACAGGTTCTTCCAGGTATTTGAGTACGGGTTTGGCCATAAGCCAGTGGCCGATTTCTCCCGGATGTACACCATCTGATGCCAGCTTGAAACCAGGTTGTTTTGCCTTTTGATTTTCAAGATATTCCTTCATTGGAAAATGAAGATCAATGACCTCTTGCTTCTTTAAATTCAGGAGCCATTCGGAGTATCGATCCAGAACCGCACCATACGGCTTGTTTGACTCATCGTCATACACAGGAGGGGTAAGTAAGATGAGTCTGGCCTTGTATTCAGAAGATATCTCCTGCAATTTCCTGATCCCCTTTTGGAAGGACTTAAACCTTTCTTTGTCGAATGGCATATAGATACCATCATTCATTCCGTAGCAGGCAAACACCAGCTGAGGTCTGTAGGCTTCAAAAACCCGCTGTGCTCTCTCTTCTAAAACAGGTCTGGAGAATTTTCCATCGGCATGATTGGGTTCAGACAAACCCGAAACAGTTTCACTTGGAACTCCCATGTTGATAAACTGGAAGTCAGAATTCGGGTATCTGGACTTCAGCCAGGATTCTATGTAGGCGATATATCGGCCATCATAGGTGATGCTGTTACCTAGAAACAAAACCTTTGTATCTGCCAGTGGTTGGGCCAGGCCTCTGAAGGTTAGAAGAAATAGAAATAAAAATCGAAGAATCATAACCTTAGGTAAATGGAGTTCGAAGCTACAAAAAAAGGCCTCCCTAATGGAGGCCTTTCTATATAATCCCGGTCTATTTTTAAACCTGAGCAGTTTTTACAGTTTTAATGATTCTTGCAGCTACTTTGTAAGGATCTGCTGCAGAGTTTGGTCTTCTGTCTTCTAACCATCCTTTCCATCCTTTTTGCACAGCAGCAATCGGAATGCGGATAGAAGCACCGCGGTCAGAAACTCCGTAAGAGAACTGATCGATAGACTGAGTCTCGTGCTTACCTGTCAGACGAAGGTGATTGTCTGGTCCGTAAACTGCGATGTGCTCTTTCACGAATGGCTCAAACGCCTGACAAATCTTCTCAAAAGTCTCTTTGTTTCCGGCAGTACGCAGGGCAGAATTTGAGAAGTTGGCATGCATACCAGAACCGTTCCAGTCGGTATCACCCAGAGGCTTACAGTGATAGTTTACATACACACCGTATTTCTCACAAATTCTTTCCAGCATGTAACGGGCTACCCAGATCTGATCACCGGCTTCAGCAGCACCTTTGGCAAAAATCTGATATTCCCACTGACCAGCAGCTACTTCGGCATTGATACCTTCAATGTTCAAACCAGCCTGAATACAGTATTCCAGGTGCTCTTCAATAATTTCTCTTCCGTAGGCATTTTTAGCACCTACAGAGCAGTAATATGGACCCTGAGGTCTTGGATATCCGTTTGCAGGGAAACCTAAAGGAAGATTCGTTTCTACATCATACAGGAAATACTCCTGCTCAAAACCAAACCAGAAATCGTTGTCATCATCTTCGATAGTGGCACGGCCATTCGACTCGTGAGGGTTTCCGTTTGAATCCAGAACTTCGCACATGACAAAGTAAGCCGGAGTTCCCAATTTGGAACGCTCAGGATCGGGGCAGATGAAAACGGGCTTAAGCTGGCAATCTGAAGAACCACCTGGTGCCTGCTCGGTAGAAGAACCGTCAAAAGACCACATGTCACAGTCTTCAAGTTTACCGCTGAAATTGTTTTCAATTTTAGTTTTGCTTCTAAGGCTTTGTACCGGCTTGTAACCGTCGAGCCAGATGTACTCAAGTTTCGCTTTTGCCATGGTTATTGACTATTGATTAAAAAGTGATTCGTAAAATTTGATAGCAAATATAAACGCATCATCCATACATAATTACTGAAAATATGAAAAATGTAAATTTTTATTTTAGATTATTAGAAAAGTGCAATTATCTATAGAATATGTTCCGAAAGTGCACTTCTTCTTTATTTGTCGAGGTATTCCTGAAAGGATTTTTGTTGAAGTGCCTTGCCTAATCGGAGCTCTTTTTCGCCTATTTCGCCTTCAGAATAGATGAGTCGTTTGCCTACATTGTCAAAAAGCAAAACTTTATTTGGTGTCACATAGCCGAATCCGTCATTAAAACAGAAATAGGCCCACTGTTTTTCATTTATCCGAAAAATATTTCGTCCCCAGTTGTATTTGGAAGCATTTATTCCGAGAGATTCGAGAAGACTTCTTGCCACGCTGGTCTGGCTCACAGTGTTTTTAATGATCTGAGAATCCGTTACTGCCCCGCCAGTCCACAACATCGGAATCTTGAAATCTTCAGATCGGTTGCCCGTTTTTGGCAGGGCACTTCCCTGATCGCCCAGAATGATAACCACGGTGTTTTTCCACCAGCTTTGTCGTTTGGCATTACCAATAAACCCACCCAGATGATGATCTGTATGTTTTATGGCGTTGAAAAACATACTTTCAGGATTGTCACCTGGAACAGATTCATTTTCAAGAGGTTGATTGGCGATAATGTTGGTCAAAAGGGCTGAAAAAAACGGATCTTTTCGCTCACGTAAATGATCTTCCAGAAACTTATCAAAAACTCTTTCATTATCTGACGCCGTTGAAACGGATGAAAATTCTGCTCCAAAATCATTCACATCAATAATCTGCTCAAAATCGGCCTCCAGCAGATACGATCTTAAGTCAGGGAACTCGGAGTCACCTCCATAATAAAATTCTGTGCGATACCCTTTGTTTTGTATATCCTTGGTAAGAAATGGCAGATTTCGTGATTTATTGGGTTCCTGAAGGATTGATTCCTTGGGTTGAGCGGGAAAGCCGCTCAAAATAGCTACAAGCCCCTTCTCGGTAGCGTCACCCGCTGCATACGTATTCGGGAAATAAATCCCCTCCTTCTTTAGTAGGTTAAAATTCGGTGTAATTTCAATTCCTCCATGACTTTGGTCAATCACTTTTTCGCTGAAATTTTTACAGATAATCAGGAGAACGTTGGGAGGGCGTTGTGTTTTCCTGATGACGGGAATAGCCTCTCCATTCTTTTGAAACAATTCCTTCATCGATCGCAGAATAACTTCATTGGGCAGGAAGCTGTAAGGATTCACTTTGTCATATGCCTTGTTAAACAGGGAATAGAAAAAGTTCCAGCAGGAATTCAGCGTCGAAATATTGGCAAAGTTATTTTCGCTGAAGTAAACCGTTCCCGGTTTCAGCGAAGTTTTAGTAATGCCCCCCCGCAAGGGTATCGATAGGGCCGCCGTAAGTAGTAAAGCCCAAGGTATGAAACGCCATTTTTTGGTGAAGTTCCAGCTGTTTATTTTGTTGGCAATGATGCGGTACACAAAATAACTGGCAATGATCAGGAGAATGATGTAGCTGATAAACAGGCGGAGAACCGGAGATGATTTGACCGATGCCCAGGCCTCTTTCGGAGTGTCCAGATATCTTAATGGTGTGGCGTCAAGCCGGTAATTCCATACATTATATACCTCCAGATCTATCACTACAAGAAGGGTAACAAAGAATACGGCAATAAGGGTGTAAGAGAAAAGCGTGGTTTCAAAGACACTTTTTTTGATAAAATTTGAAAAACTAACCCAAAGAAATGGAAGTAAAGATAGATAAGCGGCCATTGACATATCCATGCGTATTCCGTTCCAGAAGATACCGGCCAGCGTTTCAAGCGTGACCAGTTTGGTCTGGTCAATATGATAAGTAAGGAAAATTACCCGGGCACACAGAAAATAAATGACCCAAAATCCGAAGTATATAAAAAGGAACTGGATTCTCTCCCTCATGAATCAGATTGGTAGTATAGTTTCGCCAAATATATGAATAGTTTAAGTTTCTGGTAAAAAAGTACGAATGGGCAGAAAAATTGGGCATGACAAAAACGAATGATCAATTCTGAGTAAATTTGCCTTTCATAAATTAAACAGAGCATGCAGAACAATCCCGGGTTTGATCCGATAGAAATCAAGAAGTTGAAGGAAGAATGTGAGTGTGATGGTCAGAATTTTGTGCTTGTAGAAGATGATCAGGAGCTTTCTGAAACCGGTGAATATGTGCAGTTTCAGTTTGTAGGAAAGTATGATGGCAAAGAAGTCATTTACGATGCCGCCATGTTTACCCTTGAACTGCATTATCAGAGCGTGGTCATGGAAGAAGCCGAGCGTAGAGTGAAAAAATTGCATCCTGGTTTCATTCCGATTGATGAAAGATCTCCCGGATACAAGGTTGATGAAAAAATGGATGAGCTGGTAGAGGATTTCATCGAAGAGATCGAAGAGGAAGAAGAAGTGAAAGTTTCAGAATTTGTGGAAATAGATGAGAATTTCGAGTTTGGCATCGGTTTGGAAATAGGCCTGAATGTAACCGAAATTGATGTCGAGGTGATCTCCCGTTTTGTAGAAAACTTCAATGCAGGTACCCTTAGCCTGGACAAAGGTCTTTATACGTTTAAATCAGAGGAAGACTGATGCATTTGTTTTTTAAGGAGAATTTTGAGGCGAATCAGGTGCTTGACGAAACTGATTCGCGGCATTGTGTCAAAGTACTCCGGTTCAGAGAAGGAGACGAGATATGGGTTACAGATGGTGCCGGATCATTGTTTCAATGTCAGATAGCTTCGGCAAACCCGAGGAAAGTGATTCTTCATGTTCGCTCCAGGGAGTTTACAGCCAGAACCGGAAAGAGGTATGTTCATTTGGCTATTGCCCCCACCAAAAATATCGATCGGATGACGTATCTGATAGAAAAGGCGGTTGAAATTGGTGTTCAGGAGATAAGTTTCGTTAAAACAGCCAATTCTGAAAGAAAAGAGATTAAAACCGACCGTATTTCCCGGGTAGCTGTGGCGGCTATGAAACAGTCCTTAGGCAGCTGGTTGCCGCAAATTAATGAAATGGAAAATCTCGATTTATTTATTGAGAAGTGTGCAGCAGATCAGAAATTTTTAGCTCATTTAAGTGAAGATTCGCTTCCACTGGTCAATCATTCGCTGAAAAATAAGGTTTGTATTCTCATTGGCCCTGAAGGTGATTTTTCACAAGCGGAATTGCTGGAAGCCAAAAGAGGTGGATTTCTGCAGGTAAGCCTGGGAGACTCCAGACTTCGAACCGAAACGGCTGGCCTGGTGGCCATAACATTACTTAATCTCTTGAAATGAAATCATTCCTTAAGAATTTATTAGTTGTTGGAATAACTCTTTTTGCCTTTTCAGCGGCATCACAAACACCCACAGTGAAAATTGCCAAACTGAAATATAACGGTGGGGGAGACTGGTATGCCAACAAAACAGCCATACCCAATCTCATAGCCTTTTGTAACAAGAATCTGGGGACAAACCTATACCACGAAGAAGATATTGTAGATGTAGGCAGCCGGGAATTATTTCAGTATCCTTTTGTGTACATGACGGGCCATGGAAATGTGGTTTTCAAGGAGGACGAAGTCCGAAATCTTCGGAAATATCTTATGGCGGGCGGCTTTCTGCATATTGACGATAACTATGGACTCAGAACATTTGCAGAGAGAGAAATGAAAAAGGTATTTCCTGAGCTTGAGTTTGTCGAGCTTCCTTTCTCGCATCCGGTATACCATCAGAAATATAATTTTCCGAATGGTCTTCCTAAAATCCATGAGCACGACAACAAGCCCCCGCAGGGTTTCGGTCTTATCTACGAAGGTAGACTGGTATGTTTCCTGTCTTTTGAATGTGATTTGGGTAATGGCTGGGAAGATCAGAGTGTGTACGGAGACCCCGAATCGGTACGTCAACGGGCTCTTGAAATGGGTGCCAACCTTGTTCAGTATGCGTTTACGGTACTCTGAACCGCTTATCCCGATTTCACTTTACTTCAACCACTTAGACAAAAAGAAATATTGATCCACAGATTTCTCAAGTCTGTTTGCCCTTTATTTCTCCTAGCAGAAAATACTCCAGCCTTGAAACTGGGATATGTTTGAGGAGAAATAACCTATCTTTTTGGAATCACGTTTTAAACAGATTCAGGATAGAAAGACATAGATAAGCAGGGTAATAGCACAAAGCAGTAGTCCCCAAACACCCACGGCCGGCCAGGGTTTAGAGTCATCCATAGTGGGTTCCAGAGCGATTTTTCCGGTAGGTCTTAGTGCCGAGACAAAAAACATCAGGATAAAATTAAGCACAAATTCTATCCCCCAGATATGGACAAAATGTATTTGAATTTGAAACACAAAAGTGGTGAGCAGGTAAAAAATTAATCCGAATACCAACCCTGCTTTTGCTCCGTTTGCATTAATCCTTTTCGTAAAAAAGCCGGCAAAAAGAATAGAAGCGATAGGGATAAAGAAAATTCCGTTCAACTGCTGCAATAACTGATATAGGCCTTCAGGGGCGTTTGCCACCATAGGAGCTGCCAGAATTGAAACAATGGCAAGTATAACTGCCACCCACTTTCCATAAACTACCATTGAGGTATCATTAAGTTCTCCTTTTCTGAATGGTTTGAGCAAATCCAGACAAAAAATAGTACTTGCCGAATTAAGCACACTGTTAAATGTACTTAGCACCGCTCCGAGTATAACCGCCGCAAATAAGCCGGTAAGACTGGCGGGTAATACCTTTTTTACAAGGAGAGGATAAACCAAATCGGGCGTATCCAGATAGTCATTTCCAAAATAGTAAAACGCAATGAGCCCTGGAAGAACAATGATTAGTGGTACCAGAAGTTTCAATACTCCGGTGTAGATCAGACCTTTCTGAGCTTCCTCCAGATTTTTTGCCCCAAGGGCACGCTGAATGATGGTTTGATTCATTCCCCAGAAGTATAACTGATTTATCATTAATCCCGTAAATAAG
>CBINGY010000095.1:0-12064 GCA_966250325.1 uncultured Cytophagaceae bacterium | reverse complement strand
AATTTGAAAACAGAACATATTTACTGGTACTTCAGACCAAACGCCGGTATTAAATTACAAGGAAACTTCTTTGATAACAACCTGAATAACAGGCTCACAAAGTCTTCATCTACCGAAATGGTTTGGTCTTTCAACCTGGGATTTAACCAAAATGACAAACAAGAGTTTGAACTGGGTTATATGCAAAATCCGCAGCGGCTCGAATGGCAGGTAACCAGTGCTGATGGCAGATTGATTCCCTATTCGTTCGCTGTTCGGCGTCTTGATCATCGAATACAGGCCATCTACAAGAAGAGACTTTTCATTCTTGACCGTATTACCCGTAAAACACGCCTTCATGCAGTAGCAGGACTTCAAGTTTCGCCTTTCCGTCAGGCCAGAACACTCGAAGAAATTGATTTCTTTCTTCCTACCCTGCCTGGCAGAACTGGTTTTAACGATACTCTCCGGATTACCGCCGATTTCAATCAAAAAAAGAACTTGCCAACAGGGATTCTCGGCATAGAGCTTACGGGACGTGTTGCAGAGCCCCTTGAGATCGGTCTGTTTGGCTCTTTTCTAATTGATGCCAAAGGACTCATCAACAGCCAGATTGATATCAAAAGCACCCTTACAGACCCCATTCAAAGTGGTTATTACCTGAAAGGCATAGCGGCAGTTCTGGGGGTTACATTGAGATGGAATTTCATCAACGGTATAAGATATACGCCCGAAACTCCCTGATTTTGACTCATTTTATGTCGAAAATCACAAGGTTTGATCAGATAATCTTAGTAATCTTGTAATGTTCATTGTTTCAAACCCTAAATGATTATTTGTCATGAGTAAATTCGCAGAATGCATTGAGAATTATAAATCTCAAAACTCTGATCTGGGCCTGGGCCTCAGTGAAGAATTACTTACAGGTGTAGCCAAATCACTTGGTCCTTCCATCTACAACCCAGACGCATCCAAAGTTTCCGGCTCTGATCAGGCAGAATTGGACAGAGTAAAGACCAATTTTCTGATTAACAAACTTGGTCTGGCAGATAGCCCTGCTTTAGATGCAGCTATTAAGGAAGTTATGGAGAAGATGGGAACCTCAAACCGGAATAAATACAGGACCGTTGCCTATGCTCTTCTTGCCGTTAAATTCGGAAAAGAAAGTATGTTTTTATAAGAAGGGCACTTTCCATCATGAGCCTTGGTTTTTCTAATCAAGGCTTTTCTTTTATATGAAACACATCGCCATCTGGATCGTACGCATTTATCAGGCGGGAATGTCTCCCTGGTTTCCGCCCTCCTGCCGATTCACTCCTACCTGTTCAGATTACTCTGTACAAGCCTTTCAGAAACATGGCTTTTTTAAGGGTCTTTACCTCACATTAAACCGCCTGCGGAAATGTCATCCCTGGGGCGGGAGTGGTGTTGATCCTGTGCCAGACTAACATTGCACAATCCAAAGTAATAAAGGTACAAATTCAATAAAATTCATATTTGAATCAGTTGTCGCCAAAGCAGTTTGGAAATGTACGTAACTTTGAATTCTTTCCGGGCTACCAGAATAGCCAACAACAAGCAAAATCACAGTTTAGGACAATAACTTTTCGATTCAAGTGGCTGAAATTTCAACCAAAAAGTACTTTATAATTGATTTTGACAGTACGTTTACTCAGGTAGAAGGACTGGACGAGCTGGCACGAATTGCACTGGAAGGTACACCAGGCAAAGAAGAAACCGTGGCAGCTATCAAAAAGCTTACAGATCAGGGCATGGCCGGAGAAATCTCTTTTCAGGAAGCTCTGAGTGAAAGACTCAAACTTCTCAAGGCTAATCGGGATCATGTCAATACACTGGTACATTT
The DNA here is from genome assembly GCA_966250325.1 of uncultured Cytophagaceae bacterium. Taxonomy (GTDB): domain Bacteria; phylum Bacteroidota; class Bacteroidia; order Cytophagales; family Spirosomataceae; genus Jiulongibacter. Next base: position 10,221 of record CBINGY010000095.1, on the reverse strand, counting down.
TCTGATGGGAAAGATCTCCCCCTCATTTGCCAGAAATAAAGTCTTCTTTGATTATCACGCAGATGACATTATTATTCTCTCCAGTGGTTTCAAGGATTTCATTCTTCCGGTAGCCGTTTCATTGGGAGCAAAAGAAGAAAACATTTACGCCAATACCTTTGAATACGATTCGGAGGGAAACATCACCGGAGCAGACCAGTCTAATCCGCTGGCAGGTAATGGCGGTAAAATTAAAGTTATTCAATCTTTGAATCTGCAGGGACAGATTTTCGTGATTGGTGACGGTTATACCGATTATGAATTGAAAGCAAATGGTCTGGCTCATGAATTTTATGCCTTTACCGAAAATGTGGAAAGGCCAAACGTCATGGAAAAAGCAGATCATGTCATAAAGAGTCTGGATGAATTCCTTTGGCTCAATCATCTGCCCAGGAGTCAGTCATACCCGAAGTCACGGATCAAGGTCTTGCTCCTTGAAAATGTGCATCAGGCGGCTGTAAAGGCTTTTAAGTCAGAGGGCTTTGATGTGGAATTTCATAAAGGAGCCATGGATGAAGAGGAACTCAGCGAAAAAATCAAAGGTGTCTCCATCGTGGGCCTACGGTCAAAAACAAATATTACGGCTAAAGTTCTTGAGAATGCTGATAAGCTCATTGCTGTGGGTGCTTTCTGTATAGGCACCAATCAGATAGATCTTAAAACATGTACAGAAAAAGGAATAGCTGTATTTAATGCCCCCTACAGCAATACACGTTCCGTAGTAGAACTGGCGATTGGTGAGATGATTATGCTCATCAGAAAAATCCCGTCTAACAGCGAACGTCTGCATCAGGGAATCTGGAATAAATCTGCTAAAAATGCCTTTGAAGTTCGTGGTAAAAAGCTAGGATTAATTGGCTATGGTCATATCGGTATGCAGCTTTCGGTGGTCGCTGAGGCATTAGGTATGGAAGTGTATTTTTACGATGCTACCGATAAAATGCCAATTGGTAATGCCATTAAGTGCAAAAGCATGGATGAGGTGCTTCAGATTTCAGATGTGGTAAGTCTTCATATTGATGGCCGGAAAGAAAATACCAACCTTATCGGAAAAAGAGAATTTGACCTGATGAAGGAGGGGGTTATCTTCCTGAATCTCGCCAGAGGATTTGTAGTAGATATTCCTGCACTGGTAGAAGCAATTAAGTCTGGAAAAGTAGCCGGAGCGGGTGTGGATGTGTTCCCCGAAGAACCCAAAACAAACGATGATCCGTTTGAAAGTGAGTTAATGGGACTTGAAAATGTCATTCTATCCCCTCACATTGGTGGAAGCACAGAAGAAGCCCAGGAAATGATAGGTCATTATGTACCTGAAAGGCTCCTGGAATATGTAAATAACGGAAGTACAACGGGATCTGTTAACTTTCCGGAAGTACAGCTACCTCTGCTTCAGGAAAGCCATCGCCTCCTTCATATTCACAGGAATATCCCGGGAATTATGGCGAAAATCAACCAAATCTTTGCCAAACATAATATCAATGTACGTGGCCAGTATCTGAAAACGAATGAGACAATCGGCTATGTCATTGTGGATGTGGAAATCTCGTATACACCCGAATTCCTCGAAGAACTGAGGGATATACCCGAAACGATTCGCTTCAGAAAATTATTCTAACGATAAAGGCCCCGAAATCGGGGCTTTTATTTTTGCCTACCTCCAATCATTTCTAATTGAAAATATCATTATTTTTAAATTTACTGTATTTTCAATATTTATTGAAAATACAGTTTATTTTATACGTATCGTATGTATGATTATCTCAGGATTTATACTTGTTGAATTATTTCACCGAGCATACGTGTGAGTGCAGGCTCCGCTTTGCGGGCCGCCTCCAGAATTTTCGTAATCTCTGCCTTCTGAAGGGTTTCTGGTATACCCATATCTGTAATCACAGAAACGGCAAAGACCTCAAGTCCCATTTGTATAGCAACCAGAGCTTCCGGCACGGTGCTCATGCCTACGGCATCCCCACCAAGCGTTCTTAACATACGATACTCGGCACGGCTCTCCAGATGAGGCCCCGGTACACTGACATACACTCCCTTTCTCACACTTGTTATTCCAAGCTTTGAGGCAAACTCCTCCGCTATCCGAATCAGTCTCAGGGAGTACGGTTCCGACATATCAGGGAATCTGTCTCCCAGAATGCACTCGCCCCGAAGAGGGTTTTCGGGTAGAAAAAGTGAAATGTGATCCTCAATAATCATTAGATCACTTACCTCAAAATCCGGATTCATACCTCCTGCCGCGTTCGATATAAAGAGATATTTTATCCCAAGTAATTTCATCACCCTAACAGGAAATGTCACCTGTTCCATCGAATAACCTTCGTAATAATGAAAACGGCCACTCATACATACCACTTTCTTACCTCCCAGCTTCCCAAAAATCAGTTTTCCAGGATGAAATTCGACTGTGGCTTCTACAAACCCAGGGATATCGCTATAGGGAATTTCAAAATCGACAGCAATTTCATTAACAAGACCCCCGAGACCTGTACCCAGAATTATTCCTACAGTTGGGCTGTAATGATTCGTTTGATTATTCAGATAAGCTTCACATTCAGAAAGACGGTCAATGAGTTTCATTAGGTATTAAGAAGAAATAGTTAAGATATGAATAAACTAAAAAAGGGTCATACCCTCACGGTAAGACCCTTTCTTTAGAAAAAATATTTTCTTAAAGAGAAAGCGTGCCTTTTCTGGCTGCCTGTACCAAAGTGGCATCCAGCCCCTTCTTATTGATGGTACGCATTGCTTTCGTTGAAACTTTTAGCTCAACCCAAACCCCCTCAGACTCAAGAAAAAATTTCTTCTTCTGAAGATTAGGGAAAAATTTCCGCTTAGTTTTATTGTTAGCGTGAGAGACGTTATTTCCCACTCTTGTTCTCTTACCGGTGATTTGACAAACCTTTGACATAATCTCTTTGTTTTGATTCCACGCCGTTTTCCCGAAACGACCACTCAATTGGGCTGCAAATATCTGCTTTTTTTTGGGTTATTCAAAAAGTAGAATAAATATTCCCTAAAATTTATCGCAATAATTTGCCATTTAATTACCCAGCTATGTAAACATCAGATAAATAAGGATTTGCCTGACCAGATTAAACCCAGTTCATTCTATAAACTGCTTTCTATTTACTGCTAAACTGATCTTCTTTCTGCTTAAACAGAATATTGAAAGTGGTCATTGAGCCGTAGCAACGGGTAATGTATTGCTGGATGTCAACTTTTTCCTCATCACTAAGCCCTGATGAATTCACCCTCTGCTCCAGCACCCGCAGTTTATCCCTCATCATGACTATCTTATGAAAGAACGTTTCTATCGGTATCTCCTTAACCGCCAGATCATCACTGCCTGGCCTGAGAATCATGGTACCGCCTTTCCAGCGATCGCCCAAAGGAACCACCTCCAGACTACCTACCCACTTGTTAAGTAAATTTTTGAGGGTTTGTTCTACATCATACATGCTTACCATATCGGTATCCGGTTCCAGATATTCGATGATTTCCAGGTCTTCCGGGTTTGATATTCTTTTTTGGCCTGCACTTATGAAGGTTATCGTATAGTATGTTCCGTGAACATTTGTCACCACACCTTCACCGTACTCCTGATGATTTACGCGGGTGCCTATGCCTAATAGTTTCATTTGCTTCATTGGTTTTAAAACCGATTCCATTCAAACTAAATGCCAGACATTGAAAACAAAATTCATTCTTGATTTTTTGATTCTCAAAATAATTATTTCAATATACTTCCATATATTTTTAGATTAGTCTAAATTTTAATTTACATTTGTTTTAAATTTGCAACCATGAAAAAACTGATACCATTTCTATTTCTATATATTCCGGGGCAGCTCATCTTTTCGCAGACCTATCCTGTTTCGGGAATCGTGCTCGACAAGAAAGAAGAGCCCGTTCCCTTTGCTACGATTGCCGTCTTTGCACAAGACCAGAGCAAGCCTATACAGGGTACTACCGCCGATGAAGAAGGAGCTTTTAAACTAGAATTAACAGCCCATACTGGCCTTAAACTTCGTGTTTCTGCCGTAGGCTATAGTACGCAAACCATTCCTTTAGATGCACCTCCACAAGATGTGCTGGTAGTGAGGCTTGCTTCAAGTAACACGCAGTTTGATGAAGTGGTAGTAAGCGGAACCATGAGTGAAGTGAGCCGCATGGAATCACCTGTACCTGTTGAAATTTACTCACCGGCATTTTTTCAGCGAAACCCCACTTCCAATGTTTTTGAAGCGTTACAGAATATAAACGGGATAAGACCACAAATAAACTGCAACGTTTGCAATACGGGTGACATACATATCAATGGCCTTGAAGGGCCTTACACGATGGTGCTTATTGACGGGATGCCTCTTGTGAGTGGTCTCTCTACCGTTTATGGACTGAGTGGAATCCCCAATGCCCTTATTGAACGTATTGAAGTGGTTAAAGGGCCAGCTTCATCGCTTTACGGGAGCGAGGCCGTAGGCGGACTCATCAATATTATCACAAAATCGCCCGAAAAAGCTGAAAAATTATCTCTGGATATACTTAGTAGTACCTGGAATGATACGAATCTGGACCTGGGGTTTAAGTTTAAACCTACCGGAAAATCAGATCTACTTACCGGAATCAACTACTTCCGTTATACAAATGCGATTGACAAAAACAGGGATAACTTCACGGATATTACGCTTCAACACCGCATTTCCATTTTTCAAAAGTGGCAGAATCACTACAAAAAAGGAAAACTTATCTCCCTGGCAGGCCGATACTTTTACGAAGATCGATGGGGTGGCGAGATGGACTGGTCGCCGGAATTCAGGGGAACGGACCAGAAATATGGTGAAAGTATCTATACCTCAAGGGCAGAAATCATTGGGTATGCCGAATCACCCGGAGATGAGCATCTAAAACTTCAGTTTTCCTTCAACACCCACCATCAGAACTCTGTCTATGGCCTCACCCCATTTTCAGCTTCTCAACGAATCGGATTTGTGCAACTTACGGATGAACTAAAAGCCAAACGCCATCATCTCTTAACCGGCCTTACTCTGAGATCGGTGTTCTACGACGATAATACTCCGGCAACCGGATCTGCCGATAATCCCGCCATCTCTGTGCCTCAGAGAGATCTACTGCCTGGAGTTTTCCTTCAGGATCAGTGGACCTTTACCGAAAAGAACGAATTACTGGCAGGTTATCGCCTTGATTACCATCCCAGACACGGGCTTATTCATACTCCAAGGGTAGCATTGAAACACAATTTCAATTCCTTTCAAGCTATCCGGCTTAATGCCGGCACCGGTTTTCGTGTGGTCAACTTGTTTACCGAAGATCATGCGGCCCTCACAGGTGCACGCGAGGTAGTTATCAAAAATCAACTGAAACCAGAGAGAAGTTATAACGTAAACCTCAATTATATGGCGAAAGTGGTGCTGGGCAATGAAAGCTTTCTGGGAATTGATATAAGTAGCTTTTACACCTACTTCACCAACCGGATCGTACCCGATTACGAAAGTGATGTTCAAAAAATAATCTATGACAACCTGGATGGTTTTGCAGTATCCAAAGGAGTTTCTGCCAACGTGGACCTCAATCTTTCCACAGGTCTTATCCTAACAGCAGGTGCCACACTCATGGATAACACCCTTCATACCGGCGAGGAAGTAAGAAGGCCATTGCTTACAGAGAATTTTAGTGGCACCTGGTCTGCCTCCTATGTTTTGCCTTTTGCTAGTCAATGGAGCTTAGATTACACCGGAAACATTTACAGCCCCATGAACCTACCTTTACTTGGAGAATTAGATCCCAGACCCGGGAAATCGCCCTGGTGGAGCATTCAGAATATTCAGGTTAGCTTCAAAGGTAAACGCACCGAATATTATGGAGGAATCAAAAACCTGCTCGATTTTACTCCTCCTGCCTACAGTATTGCCCGTTCTTTTGACCCTTTTGACAAGAACGTCAATTACGATTCCAATGGCCAGATTATCGCGGATCCTCAAAATCCATACGCCCTGAGTTTTGACCCGACCTATGTTTTTGCACCCAATCAGGGAAGACGGATTTTCTTTGGAGTTCGGTGGTTTCCGTTTCGATAAAGGATCCTCAGGATAGTAATTCAGGGGAGTTTTTATAAATTGGGGTTCAAATTATTCAACCCTCAATGAAAAACCAACGAAGAGAATTCCTGAAACATGGAATGATGGGAATGGCTGGCCTGGGTCTCAGTTTGCCCAATGTAGGCTTAGTAAAAGAAGTAAAAGCTACAGGTCCTAAATATACCCGAAATACGGCAGACCGGCTTAAGTTTGCCGTAATCGGCATGAATCACGGCCATATCTATGGCATGACCGAAGCCATTAAAAGAGGAGGTGGCGAACTGAAATCTTATTTCGCTGTGGAACCCGAACTAAACGCCGAGTTTGGTAAAAGATATCCCAATGCCATCAAGGCAGCAAGTGAAGAAGAAATCCTGAATGATTCCGAAGTGAAGCTGGTGCTCAGTGCAGGAATTCCTATTGACAGAGCTCCATTGGGTATACGAGTAATGAAAGCCGGGAAAGATTATATGGCTGATAAGCCAGGTATAATTACGCTGGAACAACTTAAAGAAGTCAGGAAAGTACAGAAAGAGACCAATCGTATTTACGCTATCGTTTACAGTGAAAGGTTTGAAAACAGGGCAACCATCAAAGCCGGAGAACTTGTGGCAGGCGGAGCGATCGGAAAGGTGGTGCAGACCATCGGACTGGGCCCTCACAGAATGCGGCCCGAAACCAGGCCCGAATGGTTCTTTGATATGCATTACGTGGGAGGTATAATTACAGACATTGCCTCTCATCAGTTTGATCAGTTTTTACATTTTACAGGCTCCACATCGGCCAAAATTCTGGCCTCTCAGGTTGGCAATCTAAAAAATACAAAATACCCGAAACTCGAAGATTTTGGTGACGCTATGATTCAAGGTAACGGCGGTTCAGGCTATGTGAGGGTAGACTGGTTTTCACCCGAAGGATTGGATACCTGGGGCGATGGCCGCCTAACGATTCTGGGAACCGAAGGATTTATTGAAATCAGAAAGAATATTGACATAGCCAGCCCTCATAAAGGAGGAAATCACCTGTATATGGTCAATCAAAAGGAAACCGTTTATATGGACTGTAGCCAGGTAGATCTACCTTTCGGTCCGCAAATGGTAGATGATGTTTTAAACAGAACCCGCACGGCCATGACCCAGGAGCATTGCTTTCTGGCCATGGAACTGGCACTCATTGCACAAAAAAATGCGGTAAGACTGTAAAAGAAAAGGTCTCCACGGGAGACCTTTTCTTTATCTTATCAAACACGCTCCACTAAATGGCTGGAGCCTTAACCTAAGCTTATGGAAACAAACAGAACAGTCGATATTTTAACTAATCTTTCTGATTCAAATATCTTTCTCATTCAGGATGTATAACATGAGCAAAACCAGCTGAGACACTGATAATGATCATAGTATGAAACCTACCCTACTCGTTTTAATTCTTTTGACATTGGCATCAGGCTTCACAGGCAAAGAAGATGCTCCAACCCGGCAGAAACAAGAACTACCGAATATACTCTGGATTTCTGCCGAAGATTTGAGTCCCAGACTGGCGGCCTACGGAGATAGCACCATCTCTACTCCGAATATTGACCGACTGGCCAGAGAAGGTGTAGTTTATGAAAACGTGTATACCGCTGCCGGTGTGTGCTCTCCGAGCAGAAACTCCATCATTACCGGACGATACCAGACCAGCAATGGAGGTCACAATATGCGTACACTTTACAATACTTACCCTGAAAAGACCGGCCTTCCTAAATCCTATAACACAGTGCCTCCGGTCGAGGTGAAGTGTTTTCCTGAGTATCTGAGAGCTGCCGGGTATTATACCACCAATAATTTCAAGACCGATTATCAATTTGAAGCTCCGCCTACCGTTTGGGACGAGGTTAGCAAAACCGCCGATTGGCGTGGTCGTGCTCCCGGGCAGCCGTTTTTCTGTGTAATGAATTTTGAAACCACCCATGAGTCGCAAATATGGGCAAGGGCAGATCACCCCATGCGGGTGGCCTTAGACAAAGTACCTCTTCCACCCTATTATCCGGATGACCGTATTTCCAGACGAGACGTGGCCCGTCACTACAGCAATATTTCTGAGCTAGATGAGCAGATAGGAGGCGTATTGGCCCGGCTGGAAGAAGACGGACTTCTGGAGAATACCCTCATCTTTTTCTGGACAGACCACGGCGATGGGCTACCGTTTTACAAGAGAGAAATTTACCGGAGAGGATTGCACGTTCCTTTAATCATACGGTATCCCGGTAAAGCGAAAGCCGGCACCCGCGATAAGAGGTTTATTTCAGCGATAGACCTGGGACCCACTGTTTTGTCACTGGCCGGAATTCCTACCCCGGAACAAATGCATGGAAGGCCGTTCCTTGGAAAATACACGAAAAAAGAACATCCCTATATTTTCGCCGCACGTGACCGTATTGACTCTGAGTATGACCGGGTAAGAAGCGTCATGGATAAACAGTTTCAGTATATCCGGAATTTTGAACCGGAAAAACCCTTGTATATGGATATAGAATACCGGAAAGGCATTCCATTGATGAAGCACCTCCTTGATCTTAATGAACAAGGAAAGCTCAATGAGCATCAAAGCCTTTGGTTTAAGTCAGTAAAACCCAAAGAGGAGTTATATGACTGGACCATTGATCCTTTTCAGCTGAATAATCTGGCGGAGAATCCAGCTTATGAAAAAGTACTGCTTCGATTGAGGGAAGTTCTCAACGTCTGGATAAGGGAGACTCAGGATCTTGGGGCCGTTTCAGAGAAAGAACTGGTAAGTCAAATGTGGAATGGGCAAAGTAAATCTCCAAAAACGATTACGCCAGAAGCACGTATATCTACTACTCTCGAATTAGCTTCAAAAACGCAGGGTGCGTCAATTGGCTATAGGAAACTGGGTGAAAAAAAATGGAACGTCTATTCAAAGCCCCTCGATCAAATAAAAGGAACAATAGAGGTGATTGCCATGCGAATCGGATACGAGCCTAGTGATACGCTTCGTGTAAATTTCTGAAGTTACTTTCTCTGAGAAATTTCGTAAACAGCGTACCACTCCTCTTTGCTTATTTGTATATCGGTAGCCGTGGCCACGTTTCTGATACGCTCATTTTTCAGGGATCCGATAATGGGCAAAACACCCAAAGAAATCAACCAGGCTACTGCTATCTGTTCCAGATTGGCATTATGATTTTCCGCCACCTCTGAGAGTATTCTGCGTAACCTTATCGCCTGCTCGGAACCTCCTTCCAGAATTTCACCGCCGGCGAGAGGAGCCCAAACCAGTGGCTTTGAATATTGCTCCTTTATGAAATCAATTCGACCATCTCGTATAGGAGAGGTATCCAGCAGATTCAATTCAATATGGCTGGTTACTATAGGAATATTCAGGTAATTGGCCAGCAACCGGTGCTGCGTACCCGAGAAGTTGGCAATACCAATATGTTTAGCTTTACCTGTATGAACAATATGTTCCAAAGCTACAGCCGTCTCCTCGGGATTAGCCGTGTAATCATAGCCATTGAGTAGAAAGATATCCAGATATTCTGTTTTAAGATCTTTTAAAAACTGATCAACGGAATCCAGCAGGTATTTTCTTGAATTATCGTAATATGTGCCTCCCGAATGGTCTTTTCTCACACCGCATTTGGCAAACAAAACGAGGTCTTCCCGGTTTACCGATCTGGAGGCAAGAATGTTTCCTACAAGCTCTTCGGTTTTCAACTGGGCGGAAGTATCACCGTAATCGAAGGTATTAATGCCCAGCTCCAGACAGGTTTCAATAATTTCTTCAGCTCTCCCTGCATCAGCCATTTTTTCATGTTCCCATCTCCAGAAACTGTATATGGCTTTTGAAACCTTTGGACCGCTATCACTGAGATAAACCTGCTGCATCGGGTAGTATGTTTTTTTGCAAAAATAAGAGATGTTTCAGAGTTCGGTGAGACGTAAATGAAAAAAGGAGCAAAAGCTCCTTTTCCTAGTAATATTCAGGCAAGAATTACGATTTGCCTTCGGCTTTGCAGGTATTTATACCCAACAAAGTATATAAAGGGCAAAAACTGATCAAACTTGTGAGCAAA
>CBINGY010000094.1:0-12285 GCA_966250325.1 uncultured Cytophagaceae bacterium | reverse complement strand
TTTCACCTTCTATTTTTGCTTTAAAAAAGCCTTTACTTTCTCTATTGACCTGTTCTATCTGCATGTTAATTCTTTGATTTAAGGTTTATGGGTTCAGGCAAGGGTACAAATTCCTGATCATCACCCGGGATTTTAGGAAACCGCTGGTTTTTCCAGTCTTCTTTGGCCTGCTCAATCCGTTGCTTGTCTGAAGATACAAAGTTCCAGTAAATAAAGCGTTCCTCGGGGAAGGGTTCTCCGCCAAAAAGGTAAATGGTCGAGTTTTCCAAAATCTCAAATTCACAGAGTTTGGTGTCATTGGCAATCAATATCTGTTTCGGGCCAAAAACCTGATCTTCTTCCCTTATACCACCTTCTAATATGTACAGGCCGCTTTCTCCATACAGACCCTCGCCCAGTGAGACTTTTTGGGCGACGGTACTTTTGATCTCAAGCATGTACAGCGAGGAATGAACAGGCACAGGAGATTTACGTCCGAGTGCTTCCCCGGCCACGAGTTTAATCCTAAGATCCCCCTCTTCCCACGAAGGAAGGTCTTCACCAGGAACATGGCTAAAGGAAGGTTCTGTTTCTTCGAGGTGACGCGGTAATGCCACCCAGATTTGCAATCCGTGCAGACTTTTTTCAGAATCCCGCAGATATTCAGGTGTTCTTTCAGAGTGTACTACGCCCTTTCCGGCAGTCATCCAGTTGACCGCTCCCGGTTTTATCTCCATCACAGATCCTACGCTGTCGCGATGCATAATAGAGCCTTCAAACAGATAAGTGAGTGTAGATAGTCCGATGTGTGGGTGGGGGAGTACATCCATGTTCTGGCGTTCGTTCATTCTCACCGGACCCATGTGGTCAATGAAAACAAAGGGTCCAACGGCTCTTTTCTGGCGGAAAGGTAAAAGCCTTCCTACCATAAAACTGCCTATACTTGCTGCCCGCTCTTCAATGATTAAGGATATATTTGACATGAGGTAAAATCTGATTTCTCAAAATACGAGGATATATAATCCTGAACAAAGAAAGACGGTTGCAGATTCGAAACGTCACTTTTTTCTGCTTTGGGGGAGGTTTTAATTGAGGTGACGGGTTTGTTCAGGGCCGCACAGAAACGTTCGATTATGAACACAGTTAAAGGTGTTGAATTTTTATAACTGTCTTGTTTTTAATGAATTAATTTATTTGGCATAGTTTGGGTATCTCATGCTGACAGAATAAAAATAAACAACGCATGCTTAAACATAACCTGCTTACCGCCTACAGAAATCTAATCAGAAATAAGGTTTTCAGCGTGATTAATATCGGAGGTATGGCTTTGGGAATGGCGGCCTTTCTTTTTATTCTTCAATATATCGGTGTGGAAACGGGTGTCAATGACTTTCACAAGAACAGTGACCGGATTTTTCGCGTGATTAATCAGGACAAAGAGGGACAGGCCTGGCCGGAGCTTGAACCGGGATACGCCCGCCGATTTACCGAAAACTTTTCAGAGATTGAAGAAGTATGCCGGTTTGAGGACGGAATTGCCGCCGGTGTTGTCCAGAAAGAATCCTCCAATCTGTCTTTCCGGGAAGCTCTCATTAGCTATGTGGATGGTAACTTCTTCAGTCTGTTTAGCTTTCCCCTGCTCAGTGGAAGTGCGAAGGATTTATATCAGCCCAATACCGTTTTTATTTCGCAAAGTATGTCAAAGAAATATTTTGGCAACGAATCTCCTGTAGATCAGACACTTATTCTGCATAATCAGTTTGGTAAAACGCCCTATACGGTAAAAGGAGTTTTTCGCGACATGGATCACACCTCTGATATTAAAATGGACATGGCGTTTTCGATGCAAACCTTAGCTAATGAAGCCAACCTGAACGGCAACGACTGGGCCCGGCTCGATAATACCGACAATCAATTTGCTCAAACTATACTCTTACTAAAGCCCAATTCTAACTACAAATTGCTGGAAGAAAAGCTCACCGCATACCGCGAATCGGTCAACACCGATGACGACGGGGTGAGTTTTGTGCTCCAGCCTTTGAAAAACCTGCATCTGGCCGGCCCGGGTATGGAGAACTTGCCTACTTACGGAAATGTAAAATACGTTTACCTTTTAGGATGCATTGCCTTGCTGATTGTACTCATCGCCTGGTTTAATTATGTAAACCTTTCCACGGCCAATTCCCTGAAAAAGTCAGTAGAGGTGGGTGTAAGAAAGGCTATTGGTGCAGACAGAGGCAGTCTTATCAGTCAGTTTCTAACACAAACAGCTTTGGTTAATCTGCTTGGTCTGGTTCTGGCGTTGATATTGGTGGTTGTTCTTAAACCATTTTTTAACCAGCTGCTCGGATATGAACTTCCCTTATTTCCTCAGCTCAAACCTATCGTATGGCTGGCCGGAGCGGGAGTGCTGATTTTAGGAGCATCCGCATCTGGCTGGTATACAGCCTATCTGGTGAGTAGGTTTAAAACCGTGGAAACCATGAAAGGTGCCGTAAAAGGGGGCAGGAAAGGGGTGATTCTAAGAAAGGGACTCGTGATGCTTCAATTCGGTGTCTCTGCTGCCCTCATGCTGGCTACGGTAGTGATTTATTCCCAACTGAATTATCTCAGGCAAAAAGATCTGGGCATTGATACCGACCAAATGCTGATTATACGAGGTCCTGCCGTTTACGGAGAGAATTTCGCTTCCAGACGCAATGCCTTTCTGGACAAACTGGGTTCGCTTTCCATGGTAGAAAAGATAACCGTGTCGGGCTCTGTTCCGGGAAGGTTCTATAATTTCAGAACCAGTGGGTTTACTCATGCGGGTTCCAAACCAGATGACAAGTATAAATCGTATGCCTTCGCACTAATCGGATCGACGTATTTTCAAACCTACGATGTGCCTTTGGTGGCCGGTCGCCCCTTTACAACGGCCGAAACCCAGGTGGAATGGAATGACAATTCCAAAGTAATCATTAACGAATCTGCCCTCGAATATCTAGGCTTCGAAAATGCCACTGAAGCCATTCTGGAAGGGATTCAGTGGGATGAACGCCATCTGGACATCATCGGAGTTTCTGCAGATTATCACCACCTCGGGGTGCAGTCACTCATTGATCCCATGATCTTCTATCCGCAACAGAACGGTCAGTATTATACGGTCAAACTGGCTAAAGGAAACCTTAACGCCCAGCTGGCCATGCTGGAAAAAATGTACAAAGACTATTTCCCTTCAAATCCGTTTGATTATTCCTTTGTAGCAGATGATTTTGCGGCAAAACTTTCTTCTGAAAGACAATATGGACTGGTATTTACCTCAGCATCGGTGCTGGCCATCCTTATTGCCTGTCTGGGGCTCTTCGGTCTTACCTTATTTACCGTGGAATCACGCATGAAAGAAATAGGCCTACGAAAAACCCTGGGAGCGGGTGTTCTCTCCATAGCAGGTTTATTAAGTAAAGATTTTCTACAGCCCGTTCTGGCGGCACTGTTTGTAGCGATTCCCGTGGCGGGTTATTTCATGAAACAATGGCTGGCGGAGTTTCCGTATGCGGTTAAGCTGAGCATCTGGCCATTTTTAACGGTAGGTTTTGCGGCACTTTTCATTGCTCTCATTACGGTCAGTTTTCAAAGTATAAAAGGGGCACTCACCAATCCCGGTAAATCATTAAAAAGTGAGTAAACGAAACTGTTTGATTTAGAAATTACACGATATGATAAAACTAAGCAATATTTCAAAGTACTATCCCGCGGGTTTTGGGAAGACCTACGTGTTACGCAACATCAATCTCGAAATTAACGAGGGCGAGTTTGTAAGCATTATGGGCCCTTCGGGTTCAGGCAAATCTACGCTCCTTCATATATTGGGACTACTGGAGGAAGCTTCTGAAGGAGAGTACCTCTTTCTGGAAACGCCGGTACAGAAACTCAATGAAAAAAAGCGGACAGATCTTCACCGCAATGCGATCGGATTTGTCTTTCAGGCCTATCATCTTATTGATGAACTAACTGTGTATGAGAACATTGAAACGCCCTTGCTCTACAAAGGAATGAAAGGTGCCGAGCGTAAAAGTAAGGTGGCTGATATGCTTGACCGTTTCAATATTGTAGGCAAAAAAGATTTGTTTCCCAGTCAGCTGAGTGGCGGGCAGCAGCAGCTGGTAGGTATTGCACGGGCCCTGGTAGCCGAGCCCAAAGTGATTTTTGCCGATGAACCCACGGGAAACCTGCATTCTGAACAGGCGGAAGACATCATGAAACTCTTCAAAGAGCTGAATCAGAAAGATGGAGTAACTATTGTGCAGGTGACGCACTCAGAACACAATGCCGGTTTCGGAAACAAAATTGTGCGGTTAAAAGACGGTTGGTTAGGGGAATAAGCTCAGTCATTGCTATGCAGATTAACGCTTAGGGGTTCAACGTAATGTGAGAAAAAAACTACTCCCTACTCCCTAACACCTAATCCCTACCCCCTAAAACCTATTCCATTTCACCCAAGAGAACTAACAAATAATGAAAAAGATACTATTCATAAGTGCTGTATTGCTGGCGGGTAAGTCGGCTGTGGCCCAACAAATTTCTCTCAAAGAATGCGTTGAAATCGCCGTAAATAATCACCCGGATTATCAGAATGCCGTTTTGAACGCCGAGCTTGCCGGAACCAATCTGGATCTCGCTAAAAGCCGTCGACTCCCGCAAATGAGCATCGAGTTTTATCAGAGTACCAATACCGGACGAAGTATTGACCGATTTACCAATGCCTACATCAATCAGGTGTATAACAGCACCTATACTCAGGCCGGTTTGTCTCAGCCCATCTTTCAGGGGTTTCGGATAAAAAACGGGATTGAAGCGCGTGAGCAGAGCTTCCAGGCCGGGCTGGAGCTGGTTAAAGCGGCTAAGAATGACTTAACCATACGTATTATTCAGGCCTATCTGGCGGTGCTTCAGGCTGAAGAACTGGTGGCCGTGAGTGAAGCTCAGGTGGCGGCGTCAATGGAGCAGGAAAACCGCACGCAGCTTCAGGTAAATGCCGGAACTCTGGGAGCAAAAGAACTCCTCCAGATTCAAACGCAGCGGGCCAATGATCAGTTTGCCCTCATTAATTCAAAAGGGAATGCCTGGCAGGCCCGACTTACTCTGTTTCAACTCCTGAACAGACCTGTGGATGAAACGGTGAAGTTTGAACGAATAGAAACGCCGGAAATCGTAAGTGGTCATAGTACGGTGGAGCTGGAAAGTATCTACAGCAGACTGCCTGAGATTAAGTCGTCTCAGTTTCTCATGAAAAGCTTTGACAGCCAGTACAAAAGCATTAAAGCCGAAAATTTGCCCTCGCTGAATTTTTCGGCCAATTGGAATACCTTTTATGCCTCCTCCAATCCCGAGCAGCGTTTTTTTGAGCAGATTAACGCTACCCGAAACGGTTCCTTTACGCTGGGTCTGCGAATACCGGTTTTTGGGAAATTTCAAACCTCTCCCAGAATGCAGTCTGCTCTGGTGCAGAAGCGAATGGCCGAAAACCAGTTGAGAATGGACAAGCTGGCCGCCAATCGCATTTATGAAGGAGCCACTCAAAGCTTTGAAATAAGTGAAGAACAATACCTGAACACCCGCAATCAGGTGGAAATTAATCAGCGGAATATGGAGGCCGTTCAGGCTCAGATTGCTGCCGGAACCGTGAATACCCTGGAATATATCCTGGCCAAAACCAATCTGGACAAAGCGAATGCCAATCTGGTGCAGGCCAAATACGGACTGCTCCTCAGTGAGAAGATTTTGAAGTTTTACGAGACAGGAAGCTGGGAATTATAGGCATATCTTTCTTATACAATTCCATTTCTGTAAAGATTTAAAGCTTCATTCAGCAAGGATTCAATAAGATCTGCAGGAAGGTCTTCCGCTGAATTTACAGGCAAGGATTTCATTCGTTTGCGATCGCCTTCAATCAGCGAGGGGTGATTCAGGAGGTTGCCTTCCACAAAAAGAAGATAAGGTTCGCCGGTTTTTTTGTCTTTCCAGAGATAGCAGAATACCCTCTTTTGATAACAAAAGCAAGGCATTCCATATTTGACCGTTTCATTAACCTTTTCATCCTGACTTAAAATCAGATCGCGTAAGCTCCAAAGGGTGCTTTTCTGTGGCTCTGGCAGGGTATCAAAAAGAGTGGAAACAGGCATTTTAAAAGGATTAAATCAAAGTAAATCATTTCTAACAGGCACCTTATAGTACACTTACAGGGCACGCATCCGGTTATCCCGTTTGTTATGTTCTACTTCAGCCAAACCCAGATGCTCCATGAGAGGCGGAATGTACATGCCAAAGCGGCCTCTGAAACCTTTTTTGAGTCCATACCAGCCGCCAATCGGATTTTGCGGAGAGCGGCCCCAGTATTCGACGGTGCCTTCTACTGCTTCCTCTTTTTCATCCTTGCTGCCCAGGAGTATCCAATCGCCATGTGCCTTCAGCATGTCATGAAGCTCCTGCAGGCATCGGATATCGTAGTGCAGAACGGTGGTTTTGACCGTGCACACCAGAATATCCCTCCCGTCCTTTTGATCCACATGCATGGTATATTCCGAACTCTGCGGAGGTGTTTTCAACAACAGCGGATTCTCTTTGGTACCGATCAGTGTTCTGTAATCCATGGTAACTTATTTTGAATGTGAGATAATTTCTGATTCTTTTTTGAGATCGGCCATGAATTGCTCAAAGGCTTCTTCAAATGACGGAATTTTATTTGCAAATAATGGAAACATAGGTCCACCAATTTTTTCAGTCATTTGAACAGTAGTACCGGTGCCATTTGTGGTTAACAGATAAGTCCGTTTTCCCAGAGCGTCTCCCCAGACCAGTTTTTCTTCCGGAACGAATTCCATAACTTTCAATTTGAATGTGCGATTTGGATCCAGCGTACTTTTCAGTCTGATTCGTCCACCATCCTGAATTTCTCCTTCGATTGCAACTATGGTGGAATTCCATCTTGAATAATCGGAGGCATTGGTGAGTAAAGCCCAGACAACAGAAGCATCGGCTGCGACATTTTCGCTGATCGTTGTAGTTCTACTGAAGGTCTTTTGGATGGTTGCAGCTTTTCCGGTCTGAGCAATTGAAGAGAGGGTTGTCATAAGCATAAGTATTGAGGTGAGATACTTCATTTTTTGTTTTTCTGCTTTGACGAATAGCTCTTTAAAAAGGATAGGATTTCAGTGTTCTTTTCTCAAATATTCTTCCATAACTTTTCTATTGTGCTCTAAATGATGCAGTTGTAATTCATGTGCCTCCGAAGTAAACGGGTCAATTTCTTTGAGAATCTCCATCCTCAAATCAAATAAATGGTCTTTGTCGGACTTTGAAGCTTGCTGTACCATTTTGATTTTCATGAGTTCTTCCTGTTCGTTCTGACGCGGATTAAAAATTCCGTTTAATTCACTGCATTGATGACAAACTCCCTCCTGATTGATAAGGGCACATCTACCTTCGAAAATGCGGGTCATCTTTTGACGTGCACCATGTAAATGGTATTTCACCTGGGCTTCTGTGGTCTGCAGAATGGCGGCAACCTCCGAAATTTTGAAGTCATGCACTTCTTTGAGAAGTAGAACCAGATGTTTTTCCAAAGGAAGTGATTTGGCTATACACAGAAAACAGAAAGCGATGTGTTCTTTTATTTCAAATTTGGCGTATTCTGAGGTTGCAGCAATTTGCATGGCTTCCTGAAAGTGTGTTGGATTATTCATGGCTGCTTCTTTGCAAATATCTGTCACGTTTTCCGGCCAGCGTTTTTTCTTTCTCAAGCCGTCAATGGCCAGATTAGAGGCAATAGCAAAGACCCACGTTTTCAGTGAAGAATCAAACTGAAATGAGCTCAGATTTTTACTGGCCTTAATCCATGTTTCCTGCAAGATGTCTTCTGTATCGTGCACACTGGCGGTCATACGCAGAAGGTAAGATTTCAATTGCGGCTCAAATCTTTCAAACTGATCAGTGAATTCCTGAGTGGTCATTGCCTTTCCTTTGGAGATGAAAGTAAAGATAGGAACCTATTGCTTCGGAAGCCCCGGATATGTATTACCATTTTTAAAACGTATCACATGTCTGATTAGCAGGTGACCAGAGCTATAAAGTTCTTCCCGAAATGATAATTCAGAAATTCAAAATGTTTTCAACTTCCATTTTTTAACTTATTAAATACCTGTTCGGAACATTTTCAGGTTCATAATCAATGCCATAAGATGCCTTGAGAAGTAATGTTACCACCTCGTAAATCTGCTTTTCTGTTCGCTGAAACTGCCTCAGCAGACCCATCATGGCGTAGCTGATCGGGTTAACAGCCGGGATGAACGTTTCCCATTCATAGCCCTTTCCCCAGAGCAATCCTTTTACAGTATACGTCAAATCTGCCGATTGTTCGAGAAGGAATTTCAGAACATCCAGACATGCGTTATTGTGTTGGTTAACCGTATGAAATACAGGCGTTTGTCCTCCAAATCCGTATTGATCAATACCCGCTTTACCGTTTACATCTGCACCGTGTTTTACCAGTATTTTCGCACAGGCCAGGTGATTGTACTCCGCACAAATATGCAGTAACCCGGCCTTATGGAGTGGAGTAAAAGCACAGGCCAGGGTGTATTTTTTATGAAGGAGCTCCCGATCATCTGTTAGCATCTGATCCAGCAGGTCATCGTCGTCCATCAGAAGAGCCAGCAGGAGCCGATCGTCGTAACGCAGTCCGTAGTCTACAAAGGTCTGTACACATTCTTTAAACCGCGACCCGCGAAGATACATCGTCACTAACAGGTCAAAGAGTGGCCGGCCATCATGAATACCGTTGGGATTAACACCGTTTTCAAAGCACTCTTTGATTCCTTTCGCAGAATGAATTTCTATATCAGTTAAAATCTTTTCTGTGAAATTCATGGTATTCGTACGGTATAATGACTTTTAAGGATCCTTTCAATTGCATTGGTGTTTTGAAAGACGAAAACCTAAGCATTTTTGCCGGAATTGTCAATACCAACTTCTCTTGCCGGTGGCAATACCAAAAATGGTTTTTTATGGATTAAATAAACTTAATTGCGGCATTTTTCTCTACCGCTATTTGCCGGCTTTTGATGAGATCATTTCCTCCTGAATTTTAATTTTTGTTTTCAAAAGTTCGATCTCTGCTCGTTGCTCATCAATCAGTTCTTTCAACGCCTTAATAGATTCTACCAGCATGGGATCATAGGTTCCGTAGGAGGCAGAAAGGTAACCTTCTTTGTCTGTCCGTACATTTTCCGGATAAACCTGCTGAAGGTCCTGGGCGATGAACCCATACACACTTTCTGAGCCTTTTGATTTGTCAATCCAGTTGTATGTCACCCCTTTCATCCGTAAAACCTGCGAAAGCGTTTCCTGAGAATTCAGATAGACAATATTTTCTTTCAGCCTTCTGTCAGACGGGATTATCCAGTTGCCCGTACCCGCAGTCTTGAAAGCCTCACCATCTACCTGGAATGTTTCTGAGCGACTATTAAGGCCTGCAGCCAACCGATTGATTCCAACCTTGTTTTTCTCAAAGTCACCACGAATCAGTGCATTGGTTGAATCTGAATTTTCTATGACCAGATTATCATTGGTAACTGCGGAGTTATAACCTGCTTTAAAACCAATAAATACATTGCGATTACCTGTGGTATTTGAAAATCCTGCCTGATACCCCACCGCGGTATTGCTTGTTCCTGTCGTTGTGGATTGAAGAGCATCTTTCCCCACAGCCGTTGCATTATTACCCGTAGTATTTCTTGAGAGTGCATTTTGACCGACTGCTGTATTTTCCTGGCCGCTAGTATTGCTAGACATAGTCGAATCACCAATAGCCGTATTGTATCTACCTGTATTACTGGAAGGGTTTGAGCTCCCATAAAGTGCATAGTGTCCTACAGCCGTGTTATAAGTATTTCGTCCTTCAGTTCTGTCGTCTGCAAATAGTATCGAATAAGCTCCAACGGCAGTGGAGCGTGAATTAGCTACATTGTATCTCAGAGCCTGATCTCCAAGAGCTGTATTATTAGGGCCTAAGGTATTTTCAAACATAACATAAGGTCCAATAGCGACGTTACGGTAGCCACCTGCATTATTACTGAGTACGTTAGTTCCTAATCCGACATTAAAAGACCCAGCAATGTTGGCAAAGAGTGATTTATACCCAACAGCCACATTGTCATTTCCTACAGTATTCGTATACAAGGCATTATTACCAATTGCAACATTCTTGTCTCCCAGATAAATTGAATTAAGAGCACCCGCCCCTAATGTAGTGTTCGTGATAGCCATCGTATTTCCATAATTACCCTCAATACCTCTGGGCGTTATGGTAATACTTTTGTCTACACTTTCCCGTGTGAAAATTTGAGAAAATACAGATGTGCAACCTAGCGTTAAAAGGGAGAATATGATTGATTTTTTCATGGGTATGCTTATCTAATGGTTGAATCATTTTAAGGCAGAAGGAGAATAATGCAAATCGCTTTGTTAAAACAAATAACAATGAAATTTTATACGTTCTATTTCCGAGTGTTCTCACCTGTATTTTTTGAATTGGTAAGGACTGCATTTTTTAATTCATTCATTTCAACTTGTAGTTTTGAAAGTAATACACCTTGATTTGAAATAATTTCCGATTGCTTGTCAATCAGTTCCTTCAAAGCCTTTATAGATTCCACCAGCATGGGGTCATAGGCTCCGTAGGAGGCAGAAAGGTAACCTTCTTTGTCTGTCCGTACATTTTCCGGATAAACCTGCTGAAGGTCCTGGGCGATGAACCCATACACACTTTCTGAGCCTTTTGATTTGTCAATCCAGTTGTATGTCACCCCTTTCATCCGTAAAACCTGCGAAAGCGTTTCCTGAGAATTCAGATAGACAATATTTTCTTTCAGCCTTCTGTCAGACGGGATTATCCAGTTGCCCGTACCCGCAGTCTTGAAAGCCTCACCATCTACCTGGAATGTTTCTGAGCGACTATTAAGACCTGCTGCCAGGCGATTGATTCCAACCTTGTTTTTTACAAAGTCGCCTCGAACAAGGGCGTTGGTGGAATCTGAATTTTCAATAATGAGATTATCATCTCCGGCAGAAATATTATACCCGGCTTTGTAACCGATGTATACATTTCTGCTTCCTGAAATATTCGAATAGCCTGCCTGAAAGCCAAGAACAGTATTGGATGAACCCGTAGTGTTGACATACAATGTGGCCACTCCGACTGCCGTATTATGATTACCGCTTGTATTTCCTGTAATAGCTTCATCTCCCACGGCTGTATTATATTGACCGGTATTATTCGTTGGTATTCCACTCCCGGCCAATGCAAAAGATCCCACGGCAGTATTGTAAGTTGGTCTGCCCTCAGTTCTACTATCAGCATAAGACAAGGCATAATGACCGATGGCCGTTGAACGGTAATTTGCAACATTATTGTAGGCTGCTCTGTAACCAATAGCTGTATTATTCATACCACTTGTATTCTGTGTAAGGCTGAAAAATCCTACTGCTGTATTCGCGTTCCCGCTACTATTATTTCGCAGACTGGCGTGACCAACCGAAGTATTATAAGTTCCACTTTCATTTACCAACATAGCCTCGTCTCCTACAGCCGTATTGAAAGTTCCAAAATTGTTTGTCCTGATTAAACTTCCCCTTAATGCCATGTAGCCAACCGCTGTATTATACGTTTCTCTTCCTGTAGTGCGGTCATCTGCGTAATACATGGCAGAATAGCCCAGAGCAGTGGATCTGCTGTTGGCAACATTGTATCTTAATGCAAATCCGCCGATTGCAGTATTTCCTAAAGCGGTAGAGTTGATATTCTCCAGGGCACTTACTCCAAGGGCTGTATTTTGAAGATGGGGTGCAGTGGTAAACTTGCTCTCAATTCCTTCAGGACTCAGCGTTATGGATCCGCTGGAACTGCTCTTTACAAAAATCTGGGCGGATAAAGGAACGCTGATTACGAATGACAGTAAAGCGAGCAATACAGGTTTCATGATAGAATTGTTTAAAATGAGGTTTATGTTTACTTGAATAGTGGTGCCTGCCAAAACAATACGCATCATCGGGATGATATTTCATTTGCCACATCGGCATAAAACTGTTTTAAGAGATAAAATTTGTCAGCTTGGTGAAAAGGATCATCCTTTATGAAATCTCCTTTAGCAAATTCAGCTTGGTGTATTTCTGTGTTAAATCGCGTTCGCTACGGATTCAGACGCACAAGGTTGGGCTCTATTTAAGGCAGAAAACAGTTTGGAAGATAGAAAGAAGAAACGAAGCTTT
>CBINGY010000093.1:0-12510 GCA_966250325.1 uncultured Cytophagaceae bacterium | reverse complement strand
GCCACCAGATGAATGGTAGAGCTTTCTTCGTAGGGGCCTGAGTTTGAAGCAGAAACAAGCAGGGTAGGAGCGATTAAATCCACCGAGTTATTATCATCACCCTCACAGGTTCCGTTTATAATAACGAAGCCGGTATAGGTAGCCTCTTCAAGATTTGACAACAGGAAAGAACCCGAGCTTACAGAGACGGAAGTGGTAAGAGTACTTCCATTTTTCTGATACCGGAAACTGTAGGATCCATCGGGAAGATCGGTTCCAAAGGTCAAAGTACCATCCGAAAGGTTACAAGCGGAAGGATGGGTGAAGCTCTGATAGGTCAAAGAAGGGTTGGTGCTTTCGAGAAGAACCTCAGTTGAACTGGTAGCCGAACATCCATTCGCAGCGGTTACAGTGACGGAATAGGTCCCCGGAGTGGTCAAAGATACCACTGCGGTATTAGCAGAGAATGAATTCGGCCCGCTCCATGAATAGGAAGTTCCACCGGAAGCGGTACGGGTTACTGAGGTAACTGAACAGGTCAGATTATCCGAACCTGAAACCGAAGGAGTAGGAGCCGAATTGTCCTGAGTCACTACGGTAGTGGTTTGAGTGGAACATCCGTTTGCCGCAGAAACAGTTACGGTATACGTTCCCGGAGCGGTGATTGTAGCAATGGCTGTATTGGCTGAGAATGAATTCGGCCCACTCCATGAATACGAAGTTCCACCGGAAGCAGTACGGGTTACCGAAGTTACCGAGCAGGAAAGGTTGGTAACTCCTTCTATTTCTGGGTTAGGTATAGAATTTATATCGCAGTTACCCGTGCCTTGTATAGAAAATAAATATGGATCTTCGTCCGAATCATCGTTGGCAATGCTGACGTTCGCAGTTCTTAAACCACTGGCAGAAGGATTGAACGTAATTTGAAAAGTACTGGTACCACTCGTGGCTGCCACTGGAGAAGAGGGTACTTGTGTAACCGTAAAATCACTGGAATGCGTACCTCCGATCACCACCTTATTGGGATTTCCTGTCAGGTTTAGTGCTCCGGGACCGGTATTTTCAATGGTGAACGTTCGAATTATGTTTCCCGAGGAAATATCCTGTACTCCAAAGTCTGTGTGATCGCTTAACGAAGGTATTAAATCACCGTTTGCAATGTTCGTGCTATTTCCTTTTATGTTGATTTCAGGAGTAGTACCTGTTCCCTGAATACTGAAATTGTACGGATTTTCGTCGGAATCGTCATTGGCAATGCTGACTGTAGCTGTCCTTAAACCACTCGCCGAAGGGTTGAAAGTAATTTGAAAAGTGGTGGTTCCATTGGTGGCTGCTACGGGTGATAAGGGAACCTGAGTTACAGTAAAATCAGAGTCATTGGTACTACCAATAACTACTTTGTTTGGTGTTCCGGTTAAATTCAGAGCTCCTGAACCACTATTTTGAATAGTGAAAGTTCTGATTAATGTTCCACCCGAGACGGGTATGCTACCGAAATCGGTATGATCAGAAACGTTTGGAGAATTATCTCCATTGACTATAGTTTCAGAATTGCCCGTAATATTTATTTCAGATGAGAGGCACTCACTTGTAAAAGTATCTCCGGTAAATGTCCAGCCTTTGTAGAGATCTAAATTGGTTCTTGCGGCCTGCCCCTCGCAATACTGAAGGGGCGATGCATTTCCTATGTTTTTATTGGCATATCCTGCTGCATCCCATGCAATTAGCATGGCGTCATAATTTGTACGGGAAATTCCGCTACTGTTAAAAATATCAACTATAGCAGCATTTGAGATATCCCAAGAGGCCAAATTTTGATTGAAGTTAGTGGCTTGCCAAAACATTGAACCCAATTCTGATACACCACTAACATCCCATCCGGAAATATTTTGATTGAATGCATTATTTAAAGCAAACATACCCCACATATTAGTCACTTCACTTACGTCCCAGGACGAAATATCCTGATTAAACGCATCACAGTTATAGAACATGTTGTTCATATCCTTTACTGAACTGGTGTTCCAGTTGGTAATATCACCATTGAATCCTTGATTGTTATAAAACATGAAGCTCATGTTGGTGACTCTTCCGGTATTCCATGAATTGAGGTTTTGGTTGAAGTTATCAGCATCCCAAAACATGTAGGACATATTTATATCTGTTTCGGGGGATGTATCAATTGTCCAGGAGTTCAAGGGTTGATTGAAGGCAGAAGCAGAATTGAACATGTCTCCGAAATCGTTCACGTGAGATACGTCCCAGTCCGCTAAAGGCTGATTGAACGCAGTAGCTCCTGAAAACATGGAAAACAAAGTTGTTGCCGAACTCATGTTCCAATTGCTTATGTCAGAATTGAAACTGGTAGCATTGGCAAACATATAAGCGAAATTGGATACAGCCGTTAAATCAGGAGTGTCTGCTGCGGTTATTGACAGGTTTGAGCATCCTTCAAATGCTCTGAACATGGAAGTCCAGGCAATATCTCCCCACTGACCTATATTCAGTAATTTTAATTTGTCTCCACCACCCTGGAAGTAAATCCTGGGAAAACTTCCACGAATTCTGATTGTATAAGTCCCGGCTGTCCCGAAATTGTGTGTTACGTTACCCGTTATGCCAAATTGATCAAAGACCCCATCATCATTCCAGTCCACATCATAATTGTAGCCACCTCCATTGGTTGGAATTGTTATAGATGTATTATTTGAAATCCCTGAATTATTCGTTTTCCAGGTACTGATGAAAGCTCGTTCTCCGGTACCCTGGATAGCAAATGTGTAGGGATTTTCATCAGAATCATTATTGGCTATGCTCGTTGTGGCAGTACGAGTTCCTGTTGCCGCAGGGTCAAAAGTTACAGTAAAAGTAGTAGAGCTTGCTGCATTGATAGTCGCAGGTAATGTGATTCCTCCAACTGTAAATTCACTATTTCCCGTACTTATTGAGCTAATATTTAATGTCCCTGATCCTGTATTTTCAATCGTAAATGTTCGTACAACTGTGCCTGATGATACGCTTTGAGAACCGAAATCCGTATGATCGGTGAGAGATGGCGTTACATCACCGTTGGCAATAGAAGTACTGTTTCCGCGAATATTAATTTCAGGACTGGTTCCTGTACCCTGAATTCTAAATGTATACGGATTTTCATCACTATCATCATTTGGAATAGTAAGAGTAGCGATTCGTGTTCCTGTAGCGGATGGATTAAATGAAACAATAAAAGTGCTTGAGCCACTTGTTGAAGCTATGGGTGAGTCTGGCTGCACGTTTACCGAAAAATCAGCAGCATTCGTACCCGAGATACTTATCTTGTCCGGGTTTCCGGTCAGATTTAAAGCCCCCGTACCGGTATTCATAATTCTGAAAGTTTTGGTTTCAGATCCGGAAATTACATCCACCATTCCAAAATCGGTATTATCACTAACAGATGGAATTATATCTCCATTGGGAATCGAGACAAAATTGCCGGTAACATCCATTTCAGGACTGGTTACACCTGCATTATCATAAGTAAAAGGTACAATATAGCTGCATGCTCCGCCCTGAGGAGTGATTTTAGCGTATAGTGTTTGTAAACCCAAAGGCAGGCTTCCATCAGGATTAAACGTATTGGGGGCTGTGAATGTACCAGCCTCATCCCCTGAGTTAGCATCAGAGTCGGTGAAAATGCCGTTTACGGTACCATTAAAAAGACCGGTGTAGGTAAAAATGGGGATTGGTGAATTATTGACAATCACCGAACCATTACCAGAACTGCTAATTGATCCGGTGATACTGCCATACTTAAGTATTTGATTATTAGTAAAGTTGGAGGCGGTGATTCTCATTTCTCCATCAATATGCATCATACCATTGTTGATAGTATTAGATGAATTATTACTTGAATAAAGTCCTGTTAAAGAGAGTGTTCCACAAGAGTTATTATATAAGTAGGTTGTAGGTTCATCCATCTCAAGTCTTCCTGACAGGATAACATTTCCGGAATTGCTAAACTCTGATCCTCCTCTGACAACCAACGAATAATCATCGGAGTCAATGTTTACGGTGGCTCCTGATTCATTGAGAAACTCTGAATTATTTATAGAAAAAATACCCTGAAATGTTTCAAGATTCAAGTTTCCTCCTTGTTTGTTGATGAATTGGGCTGATCCATCCAGCGTAATCCCCAGATTATGATCGGTGTTAAGCTGGACTACTCCATAGTTGGTAAAGCTGGAATTATATAGATCAAGGATACTTTCGGCGTTCTCGAAGGATGTGCTGTTAGTGGCTTGTATGGTACCATGATTCGTAACTTGTGCGGCGTTCTCCAGATAAATAACTCTGTCAGAAGGAGCAGAAACAGTTAAGGTGGCCCCGCTGTTAACTGAAAGCGTAACAAGCCCCGTAGGAGCATTTAAAGTTATGGTTCTTGCAAAGGCAGTTCCTGATAGTATCTCCGGATAGTTTGTGCTTGTGGTTATACTCACATCATTTCCCGGGCCGGGTACACCATTTGGTGTCCAGTTACAAGCATTGTTCCAATCCGTGTTGACCGAGCCATTCCAATTCATATTTTGGGTAGGAGTGGCTAAAGGTGCTATTGTCACACTAACTGAAACAAAACTACTATTGCAACCTGAATTTTCGCATCTTACACTATAAATAGTGGAATTTGTCAAATTCGGGGTTGTAAAAGGGGCTCCTGTTGCTATTTGAGTGATACCATCCGATTCGTACCATGTAACAATTCCTGTTTCACAAGTAGCTAAAAGTGAAGTGCTTGTATTGGTACAAATGATGGAATTATTTGTTCCGCTAGGAATGGAAACATTTGCGGGAGGTTCTGTAACATTTACTGTTTGAGAAATGGTACACCCAAAAGAATCTGTAGCAGTGCCGGTGTAGGAGCCGGCCGAAAGACCTGATATAATAGCGGTAGTTTGATTTGAGTGTTGCCACGAATAGTAAAATGGAAAAACTCCTCCAAGTACTTGAATTCTCGCCGTACCATCAGCAGCACCATTACAAGTTATATTAGTGCTACTGAAGTCGACTTGCAATCGCGAAATACGTATTGTTGCCGCATCAGATACGATAACTTCTCCATTAGAACCTGTTATTACACACCTGTAGCGGTAGTTATTTACAGTACCGATGGGGGAAGTAACATTTAATGTCTCAGAATTTACATTTGAATAAGTTGTACCATTTTGTAAATCTATGAAATCATTATTACTTTGACTAAACTGCCATTGATAGGAAACAGCATTTGTCGCCGTAACGGAAAATGAAGTGCTCTCTCCTAGGCATATATTCTTATTTTCAGGCTGTGATGTAATTTCTGGAGTTTCCTCAAATGGAATGGAAAGAATGATTGGATGATTTGTTGCTACCTTAACAAATGAATTAAATGATGTATTTTTAGACCAAAAAAGATTTGTTACTATAAGATTGTCCATCCTATTATTTTTCAAAACTTTACTTCCAATGACCGGATGAACGAGGAAAAGGTTTATTACTATAAAGTAGTATCTTAATAAAGTTCGACTATTAGATAATTCAAGTTTAATGCATGAAGAATGAGGTGAAAAGTTGGAAGAAGAGAAGGCAACCTCATAACTTTTGTCGATTTGGCTCATGGAATACGAATTTTTTGTCAAAACTAGAGCAGGGCTTTTGAAGGCATTTGCTCGTATGTTTCATTCTTTAGCTACTATGTCTCATTTCGGTATCGTACCGCCTGGTTCAGTGCTTGAGGTTCGGTCGGTTGTGTAAGATTTCAGGAGGTTCATAATCCTGCTCTGTTTTGTGTATCTGTCGCTATGGTCTATACTTGTATACGAAATGTCCGGGTACCTTTACCTCACCAGACCATTTGCTGATCAGCCATGAATCATTGGAAGCTTTATTTATTTTTTTTGTTATTGTCAGGTTCGCTATTTGCAAAGCAAGCTCCTCTGGATACAGAGAAGGTGAATCTGAGTCCATACTGTGAGATGGCTCTCTCGGCAGATCTTGTGGGAATAAAGCAGGGGATAAATTTGACTTACAAACCAGTCGGTACTGAATCATTGATTCTGCCTTTTACTGATCAGACAATCTGGTTTCGTGTCACGGTTTTGGGAGATTCTACCCAAAGCCGTATACTGGAGTGGGAAAATAACCTGAGCGAGCAGGTAACCTTTTTTATTCCTGATAGCTCGGGAGGTTTCCGTGAATATTCAGGTGGGAGCTTTACCTCATATTCAGAGCGTTCCTATGAGTCTACTGGTCTCAGTGCGGCGTTTCTGTTGAAAAAGGGCGTACCAGTAACCTTATATGTGAGGGTACAAAGTCAACGGGCCTGCTATACTAAATTGTGGGCTTCCACTCCCAGGGAATTCGAGAAGTCGATACAGGCCGAAAACGTTTTCGATGCCTTTTTCGATGGTATGTTTTTGATCAAGGTGCTTTATGCGTTCATTTTTGCCTTTTTTCTGGTCAAAAACAAAGCCTTCCGGTATTTTGCCATACATACATTTCTTATTGCAGGCACTGTTTGGGGGCTTGATGAGTACATTGGAAAACTGTTTACTTCTGACCCTAAAGGAGCGGTCATTATTAATGCATTGCCGTATCATATTCTGCCGGTGACCTATGTCCTGGTTACCCGGGGGATTCTTCCGGTCAAAGAGATTTTTCCACGCTGGGTTGATGTGGTTCTCAGTATCTTTCTGATTAGCTCGCTGGTGCTTTCGGTCCTATTGGTTTTTCACTATCATTATGCTGTACTGCATTTCATTGTATGGCTGCTGCTGGTGTCAGAGCTTTTTGTAATTGCCTTGTTTGCAGTAGCATTTTTCCGAAAGGTAGAATTCAACAAGCTGTTTGCCTTTACTTTCATTCTAAGTTTCATCGGGTATATTTTCTTACAGATCAGATTGCTCGGGTTTATTGATTTTGAAGGCATTGTGCTCATAGTGCTGGCAGCCTTGGTGGCAGATATTCTCACATTTGTCTTTTTCATTGGAGACATGGTAAAGGCTTCGGAAAAAGAGCGGAATAAAGCAGAGCAAGCCTACTTTCTGAAGCAGCAGGAAGCGGAGAAAATCAGGGAAATGGCCGATATGAAATCCCGTTTTTTTACGAATATATCTCATGAATTCAGAACACCGCTGACACTGCTCACCGGACCATTGAACGACCTGATCAGGAAATTCCCGGATGAGTGGCTACTGTCTGCCATGAAGCGGAACGTAAGCAGGTTGCAAATTTTGATTAATCAGCTACTGGATCTTTCTAAACTGGAAGCCGGGCAACTTCCGGTAAAATTGAGCCGGGCAGATCTCGTAACATTTTTCAATCAGAACTTTGCAGCGTTTGAATCTCTGGCCGCCAGCAAGAACGTAAGCCTTCATTTGAACCAGAATAAAGTAAGCTGTGAGGGCGTTTTTGATTCAGATAAACTGGAAAAAATAGTTACAAATCTACTTCTGAATGCCATCAAATTCAGTCAGGAAAATGCGGAGGTTACGGGGGAGGTGAGATATGACGTAAGCTTTTTTGAACTGATTGTGGCAGATAACGGGCCAGGCATTGCACCAGAGAAGCTCCCCTTTATTTTTGAGCGTTTCTATCAGACAGAATCACATGAAGCCGAAGGCAATGGAATAGGTCTGGCTTTAGTAAAAGAACTGGTAAGTGTTCTCAAAGGAGAGATTAAGGTAAGTAGCGTTTTGAATGAAGGAACGCGATTTATGGTCAGAATACCTTTTGATCAGGACAGCTGGAAAGATTTGCCGGTTGAACAGGTTACTTCTGATTTAGGCTCCGTTGTTTTTCATGAACAGGAGCCTACCGATTCTCAGGAACAGCAAACTTCATCAGATCATCCTGTCTTGCTTATCGTAGAAGATAATCCGGATATGAGGGGATATATAAGGAGGATTTTTGAAGGTACGTATGAGATACTTGAAGCCGCTGACGGTAAAGCGGGGCTGGTAATAGCTGCTCAGCGGGTACCCGATGTGATCATCTCGGATTTGATGATGCCCGAAATGAGCGGACTGGAACTCTGCGGACATCTGAAACGGGATATTCGTTGCAGCCATGTCCCGGTTATTTTACTCACAGCTAAATCTGACCGTGAATCCAAACTGGAAGGCCTGGAAACGGGAGCAGATGATTATTTGATTAAACCCTTTGACCGGGATGAACTGGAGCTAAAAGTGAGGAATCTTTTGGCCCGTCAGGAGTTGATACGTCAGAAATTTATTGCCGAAAGCTCAGCGGAAACACCTGATTTTCTGAATGAAACTGAAAGTAAATTTATCAGACAACTCAATGAGATAATTGACAGTAATTTGGATAACAGTGGTTTTGGTACGTTGGAATTATGTGATAGAATGAATCTGAGCAGAGCTACCCTTCATCGCAAACTCAAAGCACTTACCAGTCAGTCTGCCAGCGAGTACATACGGAACTTCCGGCTCCAGCGAGCCGCCCACATGCTTGGAAGTAAAGATGCTACCGTCTCTGAAGTAGCCTTTGCGGTGGGATTTGAAAGTTTGTCATATTTCTCAAAGGTTTTCGGAGAAAAGTATGGGAAAATGCCGAGTGAGTGGTGAGGATTCTTTTGACAAAGGGGAATTAAGGAGTCATTTCAATATAAGAATCAGGTAATAAAAGTGGGGGACTATTTGTATCGGTTTATTACCGTTATTGACCTTAGGGTCGAACAATAAATCTCATCAAAATTTCCGGCCGTACGAAAACGTTTAACAATTATGTTTCAGAATTTAACAAAAATCATTCAGGCTCCAGATTATGCAATCAATGTTTCAAGTCTGAAATAGAAAATATTAGTACGAAATCCGGGAGGCTGTCAGGAAGCATACGAATTAACTTTTTGCAAAATCCGATGGTGATTTCCCCATATAATCCTGAAAAGTTTTGGAAAAATAGGAGAGGTTATCAAAACCTACCATGTAGGCCACTTCGGAGACAGATGCGGTTTTATTTCTGAGTAGCTCTGCTGCTTTGCGAAGCCTGTACTGCCTTATAAACTGAGTGGAGGAATTTCCCGAAATTGCTTTTAATTTCCGATGAAGTGTAGCACGGCTCATGTGCAACTCTTCGCAGAGAATGTCAAGAGTAAAGTTCGGATCAAGAAGATTATCTTCGATTATATCTTCGATTCTTTCTATAAACCGAATATCCAGAACGGGCACTTCTTTAATTTCAGAAGGTTTCCGGATGGAATTTTCATTTAATTTGTTCCGAATGATTTCCCGTTGTTCTACCAATTTTCGAACCCTTATTTCAAGTTCTTTTCTTTCAAAAGGTTTGGTCAAATAGGCATCTGCTCCACATTCAAGACCCTGAAGTTTATCCTGTATGGTAGCTTTGGCTGTCAGCAAAATGATGGGTATATGATCCGTTCGCTGATCAGTTCTTAATGCTTCCAACAGTTGAATTCCATCCATTACAGGCATCATCAGATCAGAAATAATAATATCAGGAAGTTCGACCAGACTTAATTCGAGGCCGATTTTTCCATTTTCCGCTTCTATAATATTATAGTGTTCAGAGAAAATAGATCGAATGTATTGCCGCAGGTCATAATTGTCTTCGACAATTAAGAGCAGAGGTTTACCATCTTCAAAATGGTCTTCTACTTCGTTGTTTTTTTCATCTTTAAAACTGTCGGCATAAGCGAGGATTTGATTAGTTCCGTAATCAGAAACCGTATAGTCTGACCAGGTAGATTGAGAAACCGGTACTTTTATCTCGAAGCTTGTTCCTTTATCTTTTTCACTTCGGACATCGATATGACCTTTGATGTCACGAACCAGTTCTTTAACAAGGGCAAGTCCTATACCCGTACCTTCATACCTTCTTTGCTGGTTACTTTCTACCTGAAAGAATCTGTCAAATATAAACGGCAGCTTTTCAGAGTCAATTCCAATTCCATTATCACTGATCCGAATATTAAGCCACTGGGGATCAAGTTGTGTATAAACCGCAACCTTTCCATATTCAGGAGTAAATTTAAAGGCATTCGAGAGTAAGTTCGACAAAATTTTCTCCAGCTTATCCGGATCAAAATAGGCCACCTGTTCAGTTTGACCAAGGCTGTATTTGTAAATGATATGTTTGTTCTGGGCCATGGATTCAAACGTTGAGAAAATTCGGGTCAGGAATTCAGAAATATTTCCCCGCTGGATATGATTTTCCATTTTCCCTTCCTGAAGTTTTGCCAGATCCAATAATTGATTAATCAATTGCTGCAGGCGTAGGGCGTTCCTTTTCAAAGTTCCAAACAGGTTTTCGTTTGGATACCTTTTACTTAAATCCTGAAGAGGTCCCAGAAGAAGGGTGAGCGGAGTCCTGAACTCATGTGAAATGTTGGTAAAAAACTGGGTTTTGGCAGCATCAAGTTCCTGTAATTTTTCTGCCTCTATTTTCTCCTCATACAGAGCCTTTTCCGTATGTACCCGTTCATTTTCGGATGTTTCTATAATTTTTCCTAACACCAGAGAAAGAGCCAGAATTTCCAGGAAGTTGGTTATATAAATCATCGGGTATATCCAGCTGTAGTTGATATAACCAAGTGCTCTCAGATTCAGAAACATAAAAGGAACCAGCGTAATAAAGCAGGGGATGAGCAGATACGTATTCATGGTTATTCGCTTATAAAGAGCGTAAATGCACATGAAACTCAGAAAGAATTCTGTAAAGAGGAACAGGTAATTGTTAAAGATCAGAAGGTATATTTTCGGAACAAAGGCATAGGCAAGAATCTGCATTCCGCTACAGGCTACGATCAGGAAAAACACCCAACGGATTTTTGGGAAATTTTTCCGGACGTTTAAGAGTGAGAAAATAAAGAGTGTGTAGGTAGCAGGCATTAGTTCGTAAAAAGTCGCATTGAGGAAACCGGCCAAAGGAGGATTACTGCTGAATATACTTCCAACCACACCGAATGAACCCATAACCGAAATCGTAACAATCACGGTATGAAATGTATACCAGCGAAATGAGGTATTTCTGATGTAATAAGCCAGAATGATATTATAAAGGACCCTTAGCACCTGTATTCCTATTACAAGCCATACCATGGCCAGTGTTACCTGCAGCCAGTTGATATATTGCTGGCTGCTCATAAGGGTCATTTGCCCGTTGATGGATTCGCTTGATTTAAGTCGGATGTAGTAGGTTCTATATTCACCTGGTGGTATAGGCCCTGCTGGAAATACCGGAAATAATCCCTGATAGGCTTTTTCTTCGGAAGGAGCCAGCAGCCCCCCTTTGAGGACTTTGTGTGTATCGTTTACCGGAACATACAAATCCACGTAATCACTCAGGCCATCGCTCCAATGGAAATAGAAATTCTCCAAAACCTGATCAGAGGTATTTTTGATAACAAACCGAAACCAGAACGTGTCGGGTGAAAATGAATATTGAAATGATCCGGAATTATTGGGGACAAACTTCTCTTGCTGAATAACTTCAAATGGCATTGTGCCCTTCGAATCCCTGAATACTTCTGAACTGGTGGCCAGATTAATTTCGCTTGATTTCTGATCAATATGAATTACTTTCTGTGCTATAACATTCAGGGAAAAGGTTACAAGGATTGTAAATAAGGCAACGCTCTTCTTTATATTAAATGAATGAGAATGAGATAAAATGAGAATTATCTTCCGATTAAAAAGGGTAAGAAATTTGAAGACATTCAGGTAAACAAATGAGACTTCCCTTCCCGCGAAGCCAGTATTAACGACTCCAAAAATCATGACTATTTAGGTTAGAATAAATCACTTTAAAAGTTTCGTCAGGGCTAAGATTGCACAGATCACCCATAAATCAAAACATTTAGCCGTCGTAACTTATTGGGTATATACGCAGATAGAGACTATTTTGACTATTAGTGGAATAACAGAGGTCAAGAACAAGGCAGGATATTTTGTTATTTATTATAACAGGCACTCTTATCAAACAATGATGCAAAGTCCTATATTCGTGATCTCAGACTTTATACTCAGGCTAAGGAATGATTTCTGAATGTAAGATGATTCGTAATTCACCAAAAATACAAGACGGATGCGTCCACCTGGGGGGACGCCTTTACAGACCAGTAAAACAAGTTTTATTTCTGAAATCGGAACACAACTATACGCATATCTATTTTCAGGACGGGGAGCATCACATTGTAGCCTATACTTTAAAGAAGCTAAGTATCCGTTTGGAGGAATATGGATTCTGGCGGTGTCATAAGTCCTATCTGATAAATCTGCGATATGCCAGATTCTGGCCCAATGAAGGGTTTTCAAAAATACGGGGTTTTGATCCTTTACCCATTTCCAGACGCCGGATGATTGAGCTTCCTACCGTTATGGCAAGACAGAAGGCTTTAATGGTCTCCAAATAAGGGGATATTTTTTTCCTGTGGAGGAAAACTGGGACTAATTTAAAAACGATAAAAGGCGTCGGCCCACCCCCGGGCTGGCCGCCCCCCCCCCGTCAAATCAGCCACAAAGGGATAACCCCAGACCTTGCCAA
>CBINGY010000092.1:0-12523 GCA_966250325.1 uncultured Cytophagaceae bacterium | reverse complement strand
GAAACCTGGGATGAACAGTATGTTAAAAAAATAGGAGGGGCCAATAACTGGAGCGGGGTTTCTCTGGATGAAAAACGCGGTATAGTTTATGTACCCACAGGCTCTGCCACCTACGATTTCTGGGGAGGTTATCGGAAAGGCGATAATCTGTTTGCCAATAGTTTATTGGCTCTCGATGCAGGCACCGGTGAACGAATCTGGCATTATCAGATTGTTCATCATGATGTTTGGGACCGGGATATTCCGTCAACTCCCAATCTGGTTACAATCAAAAAGAATGGAAAGAAAATTGATGCAGTGGCTCAGATTACCAAGCACGGTTATGTCTTTGTTTTTGACCGGGAAAACGGAGAGCCGGTTTTCCCGATCGAAGAAAAACCAATACCTGCCGGCATGATGGATGGAGACGACTTAGCTCTTACCCAACCCACTCCTTCATTACCTGTTCCAATGATGCGTCAGAATCTCACGCAAAAGGATCTGCTGAACATTACTCCCGAGCTGGAGGCAGAGGTAAAGGAAATGATCAAAGGCGTGGAATACGGAAACATGTGGCTGGCACCAAGTGAAAAACGTCCATTTTTGCTTTTTCCGGGGTTCGATGGGGGAGGAGAATGGGGCGGAGCTGCGGTAGATCCCGAGACCGGTATAATGTATGTAAACAGCAGCCACATGCCCTGGTTGATTGAGATGGTACCCAATGAAGCCTTTGGAAAGAAAAACCTGGATGGTAAATCAATTTATGCCAACAACTGTGCAAACTGTCATGGAGGTGATCGCAGCGGCAGTGGTTCTTTTCCTAAACTACTGGGTTTAGGTCAGAAATATAAGTCCAATGAGGTACATCTGATTTTGAAAAATGGCAGAGGAGGAATGCCGGCATTCAGACATTTGCCTCAGGAGGAAAGAGATGCTCTTGTTGCATTTTTGATGGAACAGGAAGCCCCCGCCGGTGAGAAAAAGGAAGTTACGGGAGGAAAAGAAAAACTTATCACCCCTTACCTGATGAATGGATACCGAAGATTTTTAACAAAAGACGGCTACCCTGGTATTAACCCACCCTGGGGTACTCTGAATGCCATTGATCTAAATTCAGGTCAGATGGTCTGGCAGAGTGTTCTGGGCGAATTTCCGGAGCTTACCGCCAAAGGTATTCCCATTACCGGTAGAGAAAGTTATGGTGGCCCTGTGGTAACCAAAGGGGGCGTAATCTTCATCGCAGCTACCGAAGATGAAATGTTCCGGGCCTTCGATAAGAAAACCGGTAAGGTATTATGGCAAACCAAACTGCCTGCCGGTGGCCATGCTACTCCGGCCGTTTATGAATGGAAAGGGAAACAATATGTGGTCATAGCCTGCGGAGGTGGAAAAAGTAATAAAAGTGGAGATAGTTATGTAGCGTTTGCCTTGCCTTAGACAATGGAAAACAAAAAACCACGGATGTATGATCCGTGGTTTTTATTTAGAGCTCTGCTGTATTATTGAAGAGCAATCCCATAACAGAAATTTCTGGACATATTTTCATAAACTCCACAGATCAGTACACCATCTTCCCGGTTATCAACGGCCCTTTTAATGGCATCTTCAAAGTCTTTTTCCGAATTGATTTTGGTGCTGCCTACACGGGTAATTATGAAACCGTTTCTGATGTCTGTGTCACGGGCAATGGTACCCGACGGAAAAATCTGCTCTACCTTAACGCCACTGCTAATATTCAGCTCACTCTTTTCTTTTTCCGTGAGTGTTTTCACTTTTACTCCGAGTTTTGAGGCAGAAGCGGTAGCACTTTCTTTTTTTATGGCCGTTTTTCCACCCTCTCGGTTTCTGAGGGTTACGTCAAAAACCTTGAGTTTTCCATCACGGTTTACAGTCACCTCCAGCTTCTCACCTGGTCTTTTGCGGCCAATCATCTCTCTGAATTTAGGCTCAGATTTGGTGTCAATTCCGTCGATTTTTACAATGACATCACCAGCTTCTATGCCGGCGTCATGAGCAGCACCATCTTCAGTCACTTCACGTACATAGATCCCTTCCGAAGTATTCAGATCGTATTCTTTGGCCGACTTACTGGTCAATTGCTCTGGAACCACTCCCAGATAACCACGCTGTACATTGCCGAATTTAATAAGGTCTGTAGTTACCTTTTTTACGATTCCGGAAGGTACCGCAAAAGCATATCCGGCATACGCTCCGTTTGGAGACGCAATGGCCGTATTGATTCCGATTAGCTCTCCCCGAAGATTAACCAGTGCTCCACCACTGTTTCCAGGGTTTACCGCGGCATCGGTTTGAATAAATGACTCAATAGGAGTATCTCCCTGCACCCCACTTTGCTGGTATCTCTGCTGATAACTTCTTGCCAATATGCTTATATCGCGTCCAATGGCACTTACAATTCCTGCAGTTACCGTTGATTCAAGATTAAAAGGATTACCCACAGCCAATACCCACTCTCCTACTTTTACGTCATCCGAATTTGCAAAAGCTAGAGCCGGCAGGCCAGATTCTTTAATTTTTATCACAGCGATATCGGTGGAAGGATCTACGCCTACTACCTCAGCTTTATAACTTCTTTTGTCATAGGTAACCACTTCAAGTTCATCGGCACCCTCTACCACGTGGTTATTTGTGGCGATGTAGCCATCTTCGGAGATAATGACACCTGAACCAGACGACTCCTGTGGCTGGCTTCTGCCCGGAGCACCGAAGAAATCTTCATCAAAACCAAAGAAATCATCGAAAATCGATGGCAAACGCTGCTGCCTCACTGCTCTTACCGACATCGCCTTGATATGTACCACCCCTGGAGCAGATACCCCGGCGGCATATGTGAAATCTCCGGGAACACCCCCGGGAAGATTGGCAAAATTGACAAGTCTGCCCGCACTATCTGTGCTTCCATAGGCAGCAGCTTCGTTAAGAACCACGGCCTTTTGCTCAAGCCCCAAAAGCTTATATGCAGCTAAGGTAGCCACCGAGCTTAGTACGGCTATGAGTATTATTTTTAAATTGTTTTTCATTTTTGTGTATGTTGATTAAGGTAAAAAACCAGAAACAAAATTATTTTTTTGTACCGTTGTAACGAAACCGCTCATCCTAAAATTCATTTTGATGAAGCGGGCTTAACAAAATTTAACAGAGAAAAGGCTGTGCTAATTTAAGCACAGCCTTTTAATATTTCGCGAATTTTATCCGACGGTAATCAAACGTGGTTCTTTAGGCTTGGCTTCTTCTTTCTTAGGAATATGAAGAAATAACACGCCATTCTCATGAGTAGCTTCGATCTTTTCAATATCCACCGTTTTCGGAAGGCGGAAAGAACGGTTAAAGCTGGTGTAGCTAAATTCTTTCCGTGTATAACTTTCTTTTTTCTCTTCAGTTTCTTCCATCTTCTCTGTTGAGATGGTCAGAACTTTTTCGTCAACATTGATTTTGAATTCTTCTTTCTTTAATCCGGGAGCAGCGAGTTCTATGGTAAATTCATTGGCATCTTCCCGGATATTTACCGCTGGAATTGTGGAAGCCAAACGGTTATCGGCGAAGTAATCCACATCACTGAAGAAGTTGTCAAACAAGGCTGGAACCGGACCAAATCTTTTAACTAAAGTGTTCATTGTCGTATTTGTTTAATGTTAAAAATCAAATTATTAATGATATCTCCCTCTGATCAAATGCTGTTCCATTGAACAAAAACAGACATAATGTCTTATTTATTTAAAATTCTCAGTCCAAGAATTGACAAATTGTCATATGTCTGAATATTTCGCACAAAAAAACCTGCTGGGTTGTCAGCAGGTTTTTCTTAATCCGGGTTTTGTTTTCCCCTTATTCATCCAGAATATTTTCTTCTACGGTTGACGTCTTATCTCCTCCGTGAAGCACATCCAGGATGTCTTTGATAAAGTAAACGTCTCTGTTAAACCGATTACTCAGAAGTATAACCACGAAATCTTCCCTGAGATCAAAAAACATGATGGTGTTATACCCTTTCCACCAGCCGGTATGATACACATAATCGGTTTGCTGCTTTGAATTAAGCCACAGTCTGAAACCATAACCGTAGTTTCGTAGACCCGGATATTCAAAACTTCGTGGGGTGTAGGCTTCCCGAAGTAATTCCTTACTCACAATTTCTTCTGATTTGAGTGCTCTGTACCATTTCAGCAGATCGCCGGTAGTAGAAAAAACTCCTTTATCACCGAGTACATTATCGTATTGGTCAAAAGGTATTCTACGACCATTCTGATAGCCAAACGTTCGATTCGCTGTTCGTTCATTCAGATCGCGGGCAGTGAACGAATGTGTCATTTTTAAGGGGATGAAAATTTCATCCTTCAGAAATACATTAAATTTCTTTCCGGAAACCTTCTCTGCAATGGCAGCCAGTATCGCGAAATTGGTATTGTTATAGGAAAAGTAGTGATCGGGTAAATTATATCTTTGAGGTGTAGGGCTGGCCTCTTCAAACCACTTTATGATTTTCTGGTTATCGGGAGTTAGCTTACCGGCCTTTACTTTCTGATCAAAAATGTATTCGTAATAGGGGAGACCCGAACGGTGGCTCAGTAAGCTCCGTATAGTAACACCTTCATAAGGAAAATTCGGGTAATAATCCTGAACGGTTAGGTCTAAACTCAGCTTGCCTTGCTGTACCAGTTTTAAAATAGCAATGGCCGTGAACGTCTTTGAAAGAGAGGCCAATTGAAAGCAGGATGCTGTACTTAAAGGCTCTTTCGTTTCAAAATTGGCGAATCCGGCCGCCGTATCCAGAATGGTGATACCCGACTGTACCACCAGAGCACTTCCGTTAAAACCCCTGGCTATTTTAGACTCAATGATTTTTCGTATTTCTACCGATTTTTCATCTGCCTTTATCGCAACTTTTATGGAGTCCATTACCCTAACCAGTTCCAGACTATCCAATTTGGGGTCACTTCCGCGGTTTTCAAATGAAGAATCACCACAAGAGCCTAAAAGAAAATAAACAGAAATCAGAAACAGGAAAGCCAGATATCGCATGTCAACTACTATTGCTTCTCTTTGGAAATATTTGTGGTAAAAAGGCTCCACAAATAAATAACCATCACCGTAAAAATCAGACTGCTGAAAATCTTTAGCAGCGTGTGTAGGAATAAATGAAAACCGGCAGCCTCTACAAAAAAGAGTACCAGGTGATGTATAAAAATAATGATCGTAATATAAACGAAGTATCGCTGATGGCCCAGCCTGCTCAGGCTTACATGTATTTCATTCTCCACCCCTCGCGATGGGAAGAAGTAACGGAGTAAAGGTTTTCGTAAAAAACCCACCAGTGTACTTGCTGAGGCATGAACACCTGGTGTATTATAGAACATATCTACAAACAGTCCTATGCCAAATGAAATGAGAATAACCCATATGGAGTCCATATCTCCCGGAAGCCACAGAATAGGAATAAGGTAGATGAAGCAAAAGGCTACATCCCAGAAAACCAGATTTCGGATAAACAATACCTGGAGGGCTACATAAAAAATAATTAGTAAAATGGCTCTGATAGTATCCTGACTAGTCATTGGCAGCCTCCTCCTCCAGACTTAATTGTTCTGTATCCAGTTTGTTATTGATCACGTACACATACGTGAGGCCTCCAAAATCTGTGGAGAGTAATACATCGATATCATGAAAAGCACCGTTTGAAGGAGTTTCTACCGAATACACTTTACCTACCAGTATTCCTGCTGGAAAAACAAGATTTTGTGCTGAAGTTACCACACTGTCACCTTTGGAAACCGGCTTAAAGCGATCAATGGTGTTTAGCTTTACCAGGCGATGAGATTTTCCTACCCAGGTACTTAGCCCCAGGGCTGTTTGTCCACTCTCTCGCAATGATTTATTGACAAGTTCAGATGAAACCTTAAACTCCTCGTGAAGAATCGAAAACACCACAGAAAAATGCTCACTGCATGATCTCACCTGACCTACTACACCGCGGGGGCCTATCACACCCATTCCTGGTTTAAGTCCGTCTTTCAGGCCCTTGTCAATGGTAATGTAATTTTTATTTCTGGAGATACTGCTGTTAATAACTTTGGCGAGTTTGAATTCAAAACGATCGGCATACACCGAATCCATTTTGTAAAAAGATGGAGGACGCTTGTCAAACTGAGCAGCAAGCATCGTAAGCTCATCTCGTAACTTCCTGTTCTCATCGGCAAGTCCTTTGTTTTCTTCTTTCAGCCAAAAATACTCTTTGATATTGGCCGTGGTAGCCATTGTTCTGGAAGTAATAGCGTTCGTGGAATTAAACATGGTTACATCCCACTGCAGGTTATTTCTTCGGATCAGAAAAAAGCAGATGAGTTCAAGGAAAACCAGTAAAAAAAAGTATTTGGCTCTGTTGAGCAGCCTTAATAACTGAGGCATATCCTAAGATTAAGATACCAGAACAGCCTGATATTTCTCAATGTTTTTCAGTACTTCACCGGTCCCGCGTACCACCGCTTTTAAGGGGTCTTCAGCCACGTGAATAGGCAGTTTAGTCTTAATTTCCAGACGTTTGTCCAAACCATGAAGAAGGGCACCTCCACCGGTTAGGTAAATACCGTTTTCGTAGATATCTGCCGAAAGCTCGGGAGGAGACATCTCCAGTGCCCTCATGATGGCCTCTTCAATTTTTGAAATAGACTTATCAAGAGCATAGGCGATCTCGCTGTAGGTTACCTTTATTTCTTTTGGGATACCCGTCATTAGGTCACGCCCGCGAATCTCAATATCTGCCGGGGCATCTTCCAGATCAGGAAGAGCGGCTCCAACCTGTATTTTGATAGATTCTGCAGATCGTTCTCCAATGAGCAGATTATGCTCTCTACGCATATAATCTACAATATCCCGGGTAAACAAATCTCCTGCAATTCGCACAGATGCCTCACAAACAATTCCAGAAAGAGCAATCACCGCAATCTCTGTTGTACCACCCCCAATATCTACAATCATGGAGCCGTTTGGCTGCTCTATATCGATACCTATTCCTATAGCGGCAGCTATGGGTTCATGAACCATGTAAACTTCTTTAGCTCCGGCGTGTTCGCAGGAATCTTTCACCGCACGTTTCTCTACTTCGGTTATACCCGAAGGAATACAAACCACCATACGGTGAGAAGGAGAAAAAAACCAGCTCCTTCCGGTGTCAATCATCTTGATCATCCCGCGGATCATCAATTCTGCTGCAGTAAAATCAGCGATTACACCATCTTTCAGTGGCCTGATGGTCTTAATATTTTCGTTGGTCTTCTCATGCATCTGCATGGCTTTGTGACCTATGGCAAGTACTTTTCCGGAAACCTTATCAAGAGCTATGATGGAAGGCTCATCAACAACGATTTTGTCTTTGTGGATTATAAGTGTGTTTGCAGTTCCTAGGTCAATAGCAATATCACTAGTAAGAAAGCTGAAGAGTCCTGCCATTAGATGATTATGATCTTATTACGATTTTTGCGAAAATATGGCAGCAAATTTAAGACTATTCTTTGCAAAGTACTGTGCGTCAAGGAAATTTTATTTGGTATGGGATGGGTGCAATTCCCTTACTTACAAACCCTGTAATCAAATTAATATCAATTAATTATAAGTTTAAATCCCTCACCATGAAGGTTGAGTATCTGGATATTCGGGTCTGCTTTGAGGTGCTTTCTTAGTTTCGTGATATAAACATCCATGGAGCGGGCATTGAAATAGGAATCATCTCCCCAGATGAGTTTCAAAGCAAAACTACGGCTCACAGGCTTGTTCAGATTCTGGCAGAAAAGTTTCAGCAGTTCAGATTCTTTGGTTGTGAGGCGTTGCGATTCTCCGTTGCACTCCAGGCGGTGGGCGGTAGTGTCAAAGGTATAGGCACCGATTTGAAAATCTACAGGTTGGCTTTCGGGCTCCTGCCGGTTGATTCTACGTAAAATGGCAGACATCCGCATTAAAAGTTCTTCCATGCTGAATGGCTTGGTCATGTAGTCGTCTGCTCCACTTCTGAAACCCTGAATCGTATCTTCCTTCATAGATTTAGCTGTGAGGAAAATGATGGGAACATCGCGGTCTTTGAGCCTTA
Source organism: uncultured Cytophagaceae bacterium (assembly GCA_966250325.1). Taxonomy (GTDB): domain Bacteria; phylum Bacteroidota; class Bacteroidia; order Cytophagales; family Spirosomataceae; genus Jiulongibacter. The sequence continues at coordinate 4,446 of CBINGY010000092.1, read as the reverse complement.
TTTCCTTAGCCAGAGAAAACCCGTCTTTCTTGGGCATCATGACATCCAGAATACACATCTGAAAACCTTCAGATCCAATAAACATATCCAGAGCCTCATTGCCATCATGGGCCAGAGTTACTTCATACCCCTTTCCGTTAAGGTATTCCTGAAGTAGCATGCCGAGGTTCGGGTCGTCTTCTGCCAATAGAATTTTCATCATTATTTCAGATCGTGCGTTTAAATATTAGTTCGAAAGTAGTTCCCTTGCCTGGCTGGCTCCAGACCTCGATGCCGCCCCCATGTAGTGTAATCATCTTTTTGACATAACTCAGGCCCAGCCCAAATCCTTTCACATCATGAATGTTTCCGGTAGAAACCCGGTAAAACTTCTCGAAAATATGACTCAGCTCTTCTTTATTCATTCCCAGGCCTTTATCTGAAACTGTAATTTTGATACCCTCCGGGACATTATCTGTTGAAACGGTAATTTCGGGCTTCTCAGGAGAGTATTTATTTGCGTTGTCAATAAGATTGAAAAGGATATTTGTTAGGTGCACTTCATCTGCAATGATACTGTCTTCTCTGGCATCAAGATACAGATCGAGCACTCCGTTTCTGGCATCAATCTGCACGCTTAGGTTCTGGCTTACCTGTTCTATGATATCATGGACATGAACTTCAGTGAGATTCAGATTTACCTCTCCTTTGTCAAGAAGAGCCATCTGTAATACTTTCTCTACCTGACTTCCCAATCGGGCATTCTCATCCTTGATGATGTTCAGATACTTCTCAGGGTTTTTTAAACCCGACTCCCGCATCACATCTACGGCCAGCGAAATGGTGGAGATAGGTGTTTTAAACTCATGCGTCATGTTATTGATGAAGTCATTCTTAATTTGCGAGAGCTTCTTTTGTTTCATCATGGTTTGTACCGATGAATAGAAAATTCCGCCGATCATCAGAATCAGAATGGCAGAGGTGCCAAAAATACCCCCCATATTTCCCATGATATACCCTCGTTTGTCTGGGAAAAAGACATAAAGATGCTGGTTATGCTGAATGGCATCACTCGGAAACAACCTCACATTATAGGCATCTCTGGTGAGGGAAGGATTAGAATCCATGCCATACGAGGCAAACATCATGGTGCCATTATTTCTAACACCATATTCAAAAGGAATATCTATACCCTTGTTGGTTAGTTCTTGCTTCAATAGGGTATCCAGCATTTCCCGGTCAAGACGCTCGTGAATATCCCGGTCACCTTGTATAAAGTCAGCAAAAACATCTTTCACAATAGAGGCTTTCATGCGGGTCTTCTCCTGGAGCGTGTGACTTTGTTCTTTTTCAACAGGCTCCTCTACTTCAATCCACTCATAGACAACCTCTTCAGGTTTCTCCTCTTGTTTTGATACAGTTGCTTGTTGTTTTCTGTTATTTTCCTGTGTCACCTTAGGTTTAGACATAACTCCTGTTCCGGGTTTTCCAGGAGAAAAAGCTTTCCGGGAGGGGTCTTTCATCACTTTGTAATGGCCTTCCGGTAAATCTGCCAGATTCTTCAGTTCGTCAGGAGAAATCACATAATCGAATTTTTGCTGCGGAGGTCGGTTGGGCAGAATGGATTGTGTTCCATTATCATTTAAAAAAATGGCCAGCTCGTTGTCAATAATTGCCCAAACCTCATTGATCCCCTGCTCTCTTCGAAGGAAATCATCCGCTTGTCTGTTCATCTGGAGCCAGATGGCGTTCTGCTCCCTCATAATTTCTTTGACAAAATTGAGCCGGTTTTCAGGAAGCATTAATCGATCGTTTGTTCTAAGCTCACCAAAACTGGGCTGTGCCACCAGACTTTCTATTCCGGGAAGCCCGGTAATAAAAATGGAATCCCTATGTGATATTTGAGAGTTATTCGGTTTTTTAGAGCCGTCCTCTTCAGCAGGCTGGTCACGCATAGCCGGCCGTTTAACCGGTACTCTTCTTTTTACGGTTTTTGTATGAGTACCTTCTGATAATGAGGCAAGCGTGAGGTTTTCCTGTTCCTTTAATTTCTTGTTGGCCAGATAAAGTACTTCCTGTTTTTCAATTTTACCTACGGTCTGGTTCATCGCCTCTATGACTTTCCGGTCAAATTGCTCATTCTTAACGGCAATTGCATTTTTTATCCAGTACCATTGAAAAGCCACCAAAGCCAGCAATGCCAGAAGCATGAGCCCGATGATATTTCTGAAATTTTTCATTTATTTTCTACCCTCTGAATAAGAAAGTTAACGGCACGAATTTACGATAAGCTGTTAGCACCCCCGAGCATTTAACACTTTTTAACCCCATGAATACTGAGACCCATCTCATTTCAGAATTGCTGAAATATTATAAAGTAGCGTACTTACAGAGCATTTTAGTACCTGAATGAGTCAATAAAAAGAATTGTTCAGAAAGCTGAGCCCTTTATTTTTGCCTAAATTTGAACAGTTTACAAATATAATTATACCCGTATGCTTCTTTCTGAATCGATTCAACCCCGCGAAAAACATTATCCCGAAAAAGTTTTGCAGTTTGGTACCGGGGTTCTTTTAAGGGGATTATGTGATTATCTAATCGATAAGGCCAATAAAGAAGGATATTTTGAAGGGAGTATTGTGGTGGTGAAATCAACGGGCGGCAGCGTAAGTGAGTTTACCGATCAGGACTGTCTCTACACCTGCTGTAACCGCGGTTATGAGCGTGGTCAGCTGGTGGAGTCAAATACCGTGGTTTCTTCGATAAGCCGTGTACTATCTGCCAAAGAAAGCTGGGATCTGATTTTGGATACCGCGTTGAATCCGGATATGCAGGTGGTTATAAGCAATACCACCGAAGTGGGGCTACAGTTTTGTTCAGAGGATTTTAGTCCGGGAGTGGTACCCGATTCATTCCCCGGTAAACTTACCGCATGGCTTCTTAAACGTTTTCAAAGTGGGCTGGGAGGAGTAGTCATTGTACCTACTGAACTGGTGGTTGATAACGGAGAAGTTCTTAAAGCTTTGGTGATTAGACATATTCAGGAAAACAATCTCGGTGAAGATTTCCTGCAATGGGTTGAAGGGAGCAATCACTTTTGCAGCTCGCTGGTAGACCGCATTGTTCCGGGAAAGCCTTCAGGCGAAGAGCTCAATCAGCTTTTTGAGCAGCTTGGTTATGAAGATAATCTTTTGCTCAAAGCCGAGACCTACCGGCTTTGGGCCATACAGGGGGGAGAAAAGGTGAAGGAAATTCTGTCTTTCTACGAGGCAGATTCCGGCGTAATCATAGAAAAAAATATTTCGCAGTATCGCGAACTCAAGCTGAGGATGCTCAATGCTCCCCATTCTTTAATGTGCGGACTCTGTTTTCTTTCCGGATTTGAAACCGTGAAAGAGGCTTTGAGCGACCCTCTCATGGAAAAATTCATAACCATTCTCATGCTCACCGAGCTCGCTCCGGCTTTACCCGAAAACATCCACTCAAAGGTAGTTCAGAGATATGGACGTGAGATTATTGACCGTTTCAGAAATCCTTACCTGGATCACAAATGGCTGAGTATTACGTTTCAGTATACCATGAAACTGAAAATGAGGGCTATTCCGCTCCTCTTAAACTACTACGAGGTCTTTGGAACCGTGCCACATTATTTTTCCAGAGGTATTGCAGCGTATATCCTCTTTATGAAGGCGGTTAAGAAGGAAAATGGAGTATATTATGGAGAACTTGATGGTCAATATTATCCCATTACCGATGATCAGGCAGAGTGGTTTTATGAAGTTTGGCAAAATGCAGATAGTGCAGCTATTGTACATGAGGTGCTGAGTAATGAGGAGTTCTGGGATTTGGATCTTACGCATTTACCCGGATTTGAAGAAAGTGTTTGCACACACCTTTCTAATATGATGAGCATCGGCGTAAAAGAAGTGGCCTCGGCCCTGAATGTATTTGCATAAAAAAAGGTACCGGGTTTTATGCCGATACCTTTACAATAAGGTTGAATAAATGGGTAGGCAAAGATAGTAGCAGGCAAAGGCCCCGATCTACTGATTTCTGACCAAATTCTGGTATGATATTGTCAATATTTGTGGTGTTCTCAGGAAAAATTGCATTTTTTTAATTTCAGACTCGATGGTTAAACGACTTCAAAATTTTTTTGAGATTTTTTGAAGCGAACTGTTGGAATAAATCAAACAAGCCTGCATCTTTGCAGTCCCAAATCGAAGGGAGTTTAGCTCAGCTGGTTCAGAGCATCTGCCTTACAAGCAGAGGGTCGGGGGTTCGAATCCCTCAACTCCCACTTCAAAGCCTCAGATTTTTCTGTGGCTTTTTTGTTTTAGGGTTATTTAATAAGCAGTTGGATGATGTTTGGCACAATATCCCGTGCTCATCCAGAGGATCACAGAATACCAATGGATCAAGCATAATTTCTGGGGGAAGTTCAGATTTAGGCATAAATCTGACATA
>CBINGY010000091.1:0-13184 GCA_966250325.1 uncultured Cytophagaceae bacterium | reverse complement strand
AGGGAATGGATAAATTGTGAGTCCAATTTAAACCAACATAATCATGACTTACAACAAAAATGAATTCGCAGCATCATTCAGAAAGAGGACCAAAGAAAATGCCATTAACGCCATTAGGCTATTTAGGAAAAATCAAAAGACTTAAGAAAGTTAAATTTATTTAGTGAGGAACTTAATAAGTTGAAAATAGAGAGTGAAGAGATTCTAAAGGTTTTGGCCAGTGCCAGAAAAACAGTGAATAATAGCTCGATATCGATGGGTAAAAGAATTCATTCACTCCTTCACCAATTCAATCATTCAAAATTGGAATTATGAAGCATTTAACCGAATACAGAGATCCGGAATTGGTGAAACAGTATGTTGCCGAATTGCATAAGGTAACTACCCGGCCCTGGACCCTCATGGAAATTTGTGGAGGCCAAACACACAGTCTGGTGAAAAACGGTCTGCTGGAAATGCTGCCTGAAAAAATTACTATGGTGCATGGCCCCGGCTGCCCAGTGTGCGTTACGCCCATTGGTATCATTGATAAAGCGGTTGATTTGAGCCTTCTGCCAAACGTCATTTTCTGCTCCTACGGAGATATGCTGCGGGTGCCTGGTACCGGCAAAAGCCTGCTGGAAGCCAAAGCTCTCGGGGCAGATGTCAGAATTCTGTATTCGCCACTTGAGGCCGTGGAAATTGCCCGCCAAAATCCTGAAAAAGAAGTGATATTTTTCGCGGTAGGCTTTGAAACTACTGCACCGGCCAATGCTCTGAGTGTAATCCTTGCGGAGCAACAAGGAGTGAAAAATTATAGTATTCTGGCCTCGCATGTATTGGTGCCTCCAGCCATGGAAGCCATTCTGGGAGATCCCGAAAATCAGATTGACGGCTTTCTGGCAGCCGGGCATGTGTGCACCATTATGGGGATTGACGAGTACTTCCCCATTGCCGAAAAATACAAAACGCCCATAGTGATCACGGGTTTTGAGCCTGTAGATTTATTGCAAGGTATATTGATGACCGTTAAGCAATTGGAAGCCGGTATTTTTCTGGTGGAAAATCAATATACGCGAAGTGTTCGGCCTGATGGCAATGCCCGGGCTCAGGCTACTATCCAGGCGGTTTTTGAGGTAAGTGACCGCAACTGGCGGGGTATAGGTATGATTCCGCAAAGCGGGTATGAGGTAAGCGAAAAATACAAAAATTACAATGCCCGTGTTAAATTTCAATTAGGTGAGCCTCAGGTAGAGGGTAGCAATGACTGCATTTCAGGTGAAATCATGAAAGGTCTCAAAAAGCCTTTTCAATGCCCACATTTTGGCAAAAAATGCAATCCTGAGCACCCGCTGGGAGCACCCATGGTGAGCAGCGAAGGTGCCTGTGCTGCCTATTTTCATTATCATTCTCAAACCGCTGATTCACTTACCTGAATGCAATTAAACTGTCCGATACCCCAATTTGATTTTGACGTGATCACAATCGGTCATGGCAGTGGAGGTTTATTGACCCAAAAACTATTGCAGTCGGGTGTTTTTGACGTGCTTAAAAATGACAAACTGGATCAACAACACGACGGTGCCATTTTTGAGCTATGTGGAAAACTGGCCATGAGTACCGATTCGTACGTAGTTTCACCTATTTTTTTCCCAGGCGGAAACATCGGGGACCTGGCCGTGAATGGTACCGTTAATGATCTGGCGATGTGCGGGGCGAAAGCGAAATATCTTACCCTCTCGTTTATTCTGGAAGAGGGTCTTTCCATGGAGGAGTTTGGGACTATTCTGGCTACCATAAAGCAGGCAGCAGATATTGCCGATGTACAGATAGTAACCGGCGATACCAAGGTGGTGGAAAAAGGCAAGGCTGATAAAATCTTCATCAATACTGCCGGCGTGGGACTGGTGCATCCGAGGGCTCAGATTCATCATAACCGAATTGAAGCCGGAGATAAAATTATCCTGAGTGGGCCTATTGCCGCTCATGGAATTGCCATCATGAGCCTGCGTGAAGGGCTTGAATTTGAGACTTCCATCCTTACAGATAGCACCAATCTGAATTTTGTGACACAGTCATTACTCGATAGTTTCGGAGAGAAAATCAGGTTTTTCAGAGATGCTACACGTGGAGGAGTGGCCTCTGTGCTCAATGAAGTCGCCGGACTAACCCAAAAAGGCTTTTTGCTGCAGCAGGGCCAGATTGCCATTGACGAGCAGGTGGAAGGTGCCTGCGAAATGTTGGGTCTTGACCCGCTTTATGTAGCCAATGAAGGGCTTTTTTTGAGTATTGTTGCTCCGGAAATTGCAGAGGAATTCGTGTCTCAACTGAAAGCTTATCCTGGTTTTGCAAAGGCTGCCATAGTAGGAGAAGTGCAGCGTGAACCCGCCGGGAAAGTGATGATGAAAAGTAAAATTGGAGGTACGCGAGTGGTCAGTTACCTTACTGGAGAGCAGCTGCCTCGGATTTGTTAGAAATTGACATTTTGATTTTCCTGAATGAAATATACCCGTACTTTTGCCACACTTCGTCTGATGCTAAAAACATGGAAAACAGAATATTTCAATACGATCTGGTGATCAAAGAATTTCATTTGGATACGTTTGGTCACGTCAATAACGCCACCTACCTGCAACTTTATGAAGAAGCCCGCTGGGAATTCATAACTGCAAATGGCTACGGGCTGGATAAAATCAAAAGCACAGGACTGGGCCCGGTCATCCTGGAAATTAACATTAGTTTTGTAAAGGAATTACGCCTTCGGGAGAAAATCACCATCCATTCGCAAACAGGAGATTACAGCGGCAGAGTGGGTATAATTAAACAATGGATCACCGATTCCGAGGGGAAAATTTGCTCAGAAATCGAACTGAAAATGGGTCTTTTTGATACGAACAAAAGGAAATTGGTGGAGCCCACAGAAGATTGGCTGAATGCCGTGAAGTAGTATTAATCATATCCATGGTATCGAATAGATTTATCCTAAGAAAAACCCTGTGACCAGCAGCCACAGGGTTTATTTTTTACCCTAACCTTAAGCGAAACAGCTTAATATTATATGAACAGCATATGGGTGCCGGCCCCTTCACCCAGCTGATAAAAATCTCCCACAGTGATGATATCATCCACCTCGTCAATGAGATCAGTTTTCTTGTAATGAAACATATCCATGGCCAGTTTACAGGCCCACAGTCTCACTCCAGATGCCGATAATATCTCCAGAAATTCCTTTACACCCGGCAGATCCAGCTTGTCCATTTCCTTTTTCATCATGCTGGTAGCCAGGGCTTCCATACCAGGCAGCCCGCCTATCATCGTTGGAATATGCATGGCCGGGTTTCCCACGGTGGCCACATGCAAATGCTCCAGTTTTTCTTTATGTAGGGCTTCCAGGCCAAAGAAGGTAAAGAACAGATCGGCTTCTATCCCTTCCATGCGGGCCCCGTTTGCCAGTACAAATGCCGCATACACGTTTTCCAGCGTAGCCTTTGACAGGATAATCAGCATTTTTTTAACCGGTGCTTTTTCTTCGCTCATGAGTGACAATGGTTTATGTTTAAATGCAACTGGCTGGTTTGGGTATGCCGGCTATTTTACTTGAGATTTTCAACGGACCTTTCGGGAAGAGCTCGTAAAACTCTTTGATGCTCACCACGCCGCTGTTACCAATTTTACGAATACTCAGTGGTACCTCGTTTTTGTATTGATCCTGCAGGTAGCCCACCACCTCCCAGTGCCGGGGAGTCATGCTTATTTCGGCTTCTTTGGCCAGTTCTTCGCCTACAGTTTTGTCCCATTGTTTAAAATCGGTAAGGTAACCTTCATCATTGACCTGGATATTCTTACCTGCTAATGTTTTTTCCATGATTGAAAATTGTTTTAAGTTCTTAATCAAAATCTTTTCCTGCCTCAGACATAGTGGCTGAAACAAAAGGGATAGACCTGCCTTTCAGCAGCATATTCCAGTAAATCCAGCGGAAAGCCAGTTTGCCGTAGTGGTTCATGCGGCTTTCTTTCATGAGCCGCAGCGGGCCCACTCCCGGGAATGGAAACGTGCCCTCCACCGGCTCGTGGGTATAATTAAAGTCTATGAGAAGAGCTTTACCGTGGCCGGTTTCAATAAAGCAGTTGGCATGGCCGTCAAACTCTTCTTTCAAAGGTTTTCCTTCAATAAACCGTTTGATATTTTCGGTTAAAATCTCAGCTTCAAAGTGAGCCACCGAGCCGGCTTTGGAGGCCGGAATATTGCTGGCGTCACCAATCACAAAAATATTCGGGTGCTCTTTTGATTGCAGCGTTGCTTTGTTTGTCGGGATAAAATTGAGCTCATCCCCAAGGCCAGACCTACCAATTACCTCGTCGCCTTTATTGGTAGGAACCGTTACCAGCAAATCATACGGAATCTCACGCTCTGCATAGTCAACAATCACCTTGCGGTCATTATCCACCGTCATAATGGCGAAATCAGGCTCAATGTGTATGTTTTTCTCTTCCAGAAGGTGCTCCAGGGCATGGGTGGCTTTGGGTTTGGTGAAAGCACCGCTTAGTGGCGTCACATAGGTAATATCCACTTTGTCACGCATTTTCTTCTCAGTAAAAAAGGCATCTGCCAGAAATGCGAATTCCAGCGGAGCCACCGGGCATTTGATGGGCATTTCGGTGATGTGTACCACCAGCTTGCCGCCCGGCCATTCCCTAAGTTTATTTCGAAGTGCCAGTGCTCCTTCAAAACTGTAGAAGTCAAAAACATCTTTTTGCCAGCCGCTGCCTTTCATACCTTCCACTTCTTCGGGTGCCAGTTTGGCCCCGGTGGCAATGATCATCAGGTCATAGGTGATCTGGTCGCCATTTTCCAGAATAACGGTATTTTTTTCAGGCTCTATTTTACCTATGGCTTCGTTAATAAATTTAATACCTGAAGGGATAAACTCTTCGATGGGCTTAATGATATCCTCCGGCGTGTAGGTGTCAAAAGGAAGAAAAAGAAAACCGGGCTGGTAATAATGATTGGTACGGGCGTCAATGATGGAAATCTCCCATTCTTCGCTGTCCAACTCGTGTTTCAGGTGGTTGGCCATCATGGTACCACCTGTGCCGGCTCCCAGAATAAGTAACTGTTTCATGCTGTAAGCGTTTTACAGCACAAAGATGATGCGGCAATTGCTCCTCAATTATGACAGCAATAGGGGATAAGCTTTGATTGACATCATCAAAATGTCAAAATAGAATGAGGAAAATCAGGATTGCAAAGCTCTCAAAATCAATTAGATATAGAGAGTGACTTATATCACAAACCCCTCCCCCTGCTGCGGAATTTCTATGTGACGAAACCCTTCTGCTTCCAGCCGTGATTTGAAAACCAGCTGGGTATCGTATTCGCCATGGACCAGAAATAGTTTTTTCACTTTGGCGGCATCCTGGCATTGTAGGTAATCAATAATCTCATGGTAATCTCCGTGGGCAGAGAAGGAGTCCATCACCTCCACATTGGCCAGCAACTTAAAGTCTTCCCCAAAAATCCGGATCTTATCATCGCGGTTTTTGATATGATAACCCAGCGAGCCCGGGGAGCAGTAACCTACTATCAGAATCGTATTTCTGGGATTTTCGCAGTTATTGGCTATGTGGTGCTTAATGCGGCCCGCCTCTGCCATACCCGATGCCGAGATGATCACACAGGGCTCAGGTGAAGCATTCAGTGCTTTGGAGTCTTCCACTTTGGTGACGTAATTTAAATTATCAAAACCGAAGGCATCGCCATCACGCTTTATGTACGACAGAATATCCTGATTAAACTCTTCTTCGTGTTTCCGCATCACCAGCGTGGCCTTTACCGAAAGCGGGCTGTCTATATACACCGGAATCCGCGGTAGCTTGCCTTCACTTTCCAGCACATCCAGGGCATAAATGAGTTCCTGTGTTCTATCTACCGAAAACGCCGGAATAATCAGCTTCCCTCGGTTTACTACGCAGGTTTTGTGAACAATCTGCAGCAGATGCTCCTTCATATCTGTTTCGGGCTCGTGTTCCCGGTTGCCGTAGGTAGATTCACAGATGATGTACTCAGCCTGCGGGAAGGGCTCGGGCGAACGCAGAATTTTGTCATTGGGCCGGCCCACATCTCCCGTAAAAAACAGGTTTTTGGTGTAGTTTTTCTTGGTATAGCTGATGTAAATACCAGCACTCCCCAGAATATGTCCAGACTCGTAGTAACTGAAAGCAAATCCTTCCTCAATCTCGTAGGGCGTATGATAGCCTACAGTAGTCATCAGCTCTATGGATCTTTTGGCATCTTCTTCTTCGTAGAGTACTTCCAGCTGTTCTTCACCACGTTTTCTTCTACGCTGATTGATCCGTTCCACATCGTTTTCCTGAATCCGGGCAGAGTCCAGCAGCATAATTTCGCAGAGACTTTTGGTGGCTGCGGTACAAAAAACCTTTCCCCGAAACCCGAGCCTGACCAATCTTGGCAGCAGACCCGTATGGTCAATATGGGCATGGGAAAGAATCACATAATCGATGTCTTTAGGCTCAAAACCAAACTGCAGATTGAGGTCAATGGTACCAATACCCTGAAAAAGCCCGCAGTCGAGCAGAATTTTGGTTCCTCTCTCAGTGGTGAGCAGGTGCTTACTACCCGTTACTCTTCTGGCGGCTCCGTAAAATTGTACTTTCATAGGGTTTTTGGGTTTGGAAGTTAGAAGCTTGTATTTCGGAGGCTTGGTTTATTTCGGGCTCAATGCAAGAAGTGCCTTACGCCGGTCATTACCATGGCCATGCCGTTTTCATTGCAGTAATCGATGGACAATTGATCGCGGATAGATCCGCCGGGCTGTACTACCGCAGTAATTCCTGCTTTGAATCCTATCTCTACACAATCTGGGAACGGGAAGAACGCCTCTGAGGCCATCACGGCCCCCTTCAGGTCAAAACCAAATTCTCTAGCTTTGTCAATGGCTTGTTTTAGGGCATCTACCCGGGAGGTTTGACCAACCCCACAGGCCAGCATCTGACCTTCTTTGGCCAGCACCACATTGTTTGACTTCAGATGTTTACAGATTTTAAGTGCAAATTCCAGAGCCTTTATCTCTGATTCGTTCGGCTGTTTTTCTGTGGCAGTTTTAAAGTCTGCGGATTTTTCAATACTCAAATCTTTGTCTTGTTCCAGTACCCCATTCAGCAGTGTACGGTATTGTTTTGAGCTCAATTTGACCTCTTTTCTCACCAGTAATCGTCGGTCTTTCTTTTTGGTTAGAATTTCCAGAGCATCCGCATCAAAGGCAGGGGCTACCAGAATTTCAAAAAACAGCGGATGCATGGCTTCTGCGGTTGCTTTATCAACGGTAGCATTCGTAATAATCACACCACCAAAAGCAGAAACCGGGTCGCAGGCCAATGCATTGTTATAGGCTTCCACAGCTGTAGGTGCTGAGGCTACCCCGCAGGCATTGTTATGTTTAATAATGACAAAAGTGAGGTCTTCAAACTCGTCAATAAGCCGTACTGCGGCATCGGTATCCATCAGGTTATTGTACGAAAGCTCTTTGCCGTGAATCTGATCAAACATGGCATCCAGATCACCGTAAAACTCAGCGGCCTGATGCGGATTTTCGCCGTATCGTAGACTTTTCGACTTACCAGCCCTGAAATTTCCAGCTCCTTCTGCTCCGGAGAAATACCCGTGAATGGCCGAGTCGTAATGAGAGCTTACACCAAAGGCTTTCATGGCAAACCGCTTGCGGTCTTCCAGATCCGTACCGCAATTTTTTTCTTTCAGAATTTCATATACTTCGTCGTACTGATCGCGGTTTGAAACAATAAGCACGTCATTGAAATTTTTGGCCGCACCTCGGATAAGTGCAATACCACCAATGTCAATTTTCTCAATGATGTCATCTTCTGATGCACCCGAAGCAACCGTTTCTTCAAAAGGATATAAATCAACGATCACCAGGTCAATCGCCGGAATTTCGTATTCAGCAGCCGTTTTTACATCTCCTTCATTTTCTCTGCGGTGAAGAATGCCTCCAAAAACCTTTGGATGCAAGGTTTTCACACGCCCACCGAAAATGGAGGGGTAAGAAGTGAGGTCTTCCACGGCTGTTACGGGTATTCCAAGATCTTCAATGAAGCTTTGGGTACCGCCGGTAGAGTAAATAGTTACCTCATTTTCGTGGAGTAATCTGGCAATTTTATCCAGACCATCTTTGTAAAAAACAGAAATAAGTGCCGACTGAATCTTCTTTGACATGCGTAGTTTAATTCACTTTAAATAATGAGGCTGCAAAATTAACTTTTTTTGATGTACTCCTGGTGGATTTACCTCTTAATCAAATCATTTGTTTCTATCTACTGAAAATTGAGCTGAGATGAGATAAATTTCAATTTTGCGATGTAGATTGCCCGTCAGGTTGCAGGAATAGGCATTTTTCCCAAATCAAACCAGGTGATTCTTTCCTGCACGGAGCTTTTTAACCGCTATGCTTAACCGATATACTCTCCTTCTGCTGACCGGGCTCATGGCTCTGCAGATGAAAAGTACTGCCCAACAAATTGATTTTCCGGAAGACCGGGCAGTGTTTCAGCGAAGCAATCAAAACCTTGGAATTATTCCGGTTCGACTCTCAGGTCTTGCCAGTTTACAAACGGGTAAGTTTCGTGTCTTAAAAGCAGATAATTCTCCGCTGCATGAATTTGATCTTTCAGTTGTAAAAAATACGCTGGATACCCATTTGGTTTCTCCGGGAGGTTGGTATGATCTGGAGCTTTCCGGAATGAAGGCCGGAGGTCAATCTTTTATTTTATGTGTCAAATCTGGAGTAGGGGAGGTTTTTCTCATCTCCGGTCAGTCAAACGCTGAATCGGAAGGTCCAAATGCCACGGATGATCGGGTTATTGGTGCATATGCAGCTCAGAATCCTAAATTTATTTCTTTAACTAACTCCAATTCCTACAATAAATGGCTTTATCCCAGCCAACCCGGTACTTCTTTTACCGGAGCTCTGGGAGATTCTCTGGTGAATTACCTGGATGTGCCGGTACTTTTTCTCAATGCAGCCACTGGTGGAATGTCTTCTTCTGACTTTTACACGTCGGCGGTTAATGATGCACTCCCTTATGCTAAACTCGACTGGGCCATTTATCAATACCTGCGTACCTACGGGGTGCGAGGTGTGCTGTGGCATCAGGGAGAATCAAACTCCTTGAGTTATGCCTACAGATGGACAGCAGAACAATACCGCGATCAGATCAACTATGTAATAGACAAAACCCGCCGGAATCTGGGATATCCCGATTTAAGCTGGATGGTAGCTCTGGTTTCCTGGACCAAACAAGCCACCACAGCTACGAGTGATCCCAATGCCTGGGCATACCGCGAACCTACCAGAAACGGACAGATCCTTTTAACAAACTCTGGAACGCATATTTATCTGGGGCCAGACTCAGATACCATCGAAGGCTTTATTGGTTCAGAAACTAGGCCAGATGGCGTACATCTTAGTTACAAAGGCATGGCTTTGCTTGGCAATTTATGGTTTCAGAAAATGAAAGAGGGGTATCTCCTCGATTCAGAACCCTTTTTGCCTGTTCGTTTGAAACAAAATATTATTGCTATTCAACCGCTTGGAAACCACTGTGAGTGGCAGAAGATCGGTGTAAAAACAGATTCTCAGATAGCTCTGCAGTATAAACTTATTCAGGGGAATGCCCTCGTCTCTGGTGATTCCTTACGATTAACCGGGGAAGGTCCGCTTACCTTAGAATTTAGTCATGCAGGCACAGGCACGTATTTGCCAGTAAGTGTAGATACGGTTACATTCTGGCCAGATCTGCGTTATGATGAGCCGCAGGAGCTTCCGGATTGTTTGTACTACTACAAAAATGAACCCGTAGTGATTCATGCCTTGTGTCCTTCCGGGGATCTAAGGTGGTATGCGGATAATACCCTCAGTACGCTTCTTCATTCCGGGGATTTGTTTCAGGTCAATCCGGTAGGCGAAACCTCCTATTTTGCCACCTGTGAAAAGAGGGGTTGCCATATTCTTGCAGGAAAGACTTTGCGATTAAAGGAGAAGGATTGCATTTCAGATCACCCGTTAGCAAATCTCAGAAGAGTCAAAAATCTTCATGCGGCCTCTCCTGATCGCCTCGTTTTTCGTAGTGAGATTTCTCAGGAGTCAGAAGTTACCTTTACTGCGAAAGATTATATATCGCTTGAACCAGGCTCTTCGGTAGAAGCAGGTTCTGTCTTTTTAGCTGAGATAGATGGCTGTACAAATTCTAACTAGTGTGGGAAAAGTAACCTCCACAGATTAATTTAATTAGCTTTGCAAAAATACTTTCCGGATTTTGACATTTAAAGAATTACACCTCGACGACAAACTTTTAGACGGATTGGACGCTATTGGCTTTGAAAATGCCACGCCCATTCAGGAAATGGCGGTCCCAACAATCCTTTCGGGTAAAGACCTCATAGCTTGTGCCCAAACAGGCACAGGGAAAACTGCGGCCTTTCTGTTACCGATTTTGCACAAACTGGTCAATACATCAGATGAAGACCGACATCTGAACACACTGATTATTGCTCCTACCCGTGAGCTTGCTGTGCAGATTGATCAGCAGGTAGAGGGTCTTTCCTATTTTACCGGTGTGAGTTCCATTCCGGTGTATGGCGGAGGTGACGGTGATGCGTTTGTAACTCAAAAACGGGCTCTTGAGGCTGGTGCCGATATTGTTATTGCCACTCCAGGCCGACTTATTGCCCTCATGAATTCAGACTCGGTCAATTTTGATAAGCTACAACACCTGATACTGGACGAAGCTGACCGCATGCTGGATATGGGATTTTTGGGAGATATTCTTCGTATTATCGGGAAACTGCCTTCTAAAAGACAGACCCTCCTCTTCTCAGCCACCATGGCTCCCGAGATTCGAAAACTCGCCTCAAAGATTCTAAGTAATCCGGAGGAAATAAATATTGCCATATCTAAACCGGCCGAAGGGATTGATCAGCAGGCTTACGTAGTTTACGATACCCAAAAACTTCCATTGCTTACCCATCTGGTAAGTAATCAGGATTTTAAGAGCATTATTGTCTTTTCTTCGTCGAAAGATAACGTGGGAAACATCGTTCGTGAGATCAATAAGCTCAAGCTGGGAGCCAAAGGGTTCAGCTCAGACTTAAATCAGAGCGATCGCGAAAATCTGATGAATGAATTTAAAGCAGGCAAAGTGCGGGTTTTGGTGGGTACAGATGTGATTTCGAGGGGAATAGATGTCACCGGCATTGATCTGGTAGTGAATTTCGACTGCCCGCCAGATCCCGAAGATTACATTCACCGGATCGGAAGAACCGCCCGTGCCGGAACCGCCGGAACTGCCATTACGCTCATCAACGAGCGGGACCAGCGTAAGTTTTACCGCATTGAAACACTCATTGGAAAAGATGTCCCGAAAAAAGAGATTCCTGCCGAACTGGGAGTGGGGCCAGAGTACAACCCTGCTAAAAAAGGAGGAGGTCCCAAGCGAATGGGAGGTGATAAACGCCAAAATTCCGGAGGGCAAGGTAAACGGAATTTCAAAGGGAAACGTAACATCAGAAAGCCGGGGAATAGCGGTGAGGGGGGAAGACCTCAATAATTTCCCTGATATGATTAAACACAATGAAACGATACCACAAGCTTATTCCTTTTTTACTAATTGGTGCTTTTAATTTAGCTGCTCAGCAAAAGCGTCATGAAATTTCAATGCCCCTGCATCCCTGGATATTCATCACCCAGGATTTTTACATCAATTACGAATTCAATACAAACCAAAAATCTTCTTTTCTTGCCACGCTAGGCTATCGCAAGGAGAATTTTTTGGAATTTGGATATCAAAATGCCGATTTTGATGCATTCAAACTCGATATCGGAAAAAGATGGTATCTGAAAGAGGTCTCCAAACCGATTAACCTATTCCTTTCTGCCAAAGCAAGAGTTGAATATGATCTTTTAGATCTTGGTAATTGGAGATCTGCAGATTCAACCCGTTTAAAAGGATTTTCATTTTCGTCCGAGCTAAATGGAGGCATGAAAATTACGCTATTCAAAACGATTACGGCGAGTCCGGTTTTGGGCCTGCGATATTATTTCAATACCTTGACTGCAAATGATCGCTTAACCCGTGATCCTGAGTTTTGGCAATACGATGATTTCAGCAACAGACATCAGGATTGGACAAAAAACCGTGACAATTGGGTCAATTTCAGAAGAGGATTTCATCCGTTTCTACAAATAGATATTGGGTATAGGTTTTGAAAGGCAGAAAGCAGGGTCAAACAAACTGCTCAAAACCCCTTACTATTCCCCCCATCCACAGGCAAAGAAACGGAAGTAATATACTCCGAAGCGTCTGAAGCCAGAAAGACTGCCGCATAACCCACATCTTTGATCTGGCCCCAGCGTTGTAAATGAATTTTGTCAAAGGCTTTCATTTTTCGTGACGGATCTGAATTCATGGCGGTGAGCATCATGTTGGTTTCTATGAATCCCGGAGCAATGGCATTTACCCGCACTCCGAAAGCTCCAAATTCAGAAGAAAAAGCCATCACCAAACCTTCTACGCCATTTTTTGCTGCCGTATAGGAAACCACACGGTCAATTCCATAATAAGCGGCCATACTGGAGATCATGATGATAGAGCCCCGTTTACGTTCTGTCATATGTCTGCCTACTTCGCGGGTAAGAGCAAAAACCCCGTAGAGGTTGGTTTGGATGATACGGTCAAATTCTTCGTTGGTGGTTTCCAGAGCCGGTTTCTTTTGGTTTACCCCGGCATTATTGACCAGAATATCTATGGCACCGATATTTTCTTCAATTTCCTGTACCAGAGCGGGCAGACTTTCCAGATTCGTAATGTCATTGACCCGCACATGTACTTGGTCACCGAGTTTTTCTGCTGTTTCTTTCAATACATCTTCACGACGGCCGGTAATCACCACCTGTGCTCCGGCTTCAATGAAGCATTCGGTTATGGCCAGGCCTATTCCAGCACCGCCGCCGGTTACCAAAGCTATTTTTCCTTCGAGTGAGAATTTATTCATACTTGTTTTTCGGGGATATGGAGGAGCAGTCACGACAGCTTCTTTCTATCTCAGGTGATAAATTTGTTCTAATAATTTCACATCGTCCAGCGTACGTTCAGGTGCTTTCAGGCCTGCAGGC
>CBINGY010000090.1:0-13371 GCA_966250325.1 uncultured Cytophagaceae bacterium | reverse complement strand
CCATACAAGAACCGAATCAAGTCTTGGTATGGAATAGGTCGTTTCATTTCCAAAGTTGTCTTTTAAGTGATAGCTCCTTAAGTCATTGTAAGAAAGTTGTGAAATAAATCCTGAACCGGTTGAGGTTCGCATCAAATTATCGTCATGCATCAAAACCAGGACACTATCGGAGGTCATTCGGATGTCACATTCCAGCATGGCATCCGGAAAGATTTCTGAATAATGACGGAATGATTCCAGTGCATTTTCTGGCCAGAGAGCTTCAAAACCACCGCCCCGATGAATGGAGATTTTCGCCTTCGTTAAAGGGCTTGTTCCATAAACTGAAGCTCTTTGGTGACTTGTTTTACAGGAAAAAAGAACGCAGATTAGCAGGAATATTGACTTCTTCATGAAAAATTTCCAGTTGATAAGTGTCTGGAGCAAATTTACCCGATTCAGAAGTGCATTTGCTTATCTTTTTGTCTGTTTTTTGACATCAGCCTTGTTTGCACAATCAGAAATTAAGGTTCAGAACCCTCCAGATCAAAACTGGCAGGTCATTGAAAATTCAAAGTCCGCAGTCATTTTTCCTAAAGGAGTTGAAAATAAAGCTTCAAGAATATCGGAGATAGTAACTTACATTGAGAAGGAAAAAAAATATGGAATAGGTTCACGAAGCCTTAACATTCCCATACTGTTACATAATCTGAGTATGGAGCCTAATGGTTTCGTTGCCTATGCTCCATTTCGATCTGAATTTTATCCTTTAGCCATTCCCGATTGGAATGAAACCGGGCCTACCGATTGGATTGACCTTTTGGCCGTTCATGAATACCGTCATGTACTTCAGGCGAGTAACACAGATGTAGGTTTTACGAAACTCTCCCGCATCCTCACCGGGCGTCTGGGCTGGGCCACCACCCGTCAGATCACCACCCCAAACTGGTTCTCTGAAGGTGATGCCGTATTAAGTGAAACCTTACTTACATCATCTGGAAGAGGCAGATTACCCTCATTTTCGATGGAACAGAGGGCAATAATGAATACCGGCAGGAGGTTCAGTTACCTCAAAGCGAGGCATGGTTCCTACAAAACTCTTATGCCAAATCACTATCCATTTGGTTATACATTGAGTCTCTATGTAAGAAACCATTATGGAGAAAACAGTTGGGGTGATGTAATCAGAAGAGCTAACTATTTCCAGTCACCTCTTTATCCTTTCGCCGGAGCACTTAAGAAAGTAACCGGTTACAGACCTGCAAAAATTTATAGAAAAGCGTATTCCGAGATGGATTCCACCGTATCGGCACTTTTGAAAAACCGGCAATTTTCCGGAATAGACACACTTAACAAAAAACAACATACGGTTACCTTTTACTCGTATAATCATGTAACGAACCAAGGCTACCAGCTCGTTAGAAAGAGTTCTTTCAGGGAGACGGCAGCAATTTACAAACTTACCCATAACAGCAGGGAACAGAAGCTTGTTGATATTGGACATTCTGATAATCCTTATACCTCATTCGGAAATGAACTTGTTGTATGGCTCGAAAACCAGCCTCATCCGTATTACGGAAATGTAGATTACTCAAGAATAGCGGTTTACAATCACCAAACAGATAAAAAATGGTATATACTGAATGGAAATAAGACCTATTTCGCCGCTATTTCTTCCGATGATAAACAGCTTGCAGCTGTTGAGGTAGATAGTTCCATGAATTTTTATATCCGTATTTATGATATCCGTGGAAATCTCATAAAAACATTAAAAGTCCCTGAAATGGCGGAAATCGGCTATCCGGTTTTTGATGCAAAAAATTCTGGTACGCTTTATTATACTATCAAACTAAAAAGCAGGCAATTCTGGGTGAAACATGACCTCAAATCAGATTCTTTCGAGCTTATTTCTGAGGGATACGCCTATGCCATGGTGGAGCCCTCCCAAAATTCACAATACCTTTTTTTCAGGGCCGGATTTAATGGGGTGGATAACATCTTTGCCGTATCAAAAAACGGACAGAAAAACATTTTTCAAGTAACTGAAACCGAAGTGGGAGCCGGCTATCCTGAGGTGAGTAATGATGAAATTTTCTTTTCTAATTTTCACATCAATGGAAGTTCACTGGTTAAATCGGCCCTGGTGTTTACACCCTATGAAGTAGTACCGCCAACAGAAAACGAAGCTTTTGCTACTGTTAATTCGCTTTCGGAAGCAGATAATATACTGGAGCATATTCCGGACACTGATGTAAAATCAAGGTCTTATAAATCATGGATTGAAAGCTGGCGACTGCATTCCTGGGGAATTCTTCCCGGACTGGGTTCTTTTAGTAGCGAGAATAAAATACCGGGATTGAGTCAGGCCACCGGATTTATCATTCTGGAGGATATTCTGAGCCGAAACAGCGTAAATCTGGAATACACCTATTTTATAAACGAAGGTGAAAATTCCGTGAAAATTGATTGGAGTACGGCATTGGCGTTCCCGGTTTTCAATTTTGGCCTGGAGCAAAGAAACAGGTTCAGGTATCTGGAAAGCGGTAGTTTGGTTGGGGAATACAAAGAACATGAAGCCCGAGCCGGAATTCGGGTTCCTTTGTTGACCTATAAAAACAATTTTAGTTTCCAGACCCGGCTTCAGGCCGATGTAAAAGGAATTAAGCCATACATCGTTCAGGAAAATGGTGATATTAATAATTCCCCATTCGGTTTGTATTACACTTCGGCCTATTTTTCTGTGAGCAGAAGGCAGGCCTATCAGAACCTTCAGCCCAGGCTTGGGGCCACCATTCAGGGTGAGTATAATCAATCTTTCAGACAAGGTGTGGCATCAAAAACCTCAGTGGCAGGAATATTTTACCTACCGGGAATAGGAAAAAATCATGGAATAAGTGCTCTGCTCAGCTATCAGTATGAAAACTTAGAAAACAGGTATCAGTTTCCGGATAATTTTACCTCAGGGAGGGGCTATGCTATTGGTGGGCTTGAGTTTGCCAAGAGGCTCGGTTTGAATTATACCTTGCCGATTCTGTATCCTGATTTTGGTATTCCGGGTTTCAGTTATTTCAGAAGATTACGGGCTACTGGTTTTCTGGATTTGGCACAAATCAAAGGACAACAGGTTACCACGAATGTAAAGTCAGTTGGTCTGGAGCTTATCATGGATCAGACCTGGTTTAATCTGATCAATCTACCGGTAGGGATTAGAGCGGGATATCGTTTCCCAAATCAATACCTTGATTACGAGAGTCCTTTGTTCTTTAATCTTATTCTGGGAAATTAAGCTGATTGTAGATAGTGTTGACCATGTGGTAATAAATCCTCAGATTAACCGTGCCTTTCATGCGGAATAACAGTTTAAGCTTAATTAACATAACCAAAAAATTAATTTCAATTATGGAAAACGCAACAATGGATAAGATCAAAGGAAACTGGAATCAGCTGAAAGGTAAAGTTCAACAAAAATGGGGTCAGCTGACAGATGATGATCTTACCTACCAGGAAGGACAAGAAAATGAACTTATCGGAAGAATTCAGGAAAAAACCGGTGAGACAAAGGAAAGCGTGAAGCGATTTATAGATTCTCTTTAATAATCAATACGCTCAGATTTACCAGCTTTTAAAAGAGCCCCTCATGTCAAAATGAGGGGCTCTTTCAATTAAATAACTACGTTAACAATGCGACCGGGAACCACGATTATTTTTTTGACCGGCTTACCCTCCATCCAGCGTATCACTTGCTCATTAGACAGGACATTCTTTTCAATTTCATCTTTTGACATATCGGCAGGAAACTGAAGTTGTAATCTTACTTTCCCAGCTATTTGAATGGGGTAATTAATACTGTCTTCTTTCAGATATTCCTCATTAAATTCGGGAAACGAGGCATTCACCACAAATGATTCATTACCTAATAGGTGCCACAGCTCCTCGGCTACATGCGGAGCATACGGAGAAAGGATTACAAGAAGTGGTTCCAGCACAGCTCTTTTGTAGCATTTGAGCTCTGTCAATTCATTCACGGCAATCATAAACGTACTTACAGACGTGTTAAAGGAGAAGTTTTCTACATCTTCACCCACTTTTTTGATCGCTTTGTGAAGAACTTTCAATTCTTCCCTGGTGGCAGCCTCCTCATTCCATAAACGGTTACCATACTGATCAAAGAACAAACGCCAGAGCTTTTTCAAGAAACGCGAAGTACCTTCAATTCCTTTGGTATCCCATGGTTTAGCCTCGGTAAGTGGTCCCAAAAACATTTCATAGAGTCGCAAGGTATCTGCTCCATAGCGTTCCACCAGGTCATCGGGATTTTCAACATTCCCTTTAGATTTTGACATCTTCTCAACCTCAGAAATTGTATATATTTTATCATTTATCTCTGATGATTCGGAGGAATTGACGTACTCATTGTTATACCAATACCCGCGATAATTAATAAATAAACATTTGTCAGATTCCAGTTCTCGGTTCTCGTTTAAATAACTCAGAACATCCAAAACATTATCTTTTACATATTTTATCGGAATATTGATTTTAACATAATCTGGACTTTTCATCATTTCATCTGTTACAGTTTCGGAGCTGTAAAATAGCAGAACGGGTTCTAGTGTTTTAAAATAGAGAAGACTATTCGAATTACTTTCCTTGGATGGAATTAAAATATTACTATTAGTGCCATACTTGTATCTATAAATCTTTTGAGAAACTCCATTAATCATCCCCTGATTAATCAGTTTTTTGGCAAATTCTTCCTCAGGCACAAAGCCCTTGTCTTTCAGAAATTTATTCCAGAAACGTGAATAAAGCAGGTGGCCGGTAGCATGCTCTGTTCCGCCCAGGTATAAATCCACATCACGCCAGTAGTCAACGGCTTCTTTAGAGGCAAATACTTCTGAGTTATTCGGATCCATGTAACGGTAAAAATACCAGCTGCTTCCAGCCCAGCCGGGCATTGTAGAAAGCTCATACTCGTACTCTCCTTTATACTTCCAATCTTTAGCTCTACCCAGTGGTGGTTCACCAGATTCTGTAGGTTTATATTCATCAATTTCTGGTAAAATCAATGGCAAATCCTTCTCTTCAATAAGATACGGAAGGTCATTTTTGAAATAAACAGGTACCGGCTCACCCCAATACCGCTGACGGGCAAAAACGGCATCTCTCAAACGATACTGTACTTTTCCTTTGCCTATTTTCTCCTTTTCCAGCCAGTTGATCAGGGTATCTACCGCTTGCGTATAATTTAATCCCTTGATCATTCCATGTAGATAAATGCCATCTTTGGAATCATCTGCTGCCTCATCCAGATTTCTCTGAATATCAGAAACAGCCGGAATGGGCAACCCAAAATGAGTAGCAAAATTCCAGTCACGTTGATCTCCTGACGGAACTGCCATAACTGCACCGGTACCGTATCCGGCTAATACATAATCCGCTATCCAGACGGGTACTTTTTCACCGCTCACGGGATTGATACAATATGCTCCGGTAAATGCTCCTGAAACAGACTTTACATCAGACATTCGGTCCAGTTCACTTCGTCGGGTGGTTGCCTCCTGATAGGCCAAAATATCTTCCCTTTGCTGATCTGTAGTGATTAACGAAACAAGCTCATGCTCGGGAGCTAAAACCATGAAACTTACACCGTAAATGGTATCTACCCGGGTTGTAAAAACTTCGATATGTTGGACGCTTTCGCCATTCAACTCCACCGGTTTTTGTAAAGGAAATTTCACCGAGGCTCCTTTAGATCGACCTATCCAGTTACGCTGCTGATCCTTCAAAGATTCAGACCAATCAACCGTATCAAGACCATCGATCAAACGATCGCAATACGCTGTAATTCGCATCATCCACTGACGCATCTTCTTCTGAATTACCGGATATCCTCCACGCTCTGAAACGCCATCTTTCACTTCGTCATTAGATAATACCATTCCGAGTTCCGGGCAAAAATTCACCATAGAATCGGACAAATAGGTTAAACGATAATCAAGCGTCCTGCCATATTTTTCTTCCTCTGACCAGGAATTCCATTGATCGGCTGTAAATTCCTCCAGATCGTCGGCACATACGGCATTTGCCGCAGCAGACCCGCCTTTCGAAAAAATATCTACCAACGTTTCAATATCCTCGGCACGGTCGTTTTCCCTGTTATACCAACTGTTGAACAATTGCATGAAAATCCACTGAGTCCATTTATAATACTCCGGACTGGAAGTGCGGATCTCGCGATCCCAATCATAACCAAAGCCAATATTTTTTAACTGTTTGATGTAAGTCTCAATATTCCTTTCGGTTGTTACAGCAGGATGCTGCCCCGTTTGAATGGCATACTGCTCAGCAGGTAAACCGAACGAGTCAAAACCCATAGGATGCAACACATTAAATCCCTTGAGTTTTTTATATCTGGCGTAAATGTCTGAAGCAATATATCCCAGGGGATGACCGACGTGAAGCCCGGCACCAGAAGGGTAGGGGAACATATCCAACACATAAAACTTTGGCTTGCCGGTATCTAATTTTGTTTTGTAAACCTGAGCCTTTTCCCACTCAGACTGCCACTTTTGCTCTATTTCACTATGATTGTACAACGCCATTTTGCTTTGGATTCTTAAAATTTTCGCAAAATTAGGCATTTTAAAGATTAGAGCGATAGATTAATCATCCTTCGCTGCACTTCAGTGGACTGGAAAATAACTCCAGGACTGATAGAAAAGCGGATAGTCTGTTCGTACAAACTCACAAAACAAGGAATCAAACCGGGAGGTGGGGTGTTTAAAAACCTAACGAAACAAAAATAGAGATGTGGGAAGAAAGTAATAACAGCCTTAATAAAACCTTCACCTTTGCAGACTTTAGTGAGGCTTTTGGCTTTATGACAAGGGTAGCAATTGAAGCCGAAAAAATGAATCATCATCCTTCATGGTCGAACAGCTGGAACAAAGTGTCTATTCAGCTATCTACTCATGACGCCGGTGACATCATTACGTCCAAAGATCATGAACTGGCTTCCAGAATTGACAAACTAATCAGCTGATTGTCTGTGGATTAATTCTGAAATTTGAGGATAAGTTGTTTATTGTTAATTTTTAATGCTGCGAATACCAAAAGTCTATAAACGGGATTAAATTTTCTCGTAATTGCCGGTTTGATGAGCTAAATAGGTAGGATCACTCAGTAAATAGATACAACTTTCAAGGCTCACCAACTTATCCACAAGACGCCTTCTTATCGATTTGCTGATCTTGGGCGGTTTCTCAGGTTACTCAGATAGCTTTTTGGTGCTGCCAGGTAATTATCTGACTTTAACTTTAACGCGAACAAAACACTTAATAATAAGATGGTTACGATTATAATTAGCATAATTTAAAGTGGTTATTGAGATCATACTAAAGCTGATCAAATCAATTCAATTCTTCAAATGTTGACAACATATTCATTGAATGAATTTATCTTGCCATCTCAAAACGGGATATATGCCGCTCAAAATAGTTCCAACGCCAATCGGTAATCTGGAGGACATAACTCTTCGGGGTATAACCACATTGAAAAATGCAGACCTTATTCTGGCAGAGGATACGCGAACTTCAGGCCATTTACTGAAACACCTTGAAATCAGAAAACCTCTTCAGAGCTACCATATTTTTAATGAGCATAAAACGTTGTCTGCGGTTCTTCAACGATTAAAAAACGGGGAGGTTGTTGCCTTGATTTCAGATGCCGGAACACCGGCTATCTCGGATCCCGGATTTCTGCTGGTGAGAGAATGCCTCAAAGAAGGATTGGAAGTAGAATGCCTGCCGGGACCTACCGCTTTCGTACCCGCACTGGTTAATTCAGGTTTACCCACAGATTCGTTTGTTTTTGAAGGCTTTCTTCCTGTAAAGAAAGGGCGTCATACTAAACTTACAGAGCTCTCATCGGAAACCCGCACTATGATATTTTATGAGTCCCCACATCGTCTTATCAAAACGCTGGAGGAATTCAGAAACTATTTTGGAGACGAACGGCAGGCCTGCGTAAGCCGTGAACTTACCAAAATACACGAGGAGAATGTTCGGGGCACCTTCTCCGAAATTCTTGCTAATTTTGCTGACCGCTCCGTAAAAGGTGAAATCGTGATTACCGTGGAGGGACTAAACCGAAAAAAATCTAAATGAAACTACTAGAAGGAAAAATTGCTCTTGTAACAGGGGCCTCAAGGGGTATCGGAAACAGCATTGCTCGTGAATTTGTAAATCAGGGTGCACAGGTGGCATTTACCTACCTTTCAAGCGTTGAGAGAGGGCTTGCTTTGGAGAACGAATTATCAGCTGCCGGCTCTAAAGTAAAAGGATATCAATCAGATGCCTCAGATTACGAGGCTGCTCAGGAGCTCGTTAAGAATGTTCTGGCAGATTTTGGTAGAATAGATGTAGTAGTGAATAACGCAGGTATAACCCGTGACAATTTGCTTATGCGAATGGAGGAAGCTCACTGGGATGATGTAATGCGGGTAAATCTGAAATCGATATTTAACCTTACAAAGGCCGTAACCCGTCCTATGCTAAAGGAAAGAAATGGCTCAATTATCAACATTACCTCTGTGGTGGGGCTAATGGGTAATGCTGGTCAGGCAAATTATGCAGCTTCAAAAGCCGGGATTCTCGGGTTTACCAAATCTGTTGCTAAAGAATTGGGATCACGAAATGTTCGTTGTAATGCGGTGGCCCCGGGGTTTATTGAAACGGAAATGACTGGCGAACTAAATGAAGAGCAGCTAAAAGCCTGGCTGGAAAATATCCCTCTGAAAAGAGCTGGAAAAGGCAACGATATCGCAAATGCGTGTGTCTTCTTAGCCTCTGATATGGCCTCATATATCACCGGTCAAACACTCACCGTAGATGGTGGAATGGTGATGTAACTAAAACGAATCAATGAAATCATCCTTGATTTTCCAGTCGTATTGGCTCATTCCCGTATGCCTACTGATGGGTGCAGCGTACGCATGGCTTTTGTATTCTCGGAAAACAACCCTATCCCGAAATACAAATTTGATACTGGCTGTTTTGAGAGCTATACTGGTTTCATTAATTTGTTTTGTTTTACTCAACCCGCTGCTTAAAAGTATTACAAACCGAACCCTGAAACCTGTAGTACTACTGGCCGTGGACGATTCGGCATCCATGAATGTAGCGGGTAAAGATAAGCTTACTGAGTTAAAAAAGTTCATAAATAAGATTCAGGAGGAGCTCGGCGACAGTGATTTTGAACTTGTGATACAAAACATTGGGGGAGAGAACCTGAATTCTATTGATTCTTTGAATTTTACTGGTAAGAAGACAGACCTCGGCAGTTTTTTTAGAAATACTACGGAACAATTTGATGGAGGGCACTTAAGCAAGGTCATTCTGGTTTCAGATGGGATTGTCAATTCCGGAATTTCTCCGCTTTTGAGAAACTATGCCTATGCAATAGAAACAATCGGTACCGGTGATACCACCGTAAAAAAGGACATTTCAATAAATGGCGTGATTGCAAACAAATTGGCTTATCTGGGAAACAGTTTCCCACTCCAGGTTGAAATTGAATCGGATCTTTTTGCCGGTAAATCAACAACTGTTCAGATTTCTCATAACTCTGAGGTTATTGACAGAAAAATCGTAACCTTCCCAAATGATGACTCTTTTCAGACAGTTTCGTTCAATCTTGAAGCAAAGGATATTGGAAAGCAATTATATCAGGTATCGGTTCTTCCTCTTGGAGGAGAAGCCAATATCAGAAACAATTCTCGTGATGTGCTTATCGACATAATTGATGGAAAGGAAAAGGTACTCATCGTATCTGCCGCACCTCATCCTGATCTGAAAGCCATGAGGGCGATCATGGAGAAAAACGAACTCTTTGAAGTAGAAACAGCTATTCTCAATTCCGGACAAAACGTAGAAGGAAAAGAATTTGACATTCTGATATTGCATCAACTACCTGATATTCGGGGTACAGGCACTGAGGTGATAAGCCGACTTTTAGGGAAACTTAAACCAACTCTCTTTGTGCTGGGTTCGCAGACTGATCTCAGCCGGTTTAACGGGATGCAACAAGTCATAGGAATAAATGGCCAGAATGGGAGAATTGATAAAATTACCGGCACACTCCATACAGGCTTTAATCGATTTATGTTAAACGAAGCCTACAGTAGCACCTTGGATAAGCTGCCTCCGTTAAGTTCCCCTTTCGGAGAATATCAAACCATGGGTGGTACCGATGTTATTCTTTTCCAGAAAGTAGGGAGTATAACCACTGAAAGACCTCTGCTTGCCGTGAATACCAACTCCGCAAGAAAATCGGCGGTACTGGCTGCAAGTGGATTATGGCAATGGCGTTTAGAAGAGTTTCTGATAAATGAATCCCAGGAGGCAGTAGACGATTTGTTTCTCAAAACCTTGCAAATCATTGCAGTAAAAGAAAGTAAAGATAAACTTCGGGTATATCCGGTTCGGGATGAGTTTGATACTGATGAATCTGTCATTCTTCAGAATGAAGCATACAATGATCTTTATGAAAGAATTTATGATTTCAAAGTGGAGCTGACCCTTCGGAAAAATAAGGAACAACCAAAAACGTATACGTACGATGTTAGTGAATCCGCAAGCCGTTTTGAATTGAGTAAGCTTTCAGCTGGAGTGTACACCTATATAGCTAAATCACAGATTCAGGGAAAACTTACGGAAAGCTCTGGCCAGTTTGTAGTTAAGGATCAAAACCTCGAATTTCTTAATACCCGTGCTGACTTTGATTTTTTAAGAACACTTTCGTCACGCAATGGGGGAGAGTTTTATAAACTAAATGAAGGTGAAACCCTTCTTGAGAAATTGAAATCTCAAAATATTCCTTCCAAAATAATTTCGACGGATAGCCTCAGGGAAATTGTTAACCTCAAATGGTTGTTACTTTTACTGATAGCCCTTGCAACTGCAGAATGGGTAACCAGAAAATATTTCGGATCTTACTAAGATGGAATTTAAGGTTGGAGATAGAGTACGAATGCTGCGGTCACCTGAAGAGGGAATTGTGATTCGCATCAAGGACAGGCTCGTGGAAATAGAAACCACCGAAGGATTTGAAATACCGGTACTTCCGTCTGAACTGGTTTTGGTTTCAAAGTCAGAAGACGATTATTTCAGAAAGACTCAGAATCAGGCTGAGCCTGAAATCAAAAAGGAATTTCTTAGAAAAGAAGCTCTATACCTTGCCTTTGAACCTTTGAATGACAACGACCTCAGAGTTTGGTTTGTTAACGAAACGCTCAGAGATATGCATATGGCATTCTCTGTGAAAAAAGAGGGGGCTTACAAGAACACATTTTCTTCTTTTGTTAAATCCCAAAGCGAATCGCGTATCCATTTGACAGCAAATCGCTTGAATATTGAAAATTTTTCACGTTTATTTCTGCAGGTCATCCGATTCAGGGAGGGAGAAGAATTTAAACCTTCAGAGGATATTGAGCTGAACCTAAAATTTAACAAAATCCTTAGAGAAACACGTTTGTTTGGGCCGAACAGACGAACCGGTTACGTCTATGAAATAACACCTCCTGCAAAGGTTGAAAACTCAGCCAAAGCTGTGCCTGCTTCTCCTTATTTCAGTCCCGTTTTACTGAATCAGGAAAAAACGATTGATCTGCATGCTGAGAAACTGGGAGTTACCCACTTGAGTGCAGTAGAGATTCTTAACTTTCAGTTGGAGACCTTCCAAAAAGAATTTGATTTGGGAATTGCCAATGACCTGATGGAACTCACCGTTATACATGGAGTTGGAAATGGAACTTTACGCGACATGATCCACAAATTCATTGCTAAAAACGAACATGTTGAATGGTTTAAAGATGCACATAAAGAAAAATTTGGCTACGGAGCCACTCTCATTCATTACAAGGCATAGCAAAATATCCATCTTGCTTTGGGCCGTAATACTTGCAGGCTGTTCCAAAAAGATTGCTCCCGAATCACCTGATGAACAATACGATACATCAGCGATAAATGCACTAGTAAATGAAACATCTTACATCACGGTACCTCTTGAAATTAACATTAAAGAACTTGAAAGGCAGTTAAACACAGAGTTCTCCGGTTTGGTTTATGAGGATAACACTTTTGACGGTGATGACCTCAAAGTGAAAATCTGGAAGCAGAAAGATATGTCTTTTGAAGCGAGGTCTGATGGATTTTACGCCTTTAGATTACCGCTAAAAATATGGGTGGAGAAACAGGTAAGTGTTCTCGGTATGAAACAAACTCCGGCTACTGAGTTTGAAATTGTAGCTAATTTCTCGTCCAAACCTTATATCACATCCTCCTGGCAATTAAATACATTAACCAATGCCGAAGGGTTCTCCTGGATAACTCAGCCTAAGCTTAGCCTTGGAGGTATCTCCCTACCAATAACTACACTGGTAGAAACTATTATACGGAATAATCAGAGTAGCATTGCACGTTTGATTGATCAGAAGGTAAAGGAAGAGATTGATCTGTCAAAGCAGGTTTTAGGAATCTGGAATTCGATCAAAGAGCCTGTTAAGGTATCTGATGAATACAATATCTGGGTTTATGTGGTTCCGCTGGATGTATTGATGACAGAGTTAAAAAATGACAAAACTAAAATAGTTACCTCCATTGCCTTCAAAGCAAACATCCACTCTTCTGTTGGAAAGGCGGATGTAAAACCTGAAAAATCTGCTGCTTTGCCTCCCATAAAATTTGTCAATTCACTGCCAGAGGAGTGCCGGGTGCATCTTTTTAACCTGATCACTTTTACCGAGGCTGAAAAAATAGCCCGTGATGTATATCTCGGTGAGAAATTTGACCTGGGCTCTGGAAGGTTCATGGAAATAACCGGTGTTCGTATTTTTGGTGGGGCCAATAATAAACTTCAGATTGAGATTAACTCAGTGGGGGACATTAACGGGACCGTTTTTCTTAACGGAGATCCGGTATATGATGAAAATAGGAGGGAACTGGTATTGAAAAACACGCAATTTGACCTGAAAACTAAAAGTGTTCTTAAAAAAGCCGCATCGTGGGTGTTAAATGGTAAAGTAGAAAAGATGATTGAAAAGGATTTTGGAATCCCGGTAGATCCCATTTTCGAATCAGCCAGAACCGCTACCAGTAAAGCGATCAATACCAGGTTATGGCGGGGAGTTCAATTACAGGGCAATATAAGCTCTATTCAACCAGGAAAAGTGTATCTTGAACCAGGTGGGCTAATGACTACACTTGAAGTAAAAGGGAAGCTGGGGGTTAAACTTTAAAGGAAACTCGAGGGTATTCTGATGCCCATATCCGGAAAACCATTGGATAGCTCTATCTTTGTGTTGAAGAAATAAGCCGTCCTGTCGCCATGTTA
>CBINGY010000089.1:0-13491 GCA_966250325.1 uncultured Cytophagaceae bacterium | reverse complement strand
CCCCAAATATGGTAAGTTCATGCTCAAAACCAAAAAGTTTATGTTTCATGATGAAAACGGTGAAGCCGGTATTGGCGATACGGTAAAGATCATGGAGACCAGGCCTTTGAGTAAAACCAAAAACTGGAGACTTGTAGAGGTGCTCGAAAAGGCTAAGTAAGCCATACCTCATATTTCGGCTTAAATAAATAAAGTAAAGAAAATGTTACAGCAAGAATCAAGAGCTAATGTAGCTGATAATAGCGGTGCCAAAGAAGTACTGGTGATTCGCGTTTTGGGTGGTACCAAAAAGAGATATGCGGGTATCGGAGATAAGGTAGTAGTAACTGTAAAGCAGGCTTTGTCTTCTTCAAATATGAAGAAAGGAGCAGTCTCTAAGGCGGTGGTTGTAAGAACAAAGAAGGAGGTAAGAAGAAAAGATGGTTCTTACATTCGTTTTGAGGAAAATGCTGTTGTTCTTTTAAACAACAACGATGAGCCAAGAGGTACTCGTATTTTCGGACCTGTGGCCCGTGAATTACGCGAGAAACAGTTTATGAAGATCGTTTCCCTTGCACCTGAAGTTCTATAATCTATCAAAAAACCAGATTCAGACATGGAAAGAAACAATAATAAGCAGCAAAAGCGTCATGTAAAGACCGGTGATCTGGTTGAGGTGATTGCTGGTAATTCGAAAGGTAAGCAAGGTAAAATTACTGAGGTTCTTACCAAAAAGAACAGAGTAGTGGTTGAAGGCGTAAACATGATCAAAAAGCATGTTAAACCGAACGCCCAGAATCCTCAGGGTGAAATAAAGGAGTTAGAGGGAACTATTCATATCAGCAATGTGCAGGTAGTAGATCCTTCTACTGGTAAACCAACCCGTACGGGTAGAAAAGAAAACGACAAAGGTAAACTTCAACGTTACGCCAAGTCGAGCGGTAAATTCATCTAATATTTAAATGTGGGTCGGAAATCCACGGAAAGCAATGGCAAGATTAAAGCAAAAGTACACGAAAGAAATAGCTCCGGCTTTGAAAGAAAAGTTTTCTTACAAGTCGGTAATGCAGGTCCCTGTATTAAAAAAGATTGTAATAAATCGTGGTGTAGGTGATGCTACCGGTGATAAAAAACTGGTTGATAATAGTGTGGAGGAACTCACTACGATTACCGGCCAGAAGGCAATTCCTACGTATTCTAAAAAGGCGGTATCAAATTTCAAACTAAGAGAGGGAATGCCCATTGGTGCCAAGGTAACTCTTCGTGGAGAGATCATGTATGAGTTTCTGGACCGTCTGATTGCAATTGCACTCCCTCGTGTTCGTGACTTTCAGGGTATTAATGATAAGGGTTTTGACGGCAGAGGAAATTACACTTTTGGTGTTACCGAGCAGATCATTTTTCCCGAGATTTCAATAGATAAAATCTCCCGTATTCAGGGAATGGATATAACTTTCGTAACTACGGCTCCTTCAGATGCAGAAAGTTACGAATTACTTAAGGCATTGGGAATGCCGTTCAAAAATTCTAAAAAATAAATTTAACTCAGTAAAATGGCTAGAGAATCAGTCAAAGCTAGAGAACGTAAAAGAGAACGCCTGGTAGCAAGGTACGCAGATAAAAGAGCAGCTTTGAAAGAGGCTGGAGATTATAAAGGTCTTGACGCACTACCTAGAAACGCATCTCCTGTACGTCTTCACAATCGTTGTAAACTGACCGGAAGACCGAAAGGCTACATGCGTAAGTTCGGAATAAACCGTGTTACTTTCCGTGAAATGGCCAGTGCGGGTTTAATTCCAGGTGTTACAAAAGCTTCCTGGTAATTCTTTTATTTTTAATTTCGAATAACTATCTTTGCAGCCCAATTGAGAAAGTCACGCCCGTGAAACTCCTCAATGTTGGCTAAGGTATCCAAAATAATTTAGTATAAAATGGTAACAACGGATCCAATAGCAGACTATCTCACAAGGATTAGAAACGCTATCAGAGCAAGACACAGAGTAGTAGAGATTCCTGCCTCTAACATAAAGAAGGAGCTTACCAAGGTCCTTTACGAAAAAGGATATATTCAAAGTTACAAGTTTGAAGACGAGGGTCCTCAGGGTAATATAAAGATTGCCTTGAAATACAATCCTGTTACCAAAGAGTCTGCGATAGTAGATTTGAAAAGAGCTTCAAAGCCTGGTTTGAGAAAGTATGCCAAAGCTACAGCTTTACCACGTGTTTTAAACGGACTTGGTATTGCTGTGTTATCAACTTCCAAAGGAATTGTAACAGACAAAGAGGCCCGCACTTTGAATATTGGTGGTGAGGTTCTTTGTTATATTTATTAATATATTATGTTGACCGCCACCTGGTGGCCTTAAACTTTTAGAAATGTCTAGAATAGGTAAAAAGAAAATCAATATTCCTGCAGGGGTAACAGTAAGCGTTGATTCGGATAACGTGGTTACTGTGAAAGGACCTAAAGGTGAGCTGAAGCAGGCTGTTGATAAGGACATGAAGATCGAAATCGAAGATGGTGTCCTTCAGGTTGTTCGTCCTACAGAACAGAAGAGACATAAAGCTCTTCACGGACTTTACAGAAGTCTTGTTAATAACGCGATTATTGGTGTTAGCGAGGGTTATACGAAAGAAATGGAACTGGTGGGTGTAGGTTACAAAGCTACGAATCAGGGAAATGTTATTGATCTTTCTCTAGGTTACTCACACAATATCCTGTTTGTAGTTCCAAACGAATTGAAGGTTTCTACTGAGATGTTGAAAGGTAAAAACCCTACCATTAAGCTCGAAGGAATTGATAAGCAACTTATTGGTTTGGTTTGCAGTAAAATCAAAGAGCTTCGTAAGCCTGAGCCTTACAAAGGAAAAGGTATTCGATTCTCTGGTGAGGTTATCCGTCGTAAGGCTGGTAAGACTGCTGGTAAGAAATAATAATTAGTAGAAACGAATTAAAGAGCATTAAGATGTCAACTTTTAAAACGAAAAGAAGGCAAAAAATAAAGTGGAGAATCAGAAAGAGCGTTAATGGAACGGCTTCTACTCCCAGACTTTCTGTATTCAGATCAAACAGCGGTATTTACGCTCAGCTCATTGATGATGTAAACGGAGTTACTCTGGCGTCATCTTCAATAAAAGAGCTTGGTTTGAAAGGACTGAATGTCGAGAATGCCAAAAAGGTAGGAGAAGGAATCGCAAAGAAGGCAACTGACAGCGGTATCAGCTCTTGTGTTTTTGACAGAGGTGGTTATTTGTATCACGGAAACGTTAAAGCTTTGGCCGATGGTGCCAGAGAAGGCGGTCTCAAATTTTAATCTGAACATCAAACAATAATGAGCAAAGGAGTTAAAGTAAACGAAGCTGAATTAAAAGAAAGAGTAGTTGCGATAAACCGTGTAGCCAAAGTGGTAAAAGGTGGTCGTAGATTCAGTTTTTCAGCCATTGTGGTATTGGGCGATGGACAGGGTTCAGTAGGACAGGGCCTTGGTAAGGCGAATGAAGTTACAGATGCCATATCAAAGGCGATTGATGACGCCCGTAAAAACATGGTAACTGTGCCGATCATTAATGATACGGTTCCTCATGAAATGCATGGTAAGTTCTCAGGAGGATATGTTTATGTGAAGCCTGCAGCACCGGGTACTGGTGTGATTGCAGGTGGTGCGATGCGTGCTGTACTGGAAGCAGCGGGTGTTCATAACGTATTGGCCAAATCAAAGGGTTCTTCAAATCCGCATAACGTGGTGAAAGCAACTATTGACGCCCTTACTAAAATGAGAGCTCCTCATGAAGTGGCTATTCAGCGTAGAATTAAGTTAAATAAAGTATATAACGGTTAATTGAAAACAGGTATATAGATGGCAACCGTAAAAATTACTCAGATTAAGAGTACAATTGACAGGCCTAAGAAGCAAAAGCTTACTATTGAGGCTTTAGGACTTGGAAAAATTAATCGTACCGTTGAACTTGAGTTGAATCCTGCGATTGAAGGTATGATCAACAAGGTTCAGCATTTGGTAAAAGTAGAAAAGTAACAGGGATAACCGAGTAATCTGTTTAAGATTGCGTAATACAAATTCAGATGAAATTAAATACTTTAAAGCCTGCAAAAGGCTCGGTAAAACAAAATACAAGAGTAGGTAGAGGTCAGGGTTCTGGTGGTGGCGGAACAGCGAAAAGAGGTCACAAAGGTGCCAGGTCACGTTCAGGATACTCTCAGAAAAGAGGTTTTGAAGGTGGTCAAATGCCACTTCAGAGACGAGTTCCTAAGTTTGGTTTTAATAATCCATCTAAAATAGTTTATAAAGCTATTAATTTGGATACACTTCAGTCTCTTGCTGATGGTACAGGTGTTTCGACGGTAGATCTTGGTGTTCTTTATAACACAGGTCTTATTCAGAAGACAGATTCAGTTAAGGTTCTGGGAAGAGGCGAATTAAGTGCTGCTTTGGAGGTGAAGGTTAATGCTTTTTCAAAATCTGCTGTAGAGGCCATCGAAAAGGCTGGTGGAAAGGCTGTGGTAGATTCCACATTTGATCCTCAGTCTTCAGCTGATTTGAAGGGAAAGAAAAGTACCGTTGTTACTGCTGTGAAAGAAGTTGCAGCTCCGAAAGTAAGTAAGGCAGCGAAATCCAAAGAAGGTGATGATCTGAAAAAGGTTGAAGGAATAGGTCCGAAGATTGCCGAGTTGCTTGCCGATGCCGGAATCGATACTTTTGCAAAATTGTCTGAAACAAAGGTTGAGGCTATTCAAAGTATATTGGATGAGGCTGGTTCACGTTATGCATCTCACAACCCGGCTACATGGCCAGAGCAGGCTGCATTGGCGGCTGCAGGTAAGTGGGATGAACTGAAAGAGCTTCAGGACAAGTTGAATGGCGGAAGACCCGAATAATTATAGAAGAATACCCTTGCAATGAATAAATTTATAACAACACTTAAGAATATCTGGTCGATTGAAGAACTGAGAAATCGTATTCTCAATACCCTTTTGATCATTGTCATATTCAGAGTGGGCTCGTTCATTGTTCTTCCAGGTGTAGACCCTACCAAGTTAGATGACCTTACCGCTGGTAATGGTCTTCTTGGTTTACTCGATACGTTGGTGGGAGGTGCTTTCAGCAATGCATCCATCATGGCACTTGGAATTATGCCATATATATCGGCCTCCATTGCTATTCAATTGATGGGTCTAGCTCTTCCTTATTTCAATAAGCTTCAGAAAGAAGGGGAGTCTGGAAGGAAGAAGTTAAATCAAATTACCCGTTGGCTTACCATCGCTGTTACAGCGGTTCAAGGTTTTACTTATCTTAAAACTGCTATACCGACAGATGCTATTACTGTATCACAGGGACTGTTCTATTTCTCTTCTGTGATTATGCTTGTTGCCGGTACTATGATGTGCGTATGGCTTGGTGAGAGAATGACAGAGAAGGGGGTAGGTAACGGTATTTCCATGATCATAATGATCGGTATTGTTGCCCGTCTTCCGGCAGGTTTGGTTCAGGAGTTCAGTACCCGGGCCAATGGCGGTCAGATTTTGTTTTTCATCATTGAAATGGTTATTCTTTTCCTGGTAGTGGTTTTTGCTGTGGCAATTACACAAGCGGTGAGGAGAGTACCCGTACAGTATGCCAAGCAGATCGTAGGTAATAAAATGGTCTCTGGTCAAAGACAGTATTTGCCTTTGAAGGTTAATATATCTGGTGTGATGCCGATCATCTTCGGGCAGGCACTTATGTTTATACCGACGGCTATCGCTGGCCTCTTTGCAGATAAGAGTGATTTCTGGGCGAATGTACAGGCAGTTTTTTCTGACATAACTTCATGGCAGTACAATGGTTTGTACGCTTTTCTGATAATTGCTTTCACCTTTTTCTACACAGCAATTACGATTAATCCTAATCAGATTGCGGATGATATGAAGAGAGGGGGAGGTTTTATACCTGGTGTAAAACCTGGTATTCAAACGTCAGATTACCTTGCCGCAATTCTGGATAGAATTACATTGCCTGGTGCGGTGTTACTTGCTGCAATTGCGATTTTTCCCGGAATTGCCAGTTTGTTTGGAGTAAGTAATGTTTTTGCACAGTTTTTTGGAGGTACCTCTTTATTAATTCTGGTGGGTGTAGTTTTGGATACACTTCAGCAAATTGAGAGTTATCTGTTGATGAAGAGATATGAGGGACTTATGCAATCTGGTCGTCTTCAGGGACGTCAGACGACCGTAGTTTCTCAATAAGTATACATGAGTAAGAGAACCGTATTTCTTAAGTCTAAAGAAGAGTTAGAAATTATTAGGGCGAATGGTGTGATACTTGGAAAAGCTCATGCCGAAGTAGCCCGGTTAATTGAAGAGGGTGTAACAACCAAGTCTCTTGATAAGGTAGCGGAAGAATATATTAGAGATTGTGGGGGAATCCCATCCTTTCTGGGTTATAACGGTTTTCCGGCTTCATTATGTATCTCGGTAAATGAAGTGGTAGTACATGGAATCCCGAGTAATAGAGTTCTTAAAAATGGTGATGTAGTCTCTATAGACTGTGGTGTTTACAAAAACGGGTATCATGCTGATAGTGCATATACATATGCTGTTGGCGAGGTATCTGAAGATGTAATGGATTTGTTGAAGAGTACCAAGGAATCGCTGTTGTCTGGTTTGGCTTTTGTAAAGCCTGGTAATCGCATAGGTGATCTAAGTTATTCTATACAAAGCTATAATGAGAACAGAGGGTATGGTCTGGTGAGAGAGTTGGTAGGCCATGGAGTCGGTAAATATTTACATGAAGCTCCTGAAGTACCAAACTACGGTAAGCGTGGAAACGGCCCGAAAATGGTAAGTGG
The DNA here is from genome assembly GCA_966250325.1 of uncultured Cytophagaceae bacterium. Taxonomy (GTDB): domain Bacteria; phylum Bacteroidota; class Bacteroidia; order Cytophagales; family Spirosomataceae; genus Jiulongibacter. Next base: position 6,669 of record CBINGY010000089.1, on the reverse strand, counting down.
GATGGTAATTGCTATTGAGCCTATGGTGACCAGAGGAAAACGCTTTGTAGTTCAGGAAAATGATGGCTGGACTATCAGAACTGAAGATAAAATGCCGGCTGCCCATTTTGAGCATACGGTAGCTGTTACTAAGGATGGTTGTGATGTGCTAACAACATTTGAGTACATTGAAGAAGTACTCAAGGAAAGAGAAATGATTTTTGTATAAAATGGCAAAGCAAGCAAATATACAGGTAGATGGTATAATTACCGAAGCACTTTCTAACGCCATGTTTCGCGTGGAATTAGAAAATAAGCATGAGGTAATTGCACATATTTCCGGTAAGATGAGAATGCACTACATTCGGATTCTTCCGGGAGATAAGGTAAAGCTGGAGATGTCTCCGTATGACCTTACTAAAGCGAGAATTGTATACAGATATAAGTAGTAATAGAGGAAACTCTTAAATTTTCAGAAAATGAAAGTTAAAGCATCAGTAAAAAAGAGAAGTGTAGATTGCAAAGTGATCCGTCGTAAGGGAAAAATCTATGTGATCAACAAAAAGAACCCAAAGTTTAAACAAAGACAAGGATAATCAATATGAGGATTTCAGGTGTAGATATTCCAGATAATAAGAGAGGAGAAATTGCTCTTACGTATATCTATGGGCTGGGCAGAAGCTCTGCTCAGAAAATTTTGACTCAGGCAGAGGTTTCTTATGACAAGAAGGCTGGCGAGTGGACAGACGATGAGGCGAATGCTATTCGTGGTATAATTACCAATGAATTCATGGTGGAAGGAGCCCTTCGTTCGGATGTTCAGCTAAGTATTAAACGTCTTATGGATATCGGTTGCTACAGGGGGCTGAGACACCGCAAGGGTCTTCCGCTTCGTGGACAGCATACAAAAAATAACTCCAGAACGCGTAAAGGAAGAAGAAAGACTGTTGCAAACAAGAAGAAGGCAACTAAGTAATAGTTGTTGATCAGGGATCACAGAGGTGATCTGCCGAATTTCATTACCAAATACAAAAATGGCTCAAGCAAAACGTAAAGACAAAGCTAAAAAGAGAGTAGTAGTAGTAGAACCACACGGACAGGTTCATGTGAAAGCTTCTTTTAACAACATCATTATATCTGTAACAAACAGTACAGGTCAGGTAATTTCCTGGGCATCTGCTGGAAAAATGGGCTTTAGAGGCTCAAAGAAAAATACACCGTATGCGGCTCAAACCGCTGCACAGGATTGCGGACAAAAGGCTTACGAAGCTGGAATGCGTAAGGCGGATGTGTTTGTAAAGGGTCCTGGTAGTGGTAGAGAATCTGCTATCCGTACGATCCAAAGTGTTGGAATTGAAGTAGTATCAATTACAGATGTTACTCCTTTGCCACATAATGGCTGTCGTCCTCCAAAAAGAAGAAGAGTTTAATATCATATTGTTCAATTGCTCTTCGAAAATACTGGTTTGGACATTGGGGCCAAGTATTTCAGGAGCACTAAAAATCAAAAATGGCAAGATACACAGGTCCAAAGGCTAAGATTTCAAGAAAGTTTGGAGAACCGGTAATGGGTCCAAGCAAAGCCTTACAAAAGAAGAATTATGCTCCGGGTCAGCATGGCCGTGGAAGAAGAGGTAAGAAATCAGAATATGCGTTACAGCTTCAGGAAAAACAAAAGGTGAAATATACCTATGGAATGCTTGAGAAGCAGTTTGCACGTTTCTTCCATCTTGCTTCTGTAAGACCGGGGATGACTGGTACAAACCTTATTCAGCTTTGTGAGTCAAGACTGGATAATCTGGTGTACAGAATGGGTATTGCACCTACCCGAAGAGCCGCAAGACAGCTCGTAGGACACAAACATATCGTTGTAGATGGAGAAGTATTGAATATTCCTTCTTATTTGGTTAAGCCAGGACAGATTGTGGGTGTAAGAGAAAAATCCAAAGCTAATGACAGCATTTTGGAAAGTTTGAGTCTTAACTCTGCCAAGAAGTATGGATGGATTGAGTGGGATAACGCAGAAATGCAAGGTAAGTTTATTTCGTACCCTGAGCGTGATCTTGTTCCTGAAAACTTCAATGATCAGGCAGTAGTCGAATTGTACAATAAATAATAGCTAGCTTGTCATCTCCGGATGACAAGCCTGTTTTCGATTCAGGAAATGCCTGAATCTTCTTTCGTTAACGAAAAATATACACCCAAGTATGTCAATTTTAGCATTTCAAATGCCCGATAAAGTCGTTATGGAAAAAGCTGACGACTTCCATGGTTTTTTTGAGTTTAAACCACTCGAAAGAGGTTATGGAGTAACTATCGGAAATGCTCTGCGTCGTATCCTGCTTTCATCTTTGGAAGGATATGCGATCACTGCCGTGCGTTTTCCGGGAGTACTGCATGAGTTTTCGTCAATTGAAGGTGTGGTAGATGACGTGACGGAGATTATTTTGAATCTGAAACAGGTTCGTTTCAAAAAAGTTTCTGATTACGTTGATAATAAAATATCTATTAAGGTTAAGAACCAAACGGAGCTTACCGCGGGTGACATTTCAAAATTCACTCAAAGTTTTGAAATTCTTAATCCTGAGCTTGTCATTGCACGTCTTGATTCCAAAAAAGAGTTGGAGTTTGAGATTGTTGTAGATAAAGGCAGAGGCTATGTTCCGTCAGAGGATCAGAAAACAAACGATCTTCCCATTGGTTTCATAGCTGTAGACTCAATTTTTACACCTATCAAGAACGTTAAATTTAACGTGGAGAATACCCGTGTTGAACAACGTACAGATTTTGAAAAGCTCCTTCTGGAAATTAAATCAGATGGTTCTATACATCCCGAAAGAGCTCTTCAGGACGCTGCAAATATTCTTATTCAGCACTTCCTGAAGTTTACAGATGAAAATATGGTCTTTGACACGAAACGTGACGAAGAAAATGAAATGGTAGATGAGGAGTTCCTTCATATGAGAAAACTACTCAAAACTTCCCTTCAGGATCTTGATCTCTCGGTTCGTGCCTATAACTGCCTGAAGTCTGCAGATATCAGATCTCTTGGAGATCTGGTGAGGCTGGAGGTGGCAGACATGATGAAATTCAGAAATTTCGGTAAAAAGTCGCTTACAGAATTAGAGCAACTTGTAGCTGAAAAAGGACTGCATTTCGGAATGGATGTGGCCAAGTATAAACTTGACGAAGAATAATTAGTCGCATAAATTATAAACTTAAAAAACGTAATAGGTGGAAAAGGCTGTATGCGACAGGTCTTTCTAACCGTTACTTACGAAATTAAAAATGAGACACGGAAAGAAAATTAATCACCTTGGTCGCCAAAAGGCACACAGAGACGCTTTGATGAGTAATCTTACTTCATCATTAATTAAGAGTAAAAGCATTACCACAACTGTGGCTAAGGCAAAAGCTCTTAGAAAATATGCTGAGCCATTAATTACCAAGGCCAAAAATGATACAACTCATTCAAGAAGAGTTGTGTTCTCGTATCTTCAGGATAAAGAGGCTGTGAAGGAATTATTTGATTCTGTTGCTGAGAAAGTAGCAGAAAGAAACGGAGGATACACTCGGATCATCAAACTGGGAACACGTTTGGGAGATAATGCCGAAATGGCACTTATCGAGCTTGTAGATTTTAATGAAACTTTTGTTTCTGAAAAATCAACAGATGAAGCTGCAACTTCTAAATCTAGAAGAGGTAGAAGAAAAGGTGGTAAGAAATCAGAAGATACAGTGGAAGCAGCTGCTGAAGCCCCAGCGGTAGAAGAAGTGAAATCAGAAGAAGTAAGTGATTCTGAAGAAGCTCCTGCTCAGTCTGAAGAGGAGAAAGATTAATTAGATTTCAAAATTTTTTACAAGAGGCAGGAGTTGATTCAACTCCTGCCTCTTTGTTTTAGAAATGATAGATAAGAATCGGAATATCGAAACGGGTTAACATCTTTTTGCTTTGACTGGGGGCCAATAACCCATCGAGCAAACCTCTTTTGTGAGAAGTCAAAACCAACAGATTAGCTGTTGTATCCTGTATAAATCTGTTTATTCCCGATTTCAGGTCTTTGGCTTCAATTTGATTTATAGAGGACTCCTCGCCAAAGATGCTTTTTATTTCAGAAATAAAGGTCTTGTCGGGGTTGATATCCAGGTCGTCATCAAGTATGACCTTTACAAATGACAAAGAAGCCTTAAATCTCTCTGCTATATTTTTTACGGCCATGAGTTGTGGGGTTTCATTAAATTCAAGAGAAGTGGCATAAGCGATGTTTCTGGGCTCCTCTGGCGTAGAACTATCCGGAATTACCAGAAGAGGCAGGTCCAGATCATTGATCAGGTGTTGGGAGGTAGAACCCATAACCCGGTCAAGGAAGTCTGGATTCGTGGTTCTTCCCAGTATGAGCAGGTCAGCTCCCATCTCATCTTTGATTTCTTTTATTGCATATTTCAGGTCTCCAACCATCACTTTATAGGAACAGGTTACACCTGTTTCCTGTATTTCCCTCGCCTTTTTCTGAAGGCTTTCTTCATACTCTTTGGCCAGGTTCATTTGAGAAACTTCGAGTATACCTACCGGAATGGATGGATCAACCACGGGTGGCAGGTAGGCGTGAACAAGTACGAGTTCTGCTATAAATTTTCTACCCCAGAGAGATGCCAGAGCTATGGCATTTTCTGAGCTTTTTGTAAAATCGACTCCAACAAGAATTTTCATGTGACTATTTGTTTTGTGATGTAAATTTCATTTTGACAGTTAATATAAAGCATGATTTGGCCTTGAGAGAAATATCACATTTCTTATGTTTTTGTTTAAAAGGAAGAAGAAATCAGGATCAATTTACAAATTTGGGTAGAGGTATAGAAGAAAAACAATAACTTTGCACTCCGGTAATTAATCGGAAATCTATATACTACATGGAGCAATCCCAAATTGGAACCGCCTACTTAATTCTAGAGGACGGTACAGTTTTTCAAGGTAAAGCATTAGGAAAAAAAGGCACTTCTGCGGGTGAAATCTGTTTTAATACAGGAATGACCGGATATCAGGAGATTTACACCGACCCTTCGTATTATGGACAGGTAATCGTAAACACCACATCCCACATCGGAAACTACGGCGTAAAGCTTGGTGACGAAGAGGAATCGTCCAGTGTGAAAATCAAGGGGATGGTATGTAATGCTTATGCAGATCATTACTATTCCAGACACACGGCAGACGGCTCTTTGCAGGAGTATTTTGAGAAAGCCGGTATTGTAGGAATTTGTGATGTGGATACTCGTCAGATCGTAAGACACATTCGCCATGCCGGAGCAATGAATTGCATAATCTCCTCAGAAACTGATGATATCGAGTTTCTGAAAGCAGAACTCGCCAAAGTACCATCTATGGACGGACTTGAATTGTCAAGTTTGGTAAGTACGCCGGAGGCCTATTACTTCGGGGATGAGTCTGCAAGATTTAAGCTGGCTGTTCTTGACCTCGGTTGTAAAACCAACATACTGAGGAATTTCTCAGAAAGAGGCTGTTACATGAAAGTATTTAATGCCCACACACCTGCAGAGGAGATCATAAGCTGGGGTGCTGATGGGTATTTTATTTCAAATGGTCCGGGCGATCCCGGTGCCATGGACTACGCAGTCGAAACGGTTCAGTCGGTACTTGAAACCCGGAAACCTTTGTTCGGTATATGTCTGGGTCACCAAATTTTGAGCAGAGCATGTGGCATTGAGACCTTTAAGATGCACAACGGACACAGAGGCTTAAATCACCCTGTCAAAAATCTGCTTACCGGGAAATCTGAAGTTACTTCTCAGAATCATGGTTTTGCAGTGAGTGCAGATGAGGCTTCCAAAGTTCCGAACGTTGAGATAACGCATCTTAATCTCAATGATAACACAGTGGAAGGATTACGTCTTAAGGATAAACCTGCGTTCTCTGTACAATATCACCCTGAGGCAGCACCTGGGCCACATGATTCCAGGTACCTTTTTGATGATTTTGTAGCTTCTTTGGGTTAATAAAGGAGGTATTTGTTAAGAGTACACTCCAATCCACCATTAAAGACCCGTTCACGTGAGGCTGGCTTTAATCCGAAGCACTTCATAGCATCTATATTTGAACTTATTACCCAGGCTTCACAGTCTGGGTAGTTGTTTTTTAACTGATCACCAATTTTCTTATAGAACGACTCAATTTCAGTTTGCTCAAGTCTTTCGCCATAGGGTGGATTCAGGAAAACTATTCCGTTTTTTCCATCTGATGAAGACTGGAAGAAATCTTCTTTTTTTAATCGTAAATAGTCTGATATTCCTGCTCTCTCAGCATTCTGTGCAATAACATTGAGATTGGCAGAAAATAAATCTCTGCATAAAATCGGGTAATCCGGCTCAGAAATTTCAGCAGTGAGATTACTTTTTATTTGTTCATAAAGCGACTTGTTGTAATCTGACCAGTTTTGAAAAGCAAAGGACCTTTGAATCCCTGGAGGAGTATGCGAGGCTATTAACGCAGCCTCAATACCGAAGGTGCCTGAACCAGACATAGGGTCATAAAGTGGTGACTGACCTTGCCAGCCCGATTTGAGAATAATTCCTGCGGCCAATGATTCGTTGATGGGAGCCTCATTCGATTGTATACGAAATCCCCGATTATCAAGTGTATTTCCCGAAGAGATGATAGAAAGGCTGCAGCGG
>CBINGY010000088.1:0-13790 GCA_966250325.1 uncultured Cytophagaceae bacterium | reverse complement strand
GGTATATCTGAAGCGGTCAAAAAATAAGTTAAACCAGATGTGGTCTATTGACATTCAGAATTTCGCCAATTATCAGAATGTAGCTTACCAATATTTTGATGCCTTCAAAAATGAAATCCTCACGAAATATCAGCTTGGAATGATTCCTATGATCAATTATCGCTGGGAGTTTTAATCAGATGGCCTTTTTGAGGCGGCACAGAGTGCTGGAATTAATCTGAAGATAAGAAGCGATATTTTTGTCTGTTACTCTGTGTTTAAGATCAGGATGAAACTGATTAAACAGGAGGTACCTTTCATGTGATTTTCTGCTTTGAAGGAATATCTGGTTTCGCTTTTCTTTTCTTATTAGAGACTCCCGGGTAATGTCAAAAAGAAATTCGTTGATTTCGGGCATTTTGTGTTTAAATTCCTCGAGGAGTTTGTGATTAGCCACCAGAGCCTTCACGGGTTCCATGGCAATAGCAAAGCAATTGGAAGGCTTATTTTCCAGGAAATTCTGTACAGAGAAATAGAATTCATTTTCAGAAATAAACTGAGTCGTATTTTCTTCGTCTGCTATAGAATCAAACGTATAGAACTCTCTCACCAATCCTTTACGGATAAAAAATACATTCGGAGTAGAGTCTAGTTGCTGAACAAGGAAGGAATTTTTCGGGTAATTTACCAGCTGAAAGAGCTGACAAATATCCATGGAAAAATCTTTGTCAAACCCGTATGTATGCTGCAGAGTAGAGATTAGTTCGGTCATAACGAAATTAGAATAATTCAGGAAATACGGAACATCTGAATTTAAGACTTATGCATTAATATACCTTTGCAAGTTCGTTCAGTCATCCCAATAATATTTTGAACGTACTTGTATATATGTATTTTTGAGTTTAAATTCAGGTATTTGCGTCTTCCTTCGTTAAGAATTAGGAAAATTTTTTTGTAAATTCAAGTAAATATTGAGTAAAAATAACTAATACTTATTATATAAAATAAAATTATTTTCTGTTTGAATTTGCCAAAATTCAATTGAAGGCTTTTTTCTTATAAAAGTAGGAAGATATTTGATTCAAAATTTAGTTTAGGGTATGAATTGGATCTTTTGGTATATCGATTGACGGATACATTCCAGGTTGATTATTTTTGTTAGAAATACTTAATTGGTGTACTCAAATAAGTAGTTAGTGTACCAGAAACTGATAAGGGTGTGTAGCAGAAAACCAGCAAACTATATTTGCCGGAGATTAAGGGATGAAAAAAGTACTTATAGTTGATGATTCTGAAATGGACTCAATTAGGTTTGAGCACTTTTTGAAAGGTACCTCTTTTGAGGTGCTGGGAAATGTAGATACGATTGAGTCAGCCAAGGCATCAATTGATCAAAACAAGCCCGATGTTGTTCTTCTGGATATTTATCTCAGGGATGGAGAGAACGGGTTGGATCTACTGGATTACTTGAAAGAGAGAGGTATAGCAGTATTGGTTATATCCGGGTCGGGAGATATTCAGGATTATTTTGAAAGCAGAACGCAACAAGGCTTGGGCTTTCTCACAAAACCAGTTAGCAAGGTTTCTCTTAATTCTATGTTAAACTGGGTTACGGGATATGATGGAGTAGTTGTAAGTAAAGATGATGATCATCTTTATTTGAGAGAAGGTAATAACAGGCGGATTAAACTATTACGTGCTGATGTTTTATTTCTGGAGGCTTCCTTAAATTATTGTTATGTGATTACCCGAAACAGGAAATATATTCTGAAGCGATCATTGACGAAGCTTATTGAAGAATTTTCAAAAGATTTTGTAAGGATTAGTAATCAGCATGCGATTAATCTAAGGAACCTGGAAAGTTATACGTCAACCGAAGTAGTTATTGGAGGTACAGAACTTAAGATTGGAGTTTCATACAGGAAGAAATGGAAAGAATATCTTCATGCAATGAACCGGTAAGTCAGAGAATTTCCTGACAAGGCTAAAGACTATTATGGACAAAATACACTTAACGGAAAGGCTGCGGTAAATTACCGCAGTTTTTTTTCTTGTATAAATGTAGCTTTTGTCAAGATGTATTCCAAAGATCGATCTGTCATTTTTCGTATATTGGTTGTGTAGCATAGGTCAAATTTTCCGGAATCGGTAATTTAAAAAGAGGTGACATGGAAATAAATAATGCTTTTCCTGAGAATGAAAGAACCGGTCTGGCAAAGAATACCGGATTGGCTGATATTCCACCGGTCGGCAACTCTAACTCTAACCAGCTTCTGTCTGGACTGGTTATAGAGAATTTAACTGCCGGCATACTACTTGAAGATCACGAAAGGAAGGTCGTACTGGCAAATCAGATATTCTGTGATTTTTTTCAAATTCGGGCGAAGCCTGGGGAACTTGTTGGGCTGGATTGTAGCATTGCCGGAGATTATTGCAAAGACCTTTTTCATAATTCAGATGAATTCATCTCGAGAATCGAAAATTTGGTTCAGATGAGGAAATTATGTATGGGGGAAAAGCTCGAAATGATAAATGGTCTAAAACTCGAAAGGGATTTTATTCCCATATTCAACGAGAAAGAGTTTGAGGGTTTTCTATGGCAATACCGTGATATAACCCAGATTCAGGAGATGCAGGCCCGTATCAGTGAAAGCGAAAATAAGTATCGATCTATTCTGGAAAACATGAACCTGGGTATTCTTGAGGTAGATAATGATGATGTGATTCAGAAAGCCTATGAGAAATTTTGCAAGCTGGTAGGATATGAAGAAAATGAATTGATTGGAAAGGTGGCCTCAGAAATACTCGTTGCCGATGAGCATGCTCAACAGGCTATTCATAAGGAGAATAATCGGAGACTTTCCGGAGAAAACGGAGTTTATGAAGTTCCCTTGAAACGAAAAGATGGTCAGACCGTCTGGGTCATCATAAGTGGGGCACCGATATTTAACAAAGAAGGGAAGGTAGTAGGTTCTATTGGTATTCATCACGATATCACAGACAGAAAGGAAAGCCAGAAGAATCTGGAATCTGCCAGAAGAATCGCAGAAGAGGCTGTTCTTCATGAGAAAAGGTTCCTGGCAAACATGAGTCATGATATTCGCACTCCATTGCATGCCATATCCGGAATGGCTCATCTTCTTAACTCTTCCCAGTTGGATGGCTTCCAAAGAGAATTCACAGAAAATATTCTCCATTCATGTAAGATATTAACAGAGCTGGTCAATGATATTCTGGATTTCGCGAAAATCGATGCGGGAGAGATGAGACTGAATAGTAGTTCATTTGATATCAGGGAACTTTGTGATAGTATTATTAAACCGCTGCGGGCTAATTTGTCAAATCGAATAGAATTCGGGTATATCATGGATAATTCAGTGCCAAGGAAGTTAAGGGGAGACTCACTGGCACTCTCTCAAATCCTAACCAATCTGTTAAATAATTCTCAAAAATTTACGGAAAAAGGATTCATTCGATTTGAAGTAAGAGCACTACCGCTCAGCAATTCATTGTTAAATCTGAGTTTTATGATACAGGACTCAGGCATTGGGATTCCTGAAGATCAATTAGAAAATATATTCGAAACTTTCAGGCAGGCAGATCAATCAATAAGGCAGAGATTTGGGGGAACAGGCCTCGGACTTTCTATTGTGAAGAAATTGGTAGAACTAATGCGTGGGGATATTTCTGTCAGGAGTAAGATGCAAGCAGGAAGTACATTTCAGGTTACTTTACCCTTTGAGGTTGACGAAGAGGAGTCACTAAGTCAGAATGATGTAAATTCAGATTCAGATAGAAGCGAACTAGCTGGTTTAAGAATTCTGATAGTTGAAGATAACTACTTTAACCGGATGTATCTGACCGAACTGTTGAAAAAGTGGGAGGTGGAGGTTGTCCAGGCGGAGTCTGCAGGAGAATTCGCACTTCTGGAATCGAAAGAGCGATTTGATCTCATTCTTATGGATGTTCAATTGGGTGACGGAAACGGTAACGAAATCACTTCATTTCTCAGGACAAATTATAAGTCCTTGAATCAGTCAACGCCAGTAATTGGATTGTCGGCTTCAGCATTTGAAATTGACCGCGAGAATAGTATGGCAGCCGGCATGAATCACTATCTTCCGAAGCCTTTCACCCCGGCCGAATTAAGACATGTAATTTCTGATGTTCTATCAGATTCTGGTTTATTTCAGGAAGTCGGCTACTTGTCAGCTGAATACCCTCATATCCTGAAATCCACTTTTGAAAATGATGTTCAGTATGCTCACAGAATGACAAAACTCTTTCTTCGTTCCGTTCAGCAAAAAAACTCATTTTTAGAAACCGATGCAGATTGGGACAAAACCCGCCATATATTACATCAGCTTTCCTCAGAATTTGGAATAATGGGCTTTAGTACCATGAGTACGTTTTGTTCAGATCTGGAAAAAAGAAAAATTCTCTGGAATTCCGATTCCATCACAAGACTTAAGACGCTTGTTCAAGTTTCCATTCAATCCTCCAATGGTTTTCTACAATATCTGGAAGAAATTATCCAGAATGCTTAGAATGCCTTTATTTCTATTTAAGATCATTTCGAAATATCAGCTGCATTTTTTAACGTATTGGACTCATTCAAATTAAGCCCTTTCGCAAGCGAAATTCTGGTGAGCATTACTTTGCCGGATACGCCGTAAGTGGCTGGCCCTGATACATAATGTTGATTTTCTCAACTTTCTGTTGAATGTCAAGCACAAACTCCAGCCTGGCTACTCCATTTTCAGTTTCGTACGTGTTTTGCTTGTCTGTGGTATTGAGAAATGAATCTCCCTGATCGGAAACAACAAAAAACCGACCCTCTTTCTTCGTTATCTCAAGGCCAACCCCATAATCCCGGATTTCATACTTCCCAGTCAGATCAGTTTCGGTCGATTTCTTAATTCCTTCCAGTACCATGCCCTCAGACTTTACCTGAACCTGAAGACCAGACACCACATTAGTTTTATCTCTGATGAAAGAGAAAATAGCCTGGTAATTGCTCTCAAAAAATTCATCGATATTTCCCTGGAACTCAAGGGTAGAGTTGCCAAATTCTGGCGTAGAAATTTTTAAGATTCCGCTTGATTCCATTACGTCAATTTTCGAAACGGGTGAATCCGGATCTGAAAATACAAATGTACCCGCATATTCATTCAGATTAGGAAATTGTCGCTTGCCTGCGATTTCTTCACCATCTACTTTAAGTAAGAGATCAGTAACTATCTTACCTGTTTTTCTGAATTCTACCTCAGCCCCCTCAATTTCCATTACATCGAAAACATCAGCGGCATCGCCCGGACTGAGCTCAGACCGGCCCTGCCCTTCAGCCTCTCCCATGAGTTTGCCGTTTTCTTCGGTAATGAGGATCGTATTAAAAGGTGCGTTCTCTACACGATACTTGCCCAGATATTTTGCATTCTGAGCATAAAGAGAAGCAGAGGTTAGGAGTAAAAGGCAGGCAACCGGTAGAGATTTCATCTGATCAATAGGTGTTAAAAGGATTAAAAAAGAAAATTTCTCCAAAATTTACGGAGATTTTCAATTACTCTGAATACAAATTTGCGGGAAAGGCATATTCGCTAATTTTACGGTCAGATTGTGGAGGAAAAGCAGTTTAAATATTCCTTCATTCAAGGAAAAACATGGCAAAAGTTACCGAACACATTGAGAAGGCAGGTGGAAAAACCCTTTTTTCCATAGAAATAATTCCCCCTTCAAAGGGCAGCAATAGTATTGATGAACTTTTGGAGGCCATAGAACCCATGATGGAACTGAAGCCTCCGTTTATTGATGTCACCTATCACCGGGAAGAGTACTTTATACGCGACATGCCAGATGGTGGTAAAAAAGAGGTGAGAACACGCCGCAGGCCCGGTACGGTAGGTATTTGCTCGGCTATCATGCATAAATTTGATGTAGATCCCGTTCCGCACGTGTTGTGTGGAGGTTTTACAAGAGAAGATACCGAAGATCTGCTTTTTGATTTGAATTACCTGGGGATACACAATGTGATGGCCCTGCGAGGAGATATAGCCAAACCTTTTAACGTGTTCAAACCTAAGAAGGGCGGTCACCTGTATGCCTCAGACCTGATCGAACAGATTAGAAATCTGAATGAAGGGAAATATCTTTACGAGGATAATGAGCATGACTTTCGTACCGATTTTTGCATTGGTGCGGCAGCTTATCCGGAGAAACATTTTGAAGCAGATACCCTGGATCTGGACTTTGAAAATCTAAAAAGAAAGGTGGAGGCCGGTGCAGATTATATTGTAACACAAATGTTTTTTGACAATAAAAAATACTTTGCTTTTGTAGAAAAATGCCGTGCAAACGGGATTCACATTCCGATTATTCCGGGACTCAAAGTATTGTCAACGAAAAAACAACTGGAAATACTTCCACGTCTGTTTTACCTGGATATGCCCGAGGAATTAAGAAAGGCAGTGGATCAAACCAAAACGAATGACGAAGCCAGAGAAGTTGGGATAGAATGGTGTATTCAGCAATGCAGGGAATTGAAAGAGTTTGGTGTGCCGGCTCTTCATTTTTATACCATGAGTAAATCGCAGACTACGCTTGCTGTTGCCAAAGAATTATTTTAGGAGTTAACGAAAGAAGAAATCCCGCCGGAAAGAAATCTTACGGCGGGATTTTTTTGGTTGTAAGCGAAAATTTAGAGTTGTTCAAACTCTACGGAGGTATCTCCTCCGGCTTCGATATGAACAAGCTCCAGGTCAAAATTAAGGTCCTGTCCTGCAAGCGGATGATTGGCATCCAGCTTTACGGCATCTGGTGTAACCTCCAGAATTTTGACCGGGACTGTTTGCTGACCATTATGCATATTGAGCGTTCCGCCTACTTCAAGCGGAATTTCCGCCGGAATCTGAGCTCTTTCAAAGTCAAAGATCATCTCGGGGTTCGCTTCTCCATATGCTTCTGCCGCCGGTATATTGATACTTTTTTTATCACCTATCTTCATCCCCATTACGCCGTCATCAAAGCCTTTGATAACCATACCGCTCCCCACTTCAAACTCCAGTGGCTCACGCCCTTCCGAGCTGTCGAAAAGTGTTCCGTCGTTTAGAGTTCCTTTGTAATGTACCTGAATGGTGTCTCCTGATTTTACCATAATTTCAATTGTTTTGTCTGTTAATACGCCTTTGCAAATATCACTCTTTGTGAAGAAGGCTTGCCGGTAAGTACGCACTTACCATTCTCTTTTTTGGCATCGAAAGGAATACAACGAATCGTCGCCTTTGTGAGTTCCTTTATTTTATCTTCAGTTTCTGAGGTACCATCCCAATGGGCAGAAATAAAACCTCCTTTTTCTATTTGTTGCTCAAACTCTTCCCAGTTATTTACTTCAAAGGTGTTTTCTTCTCTGAACTTGAAAGCCTTCTCGTAAATGCTTTTCTGAATTTCCTCCAGGAGATCAATAATATATTTGCCAGCTCCGGCGATTCCTACCTGTTCTTTGGCCATGGTATCCCGGCGGGCTACTTCGAAAAGCCCTTGTTCCAGATCTCTCATGCCTGCCGCTACGCGTACAGGCACACCTTTTAATTCGTACTCTGCAAATTTCCATCCCGGTCTGGCCTGATCATCATCATCAAATTTGACCGAAACTCCTGCAGATTTCAGTTCGGCCAGAAGAGGATCAATCTGAGTCCTTATCTGTTCGAGTTGTTCTTCCCCTTTGTAAATCGGAACAATTACCACCTGTATGGGTGCCAGTTTAGGAGGAAGCACCAGTCCCTGATTATCACTATGTGCCATAATAAGGGCACCCATGAGACGGGTGCTTACTCCCCAGGAGGTACCCCAGACATACTCCAATTTGCCCTCTTTGTTCTGATACTTTACATCAAAAGCTTTTGCAAAATTCTGACCCAGAAAATGAGAGGTGCCCGCCTGAAGAGCTTTGCCATCCTGCATAAGTGCTTCGATGCACTGGGTATCAATAGCACCTGCAAAGCGTTCATTGGGGGTTTTATGACCTTTTAGTACGGGTAGGGCCAGCCATTCTTCGGCAAATTTTGCATACACTTCCAGCATTTGCCTCGTTTCAGCTTCTGCCTCCTGCTGAGTGGCATGAGCGGTATGCCCTTCCTGCCAGAGAAACTCGGCTGTTCTCAGGAAAATACGTGTTCTCATTTCCCATCGCACCACATTCGCCCATTGATTGAGAAGAATGGGCAAATCCCGGTAAGACTGAATCCAGTTTTTATATGCTGACCAAATGGCCGTTTCAGAAGTCGGTCTCACTATGAGTTCTTCTTCTAATTTAGCTTCGGGATCTACGATCACACCCGCGTTCCCGTCATTTTTTAATCTGTAATGAGTAATAACAGCACATTCCTTGGCAAACCCCTCTACATGGCTTGCCTCCTTTGAAAGGTATGATTTTGGAATAAAGAGTGGGAAATACGCATTGCTGTGACCGGTTTCTTTGAACATGTCATCTAACGCTCTTTGCATTTTTTCCCAGATAGAAAACCCATAGGGTTTGATGATCATACAGCCTCTTACATCTGAGTTTTCAGCCAGATCGGCTTTCTTTACCAGTTCATTGTACCACTCTGAATAATTTTCACTTCTGGAAGGAAGCCCTTTCGCCATATTTTTCGTATACTTTAATGAATAATTGACCCAGTTATTTGGGTTGGCAAAGATAAGTTTTTTAGGTAGTTTTGTATAGGAAAGCGAGGAGCTACGTTAATAAGGAGTCAAGAGAATTATTTTTTACAAATACAGCCAACCCTTCAGCATCTTTTTGCATCTTAGTAATATAGAATTGTACTCACATTATAAGTGAAATTGATATGAAAACTTTGAAAAATATAACCCTGTCTGCGATGTCTGTAGCCTTATTGGCTGCCTGCTCTACCAGTAAAACGGTGGTTTCTAAAGGCGAGTATGACGATATGTACGGGTCATCAAAAGATGCTGCGGTGGTTTATTCGCCTACCGTGTCAAAAAAAATGGATTCGTACGCTCCGGAATATCTGGAGAGTTACAACGATTCTTACGATAGAATGCCTGTGGACACCAGTTTAGAGGGGACTGATACATATTATGATGAAAATTATCTGAACTCCCGAAGCATCGCCAGAACTCCTTCGCCGGATGCGGGCTATTCTGCAGGATATGCCGATGGCTATTCTGAGGGTTGGAATGATTATGCATGGCGTTCCCCATTCAACAACTGGAACTCATGGAATAGTTGGAACTCGTGGAATAGCTGGAACTCGTGGGGTAGCCCATGGGGTTGGTCATCCTTCGGAATGATGGCCTATGTGCCTCTTTCGAGCCGTATGTTTCTATCATGGGGTGCCTCTCCGTGGGGTTGGAATAATTTTGGCTGGAATAATTTCGGATGGAACAATTTTGGCTGGAATAACTGGGGCTATGATCCCTGGGGCTTTAATTCCTTCGGATATTATGGGGCAGGATTTAACCGCTTTGGCTATTCTCCCTACTACATGGTTCAGCCAGTTTATGCCAATAATGTAATTGGTGTAGATACCAGATTTGGCAACCAAAGATCGTATGGTCCAAGATCCAGCGGCAGAGCAAGTTCAGTTTACAACAATGGCTTTGTGAATACACGCAGACCTGTGGCCGGCCAGGCTACCTCTACCAGAAGGGCTGCCGGAGCTTCATCAGGAACATTTGACAGAACCGCTTCTGCCAATCGGGCAAATGGTAGATCATATTCAGGCAGACCTGCCTCCTATGATGCCTATACCAGATCTTCATCGGCTGATAATGCTGTAAGACGTACTTCAGGTAACGGTACAACCTACTCTGGTAGAAATAGTTCTCCCGCAGTAAGTGCTCCTTCCTACAATAGAGGTGCGGCCTCCAGCGATAGCCGTACCGGAACATACTCCAGATCTTCTGCAAGGTCTTCATCGCCTTCTGGTTCATACAGTAGGGGATCATCTGGCAGTGACTATTCATCTCCGTCATCCAGAGGGTATTCACCGTCAAATTCAGGCAGCTACAGCAGACCTAGTACTGGTAGTACTAACAGTGGATCATATTCCAGAGGTTCTTCAGGTAGCAGTTCGTCAGGAGGAAGTTATAGCCGAGGAAGTAGTAGCAGTTCATCTTCAGGCAGAAGTCCCAGATAATCGAATCTAAAATAGGCCCTTATATCCGGGGGCAGGATATTTAACCCCGTCAATAACTCAACGATAAGTTTGGCGGGGTTTTCTTTTGAATTTTAAGATAAACACAATGAGAAAGATTATTCTTATACCGATGTTATTGATGTTGGTTTACCGGGTTTCGGCTCAGCAGGTGAATGTAAATGGCCATTTTTACGGAGAAGATGCGTTTAAGTTTTCTTCGTACACCAATTTTGGTTCGACCCGCACCATAGGCATGGGTGGAGCTTTTACTGCCTTGGGTGGAGACGCTGCGAGTACGGCTATAAACCCTGCGGGGCTGGGATTCTACAATCGCTCCGAATTTAGCATTAGTCCTGTATTCAGAAATGTGAGTACCACGAGTACCTATCTGGACCGTTCTGTCTCAAGGAATTCTGATTACAGCAGCATTGGTCAGCTGGGAGCGGTTTTCAACCGGGGGAGCTCTGCTAATGCGAAAAGGAAAAGTACTTTCGGGATAGGCTTTCATACTCTGGCAAATTTTAACAGGGAGTATACCCTACAGGGAAGTAACAACAGAAGCTCTCTCATGGATTATTTTGCAGAGCAGGCCACTTTCCGGGGTGCTCATCCTTCTCAGCTAGACAGTGAGTTTGATGTCAATCTCGGTCTGGCAGAAACGCCAACAGCCATGTATTATCAGGCGTATCTTATTGACCCTTTTGAAGATCAGTATATTGTGGCTGAACCAAGTTTTCCCGTTAATCAATCCATAAACGTGAGTGAGCGGGGAAGTTTAGGGCAATTTTCTTTGGCTTATGCCATCAATTATTCGGATAAAACCTACTTTGGAGCTGCACTCGGAGTTCAAACGTTGAACTACAACGTTATGAATTATCATCAGGAAGATTTTCCTAACGGAGAAGTATTTAATTCGTTTGCTTACGATGATCAGCTCCTGGTCAAAGGAACCGGCGTAAACATTAATACTGGTATAATTCACAAAGTTACGGAGTATTTCAGGGTAGGGGCGAATTTTAGTTCACCTACCTGGATGGGTGTAAGAGAAACGTTTTATTCCGGGGTAGAAATTGACCAGAAGCCAAATACGTTTGAAACGGAGTTCTCCAGAATTGAAACTATTCCCGGCGATTTTAATTACCGCATGACAAGTCCGGTAAGGTTAAGTCTGGGAGCAGCGTATATGCTTCCCGGAAAAATCGGGGTGATTTCTGCCGATGCAGAGTACGTGGGTTACAGTAATATGGGTGTTAAAGATAAATCAAATCTGATTGACGATGCAGAGCAGAATGCGGCAATTGCCTCGGTTTACAAAGATGTCATCAATTTTAAAGGAGGTGCAGAACTTCGCTTCGGAAAAGCACGAATTCGCGGAGGTGTGAACTATCTGGCAGATCCCATGAAACAGGATAATGGGCTTGACCGGTCAAATTTGATACTTTCGGCAGGTGCAGGGTTTCGTGGAGCTAGATTTTTTGCGGATGCGGCCTATACACGTACCCAATTTAATACCTCCTACACGCCGTATACCCTAAGTGATCCTCAAAACTACGCTTCAGGAGCCGTAGAAAACCGGGCTGGAGTACTCTCGTTTACAGTGGGAACCTTCTTTTAATCAGATATAGAAAATAGATCCCGTGGAAATAAAAAAAAAGGAGCGTTTTTCGCTCCTTTTTCCTAATTCTTGTTGGTTATTCTTTAACCTCTTGCAAACTGTGCATCCAGAATCCACATAATAGTATTCACATCTGTATCACCCTCGATAACAACGGAAGCTTGTCTGTAAAAGTCAATTCTTGACGAATACGTATCTGAGAGCGTGCTCAAAAGATCTTCGTTTTCCAACTGAAAAAGAGGACGGTTATTTCTGCGGGAAGCCCTCATTCGTTCCTCAAGTTTATCAGGCGGCACATCCAGAAAAATGCTGATTCCGCTACTCTTTATGAAGGCCATGTTGTCATTGAAACACGGAGTGCCACCACCTGTGGCAATAACCAGTTTGTTGTCTGAAGGAATCTTTCTCAGTTGCTCACTTTCTACTTTCCTGAAGTATTCTTCGCCTTCGATACTGAAAATTTCCGGAATTCTCTTACCCTCAATTACTTCGATACGTTTGTCAAGGTCAATGAAATCGTAGTTTAATTCTTTGGCTAATTGTCTTCCCAATGTACTTTTCCCTGAAGAGGGCATCCCTAACATATAAATATTAGTGGTCATTTCTTAAATTTTGAGTCTTTGGATATGTTAATCGTTTAATAATTCTTTAACCTCACTGGCAGAAGGAATATTGTATCCGCTCCACTTTCCTTTTACCACACCATTTTTTAACAACATAAGAACTGGATTTGTTCTGGCAATGGTTTTTAATACTTTTTCATCTGTATTATAATACCCTCCGGCTATCTTGTTATCTGAATGAAACTTACTGAATTCATCCAGAGAGAGCGAGGTAAGTGACATGCTGTTTACGTTTTGTTTTTCCAGCTCCGAGCTAAGTGTTGAGATATTTTGAAGCATTTCATCTGGCAGATGATCGGTCTTTTTAAAGACCAAAATCAGTTTTTCTCCTGTAAAACTTTCCTGAGTAAAGTCATTTCCATCCTGATCAGATACACTGTAATCGGTGATTTTCGGTCGGAGGTCATCTTCATTGAGTACCACAGAGCTTATATATTTATACTGAGTGGTATCCATAAGGTACTCTGCAGACTCTATTTCTTTCCCTGATTTTTTATCAAGAAAAGTATATTCAATGATGGGTTTAATACCTGTAGGTTCCATTTGTTTTGGAAGACTGAGTCCAAGGGCATAAGGAAGAAAATCCAGAAGAGGTAAATAACGTTTGGCATACAGACCAATCCCAAAGGCTATGAAGGTGGCAAGCCAAACAGCCGGAAGGCCAAATCGGGTCTCTTTGAAGTTTTTGCGGTAAAAAAAGATGATCAGAATAACGGCCAGACTAATGATATCCTTATAAAAAGAATGCCAAGGCTTCAAATGAAGGAAATCTCCAAAACATCCACAGTCGGTTACTTTATTAAAGTATGCCGAGTAGAACGTGAGGAAGGTAAAAAATGCCATGAGTGCCAAAACAATCCACGCAGTAACCTTCATTCTGAAGGAAAAAAGAAGGGCTACACCCAGAATAAGTTCTGAGGCACAAAAAACAAGAGATAAAAACTGGCTCTGGCCGGCGAGGTATTCAAAAAGTCCCGAGAAAGCAGGCAAATCAGCCGCAAATACCTCGAAATACTCCTGAAGTTTCAGACCGGTACCGTATGGGTCTACTACCTTTACGAACCCTGAGAGTATAAATTCAAGCCCTACCAGAATTCGGGCCGTATGAGCAATTAGTTTCATTCCTGATTCTGAAGTTTGATTAGACAAAACACCGCGTAATTAATGATATCCTGATACCCCGATTTCACACCTTCTGAGATGATGGTTTTACCCTGATTGTCTTCAATCTGTTTGATGCGTAGCAGTTTCATAAGAATAATGTCTGTCATGCTGGAGACCCGCATATCCCGCCAGGCCTCGCCATAATCATGATTTTTGTTAAAAAGTAACTGCATTACTTCGTCAATTGCATGGGAGTAAGCTATTGAATGGTCTTCTATCTACTGGCCTGCCTCCTCTATCAGAATCAAGGCC
>CBINGY010000087.1:0-13795 GCA_966250325.1 uncultured Cytophagaceae bacterium | reverse complement strand
GAGAGATGGCAGAGCGGTCGAATGCGGCGGTCTTGAAAACCGTTGACTGTAACAGGTCCGGGGGTTCGAATCCCTCTCTCTCTGCAAATACAAAGCGTAATCAGCTGAATAAAAGCGGGTTACGCTTTTTTGTTTAATTTGGCCCCAAATTTACCCGCCCGTCCATGCTTATACCATCATTTTAGGCTTCAGAGGAAACTTCCTCGAGCTAAACTGGACGATCTCGATCTGTAGATCGAAAGTGTTTCATTACGGTTAAGTTGATATCAATAGTCATTTAATTCCCAGAAGTCAGTTCAAGCTTTTTCATCCCCTCCCGAAGAATGAGGAAGGTTGGGTGCAGTTATTTTGTAACTTAGGCCTCATCTCTAGTAAGAAACTATCTTTTTAGAAGCCGAAAACAATATCCTGTTTGATCAATTGGCAGTTCTCGATTTCTTCTTCCTGCCTTTCCTTGCTTTATTTTTATCCACCCTCAAAAATTTATCCTTTCAGTTTCGAGAATAAAGTCGTTTTATCATGAATGGGAATTTTTCAGGTTCAAGAAAAACTTCGGGCCTTGGATTAACCATGCGAAACCATCTTCGATTTCCTTATAACCGTATTAAAAAAATCCCCGGCAAGAGCCAGGGATCTTCTGCTTTCGACTTAACCTTTATTCTATGCTTAATTTTAATCTATGTATGTCTTATAAATACTCCTTTGCCAGCCTGTGGTTTTCTGAATCCAAACTTCATTTATCTGGCTCCTCCGGGCTTTCTCCTGTTCATTCCTTCAATCTTTTTCAGATCATCACCTAGATCATTACGAGCCTTATCCGCCATTTGGTTCAGCCTGTTGACAACTTCCGGAAAATGTTCTTTCAGATCATACTCTTCACCAGGATCCGTATTCAGGTTAAAAAGCTGTAATTCATACTGATGGTTGCGATCTGGTTTTCCTGTCCGTCCTTCGAATCCGAATTCCGTATTTTCATAGCTTACACCCGGGTGTGGTAAAACCAATTTCCAGTTGCCTTCCCGAACTGCTTCCAGATTGTTTTTTCCAAAATAATAGTAGAATTGTTTCCGGGGAGCTAAGGACAGATCATGCGTGAGGGCAGTCAGTAAACTAACTCCGTCAATTTTTTTATCTGGAAGCTTTCCCCCGGCAACCTCTGTAAGGGTAGGATAGAGATCGATATTGCTGCTCAATTTATTATATACTGAACCAGCTGCAATTTTCCCAGGCCAACGAACTAGGCACGGAACCCGCATTCCTCCTTCAAAGCTAACCTGTTTTCCCTCGCGAAAGCCACCTGATGATCCGGCATGATTTCCGAAAGTAAGCCAGGGACCATTATCGCTGGTAAAAATAACGACAGTGTTCTCGTCCAGTCCGTTGGCTTTTAGTGCGTTCATAATCTCACCAACCGACATATCAATTTCCATCATTAGATCCCCAAATAATCCCTGCTCACTTTTACCACTATACTTGCTTTGAACCGCAATAGGAACATGAGGCATATTATGGGCCAGATAAATAAAGAATGGAACCTTTTTATGTTTTTCAATATAGCTGATCGTTCGGGCAGTATAATCCTGAACCAATAATGCCTGATCCTCCAATGTTTTTACCTCCTTTACCTTTTTCTTCCCATCCATCAGAAACAAGGGTGGAAAAGCCTTATACCTGTAATTAGAAGTATCGGTAATCGGATTTCCATCAAAATCTACCGGCCACATGTCATTGGAGTATGGAAGCCCATAATATTGATCAAATCCGTGATTTACTGGTGAAAACTCTTCTTTATCTCCCAGATGCCATTTACCAAACATCGCTGTCCGATATCCCGCTTCTTTAAACATTTCTGCTAGTGTCGTTTCTTCAGAAGACAAACCTATGGGAGAGTTAGGAAATAAGGCTCCGGTAATTCCCACACGGTTTGGGTAGCAGCCTGTTAGAATAGCAGCCCGAGAAGCAGAACATACCGCCTGTGCTGCAAGGAAATTGGTCATTCTTACGCCCTCAAGGCCAATCTTATCGATATGGGGCGTGTAATAGCCGGTGGCCCCATAGCTGGACAAATCGCCATAACCC
Organism: uncultured Cytophagaceae bacterium; assembly: GCA_966250325.1. GTDB lineage: Bacteria > Bacteroidota > Bacteroidia > Cytophagales > Spirosomataceae > Jiulongibacter. The sequence goes on along the minus strand of CBINGY010000087.1, from coordinate 11,716 downwards.
ATGTCATCCATAAAAATCAGAATGACATTGGGTTTTGTGTTACGCTTCGGAACAAATGAAAAGACAAGTATCCCGAGAATTACAGGTGCTATTAGAAACAATTTTTTCATTAGTATCCTTCGTTTTGAGTCATGGAGGGATTCGCATCCATTTCGCGTTGAGGTATCGGGAATTTCTTTTGATAATCTTTGGCTGGTTTTCCTCTTTCCACAGCGTTCGAGATAAAAATCCCCTGCCTTATCTGATCTTCCCTTATTTTTCCCTCAAAGAAAAATTCCCACTTACGCTCCTGAAAAATCTTTTGACGAAGTGTTTCCTGAGTCAATCCCTCAAGCCCAACCGCCATCAGACCGGATCGGCTTCTAACCATGTTAAGTAATGAAACACTCACCTGATTGGGTCCATTGATTTCATTTAGTGCCTCGGCCCGGGAAAGAAGTATATCTGAGTAGCGAAGCTCGGGAATATCTACTCCATTGGCAGCTCCTGCTAAAGCCGGATCCAACTCATATTTATAGGGCAAAGATCTGTTATTGCCATATCCCATTACCGTGTTTCCACTCTTATTAATGTATTGGGTAATAAATAAACCTTTCCTCTGATCCCCCTCTTCGAAAGAGTCAATAAAACTGTCAAAGAAGAAAGTGTTTGCGGCAAAAATAGTTTGACCCGGGAGTGTCGGGTAATCTGTGGGCAATACCAAAGCTGTAGTCTGGTGTCCGGCGATATTCGTTACTGCGGCATGAACAAAAATAAGCTCTTTGTTCCTTTCGTTTTGCAACTGAAATACGCCGCGGTAGAAAGGAAAAAGCTCATAATAATTGAGATCAATAATCTGTTTAGTCAAATCAGCCACAGAGCTCCAGTTCTTTTTATTTAGGTACCATTTGGCAAGTACTCCAAGAGCCGCTCCTTTCGTGGCTCTGCCATATTCCGATGCCGTAACAGGAAGTGATTGAGCTGCAGAAGTAAGATCCTGAACTATAAGAGCTTCAAACTCTTCCTCTGTAGCACGAGGCTTTCTTATCTCCGAATCGAAGGACGTCGTAAATAACGGACCCGTTCCAAAGAATTTATAAAGAAAACTGTAACAAAAAGCCCTGACAAATTTGGCTTCCGCACTTTTTAAAGCTCTAAATTCAGCCGTTACATTAGCATTTTCGATGTAATCAAGTACAAGATTAGCATCTCTGATAGCATTGTATTTTCGTGTCCACTCTCCTGAAAAATAGGCATTGTTTGCATCCCAGGTAAAATTAGCCAAAGGGGTAAGTGAGGCATTTACTGTACCACCGATTCCCCAGCATTCACCAGCCGGAAACCCGGATAGAGTGATAAATTCGAAAGCCGCATTTCCACGTGAGGAAATGGCATTGGAATAGGCCGAACTAAGCATTTTATCAATACCTTCAGCCGTGCTTAAAACCGTTTTGGGATCCAGTTCTGAGTATACTTTCTCTTCCAACAAACTCTCACAAGAGTTAAGCGAACTTATCAGGAATAATCCCAGTGTATATAAAATTAAATTCTTCATTTTTCTGATCATTTAGATTATCAAAATCAACGGAAAATCAGAAGCCAATACTTGCTCCTAACTGTAAAGATTTGGTGATTGGATAGGCGTTATAATCGAGTCTCACATTATTCCGGCCAAATGCAGAAGCCTCTGGATCCCAGCCAAGATAATTTGTGATTGTGAAAAGATTCTGACCGGTGAGGCTTATATTAAGACTATTTACCTTTTTAATGTTCTTCACCGGCACCGAATAATTCAGCTGAAGGGTTTTAAGCCTCAGATAAGATGCATCCTGAACAGTAAGAGTGTTAACCATTCCTCCTCCGTAGGCACTCGGATTAAGTCCGCTGGGCCATGCAGCATCTGTATTTTCCGTAGTCCATCTATCCAGGTAGATCTCAGCAATTCGGTTTCTGCGAAAATTAATCGGATACATAGCTTCGATCACATTCACATTAATAAGAGATTGCTTGAATACACCGTAGAAGAAAAAGTCCAGGCTAAAATTCTTATACTCAATGTTATTTCTCAAACCCAGAGTAAGTCGTGGAAACGGGTTTCCCAGAATTTTCTGATCATCGGGGTTAATACGTCCATCTCCGTTGAGGTCTTTAAAAATTGGATAACCTGGCTGGGCGTTTGGCTGAGCTGAATTCTTAACCTCCTCCTCATTTTGGAAAAAGCCTTTAATTTCATAACCAAAATACGAACTCACCGGTTGACCCGGTTGAATGACAGCTGTATTTCCCACATATTCAATATTTCCCAGGCGAATACTAGAGAGTTCTCCGAGATCGGTAACCTTATTCTTAATGGAGGCAAAATTGAATGAAGTCACCCATTTGAAATTACGGGAATTTATGTTTGTTGAATTGATCATAAACTCAATTCCATTATTCTGCATCTGGCCCACATTACTCAGGATAGTGGAATAACCTGACGAAAGAGGAAGAGGCAGATTTAACAACAGATCTTTTGTATTCTTTATAAAATAATCCACTGAACCTGAAATTCGGCCATTAAGAATGCCAAAATCAATTCCCGCATTATACTGCTCTGCTACCTCCCACTTCAGGTCTGGATTTGGAATTCTTGAAGGTGCTATTGAACTAGATGTAGTATTATTAAAAACTGCAGGAGTGGCTGGTATAAGCGTAGAAATTGAATTATAATTACCGATATCCTGATTTCCGGTAAGTCCCCAGCTTACACGAAACTTCAGATCGCTGAAGGTCTCGGTTAAGATACCGTCTTCACTCATTCTCCATGCGAAGGCTACACTGGGGAAATAACCAAATTTGTTATTTGCACCAAAACGAGAAGAACCATCTGCACGTAAAGACGCTGTCAGTAGATATTTCTCTTTTATATTATAATTAACTCTGCTTAAATAAGATAGAAGCGTATTTTCTGAGGCATTGCTGTTCAGGTTATCATTATTGGTATCCCCAAAATTCAGGTTATCTGTTCCCAAATTATCTGAAGGGAAACCCTGAATCTCCCCACTAAATGATCTTGAAAGAAATTTCTGATAAGTTACACCTCCCAATGCACTGAATGAATTACCTCCTATGGTTGTATTGAAATTCATGGTGTACTCTCCAAGAAAATTGGATAAATCCAGACTGGTAATATTAGCTATTCCGTTAGCAGCCTTTCCAAAAATGGTACTTGTACTGTTATAAATGTCTCTTCGTACTCCTGTCTGGTCCTTTCCAAGATTCACTTTTGCACTTAAAGATTTGGTAATTCTATAGTTAAGTATCAGGTTTCCGAATGTACGGTTGGTTTTGCTTCCTATAGAAACCCCTTCAAGTAGCGATACCGGGTTATTTACCGTAATATTGGCCGACTGAGTAAAAGTGCCGTCTTCATTATAAACCTGCTCTGTTGGGTCATAGGCCAGGGCAGAATTGATAGGCCCGCTTCTCTCATTGTTGTTAATTCCATCTGAATTAGACCGATCATTAATTGTGGTTGTATTCAGGTTAAGAGCAATATCAAATTTATCACTGATTTCCTGGGTCAGATTAAGCCGAGTTCCCAACCTATCCATACCCGAATTTTTCACCACTCCCACCTGATCAAAGTAATTCATTGATACATAATAGCCCGTTTTTCCAGATTTGCCAGACATCGAAAGGTTGTGACTGTTTATGGGTGCCGGTCTGAAAATCAGACTTTGCCAGTCGGTACCGGCACCAATTGCGGCAATATCCGCTTCAGAAAACGTAACTGAACCGTTCTGTTTTTGAGATATATAATTAGTGACATCAATAAACTCTCTGGTAGTAAGAACATCCATTCCCTGTGGTTGAAACTGAATCCCGGTAAGCAGATCATAATTCAATTTGGCTTTGCCTTTGCTTCCCTTTTTGGTGGTAATAAGTACCACACCATTTGCTCCCCTGGCACCGTAAATAGCCGTTGATGAGGCATCTTTCAGAATTTCAATAGACTCAATGTCATTCGGGTTTAGCGAATTCAAGGGGTTCTTAGGATTAACATTCCCGGTAATACCTGCTGTTATTCCAGAACCGCTGGCGGCCAATGTTGTAGAGTTGTCGATTGGAAAGCCGTCAATCACATAAAGAGGCTCATTACTCGCATTGATAGAAGTAGCACCCCTAATTCGTATTGACATACCTCCGCCAGGCTCACCACTTGTCTGTGATACCTGAACACCCGATATTCTACCCTGAATAAGCTGGTCAGGAGAAACATTTGCTCCTTTATTTGCTTCCTCGGGTTTCAGGGAAGAGACCGCTCCGGTAACATCGCTCTTTTTTACTGTTCCGTATCCTATCACCACCACTTCATCCAATGCTTTGCTATCTGTTTTCATTGAAACCTCCAGACGAGTGCTGTTACCCACCACAACTTCTTCATTCTGATAACCAACAAAACTGAACACAAGAACGGAACGAGAATCTGGTACCTCAATGCTGAATTTTCCATCCAAATCGGTAGATGTGCCCTTGCTAGACCCTTTAAGAAGCACGCTCACTCCCGGCAAAGGCTCCTTGTTTTCGTCTAGTACAACACCTGCAATAGGAATTTCAAGAATGCCTGGTAAATCTGGTCTTATCCTGTTATTCAACTGACCCACTCCCAGACCTGCGTTACGCTGAAGTACTACGTTTCTGCCGGAGATCGTGTAGTTTATTTTTAGAGGGTTGAACACTTTGTTTAAAACCTCAACGAATGATGAATTGACAATTTCCAACGTAATGGTTCCTTCTGATTTAAGAAGGCTGTTACTGTAAATGAATCGTGCTCCTGATACCAGTTCAAGTTCACGAATCGTATTCCTTAACGTCTGATTCCTCACCTTAAAGCTGATCCGTTTATCGGCCAGTTCCTGCGAGTATCCATCCCTGGCAAAGCAAATGCCTAGAAAGGAAACAGAAAGAATGAATTGTAGAAGGGTTATACGCATAATGTCCCGAATAAGCCTACTTGATTGTAGATTTATTTTCATAGTTTTACTGTGTTTTATTGAATGATGAAACAAAAAGCCCGAACCTCTGAAACGCCAATTTCATCGGGCTTGATCGAAGGTCTATTCTTCCAGGAATAGACCTTTTTCTATGGGGGTGTTCGGATAAAAATCTTCATTTAACAGCCTCTTGAGATTATGGTTATTGATTCCCGGTCAAACTCAAACCGGGCATTTAATGCAAATGAGATCAGCCTTATTTTTTCATAAAGTGGTTCGTCTGCCAGAAATGCCGTAATCCGACAGTTTTTCATGAATTCACGGTCGTAATGGATAGTCACATGGTAAGCTTCCTCAAGCAACTGAAAGACTTCCGCTACGGGTTTATCATCAAATTCAAATGTCATTTTTTCGATAGGTTCGATCAAATCTGCTCTATTGGTTTTAGCAGGTGTTAGCTCTGTATCCGGTTTATTGTCAAATCGGATACGTTGATTTGCAGAGAGAAGAATATTAGGTTTCAGTCCCTCCACTTTCTTTACAGAATCATTTTTCCCCTTAAATACCGCCACTTTACCCGTTTTAACTATGACTTCGTTATCTTCAGAATTACTTGACGTTTTTAGTGTAAAACTTGTACCGAGCACTTTCGTGGTATATTGTTCTGTGTAAACGATGAAGGGGGATTCCGCATCTTTCAGCACTTCAAAGAAACCTTCACCCTGAAAGAACACTTCCCTTCTGTTTAATCCAAACTCTTTCTCAGAATAGCTGATCTGGCCCTTTGGCTGCAGAATAACTGAACTTTTATCGGGTAAAATGACAGTGAGCGGCCGGTCTCCATCGTTCACTTTTACCGATAACTTCGTGACCGGCATATTCTCAGAAAGTGCCTGATTGACCGGAGCATCATTAACCATATAAATGCCACTAAGAAGACCAATTACCAAAATGGCAGCGGCTGAGCCAAACCAGAACCTGTTTTTCCTCCAGAATGACATACTTCCTCCAATTTGCCTTTTTGAAGGCTTTAATTGCCCTAGGTTTGCTTTAAGTTCTTCAAGCCGATCCTCCACCTCCACAGGATATTGAGGGTTCAGACTCTCATACTCATTCAGGTACTGATAAAATAACTCTTCATTGTCTGGATCATGCAGCCATTGCTCCAGGCTCTTTCTTTGAATAGATGTGTAATTTCCTTCCAGAAAATTAAAAACCACACCCTTGTTTACGTCTTTTTTCATTGTATGTTAATGGGCTCGTAAGCCCGTTTTTAGCTGATAAATAAAAGGATACCTATAAAAAGCTCAGACTTTAACTCCGCCCTTATTTTACCTAAGGCTCTGCTAATAAGCCGCTCAACGGCACTTACGCTTATACTCAAATCGCCGGCAATTTCACTGTAATTTTTACCCTCAAGACGTGAAAGCTGAAAGGCCGTTCTTGATTGATTCGGAAGCGACTTTATGATGCGGTCCAGGCGGGAACTTAGTTCATGATACAGAAGTATTTCATCGGGTTTTTGAACCTTTTCCTTTCGGGTAAAGTCCTGATCTTCATCCATTGGCTCAGTTTCTCTCAGAAATTCAGTTTTGAGGTAGGTATACGACCGATATCGAACGCTTTTGTATAAATAGGCCCTGTACGAAATCTCGATATTTTCATACAGTTTCTTTTGCCAAAAAGTGGTGAATATCTCAGAAACGATATCCTCTGCTATCGTTTTAGAATGAACAAACCGGATACAGTGACCGCATAGATTGCCGTAATATTTTCGAAAAAGGAGGTCAAATCCCTTGTCAGGTGAAATGGTGAAAAGTTTTCTGAGATAACTTTCTTCATCGAGTATTTCTGCCTCAGAATTCTTGTGCTCCTCCTTCTGTAAATAGACCACATTTCCCTGCAGCCCCGTCACTTTTTTGGTATTCATTCTTCAATACGGTTTCGCTGTACATTTCCATGACAAAATATAACTCTTCTACCCCACATTGGAAAGGAAAAAAGTTGTAATATTTACCAAATTGACTTCAAAAATTAGGAAACGAGCGACAAGGGTGAGTTGAAAAAGTATCTCACATGGAAGCATCTACTCCTTTCAAAATTTAAGTCAATAAGGTAAGTAGATACTTAGTTGTATTGATTTACAGTCTTTAGAAACGTGAAAAGACCGATGATTCACATCGGATTACACTCCCGATCGAAAATCTTTCCATGTTACCAAAAGAAGGAAAGAGGTTTTTTAGAACTTCCTTTAAAATTCAAACCACTGACTATTCCACTTTTGGCTTTATAGAATTCATTATCAATAACTTAATGTGTTAATTTCAACCTATCCAGAAAAATAAATTGTGGCACGAGCTGTACGATTGTAGCCCCTCCGGGCCAGCTAGTTTAAGTGGTCTGATTTTATTTAACCGGAACAAAATCCTCAAAACTGCTTCAAATACGTGATTTTCGCAATGCTCTGCTCGCTTCTGTAAGTGTCAAATCGCTTCAATTCATTGCTGTATTGTTGCGTTGTGTTGCTATTATAGACCAAATACAAAAACGAAAGCGGCTGAAATTCCCAAGCAAAACGGATATTCCAAACGTCCCGATCGGCAGCCGAGTTGTACTGATAAAATGAAGTAAGCTGCACTCGTGGATTGAGTGATACACGGATTTCAGGTGAAATCAGATGCGTAATTTTTGATTCTTTCAACCCGCCAACTTCCTCAAAATCATTTCTGGTGTAGGAAAATTTCGCAGAAATATTTGGTAAGGGTGAATACCTCAATGCTCCGGTGAGGCTGTATAGTTTCCCGTTGTAAAAATCACCCACATCTGAAGAAACCGAATAAGAAAGTGCTTTTGATTGGTCTGAACGGTAGGTAAACTGATAGCGTGTGTAAAAATAATCTGCAGGCCTGATATCGATACCCACTATACTGAAAGTTTCATCCACCACCTGCCAGGTAGGCACTGCCTGGAAGGTAAGTCTGTTACCCGTATTCCATATGACCCAAAGCGGAAATAGAAATAGCTCAGCTTGTTGAAATTTCGTATCGGTAGCCCGGTGGTACATATCGAGGTAAACACCCGGGTCCATTTGTCTCATAAATTCAGGCCTCCACTTTGGTCGGGCAATTCGGTAGCCACCCACATTGGTGTTGATCAAATTGTAGGCATACACAAAACCCATACTTGGATTATACTCTTTTGTGATGATAGAATTGACCAGAAAGGCACTCCAATTGTTGCTGCTGTACTGCAATCGGCTGAGGGCTGTAAATCCATCTCCCCCTGTACCTGAACTTTGAGATTTGGTAAGCATAAAATTCCAATTCAAAGGGTCAGTAATACGCACGAATCCATCAACTGACACGGTGGCATTGGTAAAACCTGCCTTTCCGAAAGCACTTTCTGTATTTTGAATGGTAAACATAGACCCGAAACGGTTTTGTTTACCGACATTTCTACTGTATCTCAGCACCCCGAAATTAGTTGCTCCCAATTCATTCTCTTCCGATTGTCTTTGACGTACAAACAGACCGGCAAAGTTTTGTTTTAAATTTCTATTCACAAGCCGTACTCCGGCATCCAACGGAATGGGTGAGCCGTTTCCAGACAGACCTATTTTGCGGCTAAAGAATGGTTGGTTGAAGTCGTCACCCAGATTAAAAAGCGAGGCGTTTTCGAGGAAAAACTGCCTTCTTTCAGGAAAAAGCACTGAAAAGCGAGTCAAATTCTGTACTTGTCGGTCCACATCTGCCTGGGCAAAGTCGGTATTGAAAGTTACATCCAAAACGGTATGAGGCGTAATCGCCCATTTGATTTCACCGCCAATTTTTGGAGAAAACTCCTCAGAAATCAATTTGCCATTTTCAAACTGACGGTTGAAGTCGGTCAATAAATAAGGCTGAACCCGTAAATTAACCGAAGGAGCCGGTGGCTCAATGTCTTTCAGAATCCCTGCATAATTCATACGATACGGGTTATACGCACGCGGATAAGGCGACCAGGAAGATTGCTCACCTAAGCGTCGACTGCGACGTACAAATTGAATTCCCCAATCTTGTTTTTCACCTTTCGGGTAACGAATGGTCACCCAAGGGATCTGCATTTCGGCGACATAGCCAGAATCTGTACGGGTAGTGCGTACTTTCCAAAAACCGTCCCATTCCCGGTCAAAAAAGGTATCGTCAAAGGTCAGCAAGTCACGCTGAACACCGTAGGGATTGGTTTGAAATGAAATAGAATTACGTTTATCCAAAAAAGGGTCCAGGCTTACGCCCACCAAATCAAACTCAAAAAAATCAAAATCACGCTGCAAGTCCGGTACTCTTACGCCCTTTTTGCCCAGCGAATCGGCACAAAAAAAGCCAAAGTAAAGATTCTTTTGGTTGTATAAAATTTTAACTTTTGTGTCGAATTTCGGACTTCCTCCCTGATCTGGAAACTGTTTGAAGAAACCTTCGGCGGCAGGTATTTTTTGCCAAACTTCTTCGTCCATGCGTCCGTTCACCTGTATGTTTTCATTGATTTTTTGTCCAAAAATCTCTTTAAACGGATTTTCCGGCCGGAAAATAGTCCCATCCTGAGAAAAACATACATGACTTGTAAACAATAAGATCAGTAATAGTTTATTCATAAATCCAATTTCTCAAAAGGAATATCAAGAAGTTCGAAAACCGTATCGCTCACATAGTTAAAATGCCACCATTCCATAGGATCCACTTTGAAGCCGTGTTTTTTCATGACAGTTTTCAGCAGCTCCCGATTTTTGATGACTTCTTCGGGCAAATGCATGAACTCTGGATGAGCCGCATACACCAAAGCATCAAACGGCGTGGGCATTTTGAGTTCCTTTTTGGTTTTGAGGTCAATCAAAGTCAGATCCAAAGCGATGCCCCGATTGTGTTTACTACCTTGCCAGGGTAAACCCATGTATAAGGTATCGGGCAGTATCTCAAACATCTGACAAGTAACCGAATACGGGCGATACGCATCGTAAATTTTCAGACTGTAACCTTGTGCATTCAAATCTTTTTGAACCGCTGCCAGAGCCTTTGCCACGGGCAGCCTCACCCATGCAGCTGGTTTATTATAGAGTTGCGTATAAAACACATTTTGAGTGGTGGCATATTTGATGTCCAAAGCAATATTGGGTACATAATCTTTGATTCGTACCAATGCCTTATTGGGGTCATTTTGGACGGTTTCTTTCAGAATTTTTGGGTCTGCAATGATATTTAGACCGTATTTATTGGGGCCTTGAGCAAATGAAATTGTATTTACCCAGAGGAACAGGTAAACGAGCCTTTTCATGGTTTCATACCGTTTGTAAGTACAATTTTTCTAACTCATTGGCCGAAATATCTTTGGCATCAATCACCGAAACCAGGTTGCCTTCTTTCATGATACCAATGCGATTGGCCACCTCCTTTGCCCTGAAAATGTCATGTGTGGCCATCAAGATCGCCGTGCCGTTGGTCGATAATTCTTTCAGAATTTCTGAGAACTCATTGCTGGCTTTGGGGTCAAGGCCACTGGTGGGTTCATCGAGCAGGAGTGCTTTGGCTTGTTTGGCCAGAGCAATGGCAATTCCTACTTTCTGACGCATCCCTTTGGAATAAGCACCTACCCGCTCAGTATGAGCTGATTCCTGTAAACCTGCTTTTGAAAGCAATTCTTTTAGTTGTACTTCCGTATAGGAAAAACCCGCCAGAGAGGAAAAAAACTTCAGGTTTTCTATACCCGTCAGATTGGGGTAAAGCATCACCGTTTCCGGTATGTAGGCCAGATATTTTTTGGTTTCCAGTTTGTTTTCTGCAACCGACACGCTGTTAATGCTGGCCGACCCCCCGCTAGGCTCAATAAAGCCCAAAAAACAGTTAATGGTGGTGGTTTTACCGGCACCATTCTGGCCCAGCAAGGCAAAGATTTCACCTGCTCTTATTTCAAGATTCAGGTTATTGAGAGCCAGTTGCTCTCCGTAGGTTTTGGTTAAGTTTTTTGCTAGTAACATAATAGTTTGAATTTAAAGTTTTGTAAATCGTGCTGAAGCCAAACCTATACAGAGCAAGACTGCTAAGACCAAGGGCAGACCGGCCTTCCTGCCATTGATTTGTAGACTATCCTTATAAGTCTCTAAATTGTAGCTACTCCAGGGCTCCTCTTCCACTGGTGAATTGCTGAAAATTTTGTCATAAAAACTCAGCCTTTTCTTTTCATGAAACTCCTCCAGAGCCTTCATGAAATTGAGATAATTGTCCATATCAGAAAGTGCGAGAGCATTGAGGCTGAGCTGCGTATTCATGGAGGGCACAAAAAGGGCAACGGCCTTTCCAAAGGCATTTCGTTTGCTCAATTTCTCACTGATGGATTTTGACTCGGCAGCAGCTTCATCATCTCCCATTTGCTGCATGGCGTAATACCAAAGCCAGCTGAAACTCTCGCCTTCAGGATGCGAGTAGCCTTTGTATTGCGGATAATGGGCAAAAAACTTTTGAAGTGTTGGCTCAATAGGCTTGTCCCACTTATCATGGTACCCTTCTCTGCTTTTCAAAACCGTGGCAAAGGCCTCAGGAACCGGATATAGTTTGATGGAAAGTGCATTTACACCGGCAGGGATCACCACGGTCATTAATACCCAAACAATCAATAGCACAAGTGCATTCTGGTTACTGTTTCGCTGAAAACTGGTAACTAACCAAACCAGGGAAAACCAGAAGGTCACATATAAAAAGGAGATAAGAGCAAATGCGAAAAAGGCTCCGTTT
>CBINGY010000086.1:0-13915 GCA_966250325.1 uncultured Cytophagaceae bacterium | reverse complement strand
GACTGTTTCCCTGAACTCCCAGCTCAGAAATGTGACCTTTGGCATCCTTCAGATTTCTGTCAGCCCTTTCATACGCATTCGCCGGAATAATATCTGCAAAAATTACAGGTCGGTAGGCCTGTGACCATCCCCCAAAAACTTTGTTCCGTGAATTTATCTGCCTTTCGAAACTTATCCCCGGCAGCACAAAGGCGTGGTTGATATCATTCGGAAGGTCTCTTTCCGAATAATTGGTTATCCGGCCTCTCATGCGGGTAAGTCCTTTCTCCAGCCTGAATCCGGTATTGATCACAAACCTGTCAGATATATGAACCGATTGTTCGGCAAAAACAGCAGCATTATTTGTGTAATAATGAAGGTCTCGCTCAAAACCCTCTGATGTCACCGAGTAATCGTCTCCAAAATCGGTTGCGGCTTTCCCTTTCTGCCTTCGGTACAGATCATTACTTATCAGTCGAATTCCGGAATTCAGAGCGGCTTTCCTGTTCAAAAACCGATAAGTTTTGCGATACATAAACTCTGAAGTAAAGGAGTGATAATTGTCAATATCCACCTGCCTGGCCGGCCACTTTCCGCTGGCATCCTGAACATCTGCCACACCAGATACTCCGGTAAACTGCACACTGCTTCTCTCACCTAAAACTGCCGATGTCAGCCAGTTAATCGTACCCCCATTTCTCAACCTGGCCTTTAATCGTAGGGAAGGCACAATGATATCGGGCGAGTAATAATTTCGCTTCCTGCTAGCCTGCCTGGGATCTGAAAGAAACTCTGCCTCTGTCAAAGGGCCCGGAATAGCGTAGGTATAAACAGACCTGGCCAGACCTGCCTCCAACTGTACATTTGCATTGAAATCGTAGGTAAGATTTATATATTCTGACTCGTAATCTGATCGGGCATGATCTCTGAATCCGTCTGAGCCCCGTTTTGAGAAATAGGTGTAATACCTCAGTTTACCAACTTTACCTCCCACCGCGTTATAGGTGCTTAGCATCCCAAAACTTCCCGCTGAATGAATGGTTTCAAAACCTATCTTCCGGGTAGAATCACCTTTTTTAGAGATATAATTTAGCATTCCTCCAAACTGAGCTCCGTATTGAAGGGCTGCGGTACCGTGAATCAGTTCTATTTTCTCCACAGATTCCATAGGCATACTGAAATGCGACGCGGGATAACCATACATATCCGAATTGGTAATTATACCGTCCATTCGCACATTGAACTCCCAGCTGCGGTGCGGGTCAAGCCCCCTTGACGAAATATTAACCTGATTACCCGAACCATCCATATCATAGACGAAGATTCCCGGAATTCGGGCAAAAATCTGACGGGCATTCTTTTGAGTAATATCTGCATCCAGTTTTTCCAGTTGAATCCCCTCTGTCTTTTTACCCTCGATCAGGTAATCTTGTTTCGAAGGATCCAACTCCTGATTGACAGATAAAGAGGAATGAACACTTACTTCGCCCAACTGGTTGACATCGGCTCTTAAACGTACGGTCACCATTTCGGTGTTGTCCTTTTCATGGCGTATTTTCCTTGATTCATCTTCATAACCGATGTGTGAAACCTGAACCACGTACTCTCCGAAAGGGATTCGGGTAAAGCGAAAATTGCCAGCCGAATTCGTATTTGTTATCCGATTCGCTCCAATAAGCTGAATGGTGACCTGCTCCAAAGGTTCACCTGCCTCATTTACAACAAATCCGGATAACGTTCCAAAATCCTGAGCCCTGAGCATACCGGCAAACAGTGATGCCAGTATACTCAGGTATATTACTTTGCGTAACATTTTTAAGAGTAATTCAGGTTACTTGCTGAGATTAAAAGCAAGGCCTACATTAATCAGATAGTCAGCAAATGCCGCATCACCAGCACGTGGAGTACCTGTTGCCAACTCCGTTTCCAGATCAGTGACACTTTGAGGTCTGTTTCGGTAAACCGCCACCGGAACACTCACATTGAGCATCACTCTGTTTTTCATGTAGGTAATGCCGGGCTCAATAGACGCTACAGATCCGGGTCTTCTGAAACCTTCACTGCCACCAATTACATCACGAACAGGAACCCCCTCGTATCTGCCTCCTAAACTAAAGCTCAATGCGGGTTTAAATAAGGTGTAGTTTACTCCTGCACTAATAGAGAACTGGTCGGTAACCGACATAATGGACTCATTCTGGAGCAATGGACTCAGTGTTTCCCTAAACGTTCTTGTTCCGTTCATTTCTCTGGGATTAAACAGATAAAAACCAGACCCATAAAGACTGAAACGAGTTCCTATCTGCTTAAATCCTACCAGACCCGTAGTAATGCCCACACCTCCATCACCGGGTTGGATCGACTGATCGACAGAGCGTTCCTCCGAAGAGCCGCCTGGTCCTACATTGTAAAAAGTGTCTGTCGCTTTGTAATTCCCCGTAGGAAGCTTTACTCCGAGGTTTACTGAAAGATTACCGCTATGTGCCGTTGAGATATCTTTCAGCCAGAAGCCTAAACCCAGGCGGGCATCTGCCAGACCCTGGGAATACGAATGATGTCTTTCTGTTCTGCCATGCTCATAAAGCGAGCTGCGATCGTTATAGACAAACGGAAGATTGGCGTTCAGAAATAAACGGTTGGAAAGACCATAGGTTAAAGTCAGGTCCAGAGCATGAGATTTATTGATAACTTCAGAGCCATTTGCCACGCGATCAGGCTCTTCATGCGTTCCGCGAAAATGCCTGAATGACTTAAAATACCGGTAATTGGTACTTAAAATCATTGAACCCTTACCAGTTTGCATTGAAGAGTTGGGATTACCGCTACAAGTAGAAAAATGACGGATAGCCACACAGCCCTGAGCTGACAACTCACTTGAAATAGCCCATGCAAATACAAACTGAACAATAAAAAAGTAGATATATTTTTTCATGTAATTTTTCGTAATTTATGGAACGCAAGCCAAAGCACTCACCCTAAACCGGTGTGCTGTACTCACTTTACCTGATTTGAATAGAAATACACCGTTACTTCATGGAGAAGAACGAGTCAAACAACGAATTACGAAAACCGGGGAGGCGGAGAACTGACATGACCAAAGTCTCCGTGATAGAAATTGACGTATAAGAAAATTTGTGTTGTCTCACTCAAAACCGGCTCCGTCTTAGAAACCGTTGGAATTTGAACAGGCAGGTATTTGAAGCTCAGCCATTTTCCAAAACCGGACTCTGAAGGGGCTTCCTGATCCTTATTTCCCGTGGCGGGGTCAACGTGATCTGCCAGCAAACCGAAGATTTCGCGGGCATTGTTATTTTTCAGATACTTAAAATAAAGCGTATCATTCTTAAAGTTTTTACTGATCAGGGTGTAGAACTCCCCGTTGTATTCCATTAAACCTTCGCTCTTCTCTTCAACTGTCCATTCATTACTGTAGGGTAATGCCATGGCCATTTTAATTTCAAGAGTTTCAGGATTCTCAGAGCTTGATCGAATACTCGAAGTGGAAATGTTTTCCTCAGATTTTAATTGATAATGTAGTACGGCCGGAACAATGAAAATCCACCCGGCCAGAAAGACCAGTAGCATGCCTGAGAGACCCGCCCGGAGGATATTGCTTTTCATTCCTGTTTAAAAATTGTTCAAATGTATTGAGATCCCGGCAAAAAGTCTATTTATTCCCGATAAAACAAAATACTTCACCTCCAAAGGAAAGCCTTTGCTTTACTTAACCGCCTGTTTTAGGCCTGGGAGCTGGTCTTGGCCCGGTGAGCTTTTCCAGAATATCATTTCTGCGAATTTCGTAAAACGAACGGGGTAAAACCTGAGATGCCGCCAGATTTGCGATCATTCCGGCCAGGAGAAAATAAAAGATGGCCGAATGCCGGTCTGTCATTTCTAAAACCAGAATGGAGGCTGTGAAAGGAGAGCGTGTAACTCCGGTAAGAAAACCAATCATACTCACCAATACCAGGAGGTTATGGTAATTGTGAGGAATTCCGATTAAATGAATGAGCAGAGTCCCCAAGGATGCCCCGGAGGAAAGTGAAGTAGCAAAAATCCCCCCTGCCCCACCAATACTAAATGTGAGA
The DNA here is from genome assembly GCA_966250325.1 of uncultured Cytophagaceae bacterium. Taxonomy (GTDB): domain Bacteria; phylum Bacteroidota; class Bacteroidia; order Cytophagales; family Spirosomataceae; genus Jiulongibacter. The sequence continues at coordinate 9,848 of CBINGY010000086.1, read as the reverse complement.
ACCGAGCCCATAAATCGGGCCGGAAACATGTACCACGGCTGCTGCCGGGCATCAAAAAGAATGGCGTTAATTAGGGGTTTTCCGGTTCCCATGGTCAAAGGGCCCGCAAAGAAAACAATGGCCGCAAAGGAAAGTGCCAGTCCCAGAATGATTCCCAGCCTCCACATCTTCTTTTTAATTCTACCCCTGAGTTCTGCAATTTTCAAAAGAATTTTGGAAAACAAAGAACCTGCGTAACCTGAAATAAATGCCAGAATTACCACCCAAATAATGCCTGTAAGAGGAATAGGGCTGATTTTTGGAAAGCCCAGATATAAATAGGAACCAAGAAATAACTGGGCCACCATTCCAGCGATAATAACTGCTGAAAAGACCGCGGTACGAAACTGACCGATGTGCGATTTGGTAAGCTCTTCTACCACATAGACGATTCCTCCAAGTGGCGTATTGAAGGCCGCCGCCAAACCCGAAGCTCCGCCGGTAATCAGCATTATTTTCTGAGATACCCGTGCCCAGCCATCCGGGATTAGACGATAAACAATCTGATAAACAGAACCTGCCAGCTGTAAGGTGGGCCCTTCCCGTCCAATAGCCCCGCCTCCCAGTAATAGAAGAAGACTACTTACAATTTTAACTCCAATTACCCGGAGGTTTAAAAGTACATTGACCTTGTCTGCATTTTTGGTATCTGCCATATCCACAGCTGCCATAAGCTGAGGAATTCCGCTCCCTCCGGCATTTTTATCAAATCTGTCAACCAGATACCAGCCCAGAAACATGCAAACCGGTGCACTCAGGAAAATAAGATAGGGATTGTAATGAAAAATGGCTTCTCCGGCCTTTTCAAAAATACCAAACAACTTCTCATACAAAACCGCAATAAGACCGGTAAGTGCAGCCGCTACCCACAGAGGAATAGCCTCATACGGAATCTTATCAAGTAAACCCTCGGGAATCCGTCTCAGAATTTTAAGCCCGAAACGTGTATTTTTTAGCTCCCGGTAAAACCTTTGCCAACGTAACTCCCAGGGATGTAAATGATATTTTCCTTTCATTCTACTTCACATCTGAATGCCCTAAATTTTTTTCGGGTGCCAGAGCATCACGAACGAGTTGTTTAAATACTTTAGGTTCGGCAAATCCACCGAATTCTTTTCTGTCAAAAACCAACTGGTCATTCACCCGTATCTGAAATAAACCGCCGGTTTTGGATGGAATAAGCCTCACCTCCTCCAGCTCATTCTCAAATGTGGTCAGAAATTCCTGAGCCAGCCAGGTGGCCCGTAGCATCCAGCCGCATTTGGGACAGTATTCAATTCCAAGTGTCATAACTTATTTCAGTGTTTCCAGATAGCTCACCAGATTCACGATTTCAGATTCTTCCATCGGAAATTTAGGCATGAGCGAAACATCCAGTTGTTTTATTCCCTTTACATCCTTTAGAGCATATTTGGTCTGCTCTGCCATTCCGGGAAGCTTCACAATGACCTCGTTTTCGGTTTTTGATGTAACAATTGCCTGAATCACCTCTCCGTTCTTCATGGTAATTTCCTGCGTTTCATAGCCAAAACCCATCCCTTCTGATGGATTCAAAATGGCATTGTACAAACCTTGCCTTGAGAGTTTTCCTCCGATCTGGCTCAATCCGGGCCCAAAATCTACTCCTTCTCCTTTCACCAGGTGGCAGGCCTTACAATACATATCAAAAACTTTCTTGCCGGCAGTGGCATCGCCTTTCTTTTTCATTAACCCGGCTACATCGAGCTCGGCACTCTCATCACCCTTAAAGAATTCTGATGCAGCCGCTCTTATATCTGAATGCCAGGTTCGAAGCACATGACGTTTGGCAATTGACATCACTACCTCCGGCACTTTTCCTTTCTGAATCATCTCCCAGAGTATCTCTTCGCTATTCCACCCATTCATGGCCTCCATGGCCATTTCACGCACCTTTACAGATTTATTTTCATCAGAGAACAAAGAAATCAGAAGATTGGTAACCGGGGTATTATCTACCAAACCAAATCGTTCGATGGCCTGAAGAGCCGCAGCCTCGTCTTCCTGATTACAAAGTGCTTTAACCTCCTCTATTCCATATAATTCAATGAACAGATTCGCGGCCTGCTGAACATCCCGAAGTTCCTTTTCTTTGTAAACAATTTCCAGCAATCTGTCCCTCTGGTCTGACACCTTATACTTTTTTACCAGGTCCAGAAAATCGGCGTTAGGTGCGGTTTTCAATACTAAATCAAGTTCCTCCTCCAGTTTAGGATAACTTTCCAGACTGGTGATATCCAGTAACTTCAAAATGGCGATTTTCTCCTGATCAGCCTTTGCTTCAGCCAGAATTCTAAACAATACACTGTTTTTGTCGCCTTTGCGTTGAAAATCCATGGCACGATAATACCTCCATTTCTCCTCCATGGGCACTTTTGGAATGATCTGACCCAACAAGTCAAGCGTCATGGAAGAGCGACTACGCCAGATGATATCCAGAGCCTCCTTATCAGAAAGCCAGTTGGAACCCACATTTTCCAGATATTGGGGCAAAAGTGCATCCCAGTTTTCGGTGGCTGCAATTCCCAGTGCTTCCAGATACCAGCGATCTCCGGCTTCATAGCCTTTGGCCAAAGTCTGCCATATTTCAGGATAATTTTTATACCGAATCGCAAAGGCCACCTCCCTACGTACCTGCGGCGATTTATCCGATGCAAGACGGGCATACAAAGCCTTGAAATCTTTTCCTTTTAACTCTCTGGCTGCACGTATAGCCGATACCCGTATGTTTACATCTTCATCCGAAGCTGCCTTCTCGATATATGTGGATCCGTTCGGTAATTTTGACAAGAGCCAGAAAGCACGGGCCCTCATTCGGGAATCTGCATGCTCAAACAATTCATTGAGTGCAGGCTCTGCTTTAGCTCCCATATCATGAAGGTTTGTCCAGGCAATGTATCTGCGGGCAATATTCGGGCTTTGCAATTCCGTGATATTGCCTTCCACAGTCTCAAAATCGTATTGAGGAACCAGATATTCTCTGTGTCCTTTGGCAGTAACCCGGTAAATTCGCCCCTTTTCTGTATCACCCATGGCATGGCCACCTACACCGGGATCATACCAGTCGGCCACAAAAAGGGAGCCATCTGGAGCTACAGTAACATCAGAAGGTCTGAACCAGTTATCCCTTTTACTACCATCCAATATCGGATTGATACTTGCTGAAAAACCTGCTCCATTTTCTTCCACAGGATAAGACCTTAACACATTGGGACCCGCATCGGTATGCAGCATCTGATTCTGGTATTTTTCCGGAAGCAGATTTCCTTCATAAATGGTCATCCCTGTGGGCGAGCCGGCAAAAGTAGGCAGGAGGTTAGGTATTACGCCGGGATCATTCTGGTGCCAGTGCTTTTGCGGAATGGAATCTTCCATATTTATCCGGCGATCTCTCCAGTCGGCTCCTGTAAATTCATCTTTGAACCCATAGTTACCGTAATCCATCACATAGTTAATTCGCACGCCGCGGTTGCCGTCATCGTCGTTGTCAGACTGCCACATTCGGCCATAGCTATCCACGGCTACTTCGTAATTATTCCGGAAATTCCAGGCCAGAATTTCCACATTGCTTCCGTCCAGATCAGATCGGTACACCATCCCTTCCTGATACGGATTTCTGGAATTATCAATAAACCGGCCTTTTTCGTCTCTCAGGGGGTTCCCAAGTTTATCATGAATTCCTTCCCCTGCATTTCCAAAATTAAAGTAAAACTTACCGTCAGGACCAAACGTTACCGCATGCATCCCATGATCGTGCTGATTCCCGCCTATCCCTGTAAATAGTATTTCCTTTTTGTCTGGTTTGTCATCTCCATCTTCATCCGTAAAAACGAAGACATTGGGGCTACATGAAACCACCACTTTGTTCCCGAAAACGCCGATACCCAGTGCCGCATTGATATCCTCTCCCTGGTAATACACTTTTGAGTTATCTGCTTTACCATCTCCATCCGTATCCTCCATAATGAGAATTCGGTCTCCTTTGGCATCGTAGGGGTTCCGGGGATTCAGGGTATTGCGGTAGTTAAATGCTTCGGTAATCCAGACCCTGCCTTTGGCATCTACATCCATATTCGTCGGGTTCCGCATCATTGGCTCAGAAGCAAACAATTGAAGTTCCAGATCTTCATCAAGAAGGTCAATGCCCTCAAGTGCATACGCTGTACTTCTTTTTTCCTCCTCAGAAAGGGCCTGGTATTCCGAATCGCTCAGTTTTTGATGGGACGAATTGCAGGAAGATATTACCGCAGGCAATAAAAGGGTTAGTAAATATTTCTTCATGGGTTGTAAAAGGTTTCGCTGTTAAGAGGTTCTACGTTGGCGGAAGTCAGTACTCGTTTTGCAAAGCGAAGACGTTTCAGGTTATCTTCATCATATTCATCAGAGCCAGGGTCAAAACTTCCGAACTTCACCCAGCCGGAAGAATGGATAAAACGCTGATTTCCCAGATAAACTGCCACATGACTTATGTGTTCGTTATCTCTGCCAAAAAAGAGCAAATCCCCCTCGGTAAGGGCTGAAAATGAACTGTCAATGGGCACGGGATCACCCACCAGAGCCTGTTGAGAGGCATCACGGGGCAGATAAATTCCCTCATCCAGAAAAAGTGTACGGGTAAATCCGCTGCAATCCACGCCTTTGAAGCTGGTTCCTCCCCAAAGGTAGGGAACACCCAAAAAACGGGCACCTGAGGCAGCAATCGAACGTTCTCTTTGGACAAATTCTGTGATCGGGCTTAGTTTCTCAGAAGAAACGAAACCCTGTCTTCCATCAGGAAGACGCACCTCAGTAAATTCTTCAGCTTCAGAAACTACTTCCAGAAGATTTCCGAAGCTGAGGTCGGCAAGCACAGCCGCCGAAGAGGTAGTGCCGGTTTTGACTATACCAGCAGGAGAAGTAAACACTTTTCTGGGAGCATCAAGCCAGGATTTATTGATAGTCAGCACACCCGATTCCAGATATCCCAGGTAATGATCGGGAGTTTGGACCAGATACCAGCCGCCATTTTTTTTCAACAGCCTTACCGGTGTACCGAGAAGAGCCTGCGTACTCAGTTCGGCAGAATGCCTGGGCTCGCTCCGGATATTGGCCACAGATACGTTCACAATTCCCAGAGTATCGGTTCCCAGCTGATAATGTGGAAGCAGGTAAAGAGAATCTATGGTTTTCGGGTATTTTTCCCGAATCAATTCAGCTACCTCATTGAAAATAAGGGGGCTGGTGGTTTCACCGCGTAATATCCCGTGATCAAGTTCAAAACGGAACAGTTCTGTGCGGGAATCCGGAACGTACTTTTCCTTTATTGTACTTAGCTCTGTCTGAAGATCTTTGCTAAGATCACAGGAAAATCCTACCAATACAAAAAATAAGGCTACGAGTTTGGCTCGTTTAAATGTCTCCATCCCTGAGCAGTTAGAGGGGTTCTCTCCCCGGAATTAGTGACTAAAATATTACTTTTCTCGCTGGTAACGAAACCGATGGGGGTTATTTCAGGAATAGTTTTTACCAGTTCAAAGTCTTCCTGTGAGAAGGTCATTAATAATTCATAATCTTCCCCTCCGTTAGTAACCACCGTTATGGGACTCAGGTTGAAATCATTCGCTGCCATAAGCGTTTGATTGTCAATAGGAAGATTATCCACAAAAACCGTAAACCCAAAACCAGAAGCTTGACTCAGATGAAGGATTTCTGACGCCAGGCCATCCGAAATATCGATCATACTGGTAGGCTTCAGATTTTTCTCTTTCAACTCATGAATGATATCGGTGCGGCCTTCCGGTTTCAGCTGGCGACTCACCAGGTATTCGTATTGACCAAACTCAGGTCTCATTTCGGGGTTTGCCAAAAACACCTGCTTCTCTCTTTCCAGTAACTGTAAACCCATGTATGCCGCACCCAGGTCACCTGTGGCACACAGAATGTCATTGGGCTTAGCTCCCTTCCTGTAAACCACCGATTCTTTGGCCACTTCACCCACAGCCGTAACGGAAATAATTAATCCCGATCTGGATGATGTGGTGTCCCCTCCTACCAGATCCACATGATAATCTTCACAGGCCGCCCGAATGCCTTCATACAATTCGTCTACGGCCTCCACAGAAAACCGATTGCTCAATCCGATGCTTACCGTAACCTGAAGGGGAACCCCATTCATGGCCGCTATATCTGATAAATTGACCGAAATGGCCTTATATCCCAGATGTTTAAGCGGGGTGTAACTCAGATCAAAATGAATCCCCTCCAGAAGCATATCGGTGGCCACAAGAGTATAATGCGTGCCTGAATCAATCACCGCTGCATCATCACCAATCCCCATTACGGTGGAAGGGTTCCTAACTGAAGTATGTTCCTTGATGCGGTCTATCAGACCAAACTCTCCAAGACTTGCTAAATCTGTTCTTTGCATGTTTATGAAACAAAAAAGGCAGGCCTGAGCCCGCCTTCCGATCTGTAAATATTTTTATTACTGTGCTCTCAGCGTATACTCGTTCGTAGTATTACCGGTTTTGGCATAGGCTCCGTTTAGAGTAAGAACCAATTCCACATTGTCTTCTCCGATACTGGTGATGGTATACTCCAGAACACCGCCTGTTCCGGTAGGCTCAGGGGTAATTCCTGAAATAGTAATTTTATCATCGGTAACCGTGTAGGTACCTGTGTACGTCTGCCCGTCAACTTCCGTAATTGTAGCTGTAGGAGCATTAGATAAATTCAGTCTGTAGGAACCATAAGCTTCTTTTACATTACTGGAGCTTCCATTAGAATAGACGATGGTACCATTCTCTTTCACAATTCTGGCTACCCATACTTTTTTGACACGTGCACTCATTGGCTCTACTTTTGGCCCACAGGCTAACAGGAACGATACACCAGCCAAAGCCAACACCATTACACGAAAAAAGCGTTTCATTGCTTGCATTTTTTGAACTTATTTGATGCGAAAATATTTCTATTCTGAGTAATTGACAATTTTTTTGCCAAGTATTTAAAAAACGACACTCCGGCCAAAACATTTCAGGCCTGTCAAATCTTTAATACGTAAGGATGAATGCAAAGGATGCTCTGCCTGAATATACTGCTCAACAATTAGCCCTACGCAACGGGCAGGATAAGCCTTCTATATGGATTGCTTTTCAGGGTATAATTTATGATGTAACTGAATCAAAACTCTGGCGAAATGGCAAACATTATGAACACTGGGCAGGCCAGGATCTCACACCCGAGTTAAAAGATGCTCCACATACAGCATCTGTTTTTTCAAAGTTTACCGCCGTGGGAATTCTGAAGTAACTTTGTGAAATTGTAAATCAGATTACGTTGCGAAGATGGATAAATTACTAAGACAATGAAAAAATACCTGAATACGATCATTCTTTTTGCCAGCCTTGCATTCATCATAATGTGGGTTGACCGGTTTATCTATAAAGGGGAAGAGATGAAATACAATTATTTCTTCCTCATGTTTGCCCTGGCCGGTTTTCTGTGGTATACCTATCGGAGAGGTGTTGAAAAAATGAAACGTGATGAAGAGGAAAAGGTCAACAAAAGATCAGAAAAAAAGAAGCCAGGCAGGAAATAGAAATACTGCATCACCCAGCCACCTATACCGTTCATTTTCTTCGAAAAAGTGGGGTTTTGCTGTCATGAAAGACAAGAAAACAGATCCTGACATAAATGTTATTGCCACTTTATTGACATATTCCGATCCTCCCCCAAAAAAGAAAATGGCCAATAGTATATTCAGTATGCCCAGAACCCGGATAACTTTTACCGATCTTTTTGAACCCAGATAACTCACCGTATTGACAGAGGAGGTCTGGCGACTTTCAAACCAGGAAAACAAAAGCAAATTCTGGGAAACCATAAAAAAAAACATTGCCGCGAGAATCCATGAACTTAGCCAGATGGAAGGTAACTCAATAAATACCATTCCAATAACGGCAAGTACGTAAAACAGGGCAGTTACGGGCTCCTTAATCCATTGGCGTCGTGTGTGACCTAGTACCTTATTGAGTACCACAAAGTACCCCCCCAGAAACAAAAGAAGAATAACTCCTGCTTTAAGAATATTTAAAGGCATAAAAAAACAAAGTACCAGACCTATTACCCCCAGAACCAGGCATAAAACAGAAAGTATGTACTGATTTTCATAATGAAAGCGGTGGCGTGCGGAGTGATCCGGAGGATACATCTTCAAATCCAGGATGCGATCCAGAATATAAACCATCCAGGTGGCTGTAGCCAGGGCAAGCACTACCGGCATATTAACCACACCACTGCCATCGGGTAAACGCCAGAAGGTAATGGACGAAATCACCACACCCAGTACCACATCGATACTGAGCAAATGAAGAACTTTAAATAATTTCAGGGTATTCTGTTTTTGCTACCACAAATTAAAGAGTGGTACTTATGGTATCCAAAATACGTGGCAATTCCATCTTCCTTCTTCTGGAAATACGGATAGGTTCAAAATTCCGGATTTTTACTACACCGTCATTTCTGGAAATCTTTACAGCTGAAAGATTTACCAGATTTGATTTATTACATCTCCAGAAACCAAAGGATTCCAGACGTTTTTCCAATTCCTTCAAGGTAGTAGCCACAATGTGGTGCTCGCCGTTTTTGAGGTGGATGTGTGTGTAATTCACTTCTGACTGAAGAAACAAAAGCTGACTTACGGGCTTTGTGAGTCTTCCTCCCAAATGAACAGTTGTAGATGTATTCATGACTTCATACGATTAACTTTACAAATTTATTAAAACAGATTTTGTTGTGTATTAGAAGAAAATTAAATTCCTTCCGATATGTTCCGAATAATATTCTCCTTTCGGGGAATTCATTCCCCATTATACAATTCTCATACTTTCACCTGCCTGAACAACTCCGGTCTTCAGGACCAGAAAATTCTGCCCAAAATTCACCTTATTCCCCACTCTTCGGTATCCCGATAAAGTTTTGAGTACGCTCCCGGACGGTTTACCGCTCTCAGGATCGCGGTCTACCATCAAGCAACGGCTGCAAGGCTTAACCCCTGCTAATACGGCGGATCCTATTTCCACAGTTCTTAGTTCGTCTTCCTCATGCGGCCCCAGTTCTGAAACAACCAGATTGGGCCTGAATCGTAACATTTCAGCCGTGAAATTCATCTGTGCATTCAGGTTGCTTAAACTCTCTTCGCTGATCATCAGAATGGGGAAGCCATCAGCGGCAGAGACTATTTCATTGCCACGTACGGCATATCGGTTATCCACTTTTCTATGGCTTTCTTCTGGTTGAAACATCAACTTCACCGGCTTTCCCAAGATCTCAGAAAACCATTGACTTACTTCTTTATCTACCTCTTTTGCCGGAAATGAATCATCCCATACAGTCACTTCTTCCGTGGAACCAGTGGTAAACTCCATTGAAAACCGGATATTCTGACCGGTAGATTTATCTTCTACGATCAACCATTCATTATTCTCAATTCCAGGAATAAACCTGACCAGTTCAGGAGTTTCACGCTGAGTTATAAACCGATTGTTCTGATCGGTAAGGAGCCACCGGCGGTCATATTCTAAACCACGCTCTGTAATGTAACTCTTTTGCAGAGCTATTGCACCAAGTGATTTGATGGGATAGATATAAATCTGCGTTAATTTCACCGGTAATTATTTTCCGAATCTCAGCCCAAAATTAACCGAATGGGTTCTATAATTCTGATCTTTACTCGTTACATTAATGTTATTTTCTGCCGCTAACTGAGCCAGCTGCCCTTTATTTTCTGTTCCTGAGGTTATAAACTGACC
>CBINGY010000085.1:0-14272 GCA_966250325.1 uncultured Cytophagaceae bacterium | reverse complement strand
GTCGCTACAAGGAAATGAGAAAGAAATATCTTCTCTACCCGGATTGAAGACTTACATCAAAAATCCATTCTCTGCCTGAACGGGACCGGGAATGTTGGTATCACCCAGCATCTCCCGCAAATCTATTTCGATGGCCCTGGCTATGGAAGTAATGGGCACGTCGTTATAGGTTCCTTCAAAGGGGTTTTCGGAGTAATCACCGATTTTTTCCATCAGGAAAAACACCCAGATGATGAGTCCACCCAAAGCCGCAGAAAGCAGCACGGAGAATCCATGATTCAATTCCAGAATATTCAGTAAGCCAAAAGGAACGAAAGCCGCAAAAACGGTGGTGAGCCAGAGAGCTGTGGAGGCGTACTGTCTGGGAAAAGGAAAGTTTTTTATGCGTTCAGACTTTCCCTGATCTTCATAAAATGTGACAATTAACTTGTGAAGCTGCATGTGTCTGAAATCATCAAAATAGCCGGCATTTCGTATTTCCTGCAGCCGCTTTGACTGCTTCGCCATGATCTGCGTAGCCCGGTTTGTGCTGCTGCTCAAGGCTTCGATCTCCTCAGCTGCCAGAAAAAAGGCCAGCTCATTCTCCAGTTTATCGGTATAATCCTCGCAAACAGTAGGCGAGTACAGACCGTTCAGCCGAATTTCTTTGTGTTCCCATTCTCTGCTCAGTCTGAGCTGATGCCTGAGCGAAGTTAGCCAGGCAATATGCCTGTAGATGAGCTCTTTCTGAATTTCCTTCTGATCTGTGCCCTCGGTAAAAGCCATCACCGCCGCCGCAAAACTTCGGCTGTTATTCACTATGCTTCCCCAGATTTTGCGTGCCTCCCAGGTTCGGTCATACGAACTGTTATTTTTAAAACCCAGATAAAACGATACGGCAATACCGAGCACACTGATGGGTTGCCAGGGAATATCAATTTCAAACGGAAGAAAGTAAGCCAGTCCACAAATCACCAGCGAATAAACCGAGCCGATAAGAAAAGGTTTTCTAGACCAGTTAAAGGTCATCAGAAATCCATAATTCCGCTTTACGTACATATTAATTAGTTTAGTGCTGTCAAAATACGTCCTCTTAACTAATCCTGCAAAACAGATTTAGTCTCTACCCTGCTCCATCACCCATCGTACAGCCTCGGCTTTTGAATTGATCTCCAGCTTACTATAGATATTGCGGATATGAGTTCTCACCGTATGCGGGCTTATGAGAAAGGCATCCGAAATCTCGGTATAGCTGAACCCATTGGCAAATGCCAGCAGGATTTCATGCTCCCGTGAGCTTAACACTGTGGGTATACTCTCATTTTGTATGGATTCCTCAACAGCCGGTGCATCCAGCTCCTGAGGTTTGAGCAATTGGGCGTAGTGAATCGAATTTACTTTGAATAATCCCAGACAGATAATGAGTACCTGCCAGATCATACTAATGAGGTACATTTGAGGAAGCGTAATCCAGACATCTTCCAGAATGAAACTGGCGAAGCGGGGTATTCCATAGGCCAGTATACCGGGTATCGTAGCCACCAGAAACCACACAGCCAGAGTTCTCCTTTTCAGGTTTTTCAGAAGAATGGCAAGGATATATCCATTGGCAAGAATAGCTCCGATACGAATTACCAACCCTAAGTTACGAACAAACCGATCTGAAATATTGGGATACCATAGCGGTGAAAAACTCATGACCAGCCCCTGCACAATGCCATTGATTAGCAATAGGGAATAGAGAACATTCCATACCGTTTTTTCCGCAAAATCAATCTTAAATACCGACCAGTAAAACCAGAAGTTCATGATCTGGAAAGCATAGTAGATAAGATACTGGGTATTCAGGAAACCATTATCAAAGAGAAATGCACTATAGGATCGTCCGAAAAAGTAACCTTCCAGAAAAAGATAGAGAATACCGAAACAGGTAGCCGAAAAGGTAAAAATTAAAAAATTCCGGACTCGGAAAAAATAATAAACCAGCAAAGAGAGCAGAATCAGAAACGATATGAAGCCCAGGGCCAGGCCGGTTAACATTCCTTGTCTCTCTACAAATTGTATCAGTCCTTTTTGAGAAAGTAAACGAAGTGGAAATTTATGCGGATTGAGTTTTGAAATGCCGCTTAAATAGAGCTCCTGTGCAGAACCGGCCTTAATTTCCAGCGGAAAAATAAAGTGCCTGAACGGAACGACCCGCCTGCCCAGCGGAGTAAGAAGACCGGATAAGTAGGTTTGACCATCCGAATAATATACTATCTCATCAAAAACCGGATTGTGAACCTGAATAAACAGCTTTTGATCTACCTCACTCCTCATGCGAAGCCGCAGCCAGGCTCTGAATTTCCCCCAGCCCAGATCAGCCACCACCTTTTCAGACTTTTGAAAATTAACCTCATTCAAATCCGGGAGGCTTTTTGAAAACGAATGATCGCGGTACAGATCCGGGCGGGAGGTTACCTGCAGTTCGTCAATTAGCGTATCGGGCAGATATACCTCCTGGGCACTGCAGAGAAAAGGGAAAAGTAAAACGCTGATTATGAGAACAGCAGATAGCCTTTTTACCATAGTACCACAATTGAGGTATTGACTTTCAGATCACTTTCACACCAATTTCGGGATGTAGATCCGAAAGTACTAAGGTTTGAATAATTCGCATCTCATATTTCAGGAGCTCGGTTTCGAATTTTATAAAACGGAGTTCACCAGTCAGGCTCTTGAGAAAGCAGATCAGGAACTTCAGGAGTACTTTCTATTTGCCCGTATCCACCTGAAGGCCCGATTAAAGCGAAGAGTTCTGGCCTACCGCTTATTAAAAATGAAACATTTGAAAAGTCTGGTCAAAAAACCAGGCCCGATTACCCGACTTTACCTGACATTCATCGAAAAACTAGTAGGATATCGCATATGAAAAAAATGATACTGCTTTGTTTTACCAGCCTGACTATAAATGCTCAGATCGGACTCATCAGAGCCGATACAGGGAGCATCGTGATCACTCCTCAGGGTATCCGCTCCGCAGAAAATAACGGATCAGACTGGAGCAGCGTTTCCCTTGGAGAGGAAGCGTATATTCTATCAAATACACAAAAAAACAACATTGCTATTGGCTGGAAGGCCCTTTCAAATGCCACAGGATCAGACAACGTCGGAATAGGGTCTATTACTATGCCCAATGCCGGCGGAAGTGATAACGTGGCCCTAGGAAAATATGCAGCGAATTGGAACAACTCAGGCAGCAGGAATACCGCCCTGGGTGCCGAGGCGGGTTTTTATAATCAAACTGGTTCCAACAATACGAGTGTGGGCTACAAAGCAGGTTATTACTACTATGGAAACAACTTCACGGGCAATGTTTTGATCGGACATGAAGCCGGTGGAAACCAGCCATCCGACAACAAACTTTTCATCGCCAATACCAATACCAACACGCCGTTAATTTGGGGAGACTTTTCATTAGCCCATTTGGGTTTGCATGGAAAAGTGGGGATACAAACAAAAGCCCCACTGGATCTACTTCACATACATGATCCCTCAGGAAGTATACCCGAAAGCTATTTACGTTTCACGAACGGCTTATCAGGAACCCAGACAGAAGATGGATTCAGACTGGGTGTGACCGAATTCTTAACCGGAATAGTCTGGCAATATGAGAACAGGCCCATTTCTTTTGGCACCAATAATCAGCAGAGAGTCCTTATTCATGAAAACGGAAACGTGGGAATAAACACGTACGATCCGCAACAGAAATTGCAGGTAAATGACGGAGGTATACGTCTCCGTAACACCACAGACTCCAAAAGCTGGGAATGGAATTACGATGAGACGAATAATTATACCTACTTCGATGAATTTGGCGTGGGCCGTAAACTTTATCTGAGAAACGGACCAAATCCTCTGGTTGGTATTGGCGTAAACCCTACCTATAATTTGCATGTAAAATCAAATAATTCAGAAACCCATCTGTTTCTGGAAAATGGCGGCGGCGGAATGCTCTTCAAAGCAAAAATTGACGACTCCTACATAAATCAATCGACCGGACGATTTGCCTTGCGTACCGGCGATCTGGAACGAATAACCATTTTTCAGAACTCTGCCCGGGTGGGTATCAATGTTCCGGCAAATACCACCTCCACTAGCTACTCGTTGGATATTTATGACGGGTTTTCAGTTTTGAGTTCAACTGTACGAATCAGACCGGTTGCGTGGCAAGCTAATTCTGAGGCCTTTCTTGCCTTTGGGGATAATAACCACTACCTGAAAGCGACTCACAGTGTAGGAATGCTGATTCATGATACAAACCGGATTAAACTTACCGGGTCGAATGTAGGTATCGGTGACGCTGAACCTGATGCAAAATTTCAGGTAGACGGTTTCACCAAACTCGGCAGCGATGCCCCGAAAATCAAAATCAAAAAGCTTGTTATCAATACGGCAGGCACTCAGGGAGACCAGGTTCAAATAGATCATATGCTTGACCGCAGCAAAATTTTATCGGTAACGGTTTTGGTTGACTACGGAACCAATGAATTTGTCCCTCATGGGTACAATCATGCATCAGGGTATGAGTTCAATTTCAACGTTGACAATGAAAACAAAATAGAAATCAAAAACCACCCGACCAACTCAGGAAATATTTTGAACAAACCCGCCAAAATTATGATCACTTACGAAGAATAACCGCTGCGGGAATCAAAGCAAGGAACATAAAAATTAAATGAAGCAATGAAAACATTACTGATTTTACTTCTTCCATGGCTCTGTTTGGGGCAGATTGGAGCCAAAACCAGTTCAGCAGGCAGCCTGCAGGGAAACTGGGTCAATACAGACTTTGGATTTGACATGAAACTGGACCTTTTGGCAGGTGGAAAAGGCAGTTTTGATGAAGAATCTATCACGTATTCGGTGAGTGGAAACAAACTCACTATCAAAACACCGGATGGAGGTGAGACCTATACGTTTACGCTCTCAGGAAACTCACTTACCCTTTCAGGAGGCGATCTGGACTCTTCGGTAACTTTCAAAAAGGGAGGAGCAACCTCGCAGGTAGGTGAAACTTCCGGAGATGCTAAACTCGATAAGCTGCTGGGCCAATGGACCACCGAGGGTGCTGATCTGGATTTCAAACCCGGAGGAAAAGGAACCTACAATGGCAAAGCTTTTTCCTATTCCCTGAATGGAAATACACTTACCACACGTGACGAAACGGGCGAAAATCAGTTTGTGGTGATTTTTTTGGGCAAGGCGATGACTCTTATGGGTCAGGGCATTAATGCCACTTTTAACCGAGGACATACTGGATACAAAATGGATGCGTCCCCCAACCAGACTGCGGGGAGCACGGGCGGAAATATCGATCAAAGTATTGCCGGCAAATGGTGTTATGTGAGTTCATTAACCAACACCAATGCCAGCAGCAGCTACAGTCGCTGCCTGAATATCAACGCAAAGGGAACCTACACCTATCAGGCAGAAGGCTCTATTTCAGGCTACGGAGGCGGGTATTACGGTGGCAGCAGCAGCCAGAATGCAGACAGCGGCACCTGGAGACTGGACGGCAACCGCATTTACGTAAATTCCCGTTCAGAGGGAAACAAAGTCTATAGTTTTGAAAAGCGAAACCACCCAAAAACACGGGAACCCATGATTATCATCGATGGAGATGCCTATGTGACCTATTATCAACGAAATCCCTGGTAAAAATGACAAATCAAGCTGATCTGAAACGCCGTATGGAAGAAATGAAACGGCAAAAAAATGACGGTTTCAAATCCTTTCCCAAATACTTTATGGGTACAGGACTGCTTCTACTGGTGATTGCCGGAGTAATCCTTGCCTTAGATTACCGGTTTGTTTCTCAGGCTTACACCACCGAAGGGGTGGTCACCGGTCTGCACGGGAGTGGTAGACGTTCCGGGTTTGCACCCGATATCCGGTACGAGGTAAACGGAAAAGCCTATATGTTCTATTCAGAAGAATATAGTCGCCCGCCGCGGTTTCTGGAAGGCGATAAGGTGACCATATATTATCTCCCGGCAGATCCTTCCACTGCCAATATGGGGATTCAGTGGATCGTCCTATCCATTGTAGGCGGACTGGGAGTTTTCTTTTTGGGCATGGGCTATCTGTTTCATAAATTTATGTAATCATTTAATCAGCAATATTTTAACAATAATTGACATGAAGACTATTCTTTTATTCGTACTTAGCACTTCCATTGCTCTGGCACAAGCAAGCCCAAGAGCGGGAGTTGACAAATTCTTCAAAGAAGCCCTAGGCGGCGGCTCAGACGCAGCCATTTCCAATGCCTTTGCCTCCAATAAATGGATGCAGCTATCCGGAGACGCCATTGTTAATCTGCAGGATCAGATGGCTGGCCTCACCGAAGACACCTTTGGCAAATTATATGGTCATGAAGTAGTAAAAGAGAAAAAGCTGGGAGAAAATTATGTGATGCTGGTGGCCATGGCCCGGTACGACCGCCAACCGATCCGGTTTATTTTTGAATATTACAGGCCGAACGGTCAGTGGGTTCTTCACGGCCTGTCCTTTGATATTAAGATGGAGGAGGAGTTTTGAAAGCCTCTCTATGATCTGAATAATCATCAATTTACAACCGGTGTAAAGATGGCTTCCACACTTGTTGACCAATAGTGTGATTCAAAATCAATCCGGAATATTGAGACATGATTTCTGAAACCACTTCATCCAGCTAACTGGATAGGTATTTCTTATCTTGACACTTTTTTGAAGCGTTTCCAGCATACAAGACATTGAAAATGAATTCAAAAGATGCTGAAGAATACGTTTAGCATTCATGTCCATTAGGTGGAGACAAAAATTATTACACCTCAGATTAAGTAATTCCCATTCCGGGTCTTAAGGGTGAAAGAGATTAACGTATTCATACTTTCGAGCTTTTACATTTCTTGACGATTGCTTTGTTTTTAATAATCACAAAGTCTTAATCTTAAACAGTGATTATTTTACTTTTCCGAAAACGGCGTTTCCCAAATCACTCATAAATGGCTGACCTATAACAAATTGCCTGTTATTACTTAAGCCCACTACCCAACCGAACGATCCGGCATTCAGACCCGGATCATACGCTCTTTCGATCCGTCGCCATGGACTCCCAACTTTCGCGTAGAAATTGACATTTCCGGAGGAATTAATACCATTCTCAATGGCGTTAGGAATTCCTACCATTAGGAGATTACTTCTTAAAGAGACTGAACTTCCGAAATTTTGATTTGCAACTTTCGGTGAATTGAAAATAGATATAAACTCCCAACTATTCGTTTTTAGATTCTTAGAATAAATCCTGACCTGACCGCAATTGCTTATTGAGTTATCATCATCTCCGCTCATTCCTACAGCCACATTGGTTCCGTCTGTTGAAACAGAAAGACCGAACAAATCGTTATTCTGACCGGCAGAGCTTATAAAAGTGGTTTGTAATTCCCAGGCTCCTGTGCCTGTATTCCTTTTATAGACAGATGCCGAGCCCGTCTGTAAACTCGTGAAATTAATGTCATACGGTGAACCAATGACAGTTAAATCACCCTGAATATCACAACTATAGCCCAGCCCTTCAATACTGGCATTCGAAATTTTACCTTGAGATTCCCATTCCGTTGTGCTGGAGTTTCTTTTGAATACCGTAAATGACCCCCTGTTTGTGATGCTGAATTCATCATCCCGGGGTGCGGTTATTACAAGAAAATCATTGTCAATGGCCACATCTCCCCCAAAATAATCATCTGTGGCCGGGCTTCCATTATAAAGTTTTTGATGAAACTGCCAGCCTGAATTCCCTTTCTTAAATACGATGGCCGAACCTGTTCCCGAATTTTCTTCGGGACAACCCATCACGGCATACTCCCCGGAAACAGCTACGGAAGCCCCGCAATTAGAATTCAAAGAAATAACCGTGTTAAACTTTTTGCTGACGAAATCCCAGGTATCGGTTTCGGGATTCCATTCAAAAATGCTCATAGAACCGGTATTTTCAAAACCATTTTCATCGTCCTGTGGACTCCCTACAACGGCAATATTCCCTGAAATATCAACAGCTAACCCGAAGCCATCTTCAAACATTCCACTCATATCACCCACAGGATTAAAAGACTCCAAGGCATTCATGTCACACCCCCAGGCTCCGTAACCCTCAGGTTCCGAAGTGTCCGAACCCGCCAGATTAACCCAGATCGTACCGTTGTAATACCAATTGCTTTGAGTATTCGCATTGAAAACCAGGAAGCCTTGCTGAGGAGATGGATTAACGGTAGTTATGGCCGTCAAATCTGCAAAAACCGGCACTTTGATAAAATTGGGATTCAGCTCCGAGGTTTGCTGTGCATGTCCTGAAAAAAACATACCCAATAGGAGAATTACTAAAATAAAATTCGTCGTTTTCATGAAGCCTCGTTAATTTTTTGTTTCTACCTTACTGCCAGAAAATTAGCTGTGTTGCCCACAATTTTCCAACACTAAAAATCATGAAACCCATTCGATAAGTAAATAGTGGATATCCATCATTTTTCAAACAAGGAATACCATGGAGACTGTTTCCCAGGAAGAACTTAACCAACTGATTCAAAGAGAAATACATCTCACCAAGGAAGATTACCTGAATTATTACCAGGACATTATTCAATCGATCCCATCTTTTGCTCTGGGTCCTTATTACTGGATGATACCCAATCAGCAGACTGTACAGATTATGGTTTGCAGCGAAAACATGGGAGAACTTACCCCATATAGCTCACAGGAATGGGAAGGCAAAGATTTGTATTTCTGGTTTTCCATCATCCACCCGGAAGACCGTGATTTTGTGTCATCATCCATGGCCAAGTTCCTTCAGATTCATATGACACTCGATAAAGCTCAGGGAAATCAGGTTTTTGCGAACATTTCCCTGAGAATGCAAAATAAAGAGGGTCAATACCGATGGGTATTATTACAATTTCCGAAATGGATGTATAACGAAGAGCAGGTCATCACAGGTACCCTTATATTGGTTTCAGACCTCAGTTTGCTATCCATGAATATTGAAAAGGTTTTTACCGTAATTAACTATAGCAATGGCTCACAGATCTTTGTAAGTCGCCAGATGGAAGATCCCTCTCAACAGAAAATACTACTGGAGCTTACTCGCCGGGAAATGCAGATTCTGCAGTTGATGACTCAGGGTATGAACACGCCGCAGATTGCCGAGCAACTTTGCATTTCCTATAATACCGTGGAAAACCATAAAAGCAACCTGCGAAAAAAAACCGGTAGTAAAACCTCTGCACAGCTCATCAATTTTCTTTGGAAAAACAATTTAGTTTAGTGAAGACTGGACATAGCGGAATTATTCAAAAACCGTAAAATACCCGTTCAATAAACAGTTTTCGTATCTTTAGCAAACGGAAACAAACTCCGCCAAATCCTATGAAACTAAAATTATTGCTACTCGCTATGTGTGCACTTGCAGCCTCTGAAACCACTGCCCAGCCGAAAGTCAATTACGATGAAAAGGCCATTGCCCCTTATACCTTACCCGAGTTGCTTATCCGGGAAAACGGAGAATCTGTAAAAACAGTGGCAGACTGGGAGAAAGGTCGCAGACCTGAAATTCTGGCACTTTTTGAAAGGGAAATGTTTGGCAAAGTTCCCGGGGAAACCACCCTCAAGCCTCAGGTTAAGGTTGAGGAATACAGCGAAAACGCTATCAAGGGTAAAGCCATTCGGAAACAGATTTCTCTAACGTTCCAAAATAAGGGCAGGGAAATCACTCTGCATCTGCTCACCTATCTGCCAAAAAATGTGAAACAGCCTCATGTATTTATCGGCTATAATTTCTACGGCAATCACACCATTGCTTCCGATCCGGCAATTGTTCTTACTTCCTCCTGGATAGACAATAACAAGGAGTTTGGCATTACAGAAAACAAAGCAAACGATGCCTCCAGAGGTGTGAGGCACAGCCGCTGGCCGGTGGAAAAAATCATTGACCAGGGTTTTGGCCTGTCCACAGTCTATTACGGCGATGTGGATCCCGACAGGAATGACTTCACCGATGGGTTGCATCCCCTGTTTTACAAAGAAGGTCAAGCCCAGCCCGCCCCTGAGGAATGGGGAGCCATAGCTGCCTGGGCCTGGGGAGCTTCACGGGTGCTTGATTACCTCAAAACAGAGTCGCTCACTACCCGCTCTAAGTTCATTATGTTTGGTCATTCCAGGCTTGGTAAGGCAGCACTATGGGCTGGAGCCACAGATCAGCGTTTTGATGCCGTCATCTCCAACGATTCGGGTTGCGGAGGAGCAGCTATTTCCAGAAGAAAGTTTGGTGAGACTGTGCAGATCATCAACACGGCGTTTCCGCATTGGTTTGCCGACAATTTTGAAAAGTACAACGGGCGTGAAGAAACATTGCCTTTTGACCAGCATCAACTCATAGCCCTCATGGCTCCCCGACCAGTATATATTGCCAGTGCTGCTGACGATCTCTGGGCCGATCCCAAAGGGGAATACCTTTCAGGACACTTTGCCAACCCAGCCTATGAACTGTACGGAAAATCAGGACTTCCAAATGCGGAACCTCCTGCTATTCATTTACCGGTTCACGGTACAGGCATAGGGTATCATATCCGATCTGGTGAGCACGATGTGAAAGATTACGACTGGGAGCAGTACATGATTTTTTGTGAGGCGAATTTGTAAATGATTCAGTTCACCAAAGAAATGCGTTGGTAATCTTCAAACCTTTCAATACCTCTGTGCGAATTACTTCTTTTCTTGCTCTGGCCGCAGTGATTGGCCTGACTGCTATTTCCAAACCCGGAACCTCCCGAACGGCAGATAAACCCAAAATTTCCTTCACCTTTGACGACGGCTCTGTCAGCGATTACGGAGATTACAAACTGGAAGAATGGAACAGTCAATTGCTGAACCACCTAAAAAAACACGCACTGAAATCCATTCTGTTTTCAATGGGGCATAACAAAGGCAATGAAAAAGGCCGCTATGTGCTTAGTTCCTGGAACATCGCAGGTCATTTGATAGCCAATCATACTTTTTCGCACCCCTCTTTCAGCAGCAATAAGGTGAGTCTGGAAGATTTTAAGATAGAACTACTCCGGAATGACAGTATCATCAAAGCCTATTCCAACTACGCCAAATTCTTTCGTTTTCCCTATCTCAAAGAAGGGAATACAGCTGAAAAGGTGGAGGGTTTCCGGTCTTTTCTGAAAGAACAGGGCTACCAGAACGGGCATGTATCTGTGGATGCGTCTGACTGGTACATTGATGGCCGGCTGGCCAAAAGACTTAGAGAAAATCCCGGTGCAGATGTTTCAGGATACCGGGACTTTTATCTGGAACATCTGTATGAACGGGCAAGTTTTTATGATTCACTGGCTTTGCAACTCACAGGTCGCCGCATGAATCACGTACTTCTACTACATCATAACCTGGCAGCTTCACTTTTTCTGGGTGATCTGATAACTCATTTCAAAGCCAAAGGCTGGGAAGTAATGGATGCAGAGAAAGCATTTCAAGACCCGATTTACCAAAGTGAGCCCCAGGTAATTCCCGCAGGCGAAAGTCTGATCTGGGCATTGGCCAAAGAATCGGGAAAGTTTGAAAACCAGCTCCGATACCCCGCCGAAGACGGAGCCTATGAAAAGGAGAAGATGGATCGGCGAGGCCTTTAACCTGCTCCCCATATCGGGTAATAAATGCTTCCGGAAAGTTGAAAGCAGAAGTAACGAATCCCGGAAAATTCCTATTTTCAGAGTAAGGTATATTTTACCCTAAAGTAGACTATTCATGGGTTAGTCAACTTACATTTAACCCGATTCCCAACCAGGAATAAATTTATAAAACGCAAAGCATTATACGTCGTTTTATTTCAAAGATTTTGATTCCGGAAAATCAGATATATTCTCAAAATAAAAAGAAACAAAGCTGAGACGCCAAGCATAATAAATGACCAAATTAAGCTATATACGTCTGTTAAACTATTATCTACATACGACATTTCGAAACCACCCTCTTTCCGCCTACAATGAGCAAGGCAACTGATAAGCAATCTATTCAGCTAACTCATTGACCAGCAATCGCTGATTTAATTTTAAAATTTTGGCACATTTTTGGCAACAATCCAACTATCGGATTGCCACGCGATTGATCAAACCACTATAGAAGATCACTCAGTGAACCTCCTAAAAATAACCCAATGCTTTCTTATTTAGTACGGATCACAAAACTACCATGTTTTCATTCAAGCACTTTTTGCGGGAATCATCTTCCCATTCAGGTATCTCACAACCTTGTTACCAGACAGACACAGAAGGAACTACAAACAATTTGAGTTACAGAAACGCCAAACTAAAGGTGAGCTACCATTGGTTTTTCCTTTTGGTTTTTCTCATGGGAACCCTGCTGGCTAACGCACAATCTGTTCCGTCATCTGCCGGAACCGCCCTGTGTAGCACTTGTGCTCCTAATGCCAACTGGACGGTAGTAACCGGCACTCCCGACGTATCGGACAGAAATACTGCAGCTACTGCAAGTACACTGGGCGGAGGAACCCCCTGGGTTTCTGCTCCGCTTCCTTTGCCACCTAACGGACACAATTACTGGATCACCATTCGTGACGTTGGTACACTCGGTGCCGAGGAAATCATCCGTACTACGCTCACAGGCCTTACGATTGGACGTGAATATGAGGTCATTGTTTACTCCATGAGTGCCAACACATCGAATGTAGGCACTACCTATAGCCCGAATTTCATCGATGTGTTCGATTTTCAGGTGGAAGGTCTACCGCGTGTTCCTGTAACAAATATTTCCCAAAACTCCTGGGGTACTTCAAAACTAAGATTTACAGCAGCTGCTACCAGCAGAACCCTATCCTTTTATCCCTTCAACAACAGCGGAAGCTCAGCAGCCACCTTTGAATCTGTAGGAATTTCGGTTTCACTTAACTCGATCAATACGACACCTGTGGCCACGGCAGATAATTCAACGACCATTCAGGGCAATCCTGTCACTTTCAACGTAACGGGAAACGACATTGATTATGATGGTTCTATTGATGTTGGTTCAGTGGATTTAGACCCTTCGGTCGCCGGTCTGCAAACTACGTACAATTCGGCCAACGGAAGCTGGTCGGTCAATTCAACAGGTGATGTCACGTTTACACCCAATCCGAACTTTTTTGGTATGGAAACCATCCCTTACACGGTACAGGATATCTTTTTTCTGGATGCGACCAGTCAGTTCTCCACATCGAACCCTTCCACAATTTCGGTTATCGTGCAAAGAGATTTTGATTCGGATGGTTTAACTGATTTGCTGGATGTGGATGACGATAACGACGGCATACTGGATACGGTAGAAAACGAAGCACTGCCCGACCCGACTGGCGATCACGATAGTGACGGTACTCCAAACTATGCGGACTCTGGGGCTCCCGGGTTCACCGATTCGAATACGGATGGAATTGACGACCGATACGATACCGATCTGGACGGAATAATTAATCAGTTAGATCTGGATTCGGACAATGACGGCTGCTCAGATGCGAACGAATATTACAATTCTTCTTTTGCCGACGGCAATGACGACGGACAATATGGGGCAGGCACTCCTACTTTCAATCCGGATGGAAGTGTGGTAGGAGCTTCGTACTCCGGTAGCTATACGAACGTAACAAATAATCTCATATTAACAGCCTGTACCATTGTTGCAGGCAACGACGATTTTTCAGGGTCACCTTTAAGTTCTAACAGTACAACGGCAACCAGTATTTTAAGCAACGACTTGCTGAGTGGTGCTCCGGCAGTGATCGGAACGAATCCGGGTCAGGTTTCTCTGTCGGGAATCTCGGTTCCTTCTGAACTGACTTTAAATCCGGACGGTACTGTTTCGGTCAATCCGAACACACCTTCAGGCATCTATACCTTCTCGTATTCACTTTGTGAGATAGGTGCTTCACCGGCGAATTGTGATACAGCCTTGGTGACGATTCTGGTAGAGAATGTGATTGACGCGGTGGCCGATGATTTTTCTTCTTCTCCACTTACTTCGGGGGATGTTTCCTCAAGTATCGTTGCGAATGATCTTCTCGACGGTGCTCCGGCAGTGATCGGAACGAATCCGGGACAGGTTTCTCTGTCTGGAATTTCGGTTCCTTCTCAATTGACTTTAAATCCTGATGGTACTGTTTCGGTCAATCCGAATACGCCTTCAGGCACTTATACCTTCTCGTATTCACTTTGTGAGATCGGTGCTTCGCCGG
>CBINGY010000084.1:0-14345 GCA_966250325.1 uncultured Cytophagaceae bacterium | reverse complement strand
CCCTAACTCGAGGTCCGTCTATATATCAATAAGTCTATGAACTTTATCCCTGAAATTTATCAGAGCAAGTGACTGATTTTTGTCTTAACCGTTTATCTGATTCAGTCGTCATTTCTAAACGGGCTGCAAAGGTGAAGGTTTTATTTTTGATCTCCAAATTATCGATGAAAATTTTTCAATCTTTTTTTCACTTTGCTATTTCTCAGAACTAAACCCCGCTTCTCTCTCGATTTGGGACTGCAAAGGTAGAGGGTATTGTTTCTATTTTCCAAACCTCTTTTGAAAGTTTTTTAGAGGGCTTTTTTGACTATTCTTAACAATCAGACACTTATGAAAAGTACCATTGGAATAATACTAAAGATTTGCAATATATTTTAATTCCTGTTTGGCTCGCATAGGCTCAAATCATGCAGACAGACCAGTTTTCTTTCCATCCTCTCCTAAAAGGACATTCACTGAAAAATAAAAAAACGGGCTTGCTGAGCCCGTTTTAATTGTATTCCTAACATGAACCGATCAGACACTTATTACCTTCAAGCCACACTCAGGAAAAGAGTACCTGAGAAATAAACGCTTCTGCATCTTTCACAGGTTCTTCTGAATCTTCAATGGCACGGATAAACGCCGAACCAATGATGGCTCCATTTGCATGCTTACTGGCCTCCAGAAAGGTTTGCCTGTCTTTGATACCAAACCCAATCAATCTGGCATTCTTTAGTCCCATTTTATTGACTCTGTCAAAATACGCCCTCATCTCTAGTGTTATGCCTTTGGTAGAACCTGTGGTACTGGAAGACGACACCATGTAGATAAACCCGGATGAATTTTCATCGATCTTGCGGATTCGCTCTTCAGATGTTTGCGGAGTAATCAGGAATATATTGAGCAGTCCGTATTTTTCAAAAACCGTCTTGAATTCCCGGAGGTATTCATCCATGGGCAGATTAGGAAGTATGAGACCATCTACACCAACCTCCCGGCATTTTTCACAAAACCTATCTACCCCAAACTGAATCACCGGGTTCACATCACCCATCAGAATTACCGGAATATGAATCTGGTCTCTCATGCCAGCCAGTTGCCTGAAAAGTAAATCTACGGTCATTCCATTCTGTAATGCCCGGGTATTGGCTTTCTGAATGGTTTCGCCATCTGCCACGGGATCTGAGAATGGAATCCCTATCTCCGCAATATCGGCTCCTGATCTTTGTAATGCCTCCAATAACGGAAATGTATCATCCAGATTTGGAAAACCTGCAGTAAAATAAATGTTGAGTACCCTTTCCGGTTTCTCTTCAAAAAGCTTTTCGAGTCTGTTCATTAAAAATTTTCTAGCCGGCAAGACTAATGAAGGATCAATTGTTTGTCCAGTAATCAATCACGGTAACTTTATCAAGATGTGGCCCCAGGATTCCACCGAAAGCCTTGTGTGCAGGGTGAGGCAAATAAGCAGCACGCCCTTCTTCGCTGTCAAAAGTAAGCGTAAAACAATGAGTTAAACCCTGATTCAGGTTTTCAGGGCTATTGTTTGTTCCCCACTCAAAATCTTTGATCTCAGGAATTTCGTTTTGAAGATTAGCAAACGCGTCAATAATGCGTTGAATATCATCTTCGCTGCTTTCATCTTTAAACTTGAACATAACTACGTGACGCAGTACTTTTTGAGGAGTCTCTTCCACGGTGGTTTCAGTTGTCATTGTTTCTTCCTTTTCTTCTGTTTTAGGTGAACAGGCAAAAATAGCTACTGCCAGTGCTGGTATTAACAGTTTCTTCATTACTAAGATGTTTATAGGGTTATAAATACTTCATATATGTTGCTAAATCTTTATCTCCCCTACCGGAAAGACTTATCACAACCGTTTCATCAGGCCCGGCATTCATGTAATCTAACGCAGCAAGGGCATGTGACGACTCAATTGCCGGGATGATGCCTTCGAGCCTTGCCAGTTTCATGCCTGCCTGCATGGCTTCATCATCGGTTATTCCATAAAATTTGGCACGGCCACTCTCCCAAAGATGAGCATGCATAGGTCCGATACCCGGATAATCCAGACCCGCTGAAATTGAATGCGGCTCAACCACCTGCCCATCGATAGTTTGCATCATCAGGCTGCGACTTCCGTGCAATACGCCTGGTCTACCCAGAAAGGTGGTAGCCGCAGACTTATCGGTCTTTACACCATGCCCTGCGGCTTCTGCCGCAATAATTTTGACCTCCGCTTCATCGAGGTAATGAAAATAAGTTCCGGCGGCATTCGAGCCCCCGCCCACGCAGGCCACCACGTAATCCGGATTCTCTGATCCTGTTTTCTCCAAAAGCTGTGAACGTATTTCTTCCGAGATGACCGATTGAAAACGAGCCACCATATCAGGATAAGGATGAGGCCCTACCACCGACCCTATGATGTAATGAGTATCTACGGGATTATTTATCCAGTGACGCATGGCCTCGTTGGTGGCGTCTTTGAGAGTTCTGGAACCACTTTTTGCGGGAATAACTGTGGCACCCAGCATTTTCATGCGGGCCACGTTGGGAGCCTGACGCTCAATATCTACTTCTCCCATGTACACCATACACTCCAGACCCATTAATGCACAGACTGTGGCCGTGGCCACCCCATGTTGACCCGCACCTGTTTCGGCTACAATTTTGTTTTTGCCAAGCCGCTTTGCCAACAAAATCTGGCCAATGGTGTTATTCACTTTATGTGCCCCGGTATGGCATAAATCCTCTCTTTTGAGATAAATGGTGGTATTGTATTCATTAGAAAGACGCTCTGCCAGATATAATGGAGTGGGTCTCCCTACATAATCTCGAAGCAAGGAGTTAAACTCTTCCTGAAAATCGGGGGTGTAAATAATAGCAAGGTAATGCGTACGAAGCTCCTCCACATTCGGATACAGCATTTCCGGGATCCAGGCTCCGCCAAAGTTCCCATAATATCCTCTCTCGTCTACCGCAAAGGCAGAATTCTCTAACTGAAGCATCACAGATGTGTTTGAATGGGTGGTAAAAATAGGCAATCAGGAATAAAAAGACGGAGCAATTCAAAACAATTCGATCTCCGATTTCAATTTGACCAGGCGATCTAGGTTTTTAAACGCCGGATAGTCCTCAAATCTGCTGTTTACATCAATGCCGGCGAATTGTGGATGCCTGTAATTAGAAAGCTCCTTTACATTCTGTTCGTCTATTCCTCCCGCCAGAAGAAAAGGTTTGGCTCCCTGGTACTTTTCAAGCAGCGACCAGTCAAAGGGTACACCATGCCCCCCATAGCCTCCCGGTGCCTTTGTGTCAAAAAGAAAATAATCTGCATAGGGTTCAAAATCCTCAATGACAGAAAAGTCAAAGGAACTGTCTACCGAAAACGCCTTTATTAATTTATACCCCCCAGACACTACCTGAGAACAATATTTAACATCTTCCTCTCCGTGAAGCTGGATATAATCAAGACGGTATTTCTGAGCCAGGAAAAGAAGGGAATCCAATGAGCTATTTACAAATACTCCCACCCTTTGAGTCAACGTTGGCCATTCGGAAATCAGCAGCTCATCCGGACTTTTCCTGCCTGCATATCGTTTTGATTTATCATAAAAAATAAACCCCATGAAATCAGGATGAAGACTCAATACATCACGGATGTTCTGTTCTTCTCTCATTCCGCAAACCTTCCATAACTTATTCATGACCGGCTTGCATTGATATACGCCTTTAATGCCTCTGCAGGATTCACGGTTTTCATAAAAGTTTCTCCTATGAGAAATCCTTTGAAACCAACCTCTCTTAACCTTACAATGGTTTGGGGATCGGAGATACAACTTTCCGAAATCTTCACTTTATCGTCAGGAATGTAACTTACCAGATCCAGACTGGCCTGAACAGAGCTTTCGTTGAAGTTTTTGAGATTGCGGTTATTAACTCCTACGATATCTACAAATTTCAAAGGACTACTCTGCAACTCTCCCAGATCGTGTACTTCGAGCAAAACTTCCAGGCCAAGGTTGTGAGCTTCAGCACTGAGTTCTCCGATTTCACCCGGACTCAATGATGCTGCAATGAGTAAAATGACATCGGCTCCCCAGGCTTTTGCTTCATAAAGTTGGTACGGGTCAATCATAAAATCTTTGCGAAGTAAAGGCAGAAGCGGATTGGCTTCCCTTGCTTTGAGCAAATCTTCTTTTGACCCCCCAAAATAAACCTGATCTGTCAGCACACTCACTCCGGCCGCACCGGCGGCCTCATAGCCCCGGGTTATTGCCTGTACATCTGCGTGCTCTTTAATATGACCCTTGGACGGTGATTTTCTCTTGAACTCAGCAATAATTCCCGAAGAACCCGACTTAAGAAGAGATGCCTTCAGTGAATTGACCTTCCGGGAGAACAAAGGCCAGGATTTCAAATCAGATATGGGAAACAATTTCCTGGCCTCTTCTACCTCTTTGCGTTTGTGTTCATTGATCTGATCCAGAATAGTCATACCTATATAATTTAAAATCGGCCAAAATTGGCCTTTTTTCCTTTAATCTCTAAACAAAAAGCCATCGGATTCGCATCCGACGGCCTTACTTTATAACTCTCTTAATCGATGTCTATTTTGAGCTCTTCGGTTTCACATTCCCGTTAATTCTAAGAATTACAGAGGAATTCTCTGCATTACTGGTAACCGTGATAGTTTTAGCAAATGCACCAGGACGACCCGAAGTATTGTAACCTACTTTAATGGAACTGCTGGCACCTGGAAGTATCGGATCTTTGCTCCACTCAGGAGTTGTGCATCCGCAAGAGGCCATAGCACGACTTATAACCACAGGAGCAGTACCCGTGTTTGTTACTTTGAAAGAGTAAGTTGCCACCGGACCTTCCTGAAGATCACCAAAATCATGAGATTCTGTTTCAAACTTCAGTACGCCCTGAGCATGAGATGCTATGGCAAAAAACATAACTGCTACGATAGTAAAAATTGCTTTCTTCATTTCTATTGAATTTTTTGAGTTTTTGAATTTGCTTTCAGCATTATCAATACAAATAAACGACCAATATCTTTTACGCTGCAACTATTTAACAGGGCGTTAACAAAGGCCATTTTGGCCGCCGGAAATGCCGAAAATTGAAAAATCCACTTAAAAGGTCTAACTTGCCACCCGAAAGGGTTTACTGAAATCGGATTCTGGTACGGTAAAAATCTATCCCGATTATTATGAGTGAAAAATCATCTGCTTCTGTAAGTTCAGCATTTTTATTTGACACCCGGGAAATTCTCAATGACTATCGTTTGGCAGCTGAAAGCCGGGAGGTTAGTCTGCTTGGAAGAAAAGATGTATTCGGTGGGCGAGCGAAATTCGGGATTTTCGGAGATGGAAAAGAGCTGGCCCAGCTGGCTATGTCCAAAGTATTCCGGAAAGGTGATTTCAGATCTGGCTATTACCGTGACCAAACCCTTGTAGCTGCTTTAGGCGGCCTCACCTGGACCCAATTCTTTGCTCAGCTGTATGCTCATGCCGATATAGAACATGATATTTTCTCTGGCGGCCGCTCTATGAACGCCCACTATGGAAATGCCTGGGTTGATGAGAATGGAAAATGGCTGAAGCAAACAGAACTTTTCAATCAGGTGATGGATGTTTCTTCCACCGCCGGACAGATTCCACGAAGTGTAGGGCTCGCTTTTGCTTCTAAACTATACCGCCAGAATGCTGCACTTCAAAATGCTGATAATTTCTCAGTTAATGGGAATGAAATCTGCTTTTCAACCATCGGAGATGCCTCCACTTCTCAAGGTATGTTTTTTGAGGCAGTAAATGCCGCTGGGGTATTGCAGGTTCCTGTCATTTTCTCGGTTTGGGATGACGGCTACGGAATTTCTGTACCTACGGAATATCAGACTACCAAAGGTTCAATTTCTGAGGTATTGTCGGGTTTTCAGCAAACCTCTGACAAAGCAGGACTCGAAATTATCGCGGTGAAAGGCTGGGATTATCCTGCTCTTATTGAAGCTTATCAGAAAGCCGCACGTTTTGCCCGCGATCAGCATATACCCTGTGTGGTTCATGTTTATGAGCTTACTCAGCCACAAGGCCATTCGGCGAGCGGCTCTCATGAACGATACAAATCTGAAGAGCGATTAAACTGGGAACACGAATTTGACTGCAACCTGAAATTCAGGGAGTGGATTCTGGAACAAAAAATTGCAACGGCTGATACGCTTGATACTATTGAGGCAGAAGCTGCTGAAACTGCCAGAAATGCCCGCCAGGATGCCTGGGACAATGTTAGATCTTTCATTTCCAAAGACATCACCAAAGCCAAAGAACTACTTGAGGCTGCTTCAAAAATAAACTCAAAAAAACCGGCAGTAACTGCCATTCGGAAAGAGTTGGCAGAGAAGACTACTCCTTTGAGAAAAGATGCCGTACAGGCCATAAAGAAACTTCAAAGAGTATTCAATAAAGAGCAAAATTCGCTCAACAAAAGCATTCAAACGTTTTTATCGGACGTAAAAGCAGCTACAGACCTTCAATACGGTTCTCACCTATATAGTGAATATGAAACGTCACCCCTTCACGTTAAGGAAATTAAGCCTGTCTATCAAAATGACAGTCCGGTAAAAAGTGGGTATCAGATAATTAATCAATATTTTGACGAGCTACTATCCCGTGATTCCCGGGTTTTTGCTATTGGTGAAGATGTGGGTCAAATAGGAGACGTGAATCAGGGATTTGCCGGACTTCAGGAAAAGTATGGTAAACTTCGTGTTGATGATACCGGGATTCGTGAAACTACCATTATTGGTCAGGGAATTGGTGCTGCCATGAGGGGCTTGAGACCTATCGTGGAAGTTCAGTACTTTGATTACATTTATTATTGCCTGGCTACGCTTACCGACGATTTGGCCTGTCTTAGATACCGAACTTTCGGACAGCAACTGGCTCCACTTATTATTCGTACCCGCGGACACCGGCTGGAGGGTATCTGGCATAGCGGCTCTCACATGGCCGTTATGATTCATTCACTTCGAGGCATTCATATACTGGTTCCCAGAAATTATGTTCAGGCAGCCGGTCTTTACAATACTGTTTTGAAAGGAGACGATCCTGCTCTGATGGTAGAACCTCTTAATTGCTATCGCTTAAAAGAAAAGCTTCCGTCCAATCTGAGTGAAATCTGCGTTCCTCTTGGAAAGCCGGAGATTTTGCGGGAGGGAAAAGATCTCACCATTGTAACCTATGGATCTATGTGCAACATCGTGCTGGCAGCGGGGAAAGAACTTGAAAAATCGGGTATTTCGGTAGAAATCATCGATGTGCAAACCTTACTGCCCTTTGATCGTTTCGGAGTAATTTTAGAATCGTTGAAGAAAACCAACCGGATCATTTTTGCCGATGAAGATATGCCCGGCGGAGGATCTGCGTATATGATGCAACAAGTTATTGATGAGCAGGGAGGATATCAGTTTCTGGATGCCAAACCGAAAACCATATCTGCCAAGGCTCACAGACCTCCCTATGGTTCAGATGGCGACTATTTCTCCAAGCCAAATGAGGATGACATCTTTGATGCAGCATATGCTATTATGCACGAGGCTCGCCCTGCCGATTTTCCGGAATTACTTTGATGAACTCAGAAGAATATTGCTGCCTGACCTCTGAGGGTATGACTTACGCTCTTATTCGATAGAAGTCTCTGAATTATTAGAAAGAAAGAGGGTTGACAACTTTTTCGCTGTCAACCCTCTTTCCGTCCATTTAAAATATCTACAGATTCGATTATTTCAGGATAAACTCGATGCGGGTTCCGGTTCTTTTTCCTTCCGCATTGGTGTAGTAGCTTGCTGTATCCTCATCACCAAATCCGTCATAAGAAAGTCTGGACTTGGTCAGACATTTTTTCTGAAGGAAATAGGTATACAACGCACAAGCTCTCAATTTTGCCAATCGAATGTTTGCTGCAGTAGCTGCTCCGTCATTGTATGCGTTGATATGAATGGATGCATCTTTGCAACGTGACAATAA
Organism: uncultured Cytophagaceae bacterium; assembly: GCA_966250325.1. GTDB lineage: Bacteria > Bacteroidota > Bacteroidia > Cytophagales > Spirosomataceae > Jiulongibacter. The sequence continues at coordinate 6,335 of CBINGY010000084.1, read as the reverse complement.
ATCACAAACTCTCTGAAGTGACTTGTACGAACCAGGACGAATCTTGTTGGTTCCGTCATAGAATTCAACTTGCTGAGCCGCCATATTCAGCTCATCCAGTTCTGAAGCTGTAATTTCACAACCGCTTGCTGTCTTGTAACTCATTGCTGGTGCTACACCATTTACATATCCTTCAGGACATCCGTCATTGCTAACTAGTCCAGGAAGATCAGGACATTTATCCACATTATCAGCCACACCGTCTCCGTCTGAATCCGGGCAGCCATTATCGGTTGTTCCGGCTACTTTCAAACAGTCATCATCTGTATCAGCTATACCATCTCCATCCGTATCAGGACAACCATTTGTAGAAGCTGGACCTGCAGTATTCGGACATTTATCATCTTTATCGGCAATTCCGTCACCATCGGTATCCGGACAGCCATTGAGGTCAGCTACTCCGGCTTCATCCGGGCATTCGTCATCTTTATCTGCCACGCCATCCCCGTCTCTGTCAGGGCAGCCATTCAGAGAAGCTAAACCATACATGGTAGGACACGCATCGTCTTTGTCGGCAATACCATCCCCATCCGTATCAGGGCATCCCCCTAAAGAAGCTAAGCCAGCCTGTGTAGGACATTGATCCAGATTATCAGGAACTCCATCACCATCTGTATCAGGACACCCCTGAAATTTTCTTAAGCCTGGAGTATCTACGCAGGCATCACATTTATCTACCGTTCCATCTTTATCCGAATCCTTATCTCCGAATCGGTAAGAGCCGGTTAAGAGGCCAAGAAAGTAACCATCATTACGCTGGTCATTTGCCGCGATACTGATTCCGTCCAGATAATCAGAAAGGGAATATCTGTAACCACCTTCCAAACCTAATGCAAACCGCTCTGCTACGTTCCATTTAACACCAAGACCGAATGGAATTACAGCACCCCATTTTTTCAGATTATCGGCGTCGGCCTGAATATCCCTGGGAAGTGGGGGAAATGTTGTTCCCGGCTGAACCTCCACCGTAGGATTTGTATATGTGGCACCAATACCCCCGAAGAGATATGGAGCCAAAGTTTTTCTGGTGAGACCATCACAGGTAAACTTGCGTTCTTTGAAAGGGTAAATTTCTGCGAGTAGAGCAGCTTCCACCAGAGGGGTTTTAAATTTCAATCCACGGTAATCCCAGTAACCATCAGGCTGAGAAAAGTCATTACCTGCAAGACCTCCCACCAAGACCTGTGGCCTCAATGAAAGATAATCGCTGAGATGTCTTCTGGCGAAAACGCCGGTAACCAAACGGTTTCCTGCAGCATAAGGCATACTACAATGTACATCACCAAAGTATTGAGTGAGACCTATGGGTATACCAATCTCCCATGGAAAAGGTTTACAGACTTTACAAGTATCCTGTGCTTGAGTGGTATAGCTCACTAAGGTCAGAACTGCTACAACAGCTAATAGAGCTTTTTTCATGTGTAATTGTTAATAATTTTCCGCAATTTTAATGTCGCATGAAACGAATGGCGATTTCAGACCCGCATTTCGCAAGGTAAATTAAGCAAAAATAAAACGATTGATCGCAAAACAATTTCATTTTTTGAAGAATCAGCACTCTTCTTACAAACCCAACACAACAACTATACAGTAGGTTTGAGTCCGAAGATCTGAGTCTTCCTGTCTGCCTTAACAAAGGGTTGTTCCGCCCTTTTGGAGGTCTCAATAAGGAACACATTGATCTAATTTGGGTAAGGTTTTCTACACTTTACTCAAACCGGTGCCCCACAATTTTATGGCAAAAATAGCTGGCTCAAAGATAAATTTTAACTTTATGCTCGAAATGCAACCATAAAACGAAAAATGATCCGTAAAATCTACCCGCTCATAGCCATATTGACCTTCTTGCTGGTTGCATTTGGGTTCACGCTACAAAGAAAACTGCTATTCCAAAAAATTGTAGAAAATGTAGAAAGTAAAGGCAGGGCATTTGAACAACTCACTGAGGTTTCTGAAACCATTGGCCATCGACTTACTGGTTCCGAACAGGGAAAATCGGCTGAAGAGTATGTATTCCGGCAACTTCAGAAATACAAACTTGAGCAGGTACATTATCAAGGATTTGAAGTAAACAGCTGGTCGCGGAATACGGTCAAACTCTCGATAGTTCCGGCTAAAAGTGACAATTATCGTGATGTTAAATGTGTAACTCTTGCCTACTCTCCACAGGTAGCCGACGTGGCCGCTGAAATTATCGATTGCGGGGATGGCCTCAACGATGATTTTGAGGAACTCAAGGGATCTCTTTCAGGAAAAATTGCTCTGTTCAACGTCGACATTAGAAATGTCAAACACAAAGGGGTTAAAAACCTCCATCGCTCTGAGAAAACTGCTCTGGCAATTGCGAATGGGGCTTCGGGAGTAATCTTGGTCAATAAGGTCAAAAACGGAGTTCTGCTCACAGGAACAGCCTCAACGGACGGAAATCTTATTCCAATTCCTGCAGTATGTGTTTCCTATGAAACGGGTGGGGCCATCCGCCGGTGGATTCGCGATGAATCAAATATTCTGGCAGAAATTTCTATGACTAACTATTTCAAGCCTGCTCGAGTACGAAATGTAATAGCTACCTGGCCCGGCAAAAACCCGGGGAAGGAAAAAATAGTAGTAGGAGCTCATCTGGATAGCTGGGATCTGGCACAGGGAGCCGTAGATAACGGGCTTGGCTCATTCAGTATTCTGGACATTGCCAGAGTATTTAGCGATCTCAAACTGAAAACCGCACGACCTATCGAATTTGTGTTCTTTGTGGGTGAAGAACAGGGCTTGCTCGGTAGCCGGCACTATGTCAACGAACTGAAAAAATCGAACACGACCTCGCAGGTGGCACTTATGGTGAACCTTGACATGCTGAATAATTGCCATGGATTTAATTCATTTGGAGTACCTGAAATGCAACGAATAATTGAACAAGCCGGAAATAAAATTCAGTCGCAGATTCCGGTATTTCCTAATCAAAATAAAAATGCAGCAGGACTTCATAGTGATCATCAGCCTTTTATGCTGGCTGGTATACCTGTTTGTAATCCTGTAGGGCAGTTGAGTGAAGAAGCTCTCAATTGCTACCATGCAGATTGCGATAAAGTTAATCTGATCAAAAAACAGGAAATAAACGAAAATGTAAAGTACGTGGCCATGATGCTCTATGAGCTCGCAAACTCTGATCGGCTGCCACGTCATATGAACGATCTGGAAACCAGGGATTATCTGATTGCTCAAGGGCTTAAAAACGAACTTCTCTTAGGCAAAGACTGGCCCTGGGAAAACTAAAAGACCACATTAATTTATGTTATCTACCACATACGGAGCGGCAGTTTACGGAGTAAGTGCTACTCTGATAACCGTCGAAGTTAGTTTAATTCAAGGAGCTGGCACCAGCGTTGTGGGCTTGCCAGACAATGCCGTCAAAGAGAGTTTACAACGCGTAGACGCAGCTTTGAAAAATGGCGGCTACAAACAAGACCGAAAGAAAACCATCATTAATCTGGCCCCGGCAGATTTACGCAAAGAAGGCTCCTCCTACGATTTGCCCATTGCCCTTTGCCTCATTACCGTGGCCTGTGGAGAGGTGTTTGTAAAGGACATGTCTGAATACGTGATTCTTGGGGAGCTGGCTTTGGATGGTTCTTTGAGGTCGATCAAAGGAGTTTTACCCATAGCCATAGAAGCAAGAGCACAAAAGATCAAAGGGTTTATTCTGCCGAAAGAGAATGCTCAGGAAGCGTCTATTGTCAATAATCTGGAAGTAATTGGTGTGGAAAGTCTGAGCGAGGCGGTGGCGTTTCTGAAGGGAGAAAAGGACATAACACCTACAGTAACCGATACCCGGGAGATTTTTTTCCATTCGGTCAATAATTATGAGGCCGATTTCTCGCATGTGCAGGGGCAGGAGAATATTAAGCGAGCTCTGGAAATAGCTGCTGCCGGTGGGCATAATGCCATCATGATTGGTCCTCCGGGAGCCGGAAAAACCATGCTGGCCAAACGTCTTCCTTCCATTTTACCTCCGCTTACGCTCATGGAGGCCCTGGAAACTACCAAGATTCACTCGGTGGCAGGTAAACTCGGTGAAAAGGCCACGCTGATTAGCAAAAGACCTTTCCGGAATCCTCACCATACGATAAGTGATGCTGCCCTGGTGGGCGGGGGCAGTTTCCCGCAGCCCGGAGAAATTTCACTGGCTCATAACGGGGTACTCTTTCTGGATGAGTTGCCAGAATTTAAGAGAACCGTGCTGGAAGTGATGCGGCAACCACTGGAAGAGCGAAAAGTGAGTATTTCCAGAACCCGGCTGAGCGTGGAATTCCCATCCAGCTTTATGTTGATAGCGAGCATGAACCCATGTCCATGCGGCTATTACAATCACCCCGAAAAAGAATGCACCTGCCCGCCCGGGGCCGTGGAGAAGTATCTGAACAGAGTCTCTGGCCCCCTACTCGACCGTATCGACCTGCATGTGGAAGTGACTCCGGTGAGTTTTGACCAGATTTCTTCCACCCGCAAAAATGAAAGCTCGGAGGAAATACGTGAGCGTGTGGTAAAGGCCAGGGATATTCAAACGGAGCGTTTCAAAGATTTCCCTGAGATTCATTCCAATGCCATGATGCCTGCTGAAATGGTGAAAGAAGTTTGCCAGATCAATGAGGCCGGCAAAGCTCTGCTGAAAAAAGCGATGGAACGCCTTGGGCTCTCCGCCCGGGCGTATGACCGTATATTAAAGGTAAGCCGCACCATCGCCGACCTGGCAGGCACGCCCGAAATACGTAACGAACAACTGGCCGAGGCCATTCAGTACCGGAGTTTGGATCGGGAGAACTGGGCGGGGTAAAGAGAGTTATGCAAATAGCTTAGAAGTATACAGATATTCCAAAGAAAATAGTAGCTAGTACAATCCTTCATCAAGAGAGAAAAGAAACTCAAAACAACCAAAAAGCCAATTTATTTTACAAATACCCTATTTCGGGTATGATCAATTTCAATCTCTCGCAGATAATATGGTGGCTTTCTTAGCAAATCGGTTTTTTCCCCTTTATAATGCCAGCCATCATATCTATCTACATCAAACGTTATCTTGTCTCTAGCAGTAATTCCTTCCGAAAGAATTTTCCTCTCCACCTTCTTCCTTCGGCTAAAAACTCTATCTTGAATAATTTCTCTTAGGTCATGTTGAGAAATATAATTTCCAGAATTCCTATTGATTAGTAACAGTTTCGACCCAAAAAAATAAAAATAATCGTATTCATTCTCTTCCCATGAATCGTCTAAACAGAAGCGTACTTCTATCAATTCTGTTTGAGTCATTGAGTCAGTTTTGAAATTAACTAGATAAATGCCAATTGTAGGTAGCTGGGAGTCATAATTTACTGGATTCTGAAACTTCTGTTTTGTTAAAATAAGATACTCGTCAAAGGCTCTATTATAAATGCTACCAGTATGGAAGGTCCAATCAACCTCTAAATTTTTCTGCGACCATGCCGAGAAACTCATCAGGATACACAATATTAAAGATGACGTTTTCATAGTTCTGAAAGGCTTCTTAAGGTAAAGGTATTTACCTTTACCTTAAGAGTTATGAATTTCTATGGATTACAAGATCTGACACCCGATTTGGATCCATTACCCCAAAATTGATAAATACCATTGTAGTCCCATACTTCATGAGGAATACCCGGAAATGAACCCGCAAAACTTATGTCAGCCGGACTAATGGTATAGGTTTGACCAGGTATGGGTTGAGGATGGGTATGAAAATGACCAATGATGTTGTACTGCCCTAGTACGCTTGAAGGAGTGTACTTAACAATTAGTTTTTTTGTTGTTAAATCTAACAGTACTTCAAAGTAATCGGCAAAGCCCTGGCCCCAAGATACATTTGAATACCTGTTCTGAGTATTACTGGTTGTATAGGTATTATTTTCTGACGGAAGAGTAACATATATTGGTCCATTCGAACCCTGAATAATTACACCACTATATTCGACTCCATATAGATTAGCTTTTGCTCTAGTTTGGTTATAAGCATCACACTAATTATAATTTAATCAAATAGTTTTATTAGGATCATATGGGATACCAATATTGTTTGCCCCGGTATATGCACCGTCAGGGGCAAAACTTCCAGAACTGCTTCCAGCACTCCCTCCCGTGGTCCCGGTCTGTGTTATCGAATTTCCAGAACCTCCACTACAAGGAATACAAAGTTGATATGTTGCGGTATACATGTACTTATACTGCCCATAATATCCCCCGCCATAGGCATAAGAATACCAATCAATATAATATGGAAAACAGTCTAC
>CBINGY010000083.1:0-15209 GCA_966250325.1 uncultured Cytophagaceae bacterium | reverse complement strand
ATGTTCCACAAAACTCGGAATTACTTCTACATCCCCCAACTTTTAAACTAGATCCGAAAAAAGTGCAATCATGATAAGACCGATAATAAACGCTACCCTCTTTTTCGGCTTTAATTCTGAAATCAACTTAACTCCAAGAAATTTGGAAAGCATATATCCGATGACCTGAGCAATAATAGCCACGGTTTTGTAATCCATTTCACCGAAGTACAGGCCGGAGAACGTACCCGTAGAAAAGGGTTTCCGAAAGGCATAGGTGCAGAAATATGCCCCAAAAGCGGCTGCTGTGGCCCAGATGATAAAAAGGGAGTTATTCTTTTGCAGGATCTTTTTCATTCTAAAGCATTGACCCCCACAAGTACGCTATCGTATATTACCTGGCGGTTAGTGCTTTATAATGAAATTGTGAAGAATTTCCCCATTTACAAATCATTCAATCCCTTACTTCTTCATGACATTTTCATAAAGTAGCTTACCCTTATAATCCATGAATTGTAGTTTTATTTCTCCTTTTTTGAGGAATAAAATTGCTACACCCTGACTAGCTCTTGCGAACATAGTCTCTTCAAGATAACCTGTTGGCCTAACTTCTGAACCAGCACCTGATACAATGTGAAAGATACCATTCCCGGCCTTGATGAACTGAAGATCATGCTCATGGCCCGCCAGATAAAGATCCACCCCTTCCCTTTCAAATAATTTTTCTAGATGATTTCTCACGGCATTGGGCTCATCTACCCGTTTACCTCCGGTGTAAAAAGGGTGATGACCAGTTACCACTTTCCAATCGGCGTCAGATTCATGTAGAGTCTTCTGCAACCAAATTAGCTGAGCAGTAGTATCTTGACCAGCAACTTTATCTTTGTATTTCTCTTCCATATAATATTCATCATTGAGCGGGTTTGAATCGATGAAAACAAAAAGGGCTTTACTTCCATCTTCCAGTTCCTTTTCAAATGAGAAATATTCTGATGGCATATTCCATCTTCTGCTAATGTTGGAATATTCTATCTCTGCTTTAATATTTCCACGATAATCATGATTGCCCAGCACCACATACCAGGGACAAAACAGGGAATGCGAACTATAGACATTTTCGAAAGAAGATATCCAGAGAGGATCGTGCACAGAAGCCACGCCATCGGGATAAATGTTGTCTCCGGTAGAAATAATAAACTCTGGCTCTATGCGAGTAGCAGCCTCTCCCATGGCGTCGGCCAGCTTTTTCTGAAAAAACTCCCCGTTTCTTCCCCAATCGCCAATTACCATGATTGGTGTGGCATCTTCCACCGCCACTATTCTGGAATCAAGTTTCACTTTAGGTTTATCCTGTGAGAAACAGTTAAAAAGGGCAAAACTAAGTATAACCGAGGTGATGATTCTCTTCATCATAATTTGATAAATTGAAAAGTAGCCCGTCCTTCGTTTCAGCCGGGCTACACTATGAGTTTATTATTTATTGAGGTCAAATTTAAGCCCGAAATTGAAACGGGCATTATAAAATTCGACCTGAGCAGTACGCTGGCGTGCCCCTTGATAATATCTCAGAGGTTGGTTGGTCAGATTGTTACCTTCCAGATACAGTCTGAGTGACGGGGTTAACGCGTAAGAAGCATTTACATCCAGAAAAAGTTGTTCGTCATAGAAACGGTCTTCAAAGCTATCTCCTCCAAGCTCATCCAGATAGTCACTGGCGTAATTAAGCGATGCTCTGGCCACAAACTTTTTATCTTCGTAAGAAAGCGAAGCATTAAACATATGCTTTGCTGTACCAGGAAGAGCCAGGTCTTCGTCTTCACGCTCTTCTATTCCGGTGGTGGATGATTGAGTAAATGTATAGTTCAGATAGATGCCCAATCCCTTCCAGATCTGCCTCTGGAGGGCCGTTTCTACCCCAAATACCTGAGCTGTTCCTCCGTTGCGTGGAAGAGAATATTCCAGATCATTACCAAACTGAGGGTCATTATAATTCTGCAATGTTTGCGAATAAATGAAATTGGTGATGTCTTTATAAAATGCTCCAAGTGAGAAGATTCCTACATTTTCAAAGTATTTTTCACCCATCAGATCGAAATTTGACGACAAGGTTGGAAGTAAATCAGGATTTCCACGCTCAAGTTCTGCGTCCTGTGGGCTAAACGCGGCATAAGGTACCAGATCGTAATAGTTAGGCCGGGCAATGGTATTAGTCCATGCAAGACGAACGACGGTATTGTCATTTCCATCGTACTTCAAATGTATCCCCGGAAGAAAATTACCGTAGTAGTTTGTACGACTATCTTCTGAAGTAGACTCATCATCAATATTATAGATATTACCTGTGTAGTCAATATGGGTATGTTCATACCTGATACCAGCGATCAGAGCCAGTTTGGAGGTTAGCTGCTGATCCATCATGGCATAAGCTGCTGTAATGGTCTCGTTTGCCTTATACTCGCCGGGCACAAATTCCTCAGGCACACTCCCTTTTTTAAAAAGTGCCGAATTTTCTAAATCAAGTTTTCCAAGAAACTCGGCGGTGGGGAAAATACCAACCTGATACTGCGAGCCCGCCAGAAAATTCTCATCTGAATAGTTCGCTGTTTCTGTATCGTTAAGCTTTGGAAACGCATCACTTACTGATTCATACGAGAAGAAGTTAAGATCACGATCTTTGATTTTATCTCTGAATCTGCCTCCAAACTTCACCAGACCTTTATCTGAATACGGAAGCTGAAGATCCAGTCTCGCATTCAAATCCTGGTCGTATGTATATTGGTACTGCTCGGTAAGTTCGTTAAATTCGATATTCAGATTATCACCAGGATTAGTCAGATTAGCAAATGGGAAATAAGGATCCTGAAGATTGACTGTGATGGCCTGGTCTTTTTCTCTGAAGCTGATGTAACGTTCGTTTGGTCTTTCCTCAGACGCTTTTGCGGCCGTAATATTCCAGGTAGCCTTTAGCTTATTGAAAAGGTGAGAACCATTCACAGTATAATTCCAGACCCGCTGATCTTCCAGTCTTCGATTTTTACTTCGGGCATTGTCAATTCCGCCTTTTGTTTGATACTGAACTCGCCCGGCAGGAATAGAAATAATATCGTTTGAAATAGAATATTCTCCATCTTCAAAAGCGTCTTCCAACTGGGAAACTGTCATTCTGAAGCGATTTTCCCAGTCATCACGCCAATTATACATAGCCGAAAACCCGATGCTATGATTTGGGGAAAAATCATAATCCAGATTGGCAGAAAGACTACGTCTGACACGCTGCACTTTATATTCTCTGATGTCCAATTCGTCAATAACATCGCCGGCATCCGACTCAATCCAAACAGCTTCCACGTTATCAGAACCGAAATTGTGGTTATTATATGAACCTGAAATTACAAAGCCGAATTTATCATTCCATATACGATTCCCAATAACAATGGCACCGTTGTAGATGGGCTTCTTTGAAAGCATATTAATACCTGATCCTAGTGTAGTGGATACCCTTAAATCTGCAGGAGCTTTTCTCGTAACCAGATTTACTGACCCACCGATAGCATCGGCGTCCATATCTGGCAATACCGCCTTGTTCACTTGGATTGTCTGAATCATATCTGAGGGAATAAGATCCATTTGTACCATTCTGTTATCGCCCTCGGCAGATGGGATACGCTCGCCGTTTAGTGTCACAGAGTTTAATTGTGGAGCCATACCTCTGATAATTATGTTTCTGGCCTCCCCCTGGTCATTCTGCATGGTGATTCCCGGAATACGCTTAAGTGCATCGCCAATATTGGCATCCGGGAATCGGCCGATCTGATCGGCAGAAACCACGTTCGTAATGTTGGCATTGGTTTTTTGCTGATTCAAAGCCTTCGCCTGGCCTTTGAGCCGGTCTCCCAGCACCACAACCTCATCTTTAAAAGTTACACCTGTCTCCATTCTGAATGACTGGCTATTTACGCCATCCTGTAAAGAAACTTTCTGGCTTACCGGCGAATATCCGATATAGGTAATGGTAATGTCAGACTCTCCTGCGGTTAAATCATTGATTGCGAAGCGTCCCTTAGCATCAGATATGGAGGCTTTTCCACCTATTGAAATGGTGGCCCCTGGTAAAGCCAGCCCTGCTTCATCAGATACAGAGCCCGATAAGATGGCCTGAGCAAGAGAACTGAATGGTAAAAGAAATAAAATAAGCTTGAGGTAATTTTTTGACATATTATGAATTGTTTGCCTTTGAGCGGGCAAAGCTATCTATCCATTATTACCCCATTTTTAAGGAATTATGTTCAAATTGTGTTGGTAGTGTTACCCTGCAAATAGCAGGTACAATTAACCAATATTTGGAAACGCCTCTGGTATTCAGTGGTCATTTATCGAAAATATTCCACCTCGTCACCAGTAAAATTGATGAGGTGGAACCCGCTTCCGGCACTCAAATCTATGCCGTTAAATGTTTTATCTGAGCGAATGAAGTAAAGCCCAGGACGAGTGAATTCCTTTTGAATAGTAAGCGTTCGCTGTGCATAAAAACTAAGGCTGGGGCTATAATGATCCTGCATGTAGACATCACCGGGATAATTTCTCAATTTGAGTCCGGTTTCTTTCACAAAGCCCTGTTGCAGGTTTCCATAAGTAAAAATAAAAAAAGCAGTACTGGCAGTAAAAATGAGAAGAGATTGAAGGCCACTTCGTCTGAAAAATAGCCCGCTGAGCAAATTGACCAGGAACAAAGAAACCATTACTACAAAATACCTGGCATCAAAAATTTTCTCTGATGAAGCCAGTAGCTCCTGTATAAATACATCATCAACAGACAACCTGGATCTGGCAGCCAATACCGGTGCCACCATAAAAACGAGCTGAATAAGGCCGACCTGAAAAGGTAATGCCCATGATTCCGTGTCCTGGTTAACTTTTAACAAAAGCCAGATGAGCGGGAAAAATGCCACCAGGATATAATGAGGCAGCTGGGTTTTTGAAAGGGAAAAGAGAATAAGTACCACCAGAAACCAAATAGCATATAGCAGGTTTTCAGATCGGCCGAATGAACGGAAAAAACTGCTTTGAAACCCATGCACAAAGGGTATTACAGACAAAAGAACGACAGGTAGATAATACCACCAGACTCCGCCGTGGCCCTCCATTGTGCCAGAAAAACGCGATAAATTGTGTTTCAGAAAGAAATCTGTAAAGACAAACTCTCCGGAAGCCCGAAATGCCGGAACAAACCATAAAAGCGGAATACCAAAAAGAAGTAAAATACCCGGTATTGAAAACAACTTTAAAAGAAACCGAATCTCATTTTTGAAAATCAGATAAATAAAAATTACACCCCCGGGTATTACCCAGGCCACTGGCCCTTTGGTAAGAAATGCAAGACCAAGGCTTACATAAAAGAGATAGAGAAACGTTTTCAGCCGCTTCTCAAAAAACAAATCAAAGGAGACCAGAGATACGGTAAGTAAAAGAGTGAGCAAATTATCGGTGAGGGCCGCCTTACCCAATAGCTGCAGGTAAAGGCTCGAGGAGATAATGACCGCCAGCTTTCGGGCAAAATCTACATTCATTTTGTATCTGGCATACCTGAATAATAATACTAACCAAGCCAGAAATGCGAGAAACGAGGGGAGCCTGGCTCCAAATTCATTGAGCCCGAAAACCCAAAGACAGAGAGCCTCAAGCCATATTGCCAGGGGAGGTTTATCATATCGTAGCTCACCGTTTACAGAAATTTGTACCCAGTCACCACTGCCTAGCATGTGACGGGCAGCCTCTGCATACATCCCCTCATCCTCATCAAAAAGCGGGGTGTAAATCATCCCTGCCACCGATAGTAATACAAAGAAAATAAGGTAAATACGAAACTTAACAGGAGTAAGTTCAGAGTTAATCATTTCATAAAAAAGAGGTCAAATTGAGGTAACCCTCGCTATCTAGCTTTGCCAGATCAACGCCACGAAAGCACCGTGGAACCAGCATGGCACAAATCTGCGACGAGACTCTCAAAAGTTGGCATTTCTGCAGGTAAAGGAATTATTAAAACTTTGATTCTGGTAATCACTGTATTCACGGCAATGCTGTACTATCATACTGTCTTGTTTGATTTCTCAGTTTCCAGGCCCTTCCAGGGTAAAAGTTGGTATAATCCTTATGAACACTGGCAAAATGAACCCGTGGTCAAAGCCAATTTCCATGCACATTCCAGAGCCTGGGGTGGGGTAACCAACGGTGGAAACACTTTTGAAGAAATGGAAGATTTTTACCGGAAAAAGGATTACAAACTTGCGGCCATATCCAACTACCATTGGCTGGCGGCAACCAGAAATCCACAACTCATCAACTTCCCGGTGTATGAACATGGCTTCAACGTGATGAAGGCTCACAAACTAGCCTTAGGAGCAGAGGAAGCAAGTTTTCTGGATTTCCCCTTTTGGCAAAATATCTCACATAAACAACTAATAATAAACAAAATAAGACAAACCGGAGCCTTGGTTGCGATAGCACATCCTAACCTCAGAAATGGCCACAGCCCGGAAGATTTGCAACAGCTGCACGACTACCAGTTTATTGAAATAAGAAGCCGCTACGCCAATGCACTTAGTCATTGGGACGCCGCACTGAAGTCTGGCCACCCCGCGTGGGCATTGGCCAATGACGACTCCCATGATCTGGAGTTACAGAAACCGGGAAACTATTATAATTTGATTCCGGGGCAAACACAAGAAGTTAGAAGTACACTTCAAAACGGCACTTATTTGGCTGTTGAATCGGTAAGTGGTAATTCAACATTGACCTTAAGACAACTCTTCGTTGAAGAAGACACGCTATTTTACGATTTCGGCGGAAACATCAAAACCGTGAAAATTGTGAAAGACGGAGAATACGAAGATTTGCCTACAACTTCCGGTCAGGTGAAACTCGGAAAGTCTGGATATGTCAGGTTTGAAATTTCAGATGACAGCAGTACCATTTATACCAATCCTGTAATCCGCTACAATGGAAATCTGAATGCCACATCTACTGTTCCGACTGTCAACGTAGCCAAAACTTTTCTTTTTAGAATTGCCGTCTTACTGGCTGCTACACAAGTCATATTATTCCTGTTCCCCTCACTCGTTCCAGCACGTCAGAGAGGAGTTAAGCGAAGAATAACCGCGAAATAAAAATCAATTCCGATTATTAAATCTATTCGTAATCAATCAATTGCCATTAATTTAGAACAAAAAAGCCATGCCTAGAACTCAACTTAGTTTCGCAAGTTTTAATCTCTACAACCTCAATTTGCCCGGCAAACCCATGTACAAAAATCAGTCGGGCTGGTCTGTGGATCAATACAACAAAAAGATCAGTTGGTCTGCTGAAAGGCTCCTTGACCTTCAACCCGATGTGGTCGGTTTTCAGGAGCTGTGGCATGAGGATGCCCTTCACGACATCCTGAAGAAAGCTTCTCTTGAAACATATTATGATGTTCTCACACCTTTAAACCACGACGGCAACCGTATCGTTTGTGCTGCTGTGGTCAGGAAAGGTTTACTGCAGGGTACTGCGGAATGGCTGGTTAAATTCCCCGATAAATACAAATTGGAAAGTTCCGGAGATGACCCGCAAACACCAGATATTTCTATTTCTATTGATTCATTCTCAAGGCCTGCCCTTCGTTTTCAGATCAAACCGCATGCCCAATCTACCCCAATAAGCCTTTACGTAGTCCATCTCAAATCAAAAGCCCCTACCGAGATTTACAGAGAGGGCTGGTACCGTGGAGATAAGGATTATTATTCCAAGCACAGCGAGAATATTGGATATACCCTTTCAACTTTACGTCGTAGTGCCGAAGCCAGTGCGTTGAGAATGGTTATTGTGGATCAGATAAAAGACAATGATCAGCCAGTGGTGGTTTTGGGTGATCTAAATGACGGACAGCTAAGTAATACCTTAAATATCATTACAGGCCAGCCGAATTATCTAATGAGTGCACTTTCCCGTGGGGGTAGTGATACCGACCTATATACCGTGGCCACGCTTCAGGAGCTACGCAGTTTGAGAGATGTCTATTACACGCACATACATCAGAACATCAAAGAGTCCCTGGACCACATTGTGGTCTCACAGGAATTTTACGACCAATCAAGTAAACGCGTTTGGGCTTTTAAAGGAATGCAAATTTCAAATGACCACTTGAATGTGGAAGAACACAAAGAAAATGGAACGACAGATCATGGGATTGTGAAGGCAACTTTTGAGTATTTCCCCGAGAAATGATTTTTTTTCAGATAGCACAAACCTTAATGTAGTGGTAATATCTGGATAACACCACATTGATAAGTTTGTGTCATTATGTAGACTTTCAGAATTTGTTCACCAATTGATTTTTACCCTTCAAATTAAATGCTAACAGAAATAGTTCTCCATTTTTTTCTGCCTGTTTCCTGAATTAAGGGTATTAAGGATTTGTGAGGATCTGCATTTGTTATAATGTGCACGCCTTTTGTAAACTAGGTGATTAATTTCATCGAAAGGGAACCAGAAAAGCCTTTGGCACTGCCAGGGCTTTTTTTTTAATAATTTCTTAAACGCCCAAAGTCAAACCCTGTGAAAAAAGCACAATACCTTGGTTGCTTATTAAAGCATTACCTCGCATGAGGGCCATTTGGTTTATTCTACTTATTACCAGTATAATTTCTTGTAAGTCGGACCAGAAAACTATCAGAATCAAAGGGTCTGATACCGAAGTTAACCTGGCCGTTTCTCTGGCAGAAACCTACCATCGTGAATCGGGTGGTCAATTGATCTCCATCAGCGGCGGGGGGTCCGGTATGGGCATAGCTTCCCTGCTCAATGGCACCGCAGATATTGCCAATTCATCCCGTGAAATGAAACAGGAGGAAATTGACTTGTTTACATCGCGTAATATTCAGATTGAACATTTCATTTTTGCTCAGGATGCCGTGGCATTTGTAGTCTCCAGCAAAAACAGTATTGATTCAGTATCAACTGAAATGCTGGCCAAATACCTAAGCGGCTTCACAAATACCTGGATTGAAGGACAACTGAAAGGGTCTCCTGTAACAATTTACGGCAGACAGAGCAATTCTGGCACCTACGATTATGTAAAAGAAAGGCTGGGAATAGAATTTAGTCCATATGCCAAACAAATGAATGGCAATGCACAGATTCTGGAAGCCATAAAAAAGGACGGTACGGGAATTGGCTATGTGGGGGCAGGTTATCTCAAAACTGGTGCAAATGACGGACTCAAAGTTCTGCGTGTTTATCAACCCGGCGATTTAATGGCTTATTCTCCCTTGAAAATTTCTGAAATCAATTCCGGGCTTTATTACTTCCAACGCCCTCTTTATCAATTTTTCAAAGCCGAAGATCTGAATAAACTCAAATCATTTCTTGATTATGAAGCCGGGTCACAAGGTCTCAAAATTATAACTGATTCGGGTTATTACCCTGTAAAATCTGACCATGAATCTTAAAAGCCGAATACAGATTGACCGTTTTTTTAGTCTGGTATTCAAAATTTCAGGCTTACTCACTATTGCTCTGCTTGCCGGGATATTCTTCATGCTACTTTACAATAGCATTTCTTTTTTTATGAGCATAAAGCCATTGGATTTTTTCACCGGAAATCAATGGGATCCTGAAAACAGCTATAGTATTGTACCGCTGGTGGTAAGTACCTTCCTGGTTGCTTTTGGTTCTATGTTAATTGCTATTCCCTTGGGGGTTCTTTCAGCCGTATTCTTATCGGAGCTGGCATCCCCCGGTCTCAGAAACTTTCTGAAACCGGCCGTTGAAATGCTAGCGGCAGTTCCGTCTGTAGCCATCGGTTTTCTGGGAATTGTTTTAGTGGGCCCTGCCCTGGCCCGTTTCTTTGGTTTACAAAACGGCCTGAATGCACTCAATGGCTCCATTCTGTTGGCGGTTATGGCCCTTCCCACCATTATTACTATCAGCGAAGATGCCATAAAGGCAGTTCCTCATGCATACAAGGAAGCCTCTTTAGCTTTGGGTGCTTCACAATGGTATACCCTTTTCCGGGTTACCATTCCTGCGGCTTTGCCGGGACTAATTGCCGCTACCATGCTGGGCCTGGGCCGGGCTCTTGGCGAAACTATGACCGTTCTGATGGCTACCGGTAATACCTCTGCCCTTCCTCATGGTTTTTTAGATTCGGTACGTACCATCACGGCTACCATAGCGATTGAAATGGGCGAAGTTCCTTATCAAACCACTCATTATTTCGCCTTGTTTGCAATTGCTCTAGTGCTTTTTGTAATATCTCTGCTAATCAACCTGGCAGGGGAATATTTTGCCAACCGAATCAGGGCCTACCATGCTTAACAGACAGTTTAAACCCCATTTTAACTGGCTGATTTTCGGCTCCGCACTACTTCTGGTGCATTCTGCCTTAGCGGTCATCATCTTCGATATTTTTTCGAAGGGCCTAAGTTCGGTCAATTTCGGCTTCATCACCGAATATCCGAAAGAAGGAATGACAGCAGGGGGTATTTTACCCGCTATTATCGGTACCTTGGAGCTGACCCTTATCACAACACTTTTTGCTGTACCCTTTGGTATCGCCTGTGCCGTTTACCTCAATGAATACGCACCAAAAAGTACACTTACCAATCTTATCCGGGCGTCAATCCGGAATTTATCGGGGATTCCTTCCATCATTTTCGGGTTGTTTGGCCTGGCTCTTTTTGTACAAACCATGCAGCTGGGTACTTCGGTAATTGCGGCAGGTCTTACACTGGGGCTCCTTTCCCTTCCCTACATCATCACCACTACAGAAGAAGCTTTGAAGCGTATTCCTGTAAGTATGCGTGAGGCTACACTGGGGCTGGGAGCCACGAAATTTGAGACCATCAAAGATGTGGTTATTCCGGAGGCTCTGCCGGGAATAATGACCGGAGTAATTCTTACACTTTCACGGGCTGCCGGCGAAACCGCTCCCATCCTTTTCACCGGAGTTGCTTTTTACATTAATGCCCTCAGCACATCGCTCAATCAGGAATTTATGGCATTGCCTTATCACTTGTATATGTTGTCTACTCAGCATAGTTCAATCGAAGAAGTACGCCCACTGGCTTATGGCACGGCTGTGGTGCTCGTTGGTGTCGTCTTCGGTTTAAATATGATCGCATTTTACATCCGGTTCAGAAAAAAAGAATCCTGACATGAAGGCCCCTAAACTAAGCTCAGAAAACCTCCACCTGCACTTTGGCAAAAAACACGTGCTGAAGGGAATAAATATTGCTTTTGAAGAAAATAAGGTAACCTCGCTCATTGGCCCCAGTGGTTGTGGTAAATCTACCTTGCTGAGAGCATTCAACCGTATGCATGATCTCTCACCCGAGGCTCGTATTGAAGGGAAGCTTTTACTTGACGGGGAAGATATCCACGATCCCAGGCTGGCAGTAACAAAACTTAGAAAGCGGGTAGGTATGGTTTTTCAAAAGCCGAATCCTTTACCAAAAAGTATCTATGAGAATCTAACCTATGGTCTCAGACTTCACAATTTCCCCAAAAATGAAATTCCAGACCTCGTCGAGAAAGCTCTCAGGGAGGCGTCCCTTTGGGATGAGGTGAAGGATGAACTGAATAAACCAGCTGTAAAGCTTTCAGGAGGGCAGCAACAGAGGCTTTGTATTGCACGAACCACCATTCTGAGGCCTGAAGTCATTTTGATGGATGAACCATGCTCTGCCCTTGATCCCATCTCTACCTCATCAATTGAAGAATTGATTCTGCAGCTCAAGAAAGAATATACCATCGTGATTGTAACACACAATATGCAACAGGCCCAGCGTATCTCAGACCAAGTTGCCTTTATGTATCTGGGAGAACTCGTGGAATATGGGACAGTTTATGAACTTTACCAAAAACCAAAGCAGGATCTGACCAGAAACTATATTACCGGCCATTTCGGATAACATAACCTATTCATACATCAGTACAATTGCGAATAAAGCCTCTGTGGTCCGAAAAAAAATATACCCCGGCAACCAGGGTACATTTAACATCAACATGATAAAACCGGACAAATATTAGATCTTTTGCGGGTGTATCACTTTCCTTTTCATGATACCCCTCTTGTGTGTTTGCATGAGATTTTTCCTTACATAAGGCTGCTGTCTCTGCACCAGTTTTCTGATCGTAATTTTGTACGCGTCGTACAACATGACACAGGTTAAAATAATACACACTACGAAAAATGTATTCAATTGAATGCTTCTGTAAAGCATGCCAGCGAATATCCCGCCACTCATGTAGGAGAGCATAATGGCTATTTGAAGCCTGGTTTTTCTAACAAGATTTTCGTCTTCTCTGAATTCTTTTTTTGTAAGCATTGAAAGTGCAATTCCAAGGTCTGTGGTTAAACCTGTCAAATGAGTGGTTTTCACTGCGAAATTGGAAATACTGGCAGTTAAGCCATTCTGTAATCCCATTGCAAACAGAAGCACTCCCACCAGAGCCTCTGTTTCATTCAAGGTTTCTTCATAGCCATACTTCAGGTACAATGCTACCCCCAGCAGGCAAAGAATCTCCAAAAAGACCGGTATGGCATGCGATAAATAGCGGTTTTTTTCACCACGGATTACAAAGGAGTTTGACGTAAATGCCCCTGTCATGAACAGGCCGATCCAAAGAAAAACCACCGCAGCCTGGTACCAGTTACCCTTTGCAATCTCCTGAGCAAGAATGGCATAATGTCCGGTAATGTTTGAAGTGAAAGCAAAAAACAGAATGACTGAGATTACATTCACCATCCCGGCAGAAAAAGAGGTCAATACCCCAAGCTGCAGGTTATCCGGAAAGGTACGGTAATTACTATATTTTCTGAGCATACTCCTCTGCACTACTTCGTTTAAAAGTCATCTTTACTATACCACTCATTTGCAGATCAAAACTGAAATGGATGACCAGACTGTCTCCGGTCAGCTCCTGAATCTGATAATCTTCCAGTCCTAAATCTGAATGCTGTAATTCAAGTATATGTCCCCTTCCTTTTAAATTCCAGACCAGGTCTTCCTCTTTACCCTGCTCTGTAAGTAGCTCAAGGTGATGATCAGGGGTAAAACTCCATTTTTCAGCCTTGTGTATGATCAGATTTCTTACTATTTCTTCCCGCTGAGAATCCTCCACACTAAAATCTGTGAGACCTCCGGAGTGGTTTACTTTGGCATACTCCCAGGAAACTTCTTGCCAGCTGCCAATAAGTTCGTTCTCAGGACCAGATTCCCTTGTAAGAATCATCACGCTGGAAACGAACAGCAAGAGAAGAAGACTAAGAAACAGTTGTACTACCCTCATACTTTTTCACCAAAGATTTGTTGTAATCAGACAAGAATAACCCCGTAAGATCACCTGCGGAACTTTCATTTTCATATCCTTTGGTTTCAAACAATACTACCTGAACCTTTATGTCAGCCTTTTTAAGCAAGGCTATTACATCAAAACTCTGCCTGCCACTGAAATCCATGTCAATTCCTTCAGGAATAAAAACTTCTTCAATTCCGGAAACCTCCAGCAGATCATTCATCGCATGCTTTCTGGGAGAAGCAATAATATCGGCCTGAAAGGAGCTAATTCTGGAATAGAATTTATTTTTAAAAAGGTCACAGGCCTGCAGATAATGGCTCGTCTCCTTCTCTTTCATCAGCTTTTTCTTATTATAAAAAAGCAAGTCAGTAATTGAGTCTGGTGGATAGATACCATGAAGTAGTGTAATGTCAAAATGATCTTCTTCATTTTGCTCAAGTATCCGTTTGAGCAAAATGAGCGGTCTTACACTGAAATCGTTGGGAACGAGTATCTTTCTTGTTTGTGCCATTAGGTTCTGTTTTTTTTGACACAAAGTTCATACTCCTGAATTAGAGCACGTTTAAACCCGTATTAGAAGGTCATTAAATGATTCCATCTCAAATTAGAATTCCATTAGTTATATGGTATAATTTCCGATGGGCAGATTAATCTGAACCGTTGTGCCGCGATTAAGCTCCGATTTTACAGTGAGCGTTCCTGAATGAATGCGAACAATATTCCGGCTAAGGGGCAGCCCTATGCCATATCCTTCATAGTTTGAAGTATTAGATGCTCTGAAATAGGGATCATAAATATATTGCAATTCATTTTCCGGAATTCCAATTCCCGAGTCCCGTATAATTATAAAGACCTCCTCATCGGTAGCACCTAATGCGATATAGACCGTATCATTATTCGAATATTTACAGGCGTTGATCAGAATATTCGACAAGGCCAGATGAAGCAGCTGTTCGTTACCCTTCACCTTGAGTTTCACAGGGCTTTCAGGCAATAAACTAAAATCTATGCTGATTTTGAAGGAAGAGTTAAACTCCTGCAGATTTTCTCTGACATCCAGAATGAGCTGATCCACCCTGATTTTATCAAACTTCTGAGATTTGCCATCAAAACCTGTGCGTGCCAGATAGAGCAGTGCTTTTGTTTTCTTATCAAGTTTTTCCGCTTCGTTAAGAATCTTGCTCAGTGCTTTGCGGTACTGTTCGGGCTCACGCTCTTTGGAAAGTACCAGATCTGCCTCACCAATAATGGTGGTTAAAGGTGTATTAAGTTCATGAGAGGCATTGCTGATAAAGTTTTTCTGAGTTTCAAAAGAAGTCTCCAGGCGGTTAAGCATGTCATTAAAAGTAAGTCTGAGGTCACTCAATGCATCATCATTGGTAGGGTTTTCAAGTCGAAGGTGAAGATTTTCTGTCCCGATATTTTTAACCTCTGTTATAATCTTTTTGATGGGTTGAATGATGGTTCTGGAAAGCACAAAGGAAAAAAAGACGATCCAGAGAATTCCGATAATAAACGAAGTAAGGAGCAGATTTCTGAGATAGGCGATATGATGAGAATAAAAATAATTCTCGGCCGAAACAATAACCACATAACTTAATCCTTCTCCGGTTTTATAGAGTATTCCAGAATAGAAAATCGTGCGTTCGCTGGTATTTGAAGCTCCGTCTCGCAAAATTTCTTCAGCTAGAAGAGCGGGCACTTTTCCTTTAAGGGAATCGGTTTGAACGATTCCGTTCCTCACAGGAATTATATACTCTACCTGATTCGGGAGTTTTTCCAGATACTCCTGCCCTACTTCCTTGATACTGTTTACATCATTAGGGTGCTCCAGTCTGATTTTAGCCAGAATGGCCGCTCTGATTTCCAGCCTTTTATAAAAATCAGTATAT
>CBINGY010000082.1:0-15288 GCA_966250325.1 uncultured Cytophagaceae bacterium | reverse complement strand
AACGGGCACATTTCTCCTGTATTCTATTCTGTGCTGGCCAGAAGGGGTTACTTTGATGCAGCAGAGCTTGCTACATTCCGTAAGATAGACAGCCGCCTGCAGGGGCATCCCACTACTCACGAGCATCTGCCAGGTATTCGTGTGGCATCCGGTTCCCTGGGACAGGGTATGTCTGTGGCGATTGGAGCTGCATTGGCAAAAAAATTAAACGGTGATGATAAGACCGTTTACGTACTGATGGGTGACGGCGAACAACAGGAAGGTCAGGTATGGGAAGCCGCACAATTTGCTCCACACCATAAAGTAGATAATCTTATTGCTATCATTGACCTGAACGGCCAGCAAATCGATGGCTCCACCAGACAGGTGATGGATAACCGTGATCTCAAAGCGAAGTATAAAGCTTTTGGCTGGAAAGTGATGGAAATTGCCGACGGTAACAATATGGATGAGGTAATTAAAGGACTTCGCAAAGCCAAAAGACTCGCAGGGAAAGGTGAACCAGTGATGATTCTCATGCGTACAGAAATGGGTGCAGGAGTGGATTTCATGATGGGTAGTCACAAATGGCATGGCGTAGCTCCAAACGACGAACAGCTTGCCGCTGCTCTGGCTCAGTTACCTGAAACACTTGGGGATTATTAATCACTAAACCTTTAAGAGAACAAAATGAAGAAATATACATACACCGAGAAAAAAGATACCCGTTCAGGTTTTGGGGATGGAATGACCGAGCTAGGGCGAACCAATCCCAAAGTGGTTACCTTATGTGCAGACCTGGTTGGCTCATTAAAAACGGCAACTTTCATTAAAGAAAACCCCGATCGCTTTTTCCAGACGGGAATTGCGGAAGCCAATATGATGGGTATAGCTGCCGGATTGACAATCGGTGGTTTCATACCCTACCCTACTACATTTGCGAATTTCGGCTCGGGCCGGGTCTATGATCAGATTCGTCAATCTATCGCTTATTCCGATAAAAACGTAAAAATTGCGGTTTCTCACGCCGGATTAACCTTGGGAGAAGACGGAGCTACTCATCAGATTCTTGAAGACATTGCCATGATGCGTGCCATGCCCAATATGACCGTGATCAATCCGTGTGATTACAATCAGACCAAAGCGGCCACCATAGCTCTGGCCGATCACGTTGGCCCGGCTTATCTTCGTTTTGGTCGTCCCACCGTTCCCGTTTTCACTGATCCCAATCAAAAATTTGAAATCGGAAAAGCCTGGATGGTAAATGAAGGTAAAGATGTGACTATCATTGCTACAGGTCATCTGGTATGGGAGGCTATTCAGGCCGGCGAGCAGCTTGAAGCTCAGGGAATTGATGCCGAAATCATTAATATTCATACTATCAAGCCTTTAGATACTGCGGCTATTCTGAAGTCAGTTCGTAAAACTAAATGCGTGGTAACCTGCGAAGAGCATCAGGCAAACGGTGGTTTGGGAGATGCTGTTGCTCAGACACTTGCTCAGAATTTCCTGGCTCCTCAGGAATATGTAGCGGTGAACAATTCCTTTGGGGAATCTGGCACGCCCGCTCAGCTAATGGAAAAATACGGATTGTCTGCAGCAAATATTGTGAATAAGGCATTAAAGGTAATAGGCCGTAAGAATTAAAATATTTCCGCTAATTTTAAGGGGTTCCTGGTTATAGGTACCCCTTTTTTATTTTGATTTATGAAGATTGATGAGGAAATAAAACAACTTCTTGAGAACCCTGCAGAACATGAGCGGGCTTTCCGACTTATTCTGAAAAACTACAAGGAACGTCTCTATTATCTGATCCGAAAGATAGTGATTGACCACGATGATACCGATGATGTGCTACAGGAAGCCTTCGTGAAAATCTGGAGGAATCTCGACAAGTTCAGAGGAGATTCCAATTTATATACCTGGCTCTACCGGATTGCCACCAATGAGGCCCTAACCTTCCTTAGACGAAGAAAGGAGTCAAGAAATATTTCGATGGACGAGAATCCAGAACTTATCAACATGCTGGAAGCAGGCGGTCAACGGGCAAGCCTGCTTACCGGGGAAGATATTGAGATGAAAATACAAAATCCAGTCCTCAAAATTCCTTAAACGCTGCGTTTTTTATTAAACCACAAATAATTGTAAGACCTTCCCAAATAATAAATTGATTAAATAACCCACACGACTGTAGGTGGCTTAAAGGCCAATTACCATGCGGCCAAAAAGAAAATTGAAGAAATTCTGGGAGTCAATTAAACTATTGTGTCAAATTGACATCTAAGCCTCATAAAGAAGCTGCCAATGGAAAAACCAAATCAGAAAATAAAGCTACCTTTTGAAGAGAAATCTGACTATTTTGACGAGTTGGAAAACCTTATTCTTGCCAAAACCACTGGCAAGGGATTTCATCTTTCGCCAGGTATTAAGCATCCATATAAAGCACCTGAAGGATACTTTGACACGGTTGATCACACCATAATTTCCAGAACAGTCGGCTTGAATACTCAGAAAACTTCTGTTTTCAGTAAGGTTTGGAAAAACTATGCGGGGGTAATTCGAATGGCCGCCATGTTTATCCTTCTTTCAGCAGCAGGCCTTTATCTGTATCAGAATCAAACCAATTCTATTTCTTCAGAAACACAGATAGCTGAACTGGAAACTGATGCCATTATTGATTACCTCGAAGATGAATCGCTAACCATCAATGATTTGGCTCTTGCAGTAGAAAATACAGATATTATTTCAAATCCAGATCTGATTCCGGCAGGGAAACTGAATGAGGAAGATCTTTTACAATTAATTGATTTACAATACTCCAGCGATATTTAACATGAAATTCTCGTTTACATTCCTAGTCTGTCTTGTTCTTATCTCAAGTTCGATAAGCTTTGCTCAACGCCCCGGTGACGGTAGGCCTTCAGCAGAATCTATTGAAAGAGTCAAGGCAATGAAAGTGGCTATGATCACCGAAAAACTAGCACTTACCGAGGATCAGGCAAAAGGATTCTGGCCTGTTTACAATAAATACGATGGTGAAAAAAGGTCGCTTAATCAGAGCCTTAGAGAGCAGATGAGAAAGAATGCAAACGGATCTGAAGATGCTGAGATTGCCCGTCAGGATGCCATATTTAAATTGCGGGAACAGGAACTGGAAGTAGCCCGAAAATACCGGCCAGATTTCTTAAAAGTCATTTCAGCAGCTCAATACTCTAAACTCCTCCTTGCCGAAAGGGAATTTAACCAAATGCTTTTGCGTGAGTTGAGAGAAAGAAGGGAAAACAGACCTTAAGAAGATTAGTTTTTTAGCGAGAGAAAGGTACAAGTACTCCATCAGCCACAAAAGTAAGCTCGGTTTTAGGTTCTTTTATTGCATCTATTTCCTTCTTACTTTTACCGGCATCTACAGCATAATGCTTTAGGTCTTCCACCGAAGTGGTTGTTACTTTAGGCACGCCTCTAAAGATCACTTTGCTTCCCGCCAGATTCTTAGGAACAAAAAAACCATAGTCTTTAAAAGTAACCCTCATGGTTTTACCGTCTTCTAACTTCACCTTCATCCAACAACCGGCAGCCTGACAAACGGATTCTACTTCACCTTTCACCTGTACATCACCTGATGCATTTGATTGAGATAATTCAGAGGCAGGCATAGGACTTACCACCTTAAAATTAGTCCCAAAATGTTGATAATCCTGAGCCTGAATTTCCATCAAAGAAGTTAGTACAACGACGATCACTGCAAATACACGTTTCATAGGTTTTCTTTTTTCGTTGCTAATATATTTAAGGCACCCGAGGTAATCAATTGAAAACGTATCATTTATTGAAAGACTTCGATCCATCCTTTGCAATCTTTTCCATCAGGAAGCTTTAGTTCATAAAAGTACGTACCCGGGTCCACTCCTGTGCCCCAGGAATTATCGTAATTAGACATGGAAAATATCTCTTTGCCCCATCTGTTGAAAACTTTTAGCTGAGCCTTAGAATATCCTACAACAAATGTATCATTCTTACCATCGTTATTTGGCGAAATTGCGTTGGGAATAAGACCATCTTCCTCTGGTATTTCTAGTATTTGAGTGTATTCAAGTCTGCATCCAATGTCATTTTCAGCCACAAGTTTCACCTCATATTCACCTGCGTCAATATATCTGTATGCTTCCGGAGCCGGGACGGAAAGGCTATCGCCGTTTCCCATATACCAGATGTAGTTTACATCTGTTTTTGAGGTATTATCAAAGATAAGCTGATAGGGCTCTCCGCAATCGTATTCAAACCTATAGGAAAATTCAGGTGCAAAAGAGTTATCAATGACTACTTTAGCACTTTTTGAAGGCTGGCATCCGTCAGAGTAGAAACCTTGAACCTTATAAACGGTGGTTTCATTAACGTTTACAAGAATAGACCGGGCTACTGTATCTTTTAAGTTTGGGCCAGACCAAACAAAATACTCTGCAGAGCCAAGGGCCTCCAGTAGAACTCCTCTTCCAGAACAGCTTTCTGTCTCCTCAATGACCATAAAATCCTCTTTGGATTCATCTACTGTTACCGTCACGTCTTTCACTACATTACATTTCTCGGTCTGAATTTCTACCGTAAATGTCGTTGTTTCCTCCACTTTCACCTGTATGGATTGGTCAGAAGACTCTCCTGTCAATTCCTCCGGCGTCCATTGGTAGCTATCTCCACCAAATGCACGAATGAGTACCTCAGCTCCACTGCAAACGGTGGTATCAGAACTTACGCCAGACTCAAAGGGAACAACTTTAATTATTCTGGTGAAGGAATCTGATAATGCACAGGTGACTACATTAAAAGATTCCAGTTTTATTTCATATTCTCCTGGCTGATTAAAGATGAAATCGGGGTGTTCTCTTCTTGAAAACACCTGATTATCAATCGACCATTCATAGGTAATACCCCCAACACTCTTATTTCCGAACCTGATTTTGGTTCCTGCACATACTTCTTCCGGGTTAAGTTCACTTCCATTGAGCATATCGAAATTGGCATTTATGCCGCCAATATCGAATTTAAAGGCTGCCATGTTACAATTAGAACTGTTGTGATTCTTCTGAAAGCCATTTGTGGTTGGAAACTTAACGAAACCGTTATTTGCCCGGCATACACAGGCAGAATGATAAATAATTCCATTTTTATCAAACCTGCAGGTACCGCCATCCAAATGATCTCCTCTCTCCAGATCCGGATCATCTGATGGTGCGTCTGATCCAAAAAATGTGGCATATAACAAAGATTTGGCCTTAGCTTCGAAAATGGCCAGATAATAGTTATTACCTGTGGTTTCCTTCCTGTAGGCATCTCTGGTTACAGGCAAACCGAGAGTGGTGCTAAACTCATTGTATCCATTCCTGTAATTTACTTTTCCACCCCATCCTGCTATGTAGATATTTCCACATTCATTTACCAAAAAAGCTGTAGGTACCAGGTCCACAGTTCCTACGCCATTCCCTGAACCAAAAACGGTTGAAAACATGGTTTTTGACAAATCCGGAGAAAGAGCATGAATAAACTGACCGCTCCCTGGATTCTGATACACAGCTCCATTGACCGGATATTTCCCCTGCGAAAGCCCAAAAATATAGACATTTCCCTCCCCATCCAGATCAATAAGGTGACCCAGATCTTCTTTCGAGGTGCCAATGTAAGTAAGGCCAATAAGTTTCTGATCTTTAAAACGTGCAATAAAGCCATCTGCTTCTCCCTGATTTTTTCTTTGGTAAGCACCGCTGGTTGTTCGGAGGTCATCGCTAAGCGTAGAGCCTACCACATAGACTTCACCGGTGTCATTTACTCTGATTCCATAGGCCCCGTCATACCTATTTCCGCCAAGAAAAGTTCCCCAAAGCATTCTGCTGGCGTTCTTATTCAATTCAAAAACCACCCCATCGTAGGCTGAAGAAATTTTGGCAGAGCTGGCTTTGTAGGTAGGAAAATCATCGGATGTCGTTATGGAAGCCACATAAATATTATCCAAAGAATCCACATAAACCTCGCCACGAAATTCATCCCCATAATTCTGAATCAGGAAGGCTCTGTAATCATGAATACCGTCATTTTCTTTACCTCCTACAAACGTACTTCCCTTTAGACGGGTGCCATTCTTATCAATAACGCATACGAAAAGGTCAGATCCGTTTTCAAAGTCAATGCCACTTGTAATGGGCTCCCCAAACATGCTCCGGCCTCCGTTAAATTCCTGCTGAAAAGCGTCAGAAGTTACCGGGAAATCAGACGAGGAGGTAGTTCCCATGATGACCAGATCATCCTCAGAATTACAGATGAGGCTATGCGGTACTTCTGAACTCAAACCTCCCAGAAAGGTAGCATAAAGCAGGCTTTTGCCATCTGTGCTGTACTTCATGATAACCACATCGGTTACAGAACCGAATGTTTCATTGGTCCATCCGGATTCCTGTTGAAAAGCACTGGGTGAAACCGGAAAAGATGCCCCAAACACGGTTCCACCTGCGTAAAGATTACCTTCACTATCATACGTAGCGGTATGGCTCCAGTTATCTGAAACTGAGCCACTGTAGGTGGAAAAAACTAATTCGGGGTCTATTACCAGATCCTTGGAATGATCATAATTCTCCAATTGAAAGCTTATTTCGTCATTGATCAACTGAAAGGACGAACCAACTGTTTTCCGACTGCGGGTATCGCCCTGATACGTATAGGGCTTAAACTCCTTGAACTGATTAACCCGGGTGGTAAGTAAAAGCTGCCCGTTCTCCAGAGTAAGTTTTTCCAGACCGGTGTACTTCATTCTAATCAAGGATGCGTCTGCTCCGGGATGAACCAGATATTCATATTTCAGAATATCTCCCAATCCATATAATCGAAAATCGATTCCAGGATAAATATCATGAAGCTGTACTTCTGTGTAGGCCTTGGCACCGGTGACCCAGCCATCCTGATCTTTTCCGTAAAAAAAATTATAATTGGCCCCGGTTTCTCCCGACTTAATGACTTGGGAGACATTCGCATTTTTTATTTGAAGAGTAACTAAAGAAGTCTCAATCTGGCTTCTGCTCTGCCTTCCCTGACCCATCTTTTTGGGCGAAGTGTGTAAATCATGCAATTGCTGTGTATTGTAAAAAAAATACCGGAGGCCGTCCTTTTTGACATAAAGCTGTCCTCCCGGAATATCAGCTCTGAAAAGTATATCGGAAGGCCACTGTCCTTTATTTTCAATAAACAGATAATTTGAAACAGGAGAACCGGCATTACTTACCTGCCAAAAGAAAATCAATGCCAGGATGAACAGGCTATTTGTAGGACATAATATCCAGAACTTCATCGCAGAATTGATACTCTTTCTTATCATTTGACGAAATAAGAACCAATTTATACTTTTTTATCTCTGCTACCTGATTCAGATACCAGTCAATTCCTGTTTGATCCAAATTTGTGGTGGGTTCATCCAGAAATAGAACCGAGCTTTCAGTAAAGAATGCTAATCCCAGCTTAAACCGTTGTTTCATTCCTGAAGAAAATTGTTTCAGGCTTTTATGACGATGAGGCTTGAGATATACCTTTTCCAGAAATTCTTCTTTATTCAGACCAAAGCTCAATTTCTTAAAATTACAATGAAAATCAATGCTTTCATCCAGGGTAAGCTCTTCTATCACTTCCATATATGGGGCAGCGATGGCCATCTCTTTGTACCAGTTATCGGTTTCAAGGACAGAATGATGACGATGATAACTTACTTTTCCTTCATTGGCGGGCAAACTGCCTGAAATTACCTGCAATAATGTGGACTTACCAGACCCATTTGAACCGGTAATGGCATAGGATTTACCTGAAATAAATTCGTAATTGAGATTCCTGAAAATCCACTCATTCCTGAATTTTTTCCCGATATGTTCCAGCTGTATAGTCAAAATTAATCGACTTCATTTTTTGAGCCGGAATTCTTGATAATTCCCCGCTCTGAATTTTTAAGAAAGAAGAGTACTTCATCCCGCTCGGGAGTAGCAGGTAATTCCAGTTCAATGGCCCGCTGGGCATCTGCGAAATTCATCCCTTTGAGGTACAAATAGCGGTAAATATCCTGTACCTGAGCTATTTGATCATTGGTAAAGCCCCGTCTTCTAAGTCCGATAGAGTTAACCCCGCCAAATGAAAGTGGCTCTCTGGCAGCTTTTATGAATGGAGGGACATCCTTTCGAACCAAAGAACCGCCGGCTACCATGGCGTGAATCCCTATCTTGACAAACTGATGTACCGCTGATGTACCTCCAATGAAGACATGGTCACCTACTTCAATGTGGCCGGCAAGCTGAACTCCATTTGCCAGTATGACACTATCGCCTAAGATGCAGTCATGTGCTATATGCACGTAGGCCATAATCAGGCAGTTTTTACCAACTACCGTTTTATATTTATCGACAGTTCCCCTGTTTATTGTAACACACTCACGAATCGTTGAATTATCACCAATTTCAACCGTGGTGTATTCACCCTTAAATTTGAGATCCTGAGGTACAGCTGCAATCACTGCTCCCGGAAATATTCTGCAGTTTTTCCCGATTCTTGCACCTTCCATAATCGTAACATTGGAACCTATCCAGGTCCCTTCTCCGATTTCCACATCTTTGTAGATGGTACTGAAAGGTTCTACAACAACATTGTGAGCTAATTTAGCTTCGGGATGTATATACGCCAGAGGCTGATTCATTCGAAAGTTTTGAGTTTTATTTTTTTACAAGACGTGCGGTCATTTCTACACTACATGACAGAGAGTTACCTACCCACGCTTCTCCAGACATTTTTGCCACACCGAGTCTGATAGGTGCCAAAAGGGTACATCTCATTACTAACGTATCACCTGGCAAAACATTTTTGAAGAACCTACATTTATCTATTCCTACGAGATAAGGCCAGTAGGCTTCAGGGTCTCCGGTGCTGGTAAGTACCAGTACACCCCCGGTCTGAGCGATTGCTTCTACTTCCATTACTCCAGGCATTACCGGGTTATTAGGAAAGTGCCCGGTAAAGAACGGCTCATTCATGGTTACATTCTTGATACCTACCACAGTAGTTCCGTCTAATGATACCACTTTATCTACCAACTGAAAAGGATATCTATGCGGAAGCAGCCTTGCAATTTCATTGATATTGAAAACCGGATCAGCATTCACATCAAACCTCGGAGCAGATTTGGCAGCCGCAGTTATAGCTTTTTTAATCTCTTTGGCAAGTGCCACATTTGCTGCATGACCCGGTCTGGCCGCAAGAATATGTGCTTTGAGTGGTTGACCCACCAAAACAAGATCTCCGATCAGGTCAAGTAATTTATGCCTGGCAGGTTCATTTTTAAATTTCAGCGGCGTATCGTTTACTATACCTGAGTCTCCGATTGTGAGTTTATCTTTACCCAACATGGCGGCCAGTTCGGCTACCCGCTCTTCGGAAACGGCCTCCTCGGCCATTACCACTGCATTGCTTAAATCACCACCCTTTATCAGCCCGGCTTTGTAAAGCCCTTCGAGTTCGTGTACAAAAACGAAGGTTCTGCAGGGTGCTATATGTTCTTTGAAGAAGCTCAGTTCATGAAGCTGGGCATGCTGCGATGGAAGAACAGACGAATTGTAATCCACCATTACAGTGAGTCTGTAATCATCCAAAGGAAGTGCAGCCAACTCCACAGAGTGGTCTTCATTATTAAATTGGATAGCCTCTGTTACTGTAAAGTAATTTCTGAGTGCATTTTGCTCTTCTATCCCGGCATTTTCAATAAGCTCGACAAAGGGCATTGAACTGCCGTCCATAATAGGTACTTCGGGACCATCGAGTTTAATCAGCAGGTTGTCTATCTGTAAAGCACCCAATGCTGCAAGGAGATGTTCTGTCGTCTGAACTTTAGCACCCTCCTTTTCAAGTACAGTTCCGCGACTGGTATCTACCACAAAGTCAACCAAAGCCGGAATTTTCGGCTGATTTTCAAGATCTGTCCGCTGAAAAACCAATCCATGATTTATAACTGCAGGCATGAGAGTAAGAGTTGCTTTCTCTCCTGAATGCAGTCCCACACCGGTAATGCTTACTTCTTTTTGAATGGTTGACTGTTTACTGTTCATCCTGCTTTAATTTTCGTTCGAGATCGGCAATGCGACCTGCCAACTCGGGTAATTTTCTAAAGAAAACCAATGACTTTAAATGTTGTTTCAATTCATTGTGTGGTGAACCTGAGAAGGCTTTGTTTGCCTCTTTGATATCAGAATTAACTCCAGCCTGAGCTCCTATCTGAGTGCCGTCTGCAATAGTAAGATGGCCTACAATCCCCACCTGGCCAGCAATCACGCAATTCTTTCCTATTTTGGTGGAACCAGCCACTCCGGCCTGAGCGGCGATAACGGTATCTGAACCGATAGTTACATTGTGAGCTATCTGAACCAGATTATCCAGTTTTACTCCATCTCCGATTACCGTAGAGCCCATCGTGGCTCTGTCAATGGTACAATTAGCCCCGATGCTTACTCTGTTACCGATCACTACATTTCCCAGTTGGGGAATATTCCTGTACGTTCCATCAGATTGCGGGGCAAATCCGAAACCATCGCTGCCAATCACGGTACCGCTATGAATGATGCATTCGTCACCGATAACAATCTCACTATATATTCTAACTCCACTATAAACGGTGCAATTATTACCTATTTGGGTATTTTTCCCCAGAAATGACCCGGGATAGATTTGCGTTCCTTCCCCTATACTAACTCCTTCTTCAATCACCACATATGCACCAATAAACACGCCGTCGTTTACACTGAAGTTTTCCGGAATAATTGCTGTTGTATGAATCCCACCTTTTTTTTCCCTTGTTAGTTTCTCATATTCAGAAAGAAGCGTAGTAAAAGCCAGATAAGGATTTTCAACTTTTATAAGGGATGCAGCTATCTTTTTTTTGGGTAAAAAGTCCTTTGATACAATTACTGCAGAACTTTCTGTGAGATAAATTTCCGGCTCATATTTCAGGTTTGCCAGAAACGAAATTCCGCCTTTCTTCCCCTCCTCAATTTTATAAAACTGATTGATTTCCAGACTGTCATCTCCTTCTACCTCACCTCCGATCAGCTGAGCAATTTGACGGATTGTAAACTTCATAAATAAATAATGCGGCTATTTTGAAAAGCCGTGCAAATATACATCATTAGACCAACATAGGTAGTGTTTTTCGACGATCTTGCCCAAAGCCTTAATTGTGGGAAGATCGGAAGCCTCGGCTACATCCTTTATTTCGCCAGTTTTTATCAGTATACGAATAGAGCTGTTTTCGGGAATATATCCGGAATTACTGATACTGCCTGTCTGGAAATGATACTCAAGCTCATCAAGATTAACACCCGATTGAAGCAAATCTGACTTTATCTTATCAATGTCTTCAGACTTAACGGGCTCATCGGTGACCTTTATTTTGAATAATCGTCTGTTCACAAAAGCAGAAGCCAGAGATGCGAGTACAGGGTCGGAGCTGACCTTCCAAGTTTTCATGCTGTACCAGATGTCTGTGTCATCCAGACTTAAAAAATTATCAAGAAAATCGCTACTTCGAACAAAATCCTTTAGTGTTACCGGCTGACTCAAAAAAGGTTTCCAATGTGACGGACAAAAAACATCTGTTCCTTTATTCAATAGATACTTTACCCGTTTCAACGTTTTAATAAGCACCACTTCTGCACTCACAGAGGTTTTGTGAAGATAAACCTGCCAGTACATCATTCTTCTGGCGTTTAAAAAGTTTTCTACACTCAGAAGTCCTTTTTCCTCAACCACCAACTGGTTATTGACAACCGAAAGCATTTTTATGATTCGCTCCACCCCTATACTCCCCTCTGCCACACCTGTAAAGAAGCTATCCCGTCTGATATAGTCCATGCGATCCATATCCAATTGGCTGCTGATTAACTGATGAAAAAAGGGTCGCGAGTAGGTATTTCTGAACATCTGAATGGCCATGTTGAGTTGTCCTCTGAACTCTTCATTGAGTCTTTCCATAATCAACTCTGTGATTTTTTCATGGGAAACACCATCCAGAATGCTGTATTCCAGCACATGAGAAAACGGGCCATGCCCAATATCATGAAGCAGAATTGCTGCCTGTGCTGCCTCCCGCTCCACCGCCATTACCATAATTCCCTTTTGCTCAAGTACATCCAGAGCTTGAGTCATAAGATGCATGGCACCAATCGCATGATGAAACCGCGAGTGAAGAGCACCAGGATAAACCAAATCTGCAAGACCGAGTTGCTTTATTCTTCTCAACCGCTGGAAATGAGGATGTTGTATAAGATCGAAGATGAGGTCATTAGGTATTTTTATAAAACCATAAACCGGATCATTCAGTATTTTTCGTTTGTTTGACATCTTCCTGCAAAATTAGGAGTAACACTGATAAGATTTCCAATTTGAAAGAATATGTATGAAGGCTAAACTATTCAAACTGGCAAAATGTTACCCGTAAAAATCAACTGACTTTGAGAAACTATCTGATAATTGGGGGGAGTTCAGGGATTGGCAGGGCACTTTCCAGGCTTCTGGCGGAAGAAGGTAATCGTACGTATGCTACTTACAGGTCTTCTTCAGTGGAAGAATCCCAAAACCTAAGCTTTCATCCTCTGGATGTATTGAGTGAATCCTTTGATTTCTCGTACTTACCTGAAAAGCTTGACGGCCTTGCCTATTGCCCGGGCAGTATAGATCTCAAACCCTTTCAACGTGTAAAACCTAGTGACCTGATCCGTGACTATGAGCTACAGGTACTTGGTTTTTTCAGAATCATGCAGGAGCTTTTGCCGCGTTTAAAAGCGGGCAATGCCTCTGTGGTTACCTTTTCAACGATTGCGGTACAAACGGGTTTTCCTTTTCATGCCCAGGTAGCTGCTTCAAAAGGTGCTATTGAGGGGCTAACCCGCAGTCTTGCTGCCGAGCTTGCTCCAGTCATCCGTGTAAATTCCATCGCTCCAAGTATTACAGATACCCCATTGGCTGCACGATTACTTTCCACTGAAGATAAAAAGGAGGCCAATGCCCAACGCCACCCCTTAAAGAAAGTTGGCGAGGCCAAAGATCTGGCTGAAATGGCTGCATTTCTCCTTTCTCCAAAATCGGCTTGGATTACCGGCCAAATCATGCATGTGGATGGTGGTTTATCCTCTATAAAGAACTAACTATTCATGTCAAAAATATCTGTCTTCTGGTTTCGTCGCGATTTACGCCTTCAGGATAATACCGGTTTGAATGAAGCTCTGAATAGCGGCTATCCGGTCTTATGTATTTTTATTTTTGACAGGGAGATTCTTGACAAACTTCCTGTTTCAGATGCCAGAATTGAATTCATTTACAGGGAATTACAAAAGATAAATAAACAACTTAGGTCCTACGATTCTTCTCTCCTGATCAAATATGGAAAACCATTAGACGTATGGCTGGAACTGACTCAGGAATATGAGATTGATTCGGTTTTTACCAATAAAGATTATGAGCCCTATGCCAGAAAGAGAGACGGTGTGGTAAGAGATATCCTGCTGGAAAAAGGAGTGAGGTTTGAAAGGTTCAAAGATCAGGTAATTTTTGAGGAGAGAGAGGTAATGAAAAATGATGGCAAACCTTACACGGTTTTCACACCCTACAAAAACAAATGGCTTGAGCACTTCAAAGAAATGGATGCTTCACCAGCAAAGTTGATTTCAACGCCCTATTTTCTCAAGTGCAATTTAGACTTTCCTGATTTAGAAAGTATCGGATTTCGTCCATCAGGTATTGAGGTGAAAGAGTTTGATTTAAGCAGATTAGACGAATACGCCAATCTCAGGAATTTACCTGCAGAGGATGCCACCAGTTATTTAAGTCCGCACCTTCGGTTTGGTACCATTAGTGTACGTGAAGTTATTTCCAGACTTGACCAGTCCCAGCAGGTCTTTCTAAGCGAACTTATCTGGCGGGAGTTTTTTATGCAGATAATCTATCATTTCCCCAGGGTGGTGGACCACAATTTTCACACAAAATATGATGGCATTCTTTGGAGAAATAATCCGGAAGAATTCAAAAGCTGGTGTGAGGGCAAAACCGGATATCCGATGGTAGATGCGGGCATGCGTCAATTAAACGAAACCGGATATATGCATAACCGCGTGCGAATGGTGGTTGCCAGCTTTTTGTGTAAACATTTGCTTATAGACTGGAAATGGGGAGAGGCCTACTTTGCAGAAAAGCTTTTGGATTATGATCTTTCAGCCAATAACGGAAACTGGCAATGGGCCGCAGGTACTGGCTGTGATGCCGCTCCCTATTTCAGGGTTTTCAATCCATCTGAACAGTTACGCAAATTTGACCCGGATTTTAAATATGTAAAAAAATGGGTTCCGGAATACGCTGATTTCTCTTACGCCAAGCCCATTGTGGATCATAAAATGGCAAGAGAAAGGGCTCTGGAAGTCTATAAGAAGGGAATCGAAAGCTGAGTGCTTTTTTGCTAATTCAAAGGAAGGTACATATCTTAAGGCCCCAACCCTATCTTTAACCTAATGACCTTCACTTTACTTGGCTTTCTAGGCTTTACCCTATTCGTTATCTTTTACAGCTGGTACAAATTAAAAAACGACAACCTTAGTACAGAACAGGGATATTTTCTAGCCGGAAAATCCCTCACGGGGCCAATCATTGCCGGTTCTATGCTTCTTACCAATATTTCTACCGAGCATCTTATCGGTATGAATGGAAATGCCTATAAAAACGGAATCATTGTCATTGCCTGGGAGGTAACTTCGGCTATCGCCCTGGTCATTGCAGCCATTTATTTCGTTCCCAGGTATATCAGAATGGGTCTTCAAACAATACCCGAGTATCTGGAGACCAGATTTGACAAACAAACCCGTACACTGGTGGCACTTTTCCTCATGCTTTCTTTCGTGGTTACCTTACTTCCAATTGTACTTTATACGGGAGCAATAAACATAGAGAGTATTTTCGATCTTTCTCAACGATTGAATCTCACTAAAGACGAGGCTCTTTGGTATACGGTCATCGCCATTGGAGTTATTGGTTCTCTGTATGCCATTTTTGGGGGATTAAAGGCCGTAGCTTTTTCAGACACTCTTAACGGTATTGGCCTGCTTTCGCTTGGACTGCTTATCCCGGCTCTAGCTTTATGGGAAATCGGCTCAGGAAACATGTTTCAGGGTATGAAAACGGTTTATGAGTTCAATCCTGAGAAATTTGACATCATTGGAAAACCTGACTCTGTTCTGCCCTTCTCTACCTTATTTACGGGATTAA
>CBINGY010000081.1:0-16045 GCA_966250325.1 uncultured Cytophagaceae bacterium | reverse complement strand
TACGCCCAGGCCTTTCGTATTAACATGGATGAAATCGAACCCTGTGCCATTGTCCATGTAGTGCAGGCAATTCTTATCTGTACGTGCGTCATGTGTAATTTCGATATGGATAATGCCATTCTGTTGATGAGTGAATGCATGTTTCATGCTATTGCTCACCAGTTCTACAAGGATCAAACCCAATGGCAAGGCTTGGGTGATTGACAGAATTTCTATTTCGCAAGTGATGAACAAACTCACATTTTTAAGCCTGTTGTCATACGAATCTTTGACGAGTTCAGCGAGGTCGGTGATGTATCTTTTTAAATCCACATCATTGACACTTTCAGACACACTCAGCTTTTTATGAAGCAGAGCAATTGAATGAATCCTGTTTTGGTTGCTTTTGATCAAATCATCTATCGTATTATGATCAACCGATTCCTTTTGAATTTCTAAGATGCTGATTACATACTGCAGATTGTTTTTTACCCGATGCTGAAGCTCAGAAAGCAGAATCTGTTTCTGCTCCATCGTTTTTTCGATTTCATCTTTTTGCTGGCTTATTTCTTTATTTTTTTCCTGTAAAACAGCCACGCCTTTCTGCTTTTGCCGGTTGTTACGTATCAAAACGATGGTAAGAAGTCCAAAAAATGCCAAAAACCCGATGAGGGCATTCTGTCTGATGGCGTTGTCGTAGTCCTTTTTAGCTTCAAGGAGGTCCCGCTCGCGTTGAACAATGGAGTTAACGATGTTTTGAGTTTGAAACACCCTCGTGGAAGTATACAGGCTGTCGTTGGAGGCGTTTACAATTTTTAAGTAAGCAATCGATTTAGTGGGATCATCTGTTTCATAAATCTCAGCTAAAAGCCTGGCAGCACTGGCGGCAAGCACCAGATTCTTAAACTTCCGGGCCCC
The DNA here is from genome assembly GCA_966250325.1 of uncultured Cytophagaceae bacterium. Classification (GTDB taxonomy): domain Bacteria; phylum Bacteroidota; class Bacteroidia; order Cytophagales; family Spirosomataceae; genus Jiulongibacter. Next base: position 15,148 of record CBINGY010000081.1, on the reverse strand, counting down.
ATTCAGGGCATTTTCGGCATAATAGATGGCCGAATCGGGCTGGTTCATGGCATGAAAAAGGGCGGCCAGATCCACAGATTGTTCAGACTCTAAAAACGGATTACCGTATTTCTTAGAAAAGCCAACTGCCGTTCGTAAATAATGAAGAGCCTGAGGATAATTCGTACGTTTCATTTCCACCCGCCCCATGATCGCATTGGCATACGAAACCTCTATCGGGATATTCAGTTTGCGGCAGTTCACATCGATTAGGTTTCCATAATACATGGCGGAGTCGAACACATTCAGGTTTTCGTACACTTCCCCCAGATTATGAAAGATCAGCCATTTCCCATTATTCGGAAGTGTTTCGAGTTCAGGGTGATTTTTTGCTTTTAAGAGCCACTCCAGGCGATGCTCGCTGTCCTGCTGTTTTTCATAAACCAGGGCTATCAGATTATAAAATACAAGTTCTAATTCCGGGTACTTCGACTGGCTTATCTGTAAACCTTCGTAGGCCGCCTTCATGCCGTTTTGCCAATCGCCCGTGATGGTGGAAACAAAACTCAGGGCCTGTAAAGAAACCAGTTCGCCATACGTATAATTTAGTTTTCGGGCCAGGCCATTTGACTCTGTGGCATAAATCACGGCCTGCCGTGGCTCTGTCATGGTGTGGTATCTTGCCAAACGCCATAAATTGAGCACGCGGGTGGTGTCTTCTGTATAAACCGCCAATTGTTGTTTCAAAATATCCACTTCCTTTGCAGGCAAACTAAGCGGCTGAGCGAAAATGGCTGACACACAAGTCGAGATTAGAAAAAACGATATTCTGATGATTCTGTTGAGCATTCTTACGGGTGATTCCAAAACGTAAATCACCCTCCAATTGAAAATAAGGGTGATTTACGCGAAATATGCCTAAACCTAATTGATAATTGGCATGATCGTTTAGTTTTAATGGCCTGGATTATTAATCTTCTAATCCATAATAGGTTTTCACGGCATTATAGTCTGAGAAATCTACCGATGCTTTACGACCATTGCGGAGGTCGTTGGCAGGGATAAGAATTATACGGGTAGTCGCCGTAAGTGTTGAAGCTGAAGCTATTTTTCTATAAACATTTATTCCTGAGGTATTTCCCGCAAAAGTAGTTTCGAAATAAAACTCATGCTCTACACGGTCTGTGGATAGTACAGTGCCTGGTGTAGAATACCAAGGATAACCTGTTGTGTTGCTGGGATTAGAAGCCGGCGTCATATAAACCAATATTGCACTACTATTCATTATTGCTGGTGTAATATTAGGAAATACAAATTGTTGAACTGCACCTTTCGCTGCTACCCATGTTTTGGCTGCATAAGTAATCTGAATTACATTGGCATTGCCTGTTTGTCCTGTCGCACCAGTCGCTCCTGTCGCTCCAGTTGCACCAGCCGGGCCTGCCGGACCTGCTGGGCCTACGGGACCAATTGCACCTGCCGGACCTTCACAACTTGTAAATAATAAACCGCTGCTAAGTACCACTACCGATAAAATTCCCGAAAGAAAAGAGTTGATTTTCATTATAGCTGCGTAGCTCCGCCGAGTATTTTTTGTGAACGTTTGATAATGAAACAAAGAAATGGCCGCATGAAAACCCCTCAAAATCTCTGGGATAAAATGGCGGTTTTAGGGATGGAAATATCCTGGCTATCGGAGAGACAAGAGTTTGCAAGGTTAAACAAATATTCATCGACAGGATTTAACTTGCCCTGTTTGGAAACTGAAAAACGTATTACAAGAATTCACAAAAAAGCCCGGTCTCGATCTGGAACCGGGCTTCTCTTTACGTATGTACGCTATCAATAACGACTTCCAACCGTATTTTCCGGCAAATTTTCTTTGATCAGAGTCAAATCGGCGGCACTCAGTTCTACCTCCAGAGCTCCCAGGTTTTCTTCCAGCCTGGGCACCCGCCGGGTACCGGGAATGGCTGTTATTTCATCGTTCTGACTCAATATCCACGCAAGAGCAATCTGTGCTTTGGTCACCTTTTTATCGTTGGCCAGCTGGTCTATCAACTCCACAAAACGCAGGTTTTCCTGAATGGCCTCATCGGTAAAACGGGGATTGTTTAATCTGAAATCTCCGGGTTCAAAATCATCCCGACTTTTAATTGCCCCGGTTAAAAAGCCTCTTCCGAGCGGACTGTAGGCTACAAACGTAATTCCCAGTTCTTTGCAAGCTTCAAAAAGCTCTTCTTCCGGCTCGCGACTCCACAGGGAATATTCGCCCTGATAGGCTGTAATAGGATGCACTTTGTGGGCACGTCTCAGGGTTTCTGCATCCACTTCAGAGAGACCGATGTTCTTTACTTTTCCGTCTCTCACCAGGCCGGCCATGGCATCTACGATCACCTCAATCTCCACGTTAGGGTCTTGCCTGTGCATGTAATACAGATCTATGCTATCTGTGCCCAGGTTTTTCAGGCTTTGTTCGCAGGCTTCTCTGATGTACCCGGGCTGCCCGTTTATTCCCAGCCATTCGCCGTTAGGGCCACGAATTACGCCAAACTTGGTGGCCAGTACTACCTCATTCCAGCGACCTTTGAAGGCTTTTCCAATCAGCTTTTCATTGGCTCCACTCCCATACATATCTGCGGTATCAAAGAAGTTAACGCCCAGATCTATGGCTTTATGAAGGGTTTTTACAGACTCACTTTCATCAAATGAACCGTAAAATTCTGACATACCCATGCAGCCCAAACCTATGCGGTTCACCTCCAGATTACTCGTTCCTAAACGGGTTCTTTTCTTCATGTTCTTAGTTGGTTTTGAAACACAAAGGTCTGCATTTCAGAACCGCCCTTGTTGCAAAGAACAATCTGCTTTTTGCAAAAATCAATCAATTCCTGAATTTCAGTGGCGAGAGGCCCGTCTGCTTTTTGAAAAAATTGGAGAAGTGAGCTACCTCATCAAATCCCAGAGCAAAGGCAATTTCTGAAACAGCCCAGGTAGTTTGCCGGAGCAGAATTTTCGCCTCTTCGGTTATTCTTCCGTTCAGAATTTCTGTGGTGCTTTTTCCGGTAGTTTCCCGCAAAACCTTATTCAGATGATTGATGTGAATTCCCAGGGTTTGTGCAAAATCTATCGCCGATTTCAGCTGTATCACCTGCGAGCTGCTTTCGATAGGGAACTGCCTTTCCAGCAGTTCAATAAACAGCGATGAGATTCGCCCGGCGGCATTGGTGGCTGCGGTGACATTGCTCATGGGTTTTAGTTTCTGCCCGGCATGAATCAGCTCCATGACGTAATTTCTGATCAAATCATATTTCAGGGCATAATCGGAAGACATTTCGGCATCCATTTTGTGAAAAATGGCCTCCATTTCCCGGTACTGTCTGTCGGAAAGCTGATAGACAAAATCACTTTCCGGCTGATAGATGGGGAAGTCATCCAGCACCATCCCTGTTTTTGATTTCGACATAAACTCCCGCGTAAAGACGCAGAAATAGCCTTCCTGTTCATCGCTTTGCGGCGTATACCTGTACGGAATTTTGGGTGTGGCAAACAGAATACCCTGCTTCTCTATGAGCACCGTTTTATCGGCGTATTCTACCAGATTTTTACCTTTGATCAGGCTGATTTTGTAATAAAGCCTGCGGTTATAGCTCATTTCAGACTTCTTGCTGCCGCTGTAATAAAATTTACGGGTGTCAAAGACATTGAAATGACCCAGATTACCGCCGTCGTTGTTTTCCGGAAAGAAATCTGACTCACTATCTGTTTTCCCAAAAAGCTCCTGATAGAATTGCCGGATACTTACATTTTCCAAAATTGCAAAATTCAAATAATGGCAAAGCTAAGCATTTGGAGGTTTGGATTGTGAAAACAGAAGTAAAACATCTCTGAGGGCATTCCTTGCTTTAATCTCAGACCTTTTTAAGTTAAAGTCCAAATAATACACCGGTCTCAAGACTATGTCTAGCCGGTGGCACAAGAATGGGAGGTTGGGCAACTGCTCAAAGCCCTTTTCTAAAGACTACTTTCACGGTAGAACGGTTGCAAAAAAGAGGATATCAAAGTATGGTGAACTATAACCTATCGCTCCAACCTGAGATTCAAGGAACGGGGACGCCTAGTCCGCCCAGTACGAGAACCGTACCCTGGGTAGTGTGAGAGGCGTACCGTGGGCTTATGGCTCGCGGCCGTCTACTCGATTGTAGGGCGTTCTCAGTCTTCCCAGTTGTCTTCCTGGAATTCGCGTCCAACACGTTCCTCAAATTCTCGTAGGAACCAATCTACGACCTCTAAAGGAATATTGTCTGTATCGCATGAGAACGTCAGTTTCTTTTTGTCGTCATGTCGGAAAATTTCCAAAATAAGTTTCTGGTTGTCTCTGTCCCACAGTTCAATACCAATGCCATCACGATCAACGTCAGTCGCTCGAATAATCTCATATGTCCTATTATCAATCTGGAAGTTCATCTTGTCATGAGAATGCCCTACAACTTTGATGGTATGGTGTCGTGCGGGTGTTCGAAGCAATTTCCTATCAGTATACACCGACCTTTTTTACGAGCCGCAAACGCTCGCAAACCTCTGAAACCCGCATGCACTATACCATGTGTTGGCAACTGGCTTCTATTCAATTTTGTCTATTTCTCTATCAATATTATGAATTGATTTTGAAAACCAATCCATCATTTTTTTTAAGTGATGTAAGTCTATAAAAATCTCATCTCTTTTTGTAGTGATTCCATATCTAAATGTTGTCCCGTTTGGATCAAAATCATCGAAGGCAAAAATAATGTTCTCAAACCAACGGGGTGGTTCTGTTTTAAATAATTCTGAAAGAATATTCTTAAGCTCATAGTATAAAATTTTTAGACTATGGATATTACCGTCATTCGGCAAAGTAGTAATCCGTTCTTTAAGGATATGCTTAATATACAACTCTGTTGCATGTCGATAATTATAAATTGCAGGATAAATAAAATCAATATTGTAATCATCTATTCCATGTTGAACTAATGTATCACCAGCAGTTTTATATGAATCAGCAAGAGATATTTTACTTCTAATCTCTGCCATGCCTCCAATCATCCAAGCGTTACTATTTTCAAATTCTTCAGAATATTCTCTAAATATCGGTGTAGCTTCTATTGCAATTTCAGTAAATGGATATTCAAATTGACTTCCAGAATTAAGTCCCCATTTTATGTTTTCAAAGTCGGGATTATCTTCCCAATACATTGAAATGTAACTCAATGTACATAAATCGTCGGCAGTAAACTCTCTTTCAAACCCTTTTTCTGGATTTGCTCGTGGATTTAGATATTCGGAGAAATGATATGCCCAATCCTTTATTAGTTTTCTATCAACCTTCAAAAGCTGTGCTACCTCTGAAACTTTGTATTTCAATTCATAGTTAAGCATCAGCATTGTTTGAAATAATTTCTTTATATCTTTTTAGTAATTGATAATATGTAAGACCTGCATTTAAGCAAAGCTCATTAAAATCATCAAGCTTTATTACATCACTTTTTTTAAAATCATTGAGTCTTGTTCTATGATAATCCCAAGATGATTTCACTAAATATCTATCAGCATTGAAACCATTTTTCCTTATCTGATTCGCAGTTCTTCTTTGCTTCAGTTTACTGTGGACAAGAATTTTAGCAATAAATAAATCGTTCAAATTAGATAAGTCAATATTAAGCGGTAAACAAATTGCATTGTGATATTGAATAAATTTCAATTTGTCCCTCTGCAGCACATAATCATTATTAAACCTAATCTCAATTTTCAATATATTATCAACCAGTAATTCGTTTTTAGAAAGCCAAGAAGAGTAAAGCCCTGCAATTTGTGAATCATCTATTAAAATACCATGTTGACCAATTAGTGAATCTTGTATTGGTTTTGAAATATTATCAATATCTCCAATTTTGTCGGTTTCTTGTTTTTCAACAGCATTCAAATACCAAGTAAAATCAACAAGTATATCTCCGGAAATAATCCATTTGAATTTTGATAGCTCTGCTCGAATATTTTGTGTAATCCAATCTTTTAATTCATTCCTTGACTGCATTGTTACGATTTTGTCTAATTCAAGTGTAAGAACAATTTTACTATCAGCCGATTCTTCAATCAGATAATGTCTGTCATAATCACAATTTTCTGTTTCAACTTTAATATCCATGTTCTTTAATTGCAGAATGGTTCTTCAAGCTTGTTGCCAACGTTTTGCGGTTTGGCGAAGGTGGCGATTTTCACCACAAATGTTTAAGCGGAGAACCAAACTTTGATTAACCACAAATGTGTCTGCGGAGCACTGTACCGCCACTTTTGCCAAACCGATGTGCCTGTTGCACAACTCAAAAGTAAGTCACAAAAATCAGACTACCAACGGTGTTTTAATCTACCCCTAATATTGTTTAAGTGGCTCGTAATGAGTATATTTATGTATGCAGGGTCGACAAGAAATACAGCCAAAATTATACTATCAGGTTACCTTGGAGCAATTGGTACCCGAGGGTAACTTTTATAGAAAATTGCAAGAAAGCCTCGATTTGAGCTTCTTATACAAAGCCACGTCCACCTATTATGGGCGTGAAGGACAGGAATCTATTGACCCTGTGGTGTTCTTTAAAATTCTATTAGTTGGTTATTTGAATAACCTCAATTCAGATCGCAAACTGATTGAATTTTGTTCCAATTGCCTTGATATTAGACTCTTTCTAAAATATGATCTTGATGAATCTTTGCCATGGCATAGTACAATTTCCAGAACTCGCCAACTTTATGGTGAAGACGTATTCCTGAGTTTATTTCAAAAAATACTGAGCATGTGTGTAGAAAAAGGGATGGTACGAGGTAAACGCCAGGCGGTAGATAGTGCCTTTATTAAGGCCAATGCAAGTATGGACAGCCTGATTGAAAAGGAGATCATAGAAGACAGCAGTGCCTATTTAGATGAGCTTAATGAAGGTTCAGATTATCAAGTGACCAGCACTCGTAAGCAGCTTGTAGAAAAACACCATAAATGGAAAAAAGAAGCCTATAAAGGCATGCCAGGAAATGTAAAAGAAGGCCGTATAGACGATTACGGCAATGAAATACGGCCTAAATTTCTGAGTAATCACACACATTACAGCCCCACAGATCCAGACGCCAAAATAAGTGTAAAACCTGGGAAAGCACGCCAATTGAATTACTCAGGTCAGTTGGCTGTAGATGACAGGCACCATGTGATCACAGGAGCCTGTGCGAGCACTGCAGGCAGTAAGGACAGCGAAAATCTGGCGGAAATACTGGATCAAACCCGGAATAATTTATTGGCGGTTGATATGGAAATAGACCAGATTACAGCCGATGCCGGCTATAGTAGTGGCAAGGCCTTGCAGTATTGCGAAGAGCATCGGATAGATGCCTATATTCCCAACTTTGGTCAATACAAACCTGAGCGTGAAGGTTTTATATACAATGGAAGTGAAAACCGGTATGAATGCCAACAATCAGGCGGGCGGAAGGCATTTTTGCTCTTTAAGGGCATCAAAACCGATAGCAAAGGCTATGAGAAAAAACAATATCGAAGCAGCGAAACCGACTGCAAAGAATATCCATTAAGAATTCCGTGCTGCGGGCAGGCCACCAAGTTCAAAAAACTGGAAGAAAGTATCCATAAGCCCTACTACGACAGAATGCACCAAAAACTCACGAAAAATCCTGCCTACGCCAAAAGGATTAGCAAAATACGTTCCCGCACGGTAGAGCCGGTACTTGGCACCTTAATAAACTTCATGAATATGCGGAAAATCAACAGCCGTGGCATGAAACAGGCTAACAAGCATGTTTTGATGGCTGCAGTAACATATAACCTCAAGAAATACTTGAAATTCGAACGAAAAAAGGTGTTGAGTATGACCAGAATAAAGCCACATGTGGAGGAAGGACTAAATTCGCTGCAGACCGCTCTTTTATGGCTTATTTACAGCCCTAATAGGCCACTCAAATTTTACGTCTCGACTCACTGAGAATTAAAAGACCCTTGTGTTGAAGGGCCTTAAAAGAGCTCTTTCCTGGAATAAAAACCGAAATCCCCAGCTTTAACTATTAGTTGTGCAACGGCTACCGATGTTACCTGCTGGCGTTCTTGTCCGCCCACTATTTAGGTGTTGTTTTAATAATTCAACGATAGTCCAACCCCAAACCCCATATCGCTATCATAATGTGTTCGTATCCCCATATTTTTATTGATAACGTATTTTAGTTCTCCCATATATTCCATATCGGTATTAACCATAAAGCCTGCTCTTATTCTTTTTGAAATCGGAATGTCTTCACGCATCAAAGACAATCGGACAATTCCATCGTGATATACTTCTGCCTGAAAGTTAACGAGCATTGGCAGAGTGTACATAAAACCTAAACTAACAGCTCTGCGTGTATCTTTTTCATTCTTTTGTCCGAATAAGTTTGTTTCGTGTTCGTCCATTCCCATTTTTCGGTATCGGTAATCAAAACCAATAAATGGCATAAACCATTGCATTTTGCCGATGTATCGTCCCAAATGCGTTTCTACTTCGTAGCCGTGCATATCATTATAGCCCAACCGCCATTCTGTACCCAAACTCCATCTTGCATTTTGAACCATTGCTTCACCATCGTTCCCATTTGTTGCAAAATCATTTTCAATCATAAAGTGCAGCATATTACTTTCTCTTTGCAATTTATTGTAGGCTTGTTTCTTGTTGGGTAAGTGTGGATTTTGGTAGTCATCAACTGCAAAAACCCTGTTCATTCCGCCCATCATATGGTATAAGATATGGCAATGGAAAAACCAATCACCTTCTTCATTTGCCAAAAACTCGATGGTATCGGTTTCCATTGGCATAATATCCAATACATTTTTGAGAGGAGCATTTTCGCCTTTACCATTGATTACTCTAAAATCAAAACCGTGCAAGTGCATCGGATGTCGCATCATAGAGTTGTTGTATATCGTGATGCGTAGAATTTCTCCTTTCTTCACAGGAATTTTATCCACTTCCGAAAGTATTCTATTATCCATACTCCACACATAGCGGTTCATATTTCCGGTAAGCGTAAATTTCAATTCTTTCACCGGAGCATCTTTAGGAAGTTCTGTATTATGTGGCGATTGCAACATTGCATAATTCAGGGTCTTTATTTCTCCTAATTCGTTGGCATTGTAGCGGTTTGGGTCGTTGTCCATATTGTGCTGACTATGGTCGTGCTTTTGTTTTTGCTTCGCTTCTCCTGTTATTTCGGGATACATTACCACGTTCATATCCATTTGGTTCAGGCTCATTTTCATTCCCATATCGTCCAGATCGCCATTCATTTTCATCATATCGTTCATCATTTTCATCCCTTCAAAATATTTCAATGTTGGAAGTGGGGAAATTAATTGCTTGATGCCGTTTCCAATAAAATAGCTTGCAGATTGTGTTCTGTCTTCGGTGGTTGCCAAAAATTCGTAAGCAACACCGTCATCAGGAATGGTAACAACAATATCATAAGTTTCAGAAACCGCAATAATCAACCTGTCCACTTCAACAGGTTCTACATCATTGCCGTCATTGGCAACTACGGTAATTTTACCGCCTGCATACCGCAACCAAAAATAGGACGAAGCTCCACCGTTTGAAACTCTTAATCTTACTTTATCACCTGCTTTCAAGGTTTTTCCGTCAACCGTTTTTAAATCGGTTGTGTGATTTCCGTTGAGTAGAATTTTATCATAATACACATCACTTACGTCCATCGCCAACATCCGTTTCCATTCGTTCCTGATTTTTGTTTTAAAATGTCCTTCCCGAATAGCTTCTGCGTATGACTGTGTTGCATTTTTTTTAATGGCTGCCCAATCGTTGGCATTGTGCAACATTCGATTGATGTTATTGGGATTATAATTTGTCCACTCGCTTATCATCAGGGGAACGGTTGGTAAATCATCGATGCCTTTTCTAAAAGTTGGGTCGTTTTGCTTTTTTAGCATCACAAAATTGCCATACATTCCAATTTGTTCTTGCAAACCCGAATGGGAATGATACCAATGTGTCCCGTTTTGGATGATTGGAAAACGATACGTGTAAGTTGTACCGGGTTCAATAGGTTTTTGTGTAAGCCAAGGCACACCATCTTCTTTATTGGGCAAAAATACTCCGTGCCAATGTAGTGATGTACTTTCTTTTAGCTGGTTGTGTACCACAATTTCAGCAGTATCGCCCTCTGTAAAAGTGAGTGTTGGCATCGGAATTTGACCGTTTACTGCAATGGCTCTTTTTTCTTTTCCTGCATAGTTTACCAATGTGTCTTTTACATATAAATCGTATCGCACTACTTTTTGTGCGAAAAGAGAGGTTGTTGCCAACAGCATCAGGGCAATCGGCAACAGTTTTTTGTGAAAAATATTTTGTATATCCATTTCAGAATTTTCATGTGTTAATTTCATTGTTTTTTGTCACATGTAATTCGTCATAAAATTTTTCATCGCAGTTAGAATAAATTACTCGAAAAATTTTATGGCTCATTTCATTTATTAATTTTTAAAAGGCTTGCATTGATGGCAACCACAATTGTACTTACGCTCATCAAAACCGCACCCATTGCAGGACTTAAAACGAAATTCGGATAAAGCACGCCTGCTGCAAGCGGAATGGCTATCACATTGTAGCCAACTGCCCAAAGGAGATTTTGAACCATCTTTTTATAAGTCCGTTTACCGAAGTCAATCATTTTTACTACATCTCTTGGGTCGCTGTTCACCAGAATAATATCGGCTGTTTCGGCTGCTACATCCGTACCTGAACCTACTGCAATACCTACATCTGCCTGTGCCAATGCCGGTGCATCATTCACACCATCTCCAGTCATCGCAACCACTTCACCTTTGGCTTGATATTCCTTTACTTTTTCCTGCTTTTCGTGAGGCAATACATTGGCGATATAACCGTCCATTCCCAATTGTTCAGAAACTGCTTTTGCAATTTTTTCATTGTCGCCTGTAAGCAGAATGGATTTGATATTCATCTTTCTTAACTCATCAATGGCTTCTTGCGAACCCTCACGAATGCTGTCTGCCAACGTGATAATACCGATAACTTCATTATCAATAAAAACATAGTTGACTGTTTCAATGCTTTGATTGATTTCTTTGGGCGTTTCAGGCTCTGTAAGATTATTTTGTTTGAAATAATTAGGTCCTGCCGCTACTATTTCCTTTCCGTTTACTAATGCTTTGACACCTATACCTGCCATATAGCTGAAATTCTCTGACTTCCATAGTTCAAGGTTTCTTTCTTTTAGAGTTTTCAAAATACCTTTCGCAATGTGGTGTTCGGAATATTGTTGAACGGCTGCTGCATATTGTATTATTTCATCGGCTGCATATTTATCGGTTAATGGAATAACCTTTTCAACAGCGTGAGAACCTTTGGTAAGCGTTCCTGTCTTGTCGAAAATAATCGTGGATAGTTTTCGGGTAGTTTCAAATGCGGTACGATTGCGAATGAGCAAACCATTGGTAGCCGAAAGCGTTGTAGAAATGGCAACCACCAACGGAATAGCCACACCCAAAGCGTGGGGACAAGCCGTAACCATTACCGTAACCATTCTTTCCAATGCAAAAGCAATATCTCCGCTAATGCCAAACCAATAAATAAAGGTGACAACTCCAACCGCAATAGCTATATAAGTGAGCCATTTGGCTACTTTATCGGCAAGGTTTTGCGTATTCGATTTTGCTGCTTGTGCATCCTGAACTAAATTAATAACCTTATTGAGGTAACTGTCTTTACCCACACCTGTTGCTGTAACTCTTAACGCACCTTCGCCATTGATAGAACCTGCAATTACTTTTCCGTCTTTTTCCTTCTTCACCGGAACACTTTCGCCTGTGAGCATACTTTCGTTTACATAAGAAACTCCATCGACAATTGTTCCATCGGCAGGAATTTTTTCACCGGGTTTGAGGATAATGGTTTCACCGTTTTTTAGGTCTTCGAGTTTTATTTTTATGGCTTCTCCGTGTCGTTCTACAGTAACATCGTTTGGCAAAAGTGCCACCAATGACTGCAAAGCTTTTGAAGCTGCCATAGTAGAACGCATTTCTAACCAATGTCCCAAAAGCATAATCACGATAAGGGTTGCCAACTCCCAAAAGAAATCCATACCTTTCAATCCCAGTGCCACGGCTACAGAATATACATAAGCGACAGTAATAGCGATGGCTACCAAAGTCATCATACCGATGGCTTTGGCTTTAATTTCGCCTACCATTCCTTTCAGGAAAGGCATTCCACCATAGATGTAAATAATAGTTCCTAATGTCAGCAGTACATATTTATCTCCCGGAAAAGCAATAGTAAAACCGAACCAATGCTGTATCATTTCCGATAAGAGCAAAATGGGAACGGTAATGATCAAACTTACCCAAAAACGTTTGAGGAAATCGTGGGTATGATGTCCTTCGTGTTTGTCGTAGCTAATATGAGAATGATGACTGTGGTCTTCGCTATGATGTGAATGTTCTTTATGGTCGTGATGTTGGTGGTGTCCGTAATGGCTGTGTGTTTCTTTTTTACTGCCACCCATAGGAACTAAATCCATTCCGCAAAGCGGACATTTTCCCGGTTCGTCCTTTATCACTTGTAAGTGCATCGGACAAGTATATTTTTTCATATTCTTTTTGTTCTGAAAAGCAATGAAGATGGATTTTACCACTTCATTGCTTTGTTGGTTATTTTATAGTTTCAACTGTACTACCACAAGTAAGCATTTGCGAACCGTAATAAGGGTTTTTAATAGCATTTTCTTTGCTCAACCAATTTGCTCCTTTGCCTTTGTTTGCCATTGGGCAATGCTGATAATAAACAGGCTTTTCCTGTTTTGAAACTTTTATCAGTTCGTACATATTTTTTGATAAGCTCATAAAATGGTCTCGCTGATGTGCTACATCTTTGGTTTCAGCAATGTGTTCTGCATCAAAGGCAAGGTCTTTCATTACTTTCATCCAAACTGTGTGTTCTTCGTTTGAAAGTTGATTCATTTGTACTGCATTCAGTGCATTGAGTAACTCTTTTGCTTTGGCAGAAGTCGCATTTCCATCTGATTTTACCAAGGCATCTTTCAAAGAGAAATAACTATCAAAAACAGCTTTCAGTTGGTTCACTTCTTGTTTTTCGGTTATTGCCGTATGGTTTGAGTGGTCGTGTGTTTCCGTTTTCTGTGCTGTTTTTGCAATTGGTTTGTTCACACGTTCGTACTGACAACATTCGGGCAGTTTTGCATAAACATCAGCAGGAGCAAGAAATTTATCGCTGTCATAACCAGCCAACGCAATGCGTTTCAAGATTTCGTCTTGATTGGTCTTTTTTGCATCGTAAGTAATGGTCGCCATTTTGGTGTCTTTGTTCCAATCCACGTTGGTTGTTTTCTTTACATTACCTGCTTTCTCTATGGTGGTTTCGCACATTCCACAGTTACCGTAAATTTTTACGGTTTCGGTTTTGGCATTTTTGATTTGAGCATTGCTCACTCCAAATGACAACATTACCAATGCAGTCATTAAATATTTTAATGAGTTCATTTTTTTTTAAAATTTTAGATTACTAAATTACTTAAACTTTGAAAGCCTTTAAATCGCTTTCAATAGGATACACCTATGGCTGTCAGAACAAGAAATTAGCTTATTTTTGGCGGTAGCCAAATAGAATGAAAGCCCGAAGAAATATAGATTTCAGTGTATGCAATCGTTACCTTTTCGAGAAAGATGTTATAATATTTCATTTCGGTAACAAAAGGAAGTACAATAGCAAGAGGAGCAGTCGGACAATGACAGGAAGAGTTTTTACATTTCCCATCGCAATCATCATCATTTTTGTCTTTCTGTGAATGATTTTTACAGCAATCTTTCTTATCCGATTTTGAAGTTTCTTTTTTGCAACAAGACTTTTCGGTTTTTTCTACTGATTTACCACACGCATAAGTCAGCGTTGGTGCCAAAAAGAAACCAAGCATTACTATCAGCAATATGGAAATTTGTCTTGTCATACGTTTAATGGTACAAAAGTACGCTTTTTTTTCGTTTGTTCGATTTTGTTAGCACTGTCGTTCTTACGCTTGCAGGTAACGGTTTGGGTATTGCCGAAGGCGGGGAAATGGAAGCACAAAAGTTCAATAGAATTACTACTGTTGAACCTTGCACAAATGGCCAATCGAAGCTGTTCAGCCCCGCTTTTGGCAATACCGTGTTAGCAGTAGTGGTTCTTGTTTCGCCTTTCATTTTGATAGTTTCAAAATTTTAAATGCTCCTTGTCCAACGATGAAAAATACGATTATCCCAACGATAAGGTCAGGATATTTTGAGTTTGTCAAGTAAACAAGTCCACCTGCTACTATTACTCCAAGATTTACAATTACGTCATTAGATGTAAAAATCATACTTGCTTGCATATGTGCTTCCTTACTTTTACTTTTTTGCAGTAAATACAAAGAAAGTCCGTTGCCAATAAGAGCAAGAATTGAAATAATTATCATTGTTTGAAAAGTAGGAATTTCTTCAAGTCCAATAAATCGTCTTACAACTTCTACAAAACCAAATATTGCAAGTGTCAATTGGAAATAACCTGCTGATTTTGCGATATTCTTTTTTCTTGTCATTGTTCCACCAACTGCAAAAAGTGCAAGTCCGTAAACAATGCTGTCGGCAAGCATATCTAAACTGTCTGCCACAAGTCCCATTGAGTTTGAAATAAATCCTGTCGTTAATTCAAGTGCGAAAAAGAAAAAGTTAATTGCTAAAACTTGCCAAAGTAATTTTCTTTCTCGGTCTGTGTTGTCTGTTGTTACTGTGTAATTGCCTGCTGAAACGCTGTCAATAAGTGATGTGTCAAACTTTAAGTTGTCAAGTCGCTGAAAAATTTGGTCGTGATTGTCGGTGTGGAAAACAGTCAGTTGTCTGTTAGGTATATCAAAGTCCAATGAGTAGATATTTGTCAAGTCGGCAAGTTTCATCCGTATCATTTGTTCTTCGGATGGGCAGTCCATTTTTGATATTTTAAATGTCGTTTTCTGCATTGTCTATTGTTGTTGGTTGGGTCGTCCTACCATTACTGCTAAAGTTTTGCGGCTTGGCGAAGGTGGCGAGTTAACCACAAAT
>CBINGY010000080.1:0-16219 GCA_966250325.1 uncultured Cytophagaceae bacterium | reverse complement strand
TTTGACATTGGCGATGTTGACTTCAACATGGCCAAAAACCAGTTGAACATCGCCTCTGTCAAACGCACGAAACCCGGGTTGGATCAGGGTTAAATCGGTTAAGTTAAAAAGGCTCTCACGTAGCTTGTTACAAAGTACCTCTGTTTTTCCGACGTAAAATGTCGCATTTCCGGGCATATCTAATTCCAGAACTGATCTTGGAAAAGTACTATCCTACCTATTAAAAGCGTCGATCTTTCATTTTTTCGTACAAATACGCCTTCAGTTTTGCCCCTCTCACCACAGAAATCTCGCCCGGAAGCCCCAGTACAAAACGCCCGATTCCCTGCGTGCTCATGATGGGCAGCGTACACTCAAAGCCTTCACCTGCAGCACTCAGACAGGCCGTGTGGTCGGGGTATTCCTCCCGGAAAAGCTGTGCCGCAAAAGGGGTCATTTTGAGAATAACGATCTCCAGCTGATTCCCTCTGAAACCAAAGGCATCAATACGCTGCCGACGACGGCCGTTCAACGAATACGTCTCGTTGGTAAGTTCTACCCGAAGAATGCGGTCTATCTTGAAGGTCTTCTCTTTGCGGCTGGCTCTTTCATACGCAATGAGTTGGTGATGTGTCTGTACGATTTCCAGAGGAAGTACCAGCCGGTCGGTCATGGGCTTCGTCGGGTTATTGGGTGAATGGTAGG
Organism: uncultured Cytophagaceae bacterium; assembly: GCA_966250325.1. Taxonomy (GTDB): domain Bacteria; phylum Bacteroidota; class Bacteroidia; order Cytophagales; family Spirosomataceae; genus Jiulongibacter. The sequence goes on along the minus strand of CBINGY010000080.1, from coordinate 15,535 downwards.
GCTTAAGCCAGACCATAAGTTTATGCTCTATGGCATATGTGAGGTTTTCGATGTTCTGGTTCTTCACCACGTCTTTGAGCGATTCTTTAAGCGGCAGAGGGAGGTCTGGCAAAGTGAGCTTTCGCAGGATACCCGAAGTGAGCAGATGCGATCTGCCAAAATTCCTTAACAAAGTGGCCATCCATTCCCGTTCAGATTCGGTAAACTGCCGGTGTCTGAGATGTTCTGCCCCGAAAATAAAGTATTCGCCATCCATGTTCCGGTCTACGTTGTAAAACATAGATTCCAGGCGTTCTAAGATTCGTTCCACCTGTCTTTCTGTGATACCCAGACTGATAGCCAGTACCTTTTTGGTTTTGGGCCCCTGGCCCAGCAGCTCCAGCATACGTACAAAGCGGGAGGGATTGTCATTTGGATTCATGTGTGCGTAAGTGTCATGTGCGTGCTAAAGATAGCACTTTTGTACGGTTCCCCACGATGCCGTGGGGGGCTGTCCATTTGGCTTGGGTGCCGAGGGGGACTGTCTCGGACTGACAATTGTCTTCACTCTGACTGACACGAAGGTACGCCCGGACTGACAATCTACTGTCAGTCCGAGCGGAGATAGCCCGCCCTGAGCATCGCCGAAGGGAGGACCTCATACTTGCCCAAAACTCATTCCTCCTTATACAGCTTATAATGACTCAAATTCCGGCATTGAGCCAGTTCTTTCAGGCGGTCAATATCCCCTTCAATCAAGGCCTTTTTCTTCTGACCTGACCACCCTTTCAACTTCTTTTCAAACTCGATTGCATCATACACATAACTGAACGTAGCCAGAAACTGAAGTTGGAGCGGTCGGCGGCGGGCGGTGTAGGCTTTGGGAAAGTGGGCTTCATTATGCTGTTGCATGCGTTGTTCCAGGTTGCTTGTCATTCCGGTGTAATAGGTACCATCTGAGCAGAGTAAAATGTAGACGTGGTAGTGCTTCATGCGGGTGTGTGTTTCAAATAACAGATGAACTTACAGTTATTTTTTTGATTGACGTAAAGTTTAAACAAAAGCAGGTCTCAGCTAACGGGAATGGAATGCGTGCAGAGGGGACTCGGACGATCATAGAGTCACCAGGTTTTCGGCGAAGGCCTGAAGAACTACCGCTTACTTAAGCCGACTTTGAGGTGTACGGCCCTTTCAAAGAAAGTGAAGTAATTACGTATTCGATTGCCAACCTGCCGCCTCATGTGCTTTTACGCGATATCAATCCGGATCAAACTGGCCTTTATGGAATGCGAGGAACATCTGCCTCCGCTTTATCAAAAGCTGGGTTTTAAGATGTGTCGCCAGGTGACCTATCCCTATGGCAAAAGATTCCAGTTGTTTGTCAATCCCTGGGATCTGAATGCCCTGCAGAAGGCAGGAAGTCCGTTTATACGGGCCTATGACCAGTACATGAACGAGGTCAATTCATTTATTCAGGCAGAAATACGGGCCTAAAATACCCCGAACGGGGTATTGACTTTGGTACAAGGGCCGGGTATCTTTGATATTCGTCTTGAAGTGTCTTTCCTGCTATAAACCACGTTTTACCATGATTACCAGTGATATCAAAGAAATCCTTTTTCTGAAGGGAGTAGTCAACTATACGGAGTTCCATTTTAGAGATGGCTCAAAAAAAATGACCTGTCTTACCCTGAAACGGTGTGAGGAACAGTTACCTTCTTTTGTGAGAATCAACCGCTCATATCTTATTAATCCAGGAATTATCACCCAAATATATTCCGAAGGAGTAAGTCGATTTGTACGCTTAAATTCCGGTCAGGTCTTTTCTGTCAGCAGAAGAAGAAAGCGTGTTCTTGACCTTGCACTAAACAAAGGACGAAAGCTGATTTAAGCGGGTCTTTCTCTCCTATTTTGTGTTTCTTTCCCGAAACTGGCATTGCTGGCTTGTCTGTTTTTGCCGACTTTGTTAAATTGCCTCCTTACTTCAATTCAATAAACCATGACCAAATCGTTTTCTGTGAGCAAAGGGCTGCGGGTGGTTCTGCCGCTGTTGTTTTCCTTTGTTACCTTTTCACTGATGGCTCAGATTAAGTCGAACCGTGACTTTGAGCAGATTGATGACATTCTGCCAACTCCAAATACCTACCGTACCGGTTCGGGAGCACCCGGGAAAGACTATTTCCAGCAGAAGGCCGATTATAAAATTCAGGTAGAGCTCGATGACGCCAATCAGCGTATCATTGGCTCCGAAGTAATTACCTACTACAATTATTCGCCCGATCCGTTGAAGTACCTCTGGCTTCAGCTGGATATGAATCTGTTTAAAGATAACTCCATCAATGCCCTATCCCGCACGGGCGGCATTGATGAGCGTATGAGCTCGGCCCAGTTAAACAGCATGGGCTCGGCCAGCTCGGTATTCGGGGCCGTGGGTGATCAGAAAGATCACGGATATACCATTAAATATGTGACCGATATCAATGGCAAAGCTCTGCCCTATGTGATTAACAGTACCATGATGCGGGTAGATCTGCCCAAATCACTGGGCACCAACGAGTCGGTTCAGATCAAAATCGCCTGGGAGTATAACATCGATAATTACTATGGCAGAAGTGGCTATGAATACTTTGCCGAAGATGACAATTACAACTATTTCATAGCTCACTGGTTTCCGCGTATGTGCGTCTATGATGACGTGAATGGCTGGCAAAACAAGCAGTTCATGGGGAGCGGGGAATTTGCCCTGGTGTTTGGTGACTATGAGGTGGATATCACCGTACCCGATGACCACGTACTGGTAGCCACCGGTGAGTGTCAGAACTGGGATAAGGTATTGACCAGGACACAGAAAAAACGTTTGGATGATGCCGCCAAAGCCACAGAGCCCGTGGTGATTGTGACGCAGGAAGAGGCCATCGCCAATTCAAAAACGAAATCAGACAAAAAGCAAACCTGGAAATTCAAGGCTACCAACGTGCGTGATTTTGCCTTTGCCTCCTCCCGTAGATTTATCTGGGATGCCATGCAAACCGATGTGTATGGCAATGGCCGCAAAATCTGGAGCATGTCGGTGTACTCCAAAGAGGGAAATCCATTATGGGGTCAATACAGCACCAAAGTGGTGGAACACACCCTCAAAACGTACGGCAAATACACCTTTGAATACCCATATCCGGTAGCCATAAGCTGCCATGCCACAGCTGGCGGTGGGATGGAATACCCTATGATCAGTTTCAATGGCGGCAGACCAGAACCCGATGGTACCTACTCAGACAACGTGAAGCGGGGCATGATCGGTGTGATCATTCACGAAGTGGGCCATAACTTTTTCCCGATGATCGTGAACTCAGACGAGCGTCAATGGACCTGGATGGATGAGGGTCTGAACAGCTTCTGCCAGTTTATGTCGGAACAGGAGTGGAGCCGCGATTTCAAATCAAGACGTGGGGAGGCCTCCAGCATTGTGGATTACATGCGGTCTGACCCTTCTCAACTGGAGCCCATCATGACCAACTCTGAAAATATCATTCAGTTTGGAAACAATGCCTACGGTAAACCCGCGGCAGCTTTGAATATTCTTCGCGAAACGGTGATGGGACGTGAACTTTTTGACTACGCCTTCAAAGAATACGCGAATCGCTGGGCCTTCAAACATCCGAAACCGGCAGATTTCTTCCGCACGATGGAAGACGCCAGCGGGGTGGATCTGGACTGGTTCTGGAAAGGCTGGTTCTATACCACCAAAGCCGTTGACCAGGATCTGGCCGAGGTAGAATGGTTTGCCCTGGATACTCAGAATCCTGAAATTGCCAAGGAAGAAGCCCGTGAAGCATACCAAAAAAGCCGGAACACCATTACCGTGAACCGGAATAAAACGGATGTGCCAGAAACCGTAGAAGAAGCCGACCCGAAATACCGTGACTTTTACTCGACGTACGATCCCTATAAAGTGACTCCGCAGGATAAACAAAGGTATGAGGCCTATCTGGCTACACTTACCCCGGAAGAACGCGAACTGATGGGCAAAGGCATGAACTATTACGCCCTGAAAATCAAAAACAAAGGAGATGGACTGGTGATGCCGATTATCATCAAAATGGTGTTTGAAGATGGTACCGAAGAGGTGGTTCGCTACCCGGCCGAAATCTGGAGAAAGAACAATGTGGAAATTGTGAAGACGGTTCAGACCAAAAAGAAGGTGGCCAAATTTGTGTTAGACCCGTATCAGGAGATTGCAGATATTGACACGTCAAATAATAATTTCCCGCGGGAACCTGAAAAGCCGACCCGCTTTCAGCTGTATAAATCATCCCGCAGACCTGCAGGTATGAACCCTATGCAGGAAGCCCGCCAGAATGGTGGAGCGGCTACTCAGGGAGCAGATTAATTCGTTACGAAATTGTCGAACGGTGGCATGTATCTTTCGAAAGTGCATGCCACTTTTTTTATGGGCATCCTCCGATTTCGGTCTGAAATACTACCCCCGATTTCACTTCAAACCCGGGTTCCATCAGAATGTAGTTGGAGCGGAGTTTGACTCTTGACTCAGTTCCTTCAAAAGTGGTGTCCAGAATCCGGATAAATCGGTCAGCAGTTCTACTATAACTGGTCGAGTAGTTTTGATTATCGATTACTAGTTCGTCACGACAAGAGCCTAGTTTAATAACCCAAAAATCTTTCCCGCCTTTGTTATTTGTCAAGGAACCGTCTGAAGAATTAGAATGACCTGCGATCAATAGTCCCGTATCAACAGTTCTGATTACAGCGGAAGCACTATCCGCTAAACTGCCGCCGAGAATTAAAGGATCCTGTACTGCACCTCCAATGAAAACTCGATACGTGGCTATGTTCGGAACCGCAGGCTCTCCCACACTGCCTACCGAAGAATAGGTTGTGCCAGTAATCCAGGGTTCTTCATTTTTCGGATCAAAAAAAATACCCGCTGCATATTCAGTACTATCACCACCAATTAAATAACTTCCAAATAGAGAGGGTGTTAGCGAATCGTCCACACCAAACAACCAAAAATCTGATGCTCCTTTCAGGGAAGTAAATGCCCCTGTATTGGTTGAAAATGTAGTTCCTAAAATTAATATTTCGGGCCCACCAAGGCCATTCCCAAGAGCAAGGGCTGCAGCAGTTTCTTTATTGCTTCCACCAAATAGCCGCGTAATCAATAAGCTTCCGGTAAGACTGTATTTGCAGACTATTAAATCTTCGCTCCCGTGGTTGCTTTGAGAGTTGACTGAAGCAGAAACGGTAGTTCCTAGAACAAAATAGTTACCTGACATTTGGACCACATCGTATGAAAACTCATCAGAATTACCCCCTGTAGTTCGATCCCAAACAAGTGAGCCGTTAGAGGTGGTTTTGATAAGCCACAAATCAAGACCCTGGGATGAGATGGTTTTATTGCTTGCAATTAAGAATCCCCCATCCGAAGTCTGAATAACCTTTCCTTGAGACGAAGGATTACCCCCATAGGGCGTCTTTGATTGTTCAACACCGCTAGAATTCAATCTCACAAGCCACAATCCAGTTTGATCGAAATCACCATTTGAGGATCCCGATTTGACTATAACAGCCACACCACCATTATCCACAGCCTCGATACTAATTACTTCGTCATTACCGGTTCCGCCATAAACTTTTTTCCAGCTGGTAGTTCCGTTTACTTCGTCTAACCGGGCAATAAAAACATCGCTACCGCCATGGTTTCCCACCATGTCCTGGTTGACAGAAAAGGAAGTTCCACCCACATAAATTTCTCCCAGATTATTTTGAGCAATTTTTGTATCGTAATCGTCAAGGGTACCTCCGAGATTTTTCTGCCACTGTACAGAAGGAATCTGTGCAAAAAGGAGGGTATGGCTAAAAAGCAGGAGATAAAGCAGGTTTCTGAAAAGCACGGCAGTAAATTTTAACTTGTAACAGAAGTAAAACTCTGTAGCTGGTACAAAAGTATACGAAAACAATCAGAATTTATATCGGATCTGGGCCTTAAAATCGGTCTTTTGATTATCTGGTATCTCATTAAGCCCGCTGCTGATGCGATCCACTCCACGCAGGATCGTATGGGCGGCTCGCACCCAGAGATCGATATGTCGGTTTAACCCGTAACGGGCCACCAGATAAAACCTGCTTCCTTTGCCGTAGTAGGCCGGAAACGATACGGCATAAAGTACATCATTTTCGTAGGCGTAAATGCGGCTGTCGTAACTATCCGTCCGGAAAAAAGCGGCTCGTCCTTTGAGTTGAAAAGGCCCGGCAGTTCCCTCCAGATCCTGAATGAGGGCCAGACCCCGGGAGGTCGGTAGCGTTTCATACCGGAAGCTATTGTATTGCAGCCGGGTCTGTGTTTTGAAGGTACGACTTACCGAATATTCGAAATGAGCAAGTAAATTCTGGCGGTAGGTATTTACCAGATAATCACTCACGGTCTCATTGTCAGGCATGTTTTTTTGCTTTTGCTCCCGGTGATACTGCGTATAAAAGACCCATTTTTTGGTGGGCTTCACGGTAAGCCGTACCAGATAATCGTTACCGGCAGAAGGGGCATCTACCAGATATCTGAGCCAGGGAAATGTGAAGCGATCGTAAAATGCAGACAAATTCACTCCCCGAACAGGCGTATATTTTATACCCGTATAGATTCCCCGTTCATTTATGGTACGGCTCCCCTCACCAAAGGCATTGGCGTAAAAACTATGGAAATCGCGGTCAAAGTTTCTCAGATTCACGGCCCATTCAAACTGCGGACTCAGTGAGGCTACAAACCCGCCGATAGCTCCCAGACCTCCCGAAGAAGACCTTGCCGCCTCCCCGAAAAAATTGAAATTCTGCCAGGAGTAACTGAAGTTTGGCCCGATCAACAGATTTTCTTTGCCTTTGAATTCAAAACGGGCATAAGCCACTTCATTTCGTTCAATGAATTTATTGAAGCCGGTATGCAAGGCCGTGATACCTATATGACCACCACGGAAAAGTCGTCGGGCATTGAATCCGGCATTGGTTTCATTAAGTACCCCCTTTTTCGAAATTTCAGTTTCTGTACGATGCAGGCCCGAAATCAGAATAGAACTGAAGACATCCTCCCGCTCCTCCACATCGGTATTTTGGCTGGCATCTCTTTTAGTAAATGAGCCAAACGCCGTAAGTTCTGCTTTGCGTAAGGTCCAGGTCATGGCCGCTCCTCGAAAAAAGCCGCCTTCCAGAACCGAGTTATGCGGCCGCACCCCCAGGTCACTCCGTCGCGTGGTATAAATGCTCTCACCACCCTTCCCGGCGGCGTATCCCCCTGATACGATCAAGCCCTGACCAAACTGTAACTGATAATCTCCCAGGATGAAATTCCTGAGGTTTCCTTTGTTCTGTAGTTGAAAATGGGCGGTGAAGTAATCTGCCAGATTGGGCTCACCGGCATCTTTCTCCAGGATCATGCCCAGACTGAAATCACGGGGATGTGAAAGCCTGTACCGGGCATAGACCTTCTGCGGGCTTCCCAAAAACTTCCCGTCAGTAAAACCTGCCGACTTCTGCAAAGTTTGCTCGGTTCTTAAAAGAAAGAAATGATCGGTAGCTCTTTTACCTGCTCCGGTGATATCAGACCATTTGACGCGATTACCCAGAATCACAAAAGGAAGTAGATTGGAGATGGTTTCCATGTCAAAACTATCCATGGACTGTAATTCATAAAGACTTTCAAACGGCCCGTAATCAGTTCGGTGGCTGATAAGCTCCTGAATCTGAATTTCTGACAATACAAATAAACTTCGCAGTTCATCGGCACTGGCTTTGTTGATATCCAGCGGATTCAGATAAAACTGTAGCAAAGCTTCGTATAAATCTTCGTAGTTGGCATCTTCCTGCTGCGTAGCTGCCAGTTTCTGGATAAACTCGTCCAGATTAATTTCAGGGCGTTGTTGGGCTCCCGAGTCGGGAATCAGACCCAAACAAAGGGCTGTGAGAAATACAATAAGCCGCCTCATGATTTAGCCTTTGGTTGAAATTGCAGACTTATATGATGGGATAACCCCAAATTCGGATGCGTATGGACGGCGTAATCAAGTGTCCAGGGCTTATACATATACCCCACTCCAAAGTGATTTGACCGCAAACCGGTATTCACACCCGCACGCAGGTAAAGCTGTTCACGTAAGGCATACTCCAGTCCCGACCGGAAACTGGCCTTGCCGTTGACCATATAACCTACTTCTGCAGACCATAAAATTTGCGGTATCGGTGAAACAGAGCCTCCAACATGCAGGGTAGTGGGCAACGGATCGGCTCCGTACCATCTGGCACCTGTGAGGTTTTGGGCCAACATACCCACTGTCAGGAGCGAACTTAGCCGGGCCATTACTCCAAACTCCGAATAGATGGTACCCATAGATGAAAACTCCCCGGCCATAGAACCAAGATAGGAGGCTTTCACACCCAGAGCCACACGGCCGGTAGATTTGGCCACAGCTACTCCGAATTTATTCTCATTATACAGTTGGTCACCAAAACGCTCCCCGCCGATTCCGAGAGCGAGTTTTTTTGTAGCGTAAACGGCCATCAGAGAGGCTGTGCCTAAACCGGCCATATCAAATCGGGAATCGTAGGTACTGGCAATCGATACACCTTCCTGAAAAGCCATACCTGCAGGATTCTGAAAAAAAGATTGGGGCTGTGGAACGGCTACCAGGGCGTTTCCCATGCCCCAGCTGCGGGCTCCTGAATAATTCAGGGCATTCTGTGCTGTAGCACAACGAGTTAAAAGCAGGAGAATGAAGTAAAAAGAGCGTGGCATATTCCGGGGATTTCGGTGGTGAATATAACTTTTTCCCCGAAAAAAATAGCTCTTCCAAAAAATTTGAAACGCTTAAAAAACAAAAAGCCCTCTGCATGTGTTAGCAGAGGGCTCTTATTCAGGAAAATTTTCGTTCGAGATGAGCGAAGAATTCTCCGGCCTCCTCAGAAGATTTTTGCCATTTATATTTGACTGCCAGTTGATGAGTCACATGACTACGTGCAGCCTGAATATCATCAAACTGCTCAAGCTCTTCGAGTGCCAGAGCAAATGCCTGATGATCTCCGCCAAATAAATTATTGATAAACAGAAAGCGTTGGTTCAGAGAGATGCCTTCCTTCAAACTTGTAATTTTTCTCTTCTGATGAAGGTCCAGGAGACTTTTAGCCTCGCTGATAATTTTCTCATTCAGTGTTTTATTGCCATTCACCAACCGCTCATTGAGCCTTAGGTTTTCAACACGGGCTGTCACTTCCTCTACCTGTGGCGGGAAATTCACGGCTACCGGTTCTTTAGGCAGGTGGTTCACCCTGCTTTCCAGATTGACCGTCTGGGTTTCTGTCACTTTCTGCGGTTTGGCAGGAATTGTATGTTCTTTGAGTAAATCTTCAAAAAAGGATTTTCCAGGCTCTTCTTTTCTGAGCATCAGTGGTTTGATTTTCTCAAAGGCATCCAGAATTTCAAAGCGTGAATCCAAATCATCCTCAAAAGAAACATTGGGGAGATAAGCTATGGCTTCATTGGCGTATTTCTCTGAGCCATTGAGATACTCACTTAACTGCCCCATCACCTCTTTACCTACTACGTAATATTTAAGGTTTTCTTCAATCCAGCCGGTGGTAAGTTTAAATTCCGGAAGATCGCGTAGCGTACTTTCAAAATACGCACGGGGCTCCATGCAGAGCTGTAATGTTTCCAAGGTAGCCCGGTTCAAAAGGCCTTCAAAAGCTTCTCTTCCCACAGAAATATTCCTGCTGAGCACATTCATGAATTGCTCAAGAGCCTCTTTTACGTCCTTCGATTCAAAATCAAAGAAGGGGCTTTTAAGGCGTTCAGTTTCTGCCTGCCAGCGACTGTACAGATTTTTGATCAGAAATAAATTCAGCTGTTTGATTTCTGAAAACTGAAGGATTTCCTGGCCCCCGATTCTATCCTGCGATTTGAAGAACTCATCACAGAGGTACGCTGAGAAAGCTTTTGCGTAATTGCCGGCTTCTACCGGATTCCACTTGTAGGTCATTTTTAAAATATCGTTTTTTGTAGGAATAAGCACTAGTAAGTAAAGGTACAAAAATTGCTTACGATATACCAAACGAAGAAACTGCAGATTTATGTTTATTGAACCCAAAAGAGGTAAAGGTCAGGATTCCAGAATGGGTTGGATAGAAGTGATTTGCGGATCTATGTTCAGTGGAAAAACCGAGGAGCTCATCCGTAGGCTCACCCGGGCACGCATAGCCCGTCAGAAAGTGGAGATTTTTAAGCCGGGGATTGATACCCGATACCATGAAGAAGACATAGTTTCTCACAATCAGAATTCCATCCGATCTACTCCGGTTAACTCGGCAGCAGAAATTCTCCTGTATGCCGGTGATTGTGATGTGGTTGGCATAGATGAGGCTCAGTTTCTGGATATGGGGGTTATTGATGCCGTCAATAACCTGGCCGCCGCCGGTAAGCGGGTTATTATAGCAGGTCTGGATATGGATTCGGCCGGGAAACCTTTTGGACCAATGCCTCATTTAATGGCTATAGCAGAGTATGTCACTAAAGTACATGCCATTTGCGTGAAGTGTGGTGATATTGCTCATTACTCGTACAGAAAAGTAGCCAGTGAAAAACAGGTAATGCTTGGCGAGCATGATACGTATGAGGCCCGCTGCCGAAAGTGTTATCAACTTCACGGCGAGCGGGCCTCCGAGGGATGATCAGCTATTTAGCTCAGATCATTAATACGGACGCTTGTAGTTCTTTCTTTTCTCCTCTTTGGTATTCACACTCACTACCAGTGCATCCTTAAGGATGTGTCTTCTCTTGTAATTGGGAGCCACCGTTTTCTCGGTTAAACTGCCGTATGGGTTCTGGTGCGAGGCTCCGCGAACAGTTACCGCAGTTTTGTAGTTCCGCTTATTTCGTAAAGGATTTTTTTCTTCGGCTTCTACCACTTCCTGGGCAAATCCGCCTACACTCGCTACCAAAACAGCAGCCATTGCTTTATTGATTTTCGAAATTAGATTTTTCATTGGTCTTGTTGTTTAAATGTATGTTTCTTCTTTTAAGTGGTCACTGTGTCCATAATAATACGCCCTGAAAACCGGTATCATGTGATACATCTCTTCCAGTTTTGCTTTGGCCGATGCGTATACCGCAGGGTCATTGTGCTGTAATTCTTTAAAAACCTGATTCAGACAAAAGAATGTATCGGGGTTTCTACTGAAATCTGCAAAACGAAACCTGAGAAACTCATCTGGATTATCTTCATTCTTCAAAAAGAGAACGAGGTCAAAATCTTTCTCATCTATATAAGTTATCACTGCACTTTTTTCAAAACTTGTCGGCATGATGTCGTGATCAACCAGAAAGTCAATGATTTCGGAGCTGTTGTTTGACAGATATAGATTATTCACCAATTTCCTTTCCATAACTTTTCCTTTATTATCTATAACTTTACTTAGACAAAGTAAGCAAAGAAAAAGGATATTTCCAAAATAATATTTGGCGAAAAATTCGTATAAGATAAAATAATAAAATTTTATTCTACATAAACATCATATAGTAGATATAAAATCTGCAAACAGGAATCTGGCCGGATAAAATCCCGTCAAAACCATTGAAAATTTCTTAAAACGTTCTGAACCTAGGCTATTTTAAAGGAGAAGGCCCTTTTGCAGAACATCGTTCTGAAATCACCTGAAAAAAATAGATGAAGGAGAAAATTCGGGGCTATTTACCCCGGCAAACCGGCTGTGGCGGCTCGGGCTATTCGGAAACTAAAATTCAGGAAATAATGCAAAAAGAAGACCCGGCAAATTTATGAAATGAAGAAAGGGGGTATGCTACTTTACCTCCACAGTTCCATACCGTGTAGTAAGAAGTATACGGCTGGCCTGCTGGGAATCGGGACTTCCCACCACAAGGTGTTTTATATCTTTTCCGTTGGTCTTAAGATACTTGACCCCGGGCTCATCGTTCAGCTGCATTTCGGTATGATTCAGATCGGCCAGTACTTCATACTTTCCTTTGAGGCATAGAGGTAGCTCCAGATTCGTATGCGAACTTTCAATTTCTACCTGACTTACCGCTGCATCTATTTCTCCCAACCTGAATTCACGGCTGTATTTGACCTGGAATCTGCAGTCATTTTTGACATTCCTTACAAAACCTTTGGTATAGGTAGCACTCATATCCATGTTTCGGGCCTCCAGCACCTGCACTTTTCCGCAGGTATTTTTCATAGAAACCCCGTCAATTTTATCGACTAGGAGGGCGGTCTGATTGGAAACCAAAGTTCCCCCGGTCATGGATTTGATATACGCCTTACCGAAACTCACATCCACCAGCATGGCCGGGTGAGAAAGGTGATCGGCATAAAGTGTCCCATATTTCTGATTAATTACCAGTTTATCTTTAAACTCAGGCACGTAAACATCTCCATGAGAATTTGTAATACTAAGGCTATGCCCAGCAGGCATATACACCCGGCAGTCTACCCGCAGAAAATTGCGGTCGTCACCGGTACCACTCACATTATTGGAATACAGACTGTTCATGCAGTTAAGGCGGGTTTTAAACACCACACCACCTACATTTGGCGGAGCGTCAATACTCACCATTTTTAGAAATGCTTCTGCCTTATCGTCGGTAGGTGCATTGGCAGTAATGACCACATCGATGCGTACTTCAGATTTGTCCCAAATCTTAACTTTTACATCTCCGAAGTTGTTTTCAAGCTCTATGCTCTGGCCGCCATGAATTGGGTAAGTATACGTGGTGCTACGGCTTTTTTCAATGAGATTACCTGGCACATCATGCTTACCCAGGTTAAGATGCTCTCCGGCAGCAAGCGTCTTTATTACGCCAGGTACTGTTAAGAACAGCACTACCGGTAAAATTCTTCGTAATACTATGTTACTCTTTTTCATGTCGTACACCTTTTACACGAACCGGACGGGGAGAGGTTCATCTTCCTGATACCTCATCTCCACCATTCCTTCTTTTTGTCTTTTCTCCTGGTCAATGACCTCTTTTTGCTGCTCCAGAAGCTCCATCTGCCACTGAAGGTTCTTTTTCATTTCCTCCAGAATTTCATTCTGATTCGGATTATTCGGTAAAGATTTTTTTAGCTCATCATATTGCTTGCCAAGCATTTCAATATCGGCTTCAAACTCTTCTTTCAACTCCGGATTTTCAGAGGTAAGGCTTTCCAGCTCTTCTCTTTTTTTATCAACAGATCCTGCAAAGCGGATAAGCTCGGTGCCCTGACGAGGGCTAAGCTGCATCACCGACCTATTCTCCGTAATTGGTTTTCTGTATTTCGTCCAGGTGACTCCCAAAGCGATTAAAACTGCAACAGAGGCGGCTATACTCAAATGGTACCAGGGCCTCCCGGCTCCTATTCGTACAGAAGGTTGTCCTCCATCGAGCTGCTGCTCAATATGCCTCCAGAGAGCTGGCCCCGGCTCAGCCTGGTCAAAGGCCACCCTGTTATCTTCAACAAAATCTTTAAGCCTGTCCATTTCGAATAATTTGTACTAATTTATTTTTTGCCCGCATGTATTGTGTGCGGGAAGTGCTCTCAGAAATACCCAGAAACGAGGCTATCTCCTCATGGTCATACCCTTCAAAAAGATACATACTCAGTACCGTGCGATAGCCATCCGGTAATAAATAAAGTGCTTTATTGATGCTCTCCACCTTAAACTCCACATCCTCTTCCTGAACAAAAACCTCTGTGCTCGTATCTATTTTATGGGTATTTTCTTCAATATCTACCAGATCCAGCTTTTTTGACCTCAGGTAGTTGATCGATTTATTGACAACGATCTGTTTCAGCCAAAGCCCAAACGAAGATTCCATTCGAAAGGAGTCAATTTTGGTAAAGGCATCTATAAAAGCTTCCTGAAGTACGTCCTCGGCTTCTTCCTGCTGTTTAACTATCCGCAAACAGGTATTAAGCATGGCTTTGGAGTAAAGCGAGTAAATTTTATACTGAGCTTTACGGTCGCCAAGCTTGCACCGTTGTACCAACTCTGTGTTTTTTTCAATATACACCGGGTGTCAAAACTATTCGGCACCTCTACCCGCACGAGGGAAACTTTTAATTAAACTGTTTTTTGCTGTCTGGTCGGGTTGACAGAAACACCCAAAACTATGTATATAAGACCGGAAGTTATCCGCTATGTTGCACAGACGGTCAAATAAGTGGATAAAAATGCACGGCCAGCCAGACTGTAAAACCCGGAGTATGGGTAATAATAGAGAAGATACCGTACTCTTTTTATAAATTAATGAGCACCCGATAGGCTACCTCCGATATTCTCCCTAATTTCAAATCCTTTTTTGACTTTCCTGATGATACCTAAAGTTTTTGCCATATCAAATCAGAAAGGTGGTGTAGGTAAAACCACCACCAGCGTAAATCTTGCCGTGGGATTTGCCATGAGAGGCTATAAGGTATTGTTAATAGATACGGATTATCAGGCATCCTGTACGGTGGCTCTGGGGATAGATGTAGAATTTGACAATCGAAGCATCTATGCTGCTCTGGTAGATCTGGCTCCTATTCAGGATTGTATCGTTCCCACCAACCGGAAAAACCTGGACCTTATTCCCTCCACTCAGCATCTGGTAGGAGCAGAAATCGAACTGATTACCGCTACTGAGCGGGAATTTATACTTTCCGAAAAACTGGAGGTGATCAAGCCTTTGTATGATTTTATTTTCATTGACTGCCCGCCTTCCCTGGGAATTGTACCCATTAACAGCCTCATAGCCGCGGATGCTATCCTTATACCACTTCAATGTGAATATTTTGGTCTTGAAGGATTACAAATGCTTCTGGATACCGTGAAAATACTTCAGAAACGACTTAAACCAGAATTATATATTGAAGGTATACTCATGACCATGTACGATGATTCGGCAGACCTCTCGCGTAATATGCTTGCACTCATGCGGGCAAATTTCGGTTCCCTGGTTTTCGATACCTTTATTGCCCGAGACCCTGCGTTTATTGACTCTACGGCCATTCAGATTCCGGTTATTGCTTCAGGGAAGACTACTTCACCAGGCCTGTTGGCATACGATCGCCTGATCCTTGAATTGCTGGAGAGATACAACCTCCGTAAAAGAAAGAAGGAGTAAAATTTACATGCGATTGGCTTTGCTGCCAATGGTAATGCCCGTTTCTGCCTGATACTCCTCATGAGAGCGTTGCATGCCGTCAAACTCTGCAAAACGTGTGTATTTGGCAATAAACCTAAGTTTTACATCCGTAATACTACCACTCCGGTTTTTGGCAAGAATAACCTCGGCCACGCCTTTTGAACTGCTGCCGTCTTCCATGGCTTCGATCTGGTAATATTCAGGACGATACAGGAAGGCTACCACATCGGCATCCTGTTCAATAGAGCCAGATTCACGTAAATCGGAAAGTTGAGGTCGCTTATCACCTCCGCGGGTTTCAACCGAGCGGCTTAGCTGTGAGAGGGCAATCACCGGTACATTCAATTCCTTGGCCAGTGTTTTCAGCGAGCGGGAAAT
>CBINGY010000079.1:0-16523 GCA_966250325.1 uncultured Cytophagaceae bacterium | reverse complement strand
AATTCACAACATGTGGCAGGTGAACAAGTGAACACAGCAGGGTATCAGATGTCAAAGATCGAAAGCAATTCACAACACGAAGAAGGGTATTCAAATCATGCCTCAAGGTATCAGATGTCAAAGATCGAAAGCAATTCACAACGATATCGGTACCGACGAAGAATGATTCATCGGTATCAGATGTCAAAGATCGAAAGCAATTCACAACAGCCACCGGCACCTCCAGAAATCAGCTATTGGTATCAGATGTCAAAGATCGAAAGCAATTCACAACCGAAGTGATACTCTGCAGCGGTGGTACAGAGGTATCAGATGTCAAAGATCGAAAGCAATTCACAACATCCGTGTAAGTAAGGGTAACGAACCAAGAGGTATCAGATGTCAAAGATCGAAAGCAATTCACAACACAAGGTTTATTGTTTACTTCATCTTCTGTGGTATCAGATGTCAAAGATCGAAAGCAATTCACAACCCGATTGTACTTATCATGCTTCAGCACCGAGGTATCAGATGTCAAAGATCGAAAGCAATTCACAACGCAAAGGGAAAATACTTGGTAAGCTGGGTGGGTATCAGATGTCAAAGATCGAAAGCAATTCACAACGCAACCCAGAGCGATTCATTTTTTTTCTGGGGTATCAGATGTCAAAGATCGAAAGCAATTCACAACTCTAATTGCTGATCTACCGTGTCTGAAATGGGTATCAGATGTCAAAGATCGAAAGCAATTCACAACTTATGCAGCTTCACGATCTTTCCCTTAGCCGGTATCAGATGTCAAAGATCGAAAGCAATTCACAACCTTATGAACGGCCAAATAAAATACAATCAGGGTATCAGATGTCAAAGATCGAAAGCAATTCACAACAATAACAAAAAAAATGACAAACGAAAAATTGGTATCAGATGTCAAAGATCGAAAGCAATTCACAACTGATTTTTATTGATTACGTGATGGTGATGTGGTATCAGATGTCAAAGATCGAAAGCAATTCACAACGTGATACCAGGCAGTGGCCCACGCTATCACGGTATCAGATGTCAAAGATCGAAAGCAATTCACAACGGCGGATAATTGTATAATTATGAATACTTTGGTATCAGATGTCAAAGATCGAAAGCAATTCACAACTCTTCTCTGTAATACCTTGCGTCAAAACCCGGTATCAGATGTCAAAGATCGAAAGCAATTCACAACAGAAGTATAATAAGGTGAAATACAAGATTTGGTATCAGATGTCAAAGATCGAAAGCAATTCACAACGGCAATCAATAAACTACCATTCGGTGCAGAGGTATCAGATGTCAAAGATCGAAAGCAATTCACAACATCGTGTGAAGCGTCGTTTCTGAACCGTAGGGTATCAGATGTCAAAGATCGAAAGCAATTCACAACGAATAGTTATTAGTACAACTTTTTTTTTGAGGTATCAGATGTCAAAGATCGAAAGCAATTCACAACCACGAGACCGACGACAATATTTTTGCAAGCGGTATCAGATGTCAAAGATCGAAAGCAATTCACAACTTATATATAGGTCTATCTACTAAACTAAAGGGTATCAGATGTCAAAGATCGAAAGCAATTCACAACTAGGTTTATGAAGTCAACTAAGTTGTTAATGGTATCAGATGTCAAAGATCGAAAGCAATTCACAACCGAAAACAGCCTGGACAGTGAGGGTGTGGTGGTATCAGATGTCAAAGATCGAAAGCAATTCACAACAAGAACTTTTAGATTATTGTAATGTGACTGGGTATCAGATGTCAAAGATCGAAAGCAATTCACAACAAACAGATTATCGCTTTCCTAAAGCAAGCGGGTATCAGATGTCAAAGATCGAAAGCAATTCACAACGGGTTTTATATTCTGCAGGAGTCTTTGAGTGGTATCAGATGTCAAAGATCGAAAGCAATTCACAACCACAGTTACCAGCTTGCGGCAAATGGCACCGGTATCAGATGTCAAAGATCGAAAGCAATTCACAACTGAAAACCTCAATAAAGCTTTCTAAGGTATGGTATCAGATGTCAAAGATCGAAAGCAATTCACAACGCTGAACGACAGTTGCATTATACCAACTCAGGTATCAGATGTCAAAGATCGAAAGCAATTCACAACATTATACACGAGCGTAAAATTTAAAGTCGGGGTATCAGATGTCAAAGATCGAAAGCAATTCACAACTGTATGGCTCAGGAAGTGCGGTTGCTACAGGTATCAGATGTCAAAGATCGAAAGCAATTCACAACCGTTGTGGAACAGGGAGACAACCAGCCTTAGGTATCAGATGTCAAAGATCGAAAGCAATTCACAACTGCATGTTGAACGAACTGAAACTGAGGGAGGGTATCAGATGTCAAAGATCGAAAGCAATTCACAACTAAGTGTGCTGGGTTCTCTGATTCAACAGGGGTATCAGATGTCAAAGATCGAAAGCAATTCACAACAAGAGTAACTATGCCACCACGGGTTTTAGTGGTATCAGATGTCAAAGATCGAAAGCAATTCACAACACCCAAAATCATCCGATCGTGAAGCAAACGGGTATCAGATGTCAAAGATCGAAAGCAATTCACAACAGGAGAGTCATTCCCTTATAAGCTTGGTGGGGTATCAGATGTCAAAGATCGAAAGCAATTCACAACAAATACCACTTGGTTAATAATTATTAACCAGGTATCAGATGTCAAAGATCGAAAGCAATTCACAACATAGACTAAAGAGATGGCTTTAAAGAACAGGGTATCAGATGTCAAAGATCGAAAGCAATTCACAACTTCAATAATCAAGATTCCATTAAACCCCCTTGGTATCAATGTCAAAGATCGAAAGCAATTCACAACGGCTACAAAGAATACCTGAATGAAGCCGGTGGTATCAGATGTCAAAGATCGAAAGCAATTCACAACTAAATCATGAACCATAACTATATTTCCACCGGTATCAGATGTCAAAGATCGAAAGCAATTCACAACTTCGTACATTATTCTTATTGAATTTCCTGTGGTATCAGATGTCAAAGATCGAAAGCAATTCACAACTGGCTGATGGTTGTGATTTCTTTCTCTCCGGTATCAGATGTCAAAGATCGAAAGCAATTCACAACTTGGAGGGTGGGGATAGTTTTGGGCTGAAAGGTATCAGATGTCAAAGATCGAAAGCAATTCACAACAAGTCGAATAGGAAGAATTGATAGAAGAAAGGTATCAGATGTCAAAGATCGAAAGCAATTCACAACTGGTTTGACAACGATTTCATCAATGCTGAGGGTATCAGATGTCAAAGATCGAAAGCAATTCACAACCCTGTTGGCAACCACGGTAGATTGTGAGGTGGTATCAGATGTCAAAGATCGAAAGCAATTCACAACAGAATCTCTTTGGGGGTGAAATGCCTCAGCGGTATCAGATGTCAAAGATCGAAAGCAATTCACAACAAGAACTGGTCTATCAAACTTTGCGGGTGGGGTATCAGATGTCAAAGATCGAAAGCAATTCACAACGTAATGCCCCACATACTGCCTGTGCAGCTCGGTATCAGATGTCAAAGATCGAAAGCAATTCACAACCGGCCACTTCTGCCAGATACGGCAATGCTGGGTATCAGATGTCAAAGATCGAAAGCAATTCACAACTCACTGGTGAGCTTTATCATTCCGGCACGCTGGTATCAGATGTCAAAGATCGAAAGCAATTCACAACACACAGCCTATATTCTGGAGCAGGAGAAACGGTATCAGATGTCAAAGATCGAAAGCAATTCACAACTCGCATGCAAAAGGTAGTTTCCTTCCGCCTGGTATCAGATGTCAAAGATCGAAAGCAATTCACAACCGTCGTGGAACAGGGAGATAACCAGCCTTAGGTATCAGATGTCAAAGATCGAAAGCAATTCACAACGACTGATACCAGGCTTCGCCATCTTCAAGAGGTATCAGATGTCAAAGATCGAAAGCAATTCACAACCCTAGGTATACCTAATTCTTCACAGCTTCCGGTATCAGATGTCAAAGATCGAAAGCAATTCACAACTAATTTTCGAAATCATTAAATTCTACAAATGGTATCAGATGTCAAAGATCGAAAGCAATTCACAACAAGTGGCTGGCAGCACCATTAACATCATTAGGTATCAGATGTCAAAGATCGAAAGCAATTCACACTTCGACGGAGCTCAGTGTAAACTTAAAAATGAAAGCTCCCAGTACTGTTATAATTTTAAGGGAAGGTAAGCAATTCACACTTCGACGGAGCTCAGTGTAAACTTAAAAATAAAAGCTCCAATATGGTTATTATGCTCCGGGAAGGAAAGCAACTCTCACTTCTATGGAGCTCAGTGTAAACTTAAAAGTAAAAGCTCCAATAGGGTTATTATGTTCCGGGAAGGAAAGCAATTCACACTTCGACGGAGCTCAGTGTAAACTTTAAAATAAAAGCTTCCAGTACTGTTATAATTTTAAGGGAGGGAAGCAATTCAGACTTCGTCGGTGCTCAGAGTAAACTTAAAAATTGAAAAATTCTCGTACTGTTAAAATATTCATGCAAGATAAGCAATTCGCACTTCCATGTACACGGTGTAAACTTAAAAACAAAAGATCCAGTACCGTTGTAATTTTAAGGGAAGGAAAGCAATTCACACTTCGACGGAGCTCAGTGTAAACTTTAAAATAAAAGCTTCCAGTACTGTTATAATTTTAAGGGAAGGTAAGCAATTCAGCCTTCTATGGAGCTCAGTGTAAACTTTAAAATAAAAGCTTCCAGTACTGTTATAATTTTAAGGGAAAGTAAGCAATTCATACTTCGGCGAAGCTCGGTGTAAACTTAAAAATTGAAAAATTCTGGTACTGTCAAAATATTCATGGAAGGTAAGTAATTCAGACTTCGGCGAAGCTCAGTGTAAACTTAAAAATTGAAAAATTCTGGTACTGTTAAAATATTCATGGAAGGTAAGCAATTCAGACTTCGGCGAAGCTCAGTGTAAACGCCAATTTAAGGATTGGCGGATTATCAACTGCGGTGGCGGATGAGAACGAAAGCAATTACACTATAACCAAACTCAGTGCAAACGCTGAAAAGCAGAAACTATTAGGAAAAACTTCTTAAATGGGCTCTAAAGCATTCACTATACTCCAGAGCATAGTGAGAACATTTTCAATTGCCCTACCTCACATATAGAGCACTGGCAAAGTTTGAGATGGTAATCAATACACATCCAGAATATAGCTCAACGCAAAAGCCAGATGCACAGATCCAACCCCATACATCAGCAGGATATAAAAAGTGCCCCATAGATTACTATAATTAAGTGCGTTCAGTTTCAGTTTAAGGCCAAAATAAATGCTGGATGTATAGAAAAGTGTATAGGCAAACCGGAACCTCGGTTGGGAGAAATCGGGCATATCATTTTTGAAGAATTTACGCAATTGGGTATGAAAGGTTGATTTTTCCAGCTCCTCATCGCGATACACAAAAAGAAACAGGCCCTGCACCAGCAAAAGATTAAGTACCAGGAAGAACAGGAAAAAAAGCGGCAGCCAAATGACCAGAATTTTCCATTTGTCGTAGCCAAAATTCCACCAGTGCACATTAAACTTAACCAGCAGATTGCCTATCCGCGGAAAGTTCTTTCTCATCAGAAAGCTTTTGTATTCGATGTCCCAGTTTTTTGAGCTTTCCACCATCCCATTGCTTTTGCAGGAATTGATGATGTCTTCGTAGATCTGGGTTCGGTTCTCAAAGGTCTCGGTACTGTCAAAAACCAGCTCGAAATGCGAATACGGCAAAAGGAATTTGTCCACCGCTACGTGGGATATTCGGAGCTTGCAGCGGCTAGAATCCCGCAGCTCGGTATTTCTGAAATCGATCTTTGCATATTTATCTTCGATGGCATCTAGCTGGAAATTACAATCTGTAAAAGAGAGATTGGAAGGCAGCCGGCCTTTAATCCGGGGAAGCTGGTAAAACACACAGTTTTGAAAGGAGAGCCGGTCGATGTCATTCTCATCAAAATTAACCTCCCCCAGGAATTTGTGGCCAAAAAACAGAAGGGTATCGACTTTGCAATAATAAAGGAATAGGTGAGGAATGGTCTCGCTACCTACGCTTAAGGAAGGAAATGAGGTATGCTGAAGAATTAAACTCAGGGTATCGGGGTTATCCCGCCCCCTAGAAGTATTGTTTAGGTCTAATGATTTAGGAAATCGGGAATTGTAAATATCCAGATCATGTACGTTAAATAACCTGAACCCTCCATTAAAGCGGCTGTTTGAAATTTCAATATGCCCTTTAGAGTTTTCTTCGGAATAGTTTTCAAATTCCGTATCTCGGAAATAAATGGATTCCCTGATGCGGTAAGGCATCTGATATTCATGAACGTCACGCAGGGAATGATAATCGAAAAAATGAATTTCTTCGGTTAGGCTGTCGAATTCCATTACTACGCCAAATTTGTTCTGATTTTGGTCAGAGGAGTCGGTCGCATAGGTAAGATCTTCGGCCACCCGGTCATCTATTTTGATATGAGGCACATCTTCCCAATCTGTAGAATCATAGTCCACCATAGCCCATTGCCAGGCGAGGCTGTCCAGACTAAACAGAATCGGGATGGAATCACCTGGTGGAGCCTTCTCTTTCAGGATAGGCTGCTCCACGGGTATTTTGGCCAATCCATAGATGAGCAGCAGGGAGGTGAGGGTAACCAGCATACCAAGTGTTCTGAACCTTCTGTTCATAGCTACTCACAATTTGGTTTAGATCTGTGCCAATATAGAATTTTTTTCATGGCTCTTCCAAATGATTCAAATGGGCAGATTGTGAACCTGCCACTTCCTGTCAGAAGCCGATTCCGGCAGTTGATTTTCATGTTTTCGCCGTTGTGTGTCAGAAGCCATGAGATCCATTGGGCAAAGTCCTGCAATATCCGGTGCAGGAGTTTCTTACCGTACTATAAAATTCAGGTAGTAAGTAGTTTATAATCTGAGAGAAATGTACTTGATTTATTGATAGATTAGGTAAATTTTTGGATAGTGGTTTATTCTGATCGAAAGAGCCGATTCCGAAGTCTTTTTACCTATTGAATGGTATCAAGTCTCACCCATTATTTGACCAGGTTATGAATAAGATGCTACTTGTTCTGTTTGTTTTCTCAGGTTGCTGGGCTACCCATGCCCAGCAGGCCACGGAAATTGATGCCAAAAGTGTGCAATTGCCGAGGTATTCCGGTGTGTCGGCGGTGGAGGCCGCTATTCCCTCGGCAGAGCAGGGGATGATGGTGTATGATTCACAATCCAGATCACTGCTGGTGCACGACGGTTCGAACTGGGGAGATGTGAGTTCTTATCCCAATTTCAGGCAATTCTTCAGTAATGCTTTCTTTACGGTGCCAGCGGGTGTGAGTAAAGTTCTGGTAGAAATCTGGAGTGGGGGTGGTGGAGGTAACGGGTTAACCACCGACCCCACCACTGCCAACAGCGGCTATGGGTCGGGCGGTGGTGGTGGTGGCTACGGCAAAGCCATCTTTGCGGTGAGTCCGGGCACGGTGTTAACCATCACGGTAGGTGCCGGGGGAGTCGGAGGGTCTGGGGGCCTCATTGGGGCCTATGTGCCTGCCACCAATGGCGGTGCCTCTTCAGTGGCCTCTTCGAGTCAAAGTATAAGTATACCGGGAGGAGGAGCGGCCCTGAACAACGCCAGCGGGAGGGGAACCGCTACCTTTACACCGACCAATCTCGTGAGTTACCAGTTTGTACCCGGGAGAAACGGTTCCTATAAAGAATCCATCTACAATCAGATTTCGGCCACTGAATTTGTGAAAATCGATCGGTTTGGGAAAGGGGGTGAAGCTGCCAACAGCCCGGATTCCGGTGGAGCGGGTGGCACGTTTACCCGTAATATGACCACACTGGCTGCGGGTGTATCCATACTGGCAGAAAGCGGTCGCAACTACGGCGGCGGTGGCGGCGGTAGTTTCCCGCCAGCAGGCAATGGAGCCAATGGAATGGTGATGGTGCATTATTAAGGAGGGAGTCTTCCCTTCAAAACCTCACCAAATACTGCACTCCTGCCGAGGTGATGAAGAAAAACTGACCGGGATCAAAGATGCTTTCCTGGCGGTTAAGAGATACGTTGAAACCTAAAATGCTGTTTGCACTGCCTAATTTGAAGGTGTTCGAAATGCCGACCTTCTGAGATTTCAGGCTGATGATGGGAAGGGTCTCTTCATTACCGAAGCGGTTGATTTCCGGAGAGAAGCCCATGCCGGCGGTTACCGCAAAGAAGAGGTCTTCTGTGCTGCCGTAATACCGGTAGGTGAGGTTCCCGGATTTACTCAGACCCTCGTCGGCAGGAATGAGATAAGGTACAAAAAAGAGGAAGGAATTCCCGAAATATTTGCCCACCGACCCGGTGTAAATATGGGTAAATTGTTCTCCGAATTTCAGGGATCGAATACCGGCAGATACCTCAAAACTCAGGGGGAGCGACTTATACAGCTGAGCACCATACCGCCATCCCGGGAAAATGGAAGAACCGGAGTAACCGGCATTCAGGTAGGCATAGAGGCCGTCAGTAATGCTGGGGTAGGCATCCAGCTCAAACTGAGTACCGTAGATTCTGAATTTTTCGTTGACATTCAGTCGTCCCACTATACTACCCCGGGCCGTTTCCTTGCTGTACTGCAGGGTATAATAGTGCATGGGATCATAAATTTCGCTGAAATGATCCAGGGCATAGGAAACCGAGAGGTTGTTGGTGGCCAGATCTTCTTTGAGAGAAATAAAGAAGGTGTTTACCTCCTGATTTTGGGGATGTTTCCTGAGGAAATCCTTGAGGGTTTGGGTAGCCTGCCCCAGTTCGCCGTTATCACGTTCGGCTTTGGCTCTCAGAATCACAAGTTCGCCCTCTTCGGGAAAGAGCTCCAGAGCTTTTTTGCTGAGCTCTTTCGCTGCGGCAGATTGCCCGGCCCATAACTCGTTTTTGATGTAGGCGATCCAGTAGTTTTTGTTGGTTTTCTCCTGGGCCAGTAATACCTGAAACTCCCTGCGTGCCAGTTTGTATTCTTCTTCCCAGCCGTATAGCACAGCCAGAAAAAGCCGTACATCTCCGTAGTTGGGATAGTTCCGGGTGATTTCGGTGAGCAGTGCTTTGGCTTCGGTACGTTTGCTGTCAAACGCCAGTTGCCGGGCACGGGAGAAGGCTTCGTCGGGGTCCATGCCAGTACCCTGACCATGTACGGCCAGGGTAATCAGCAGGAAAATGGATAGGTAAACAAGATGTTTCATAGGTCTTCCGAATGTGTTTTTTCAACAGAGGCCAGTTCCTCAGAGGTATCGGTCGGCTCAAAACGGGCCAGTTTTTCTTTGACAGACCGCTGAAAGTTCTTATCCTCCGGAAAATACGTTTGACTTAGTTTCGCAATTTCCCTGGCTTTCCCGGGGGCGTCGTTCCACCAGTAGAGGTCCAGTAAGGCAGCGTAAGCATCCTGATAGAGCGGGCTGCGTTCTATCACAAACCGCAACTCCTTTTCGGCTTCCGGGTATCGTTGCGTCCAGCCGTAGATTCTCCCCCGAAGAGTACGGCCATCAAAGTGATTGAAATTGAGGTTATTCAGATGATCCAGCAGGAGCAGGGCAATGTCATAGTGTTTGTGATGGGCAGAGTCGCGTGCCATAAAAAAGATCTCTCCTTCGTTCATTCCGCGGGTGAGTTTGTTCACCTTTTTCTGATCGGCGTCTGAAAGTTGGATGAGATTTGAGACATTCATGACGAGGTTGTCCGGAATGATCTTATTTTGTAGCGTAGCATATCGGAACATCCGCTCGGCCTGGTTTTGTTCATTTTTGAGGGTTTTCAACATCTCTGCATCGCCCATTTCTTCCAGATGCAGCCCATCGCTTAGTTTGTAGATATCCTTCCCACTCAGATAGGAAGTGCCGGCCACATAATCGGAAAAAGAGCCCTTGTATTTCATAAGGGGAATTTTGCCGGTTGACTCAAAAGATGCGGATGGACTGAGTCCATTTCCCAGCCAGGGCACTTGTGCAGGGAGCTCCAGACCATAATTTGCTGCCAGCATCCGTGCCAGCGAAGGGGTAATATCCAGATGAGACGATACGCCTTTAAATTCACGGGCCTCTTTCTGAAGCGGACTGTGTACAATCAGCGGCACATGGTACCGGCAGATCTGGTCTTTCTGCGGAACAGGAATAAGCCGGTGATCTCCCGTGATAAGAAGCAGGGTATGGTCAAAATCGGCCCGTTTTTTAAGACCGGCGTATAGTTCACGAATGCTTTCATCTGTATATAGCAGACTGGCAAATACGTCTATATTTTTTTCGATGGCCCGTTTTTTTGCATCGCTCAGCTCAGAGCTGTTCATAAGCGTTCTGGCTTTTTCCACATAGGCTTGTTTATCCGGAAACTGAAAAGGCTCATGGTTGGAAATGGAAAGGATGATATCAAGACGGGGCATTTCTCCCTCTTTAAGCGTACTCAACGTTTTCCGGTAGATTTCTGAGTCGGGATACCCCCAGCTGAAGCCCTCTTTGTTTGAGGTGGTCATCCGGTAGGTATTGTCAAAGCTGTTCTGATCAATGAGCAGGTCAATTCCTTCCTGATTCAGGTAACGGTTTTTATTGTCAAAAGAAGATTGTCCTCCTTCAAAGTAGGACGTGTGGTAGCCGTTTTTCTTCAGCAGGGAAATCAGAGAAATGTGATCAGGAAGTTCTTCCAGATCCAGAAAACCGTTTTTCCCAAAAGGGGCAGAACCGAGTATGGAAGGCAGGGCCCCAAACGAGCGGCCGGTGTTACTCATGAAGTTTGACCAGTATAAAGATTCTTTGCTGAGTGAATCCAGAAAAGGGGTGAATCCGGGGTATTCGGCACCAGCTCCCATAAAGTCGCTTCCCAGACCTTCTACCACGAGTATCACGATATTTGGTTTTTGTGGGCCGTGATTCAGGAATTCATTCAGCGGTTCTTTACCTTGAGTAAGCGGACGAAGGAGGGGGTATTCCTCGGAGGGTTTCCAGTCATCGGCTTCGGAAGACGAATCCTGCCAATAGTTCCAGGAGTCGGCCACAAAGTAGGCCAGCCGGGAAGTTTCGGTGAAGCGGTCTGCCAGAAAAACCGAGGAGAATACGGACAGAATAAGCGGTATGGCAAACCAGATGGTGGAGGTTTGGTCTTCCCGCTTAAGCAGTGTGCCTGCAATAAGAAGTGCAGGGAAAATCAGAAAAAGAATCAGTGTTTTAACATTGACTTCTGTGGAAGAGCCCACAATAAACAAAATATCATCGAGCGTGTATCCATACAGGTCGCTCCCCAGCGAGAGGTGGGTTTGCTGGGCATAGTGATTGAGTGCGGCGTTACCGGTAAGGAGAACGATGAGAGCAAAATGGACGAAGCTTTCCCCGGCGATGGGGTGCAGGGTACTGATTAAAATGTACAAAGGACTGAGCAGGGCAATAAACCCGGCACTGAAGGTGAGATTAAACAGCAGATCTGTAAAAACGGTTTGCCATAGGGGAATTTCACTGTGCATCTCTTCACTGAAGAGGGCAAAGCCCAGATTGGTGAGTGTGAGCAGTACACCGGCCAGAAATGCCTGAAAAATAAGGTAGCGGATACGCCTGGATTGATTCATGGTTATGTAGTTTTTATACCTACCCGGGTCATTTCACCCCAGGTCTTTTTTCCTTTAAATTTGTCCAGATGGCCTTTCATGGCAGACCACACCAGAAACGGATGATAAATAAGAGGCTCCAGCAAGGCTGAACTCACCAGTTTGCGGATATCACTGCTGTCTTTGTACTGGTAGAAGGTAATCTCCTCGGCAAGGATAGCAAGCATATTTATCATAAACACAAACGTGTAAATAAAGAACGTAATGGCGATGAAGAACGGCCAGTTGATGATTCCCGTAACTGCGGCAAAAGCAAACCAGAGAAGCCCCAGAAATTCCAGAATAGGAGCCAGAAACTCAAAGAAAAACCAGTAGGGATAGCTGAGGAGTCCGATAATTCCATACCTGAGATTAAAGAACATTTTGCGGTGAATCCAGAGGGTTTCCACGGTGCCGCGGGTCCAGCGGTTTCGTTGCCGGCTCAGAATCTGACGGCTCTCGGGGGCCTCCGTCCAGCAGAGCGGATCGGGGATAAACTTGACACTGTACGGGATTTTATTCTCTATCATGTACCGCCGCATACGTACCACCAGCTCCATGTCCTCTCCTACGGTAGAGGTATCATATCCGCCTACTGCATACACAATTTCCTTATCAAACATGCCAAAAGCTCCGGAGATAATCAGTAAGCCGTCCATTTTTCCCCAGGCCATTCTTCCGAGTAAGAATGCCCGGAGGTATTCCAGTACCTGCATACGAGCTATGCGGTTTCCGGGTACCTTCACTTTGGTGATGGAGCCGTTTTTAATCTCGCAGGAATTGATGATGCGTATCACCCCGCCTGTAGCAATGACCCGTTTTTTGCTGTCAAGAAAAGGCTTCACCAGCTTCAGAAGAGCGTCTTGTTCCAGCAGGCAGTCTACATCGATACAGGCTACATAACAGGCCGAGGAAACATTGATACCGGCATTCAGGGCATCGGCCTTACCGCCATTGATCTTATCTACCAGTAAAAGATTTTTGAATTCAGGTAACGTAGATTTGTAAACGCATTTGATTTCTTTGGATGGAATACCGCCTTCCAGATACATTTCGGCGGGTATCATGCGATAGGCTTCTATAGCCCTGGAAAGCGTATCGTCCTTGCTGCCATCGTTCACAATCACCACCTCGTAATTGGAATAATGAATGGAAAGTAAGGACCTGATATTCTCCACAATGGTGAGGCCTTCATTATACGCCGGGGCTATGAGAGAGACTTTCGGAGCTATGGAAGAAGGAAGCAGATCATCGTAATGGGTGTATCGGGCCTTCTTAAGATAATTGCGAAGTGCGGCAATGGATATAACAGCGAGAAATACATACGAACACATCAGGAAAGAGGCGTAGGTGATGATCCCGTATTTGAGGTAAAGGGCAATATATTCCAGTAAGGTAGTCATTTTACACGGCGTGTAACAGGTACTCCTGAGCGGGTTTCATAAATGCAATGATGGGCGTGTGAAGGCCGGGAAGTTCGCCGGCTTTGCTCAGGTTATGAATACCGTCTTTGGCTATACGTTTTATCTCATCCATCCGGCTTTGTGTGCAGCTGATGAGGAAGGGAAGATTCTCAAGCAGATTGAATTGGGTGAGCGTCTTGATAATTTCGCATTGGTTTCTTCGTGTTTCAAGATCAAAAATGGTAATGAGCGTGGGAGAAATATCCAGATAGTGGAGTATACCAAACGTACGGATCGACTCCAGCCGAACGCGTTCCTCGGGATGCCACAGGAGTTCTTTCATAGGTTCTACCTGCTTCTGTGATTTAGAAAAAGCCACCAGTCGGCATCCAAAAATGAGGTAGGTAAAATTGGGAGCCTGCTGCATCCAGTTTCTGAGTGGTGGCAGGTCGGTTGCTTTCACTTCATCAAAAACCTGAATAAGCTGAATCTGGAGCCAGTCTGTGAGGTAAAGGTTTCTTGATAAAATCTCTTTGACGCACAGGCGATAATCGAGCCTGGCGAGAGCTACTACTGCATTTTCAATAAGCTCGGGATCTTTTTCATGTTTCAAATAGCGGCTTATGGTTCGTACCGCGGGCTGATAGTCCATTTCCACCAGCTCGTTCAAAGCAGATATTCTGAGGTGTTTGGATCTGGAATGAAGTTTTTTGAAACTCAGTTTATAGAGCTTTTTATCGATGTAATAGTTCTCAATGAGACCTACCGTTTCTCCCTGAAAATACTTCCTGAATTTGATCAGTTCTGCCAGCAGAGCGTTTCTGCCAATGCTGGTGGCCATAAGTTCTTTTTCGGCCAGAAGGCTGGCGGTGGAGAGTTTTTCTTCAAAAGCCAGTTCGGTAACTACCGGCTGGCATTTTTTATAAAGTTCTTCCTGCTGCCAGGCCAGAAAAGTTTTGCGTTTACGGCTGGCCAGTACAAAAAAGAGCAGGCAGAGGCCGGTGACGGTAAATGCCGCCGAGCTTATCCATAAAAGCTGAATAACCAGATCTGAGCTAAGGAAGGTAGAGGAAAGCAAACGGTTCATAGGTGTTTAGTTTACATAGAGCCAGCGTTGATTCTCAGTGATATTTTTTTTACACGTATGAGCAATTCACTCGGGCTGAAAGGCTTCGTGATGAAATCATCGGCCCCCAGTTCAAAGGCTTCAAGCACCGTTTTTTCCAATCCGGCCGAACTTAGTACAATGATGGGCACCTGAGATTTAAGTTCGTTGCGGATAAAACTGACCAGCTCCAGGCCATTCAGAAAAGGCATCATGATATCGGTGATGACCAGATCTGGCAGCTCAGTTTTGAGATGTTCTCGGGCGGTGAGGCCATCTGTGAAGGTGGCCACCTGATAGCCTTCTTTTAAAAACCTGAACTCCAGGGATTTAAGAAGGAGGACTTCATCTTCGAATAAAAATATTTTCATCAGCAACAGAGGTTTAGCGTGAGCTTAATAATTGGTCGAAAGCTCCATTTCCACGGCTTTCCGGGTTCGGGAGTATTTATTCTGTAAGGCGTAAAAGAGGCTTTCCAGCGTTTCAAAGTCTGTGATATTTTCAAATTCGAGACGTTGAAGAATTTCCCGGGCGTCCATTCCAATGGTCATAAAGGACGACTTCAGCTTGTGAGCTATAGCACGCACACGGGAGTAATCAAGCAGATTGATGCTCTCATGAAGTAATCCCAGATCATGTGGGATGGTTTTCAGAGAGGTTTCCAGGATCTCCTTTTCAAATTCCTTGTTGTTATCAGTAAGCATTCTGAGGTAGCTCAGATCGAGAACCTCCGATTCATCTGTCTGTTTTTCAGGGACAAGAGCTTCTGGTATATCTTCCGGACTGTTTTCCGTATGTTCTTTTATTTTTGAGAACAGCATTTTGGGATCAAAAGGCTTCGTGATATAATCATTCATACCTACTTTCAGACATTTCTCCTTTTCTCCCACCAGCGAGTGGGCCGTCATGGCCATAATCGGGGTGGAAAGTTTCATTTCGTTGCGGATATGCTGGGAGGTCTGGTACCCGTCCATTTCAGGCATCTGAAGATCCATCAGAATGAGGTCATAGTTTCTGATTTTTAGTCGCTCAATGGCCATAAGTCCATTTTCTGCCAGATCTACCTGATATCCTCTCAGTTCGAGCACTTTTTTAGCCAGTTGCTGATTGAGTACGTTATCTTCTACCAGCAGAATATTATTTTTGGAACGCACTTCTTCCTCGTGATCTGTCTCGTTTTCATGGGTCCCTATTTCCTCCCCGGCCAGCTCAAAAGGCAGCTGGAAAATAAAGCGGGATCCACTTCCTTCCTGACTTTCAACCCGGATGTTTCCTCCCTGAAGCTCAATAAGTGATTTGGAGATACTCAGACCCAGGCCGGTGCCGCCGTATTTCCGGGTGGTGTTGGTATTTGCCTGCGTGAACCGGTCAAAAATGGCGGCTGTTTTCTCAGCGGGGATTCCTATCCCTGTGTCTTCTACTTCAAACTCAATGAAGTACCTGTTGTTTTCCTGAGAGACCAGCTGAACAAATAATCGGATATACCCCTTTTCGGTGAATTTAATGGCGTTATTGATGAGGTTTACCAGCACCTGGCTAAGACGTGTGGGATCGCCCAGCACGCTATCCGGCATGCCGTGGTCAATTAAACATTTAAACTGAAGGCCTTTCTGCTGAGCATTTGGTGCAAGGATTTTCCAGACGTAATTAATCTGAGCCTTCAGACTGAACGGGATATTTTCCAGCCTGATTTGGCCCGATTCAATTTTGGAGAAATCGAGAATATCATTGATCAGATTGAGGAGATTGGAACTGGCAATATTGATAGCATTGACATATTCCTTCTGCTCCTGGGTGAGGTCACCACTTTCGCCCAAAAGCCTTCCGAAACCCGTAATCGCATTCATGGGAGTACGAATTTCATGGCTCATATTGGCCAGAAACATCTCTTTCATCCGGGCGTTTTGTTCGGCAGTCTGTTTCGCCAGTTTGAGGCTGTTTTCCAGTTCCACCCGATCGGTGATATCTACTACATTTCCAATAACATAGCGGGTGCCGTCGGTATCCTGAGCCAGAATGTTGTGGTACATCCAGGTAACCCGGTTGTGGTTTTTGTCAACAATCTGCATGAGCCCTTTGGAGAAACCTTTCTCGCTGAGTTCCTGCAGATACTCCGGCAAACTTTTCTGTGATTCAAGCGGCACAATATCCAGGATATTCCGGTTGATAATTTCCTCCTGAGAATAGCCGAGCAGGTTTGTGCCGCGTGGGTTCATGCTCAGGAAATTGCCGTTCAGGTCATGGGTGTATAAGACCACGTGGGAATTCTCAAAGAAAATTCGGAATCGGTTTTCACTGTCAATGAGCTGTCGTTCACGTTCTTTTTTCTCACTTACATCAAGCCCGATAAGTA
>CBINGY010000078.1:0-16662 GCA_966250325.1 uncultured Cytophagaceae bacterium | reverse complement strand
GGTGGTTGTTTTTTTATGAAGAGAGTTTAGATTTTGTGCTAAAACGAGGGTCTCGGCTCCGCTCGACCTGACATTGTGCGAGTGTCAGTCCGAGCGAAGACCCTGCCCGACTGGCAGGCGGGGAGGACAGTCCCCTCGGGACCCAAGTAAAAACGGACCGTCCCCTCAGTACCAAATTAACGCGGTCTTTTCCTTTCAACACCCAAACAAAACGAACAGCTGATCCGAAACAATTGAAAGCAAGCGTACAGGTAGATTGTAGAAAAATGCTAAAGAAATTTATAACTTAGTTGCCTGATTTAACCTTTGAAATGTCCACGGAAGAAACCAATTCAAATCTGGAAAAGCTTTACGGCGATTATTACGAAAAACTAATTCAAAGAAAGGATAAATATAATGGTGACCCCTGTTGCCCCTTA
This sequence comes from uncultured Cytophagaceae bacterium, assembly GCA_966250325.1. GTDB lineage: Bacteria > Bacteroidota > Bacteroidia > Cytophagales > Spirosomataceae > Jiulongibacter. Next base: position 16,243 of record CBINGY010000078.1, on the reverse strand, counting down.
TTCCTAAAGGTTTTCCCAGAGTATTCAACTGCAAAAAACAAACTCCTGATCGTTGGTAAAGAAACCAATAGTTGGGTTGGACGCATGAAAGATGAACATTCCCTTTCAAGTATTATTGATGCGTATGACGACTTTTCATTAGGACACGGCTATCATGGGAAAAGCGGGAAAGAACTCAAAAGAACACTAAACTCTCCTTTCTGGAACTTCTCAAGAAGTATTTATACATCATTAAATCCAAACGCTTGTCGTAAGGAATTGGGCTTTCTCTGGACCAATGTGTCACGAATGGACTCGGGTAAAAGATACCGTGTGATGCCATCTGAGAATCGAAGAATAGAAGACTTCCAATTGCTGCTGGGTGAAATTCAAATTCTAAAACCAGATACAATCTTATTTTTAGCCGGGAACGACTATAATGTGGAACTGGAAAAACATCTTGGCCTTACATGGACCCCACAGAATGAAAGGCTTCATATGTATAAGTTAAAGTTACCGGTGCCCGGATTTCCAAACAATACCTATAAAGTGTATCATCCGAGATATTTAAGTAAGCTAAAGATATTCGGAGAAGTAATTAATGAAATCACTCACCTTTCCCAAAAGAACTAAGCTAGAACTATGCCCGAAACACCCAAACCAAAAACAACAAGAACCAAAAAAGAACCCGTATCGAAACCCATAGAAGTAACCCTATGGGATGCCGCCAATAAGCTTCGCGGTAGCGTGGAGCCTGCAGAATACAAACACGTGGTGTTGAGCTTGATATTCTTAAAATTTGCCAGTGACAAGTTTGAAGACCACCGGGCTAAACTTATTGCCGAAGGCAAAGAAAAGTATATAGAGATGCCTGAGTTCTACAATATGAGCAATGTGTTCTTTTTGGAAGAAACCAGCCGCTGGTCTTACCTGATAAAAAGAGCCAAACAGAACGATATTGCTCTGCTTATCGATACTGCATTACATACCATAGAAAAAAACAACAAAGCCCTGAAAGGTGCTCTGCCCGACAATTACTTTTCTCGTTTGGGCTTAGATGTAACCAAACTGGCTTCTTTGCTGGATACCATCAATGACATTGATACCACCAAAGACCCTAAACAAGACCTGGTGGGTAAAGTGTATGAATACTTCCTTTCTAAATTTGCCTTAGCAGAAGGAAAAGGGAAAGGAGAATTTTACACGCCCAAAAGCATTGTAAACCTCATTGCCGAAATGATAGAACCTTACAAGGGAATCATTTATGACCCCGCTTGTGGCTCGGGGGGTATGTTTGTACAGAGTATCAAGTTTATTGAAGCACACCACGGCAACAAAAAAGAAATTTCTATTTACGGACAGGAATACACCAATACCACTTACAAATTGGCAAAGATGAACCTTGCCATACGGGGCATTAGCGGAAACCTGGGTGAGAAAGCTGCCGACACCTTTCTGGACGACCAACACAAAGACCTGAAAGCGGACTTTATTATGGCAAACCCGCCTTTTAACCAAAAAGATTGGCGGGCAGAAAACGAACTGACAGACGACCCACGGTGGAAAGGTTACGATGTGCCACCCAAAAGCAACGCCAACTATGGTTGGATTTTGAATATGGTGAGCAAGCTTTCTGAAAACGGGGTGGCAGGATTTATCCTGGCGAATGGTGCTTTAAGTGGCGGTGGTGAAGAATACAAAATTCGCAGAAAGCTGATTGAAAATAAGTTGGTGGAAGCCATTTTGGTATTGCCTCAAGATATGTTTTACACCACCAATATTAGTGTTACTCTTTGGATTCTGAACAAGAACAAAAAAGCACAAACCCGAAAAATTGGTGATGAAACTCGCCATTACCGTGACCGTGAAAACGAGATCCTGTTTATGGATTTGCGGCAAATAGGTATTCCATTTGAGAAGAAATACATCCAGTTTTCAGAGGATGATATCAAACATATAACAGGAACTTATCACCAATGGCAGGCTTCGACAAGTTCAGCCGCCACAACAGGCTCAGCCTATCAAAATGTACCTGAGTTCTGTTACTCGGCTTCGTTTGACGAAATAGCTAAAAAAGATTTTTCGTTGGTGCCTAGCAAATATATTGAGTTTGTGAACCGAGATGAGAATATTGACTTTGATGAGAAGATGAATCTGCTTCGTAACGAGTTTGTCGAACTACTGAAAGCCGAAGCACAAAGCAAAATCGATTTACTAAGTGTTTTTAAAGACTTGGGTTATGAAATCGAATTATAAACCCATTGGGCAACATATTAGGCTGGTGGATGAACGCAATAAAGGATTGCAAGTGCAGCAACTTTTGGGGTTAAGCATTTCAAAACAGTTTATTCCTTCTGTAGCCAATATTATTGGAACAGATATGGAGAATTATAAAATCATTCGCAGAAATCAATTTGCTTGCAGCACAATGCAAGTAAGACGTGATAAAAAAATGCCTGTTGCCTTGTTAAGAGATTTAGACGAAGCAATTATTTCTCAAGCCTATCCAATATTTGAAGTAAAAGACGAAAAAGAACTTTTGCCTGAATATTTGATGATGTGGTTTTAACGATCAGAGTTTGACCGTGAGGCTTGTTTTCACGCTGTAGGGGGTGTAAGAGGAAGTTTGGAGTGGGAGGATTTTGAAAGTATGCAACTCCCCATCCCCCACATTGACAAACAACGAGAAATCGTAAAAGAATACAACACCATACAAAACCGCATAGCCCTTAACCAACAACTCATCCAAAAACTGGAAGAAACCGCACAGGCGATTTATAGGGAGTGGTTTGTGGAGGGTGATGTTAATGAAGAAATGACTTTCCTGAAGGACTATGTTGAGACAAACCCAAAACTAGAGCTAAGGAAAGGGATATTATCACCATATATAGAAATGGCGAATCTATCAGAAAGTTCAATGTGTATCGATGGAATGGTTACACGAGAATATCAAGGTGGGTCAAGATTTCAGAACAATGATACACTCCTTGCCCGAATTACTCCTTGTCTAGAAAATGGTAAAACGGCATTCGTAAATATTTTAAAGGAAAAAGAAATAGCAGCTGGTTCAACAGAATTTATAGTAATGAGGGCGAAGAAAAACATTAGTCCATACTGGGTTTATTGTTTAGCTAAAGATGAAGGTTTCCGTTCATATGCAATTAGCAGTATGATTGGTTCTTCAGGCAGACAAAGAGTTCACGAGAAATACCTTGAAGAATTTAAATTATCCAAGGTCGATGCTCACAGAATGGAGCATTTTCATAAAGCAGCCAAACCGGTTTTTGAAACTGTAAAATTGAAGTCATCGGAAAACCAAAAGCTAACGGAACTGAAAGAGCTATTACTCTCAAAACTTGCAACAATAAAATAATGATAAAAGAAACAGCAGAACTCGAAGTGGTTGTGGAAACCCCGAAATATATTTTGCTTCAAAGCGAATTCACTTTGTCATATACAACAGCAGATTGTTTTGTTAATGATAAAGCAGTTGAAAATAAAACAGAACCTAAGCTAACTGCCAAAGAAATTTGCATTGAGAAACAAAAATCTTTCTATGATTCTTTTCTTAAAAGGCATTATAAGAATGTTGTTGTATTAACAGCAGCAGGAACTTCAATGGACAATGGAGAAAAAGCTACAAGTGGAAAAACAAGAGAAGGTCTTTGGGATTATTGTCAAACAGAAATTGATGCTTTCAAGGATTCTATTACTGGCTTTGTTACAAAACCATTTTACACGAACAAAGACATTGAAGGATTACTTTCTCATATTATACTATTTGAAAAATTGAATGGAGAAGTAAAAAGTGGAGAGAATGTTTTGAGAGAAGCACTTGAATCGAAAATTGCAGAAGCATGCAAACTGACATTGCAACCGCAAGCACCTCATAAAGATTTCTTGAACAAAATCATTGCTCGAAAATCAAGTGATCCAAGAATTCAACTATTCACAACCAATTATGATTTGCTTTTTGAAATGGCTGCAAACGAAAGTGGTTTTGTTGTAATTGATGGATTTTCATTCACACAACCCAGAAAATTCTCAGGAAGATACTTTGACCTTGATATTGTGAACAGAGATAAGACAAGAATCAAGCAAGAGGAAAGCTTTGTTTCAAAAGTGTTTCAGTTCTACAAGTTACATGGCTCTTTAAATTGGTTTAAAGACAAATCGGATAATGTTGTTCAGCAAGACAATCCGTCCAAGCCCTTAATAATTTATCCTGCCAGTGAAAAGTATGAAAGTTCATATGAACAGCCATACTTTGAAATGATGTCAAGATTTCAACAGGCACTCCGTAAGGAAAACACATTGCTTATTGTTATAGGTTTTGGTTTCCAAGACAAGCATATACAAAATGTAATTATTGAAGCCGTAGAACAAAACCCAAGTTTTCAATTACTGATAGTAAATTATAACGGCACTGAAGGAATAGAAACATCTTGTTTGAAACCTTTTTTTGTTGATGAAGCAAAGAAGCAAGTAAAACGTAATGTGAATATTGTTTTTGACACATTTGGCGGTTTTACAAAAAAGTATCCATCGAATAACACATATATGGAATCTAATAAAGAGACAGGAAATGAATCCCTTTAATCATAATTATTTTTTGGGTTATATCAATGAAGTTTCACCACAACATGTGAAGGTTCATTTTCCTTCTTCTAATCTGTTAGAAAAGTTTAGTCACAAAGGTGTTTTCTACGCCGGTGGGAATGTTGGAAATTTTATTGTGATAGAAGGTGCAGAATTCGGTTTCCTTGCACGGATAATTGAAATTGAATTACCTGATGGGGAAAGGAAAACAATAAGTGAAAAAGCAATTCAACATGATGAAACTGCATTCCACCCTTCAGGTAAAGCGGAATTACTTTTGTGCTTTAGTGTATATGAGCCGGAGAAAACAGAAAAGACAGTTTCAAGATATCCTGCTATTGGTGCAAAAGTTTATTCCTGTTCCGATGAACAAATTGAAACTTATGTAAAAGAGTTTGGTAAGAAGAAAGATGAGTTTGAAAATGTATATGCTGATTTAGGCAAATTAACATCCAATGATGCAAACTGCAAAGTTTCATTAAACTCAATTTTCGGAAGACATTGTGCCATTGTAGGAACAACAGGCGGTGGTAAGAGTTGGACAGTTGCAAAGTTGGTTGATGAAGTAGTTACCAAGACCAACAATAAAGTAATTCTGATAGATGCAACGGGTGAGTATTCTGAACTTACAACGAACTCATTAACATTAGGAACAAATGCATATTTCCCTTATCAAAAATTATCAATACCTGATTTATTTTTTCTACTTAGACCAACTGGGCAATCACAAAGACCTGTATTGTTGGAAGCAATTCGTTCTTTGAAAGTGATTAGAATTGCGAAAACAAAAATTATAAATTTTACTGCTACTAACAAACAAAAAGCCGAAAGAGAGAAAGCTAGATATTATGAATTCTATCAAACGAACATACGGGAAATAGAAGACAATACCTGCAATTTTAATATTTTACATTTAATCGAACAAATAAAGGAGGAATGTGTCTACCCGTCCGGGTATACCGATAAACAACCAGACCCTAAAAAGTGGGGCGGCTATGATGCCAAGACTTATGATTACCAAACCTCACTCATTGGAAGAATTGCGGACTTAATTAATACAGAAATTTTTAATAAGCTATTAGGTTTTCAAGGAGCACCAACTGGCTGCGATTCTATTGTAGAAGGGATCGAAACATTCATTGCTCAGAACGACGAACAAATTTTACGAATAAGTTTTGAAAATATTCCATCTTCATTTTCTGTAAAAGAAATCACAGCTAATGCACTTGCATCATTTTTATTAAACTTATCAAGAAAGGATACATTTAGATTCGACCCTCTTATTCTATTTGTCGATGAAGCACACCAGTTCTTGAATAAAAATGTCAAAGATGAGTTTTTTGAAAGTCAAACCTTAGATGCGTTTGATTTGATTGCAAAAGAGTGCAGGAAGTATGGAATGTTTCTTTGCCTTGCTACACAAATGCCACGAGATATCCCTACCGGAACATTGAGTCAGATGGGAACTTTCATTGTTCACCGTTTAATTAACGAACTTGATAAAAAATCCATTGAAAGTGCTGCATCTTCTGCAAACAGAAGTGCCTTATCATTCTTGCCCATATTAGGAGAAGGAGAGGCATTATTAGTAGGAGTAGATTTTCCAATGCCCCTATTGGTTAAAATTTCAGAACCTGAAAAGAAACCTCAATCTAACACACCGAAGCTAAAAGCAAAAAAAGCATTGTAAATAGAAAATGGAATGCACCGAAGAAAAGCATAACTAATGGCAAAATACTCTGTACATCAACAACCCGTAGAAACCTTATTAAGTTGGATAAAAGCAGGAGAAATCGCTATTCCTGAAATCCAACGCCCTTTTGTTTGGAAGGCTGTGAAAGTGCGTGACTTAATAGATTCTCTGTATCACGGTTACCCTGTCGGCTATATTATTACGTGGAGAAATCCCGATGTGAAACTTAAAAATGGAGAGTTATCAGCAGGTAAAAGAGTGCTAATTGACGGGCAACAACGAATTACTGCACTCACAGCAGCTATTGTGGGGCAGCGGGTCCTGGATAAAAATTACAAGGAAATAAATATCCGGATTGCGTTTAATCCATTAACTGAAAAATTTGACGTACTCAATAAAGCCATCGAAAACAACACAGAATGGATAAATAGCATAAACCCGATTATCAATGATGAGATTACAATAAGTAAGGCAAGGAGAGATTATATGAATCTAAATCCAGAGGCTGATGAAGAACTGATTGAGAGTCGGATAGAGGAACTCAAAAAAATTAAGAACAAGCATGTTGGAATCATAGAACTGGATCATTCCCTGGATATAGATACGGTGACAGAAATATTTATCCGCATCAATCAAAAAGGAGTGGTGCTCAGCAATGCAGATTTTGTCATGTCTAAAATAGCTGCGGACGAAAAATATGCAGGTAATAAAATGCGGAAAATGATAGATTATTTCTGCCGTTTGGTTGTAGATAAAGATTTCAATAAGCACATTTTAGATAATGACCCTGCATTTGCAACCCATGAATACTGTAAGAACATCCAATGGATGGCTAAAGGAAGTGATAATTTATACATCCCTAATTATGTAGACTTTTTACGTGTGGCGTTTACATTCAAGTTTCACAGAGGAAAATTTAGTGACCTTGTGGCTTTACTATCCGGAAGAAATTTTGAAACAAGAACCTATGTAGATGAAATAGCAGAAAGGAGCTACTCTGCACTATCTGAAGGCCTAAATGATTTTGTTAATCAGACTAATTATCAACGCTTTTTGATGCTCGTTAAGTCCACAGGTCTTATTAGCAATAAACTCATTTCTTCTAAAAATGCTCTTAACTTCTCGTATGCCTTGTATTTAAAACTACGGCAAGACGGTTTGCAGGAAACTGAGACCCAACGCTACGTCAAAAAATGGCTAATTATGTCTCTTTTAACCGGCAGTTATTCCGGGTCTGCTGAAACGATGATTGATGATGACATCAAGCAAATTCAAGAAAAAGGGATTGAAACCTATATTCGGCAGGTAGAACAGGCAGAGCTAGGAGAAGCATTCTGGGAATATGGCTTAGTAGATGATTTAGAGACTTCAAGTATTAATAATAACGCATTTAATGTTTATCTCGCGGCTCTTTGCTACAGCAACACTACTGCGTTTCTATCAAAAAGTATGAGGGTAAGTTCTTTGATAGAGCAAAGGGGAGACATTCATCATATTTTCCCAAAGAAGTATCTTGTCAAACATAACTTTAACCCCAAACAATATAATCAAGTAGCAAACCTCGTTTATGCTGAACAGGCCACCAATATAAAAGTGGGGGCTTTGGCACCGGCAGATTATATGGAAAAAGTGAAGTCAGAAATCAGCAGAGGAATAACCAATTTAAGTACTGTTGATTCAGAAGCTATCTTAAACGAGAACTTGAAAAATAATGACATTCCAGTTGGTTTAGAGAGGCTGTCGTTTGCGGACTATGAAAATTTTCTTTTAGAAAGAAGGAAATTAATGGCGATGAGGATACGCCAATTTTATGAAAACTTATAAGTAACAAACATCCCCAATAAGAAATGAGCAGATGATCCCATGTAAACTAAAACTCAAAACTAATCCAGAATTATAGGCATGAAAAAAGAGATTAGCGAAAAAACCTTTGAGCTAAACATTACAAATGAGTTGCTGAACATCAGTAAGTCATTTATTTGGCATTTGATGGATTCACCAGTTGCGAACCTACTGCCTAAAGAAGTGTATATCAATTTCCTTAATGAATCCGTGTTCTATGCTGAAGGACTTACACAAGAGGAGGAAGCAAGTCCAGGAGGTGGATACGATGTTTCCATTAATATCAACAACCCTGGACTCACCGAAAAGCGACTTTTGATACTTCAGTACAAATCAGGCATTCGGAAGAAATTCCATAAAAAATTAATAGCCTCGCAGTTTCATTTTTCAAAAAAGCCTGATCCTTTCATTGAGTTTACTTTTAATGATGCTGCAGGGAAGGAACAGCACATTATACTTAGAAAACTGGCCAATGATCACAAGATTCAGAAGGAATCGGTAATGTATGTATTCCCGAGAATAACTGAGGAAAAAGACTTTCAATCAAAAATTGGGAACCTGATTTGGAATACTTCTTTTGTGCCAGTTTTAGAAATTGATAAACAAGGGTTAGCCGCGAAACCCAAAGTAGAAATAAAGCCTGGCAGTACGCATAAATTCCGTACTTCGTACGATGGGAATAAAAGTGAAGTCAACCTTCTACTTCTTTTGCTTCTTCTTGATTATGACCGTCCTGCTCAGATTTTAGCTGAACTCATATGTGTTCAAATAGAAAGATTTTTTCGGTTGGCATTTCGATACTTCGATTATAGCGGGTATATGGATGGACTTCTAAGTTATTTTTCAGATGGATTAAAATTAATGCAAGAAGAAGTATTTGGAAATATCAATACAAAACAATTGATTTTCTATCTGATAAAGTCCTACTTCGATTCCGTTGAGAAAGCAATTATGCTCCAAAAAGAAATACCTAGTGCCCCTGTTCGGTTTACTACGGTTCTACCAGTTGATGGGATAAAACTCAGGGTTACAGAGAAGATAGATTTATCAAATGTCAGTTATCAGATAATTTAAGTAATGAAATTTACCGAAGGAAAACTGGAAGCGGCATTTGCCGAGTTGCTGGGGCAGGAGGGCTTTCCCCACCATCTGGGTATTTCACTCAGTCGTAAACCGGAAGAGGTTTTGCTGGAAGATGATCTTCGCAGTTTTCTTTTGACCCGGTATGCCGTGCAGGGCTTAACTCTTAATGAGGCTAATTCCATTCTTCTTCAGTTAAAGACGCTTTCAGATACCGATCTGTATGAAAGTAATAAAACCTTCATGCGTATGCTGGCAGATGGTTTTATTCTCAAAAGAGAAGACCGCAGCCAGAAAGATATTTACATTGAACTCCTGGATTACTCGGGTTTGCATGCCCACAGGCAGCCAGAGAAGGAGCAGCTTTTATCCATAGCTGCTGAGTCCCCTGCCAGCTACGGCACAGATTCCAACATCTACCGTTTTGTAACTCAGCTGGAGATCACCGGCTCAGAAAAACGCATACCCGATGGCATCGTCTATATCAATGGTCTGCCGTTGGTGGTGTTTGAGTTTAAAAGTGCCATACGGGAAGAAGCCAGTATTCACGATGCCTTCACGCAGCTTACCGTGCGTTACCGTCGGGATATCCCGGCCCTTTTTAAGTACAATGCGTTCTGCGTATTGAGTGATGGTATTAATAACAAAGCGGGTTCGTTCTTCGCGTCCTATGATTTCTTCTATGCCTGGCGAAGAGTGGCAGGTCTGGCTAAAGATGTCGATGGTTTTGACAGCATGTTTACGCTGGTGCAGGGGATGTTTCATAAAAACCGTCTGCGGGATATTCTGAGAAACTTCATCTATATTCCGGACAGCTCAAAGAAAAATGAAAAGATCGTATGCAGGTACCCGCAGTATTATGCGGCACGGGCCTTGTATGATCGTATTCTGCAAGCACAGCGACCGGCAGGAGACGGCAAAGGAGGCACCTATTTTGGAGCAACTGGCTGCGGCAAAAGTTTCACCATGCTCTACCTCACCCGGCTTCTTATGAAAAGCGAGCATTTTGAAAGTCCTACCATTGTTTTGATTACCGATCGCACCGACCTCGATACACAGCTTTCTGAGCAGTTTGTCAACGCCAAAAATTTTCTTGGAGACAATACGGTAGAAAGTGTAGAAAGCAGAGCCGATCTGCGTGATAAACTTCAGGGAAGGCAAAGCGGTGGAGTTTTTCTAACCACCATTCATAAATTTACAGAAGACACCGAACTGCTCACCGAAAGAACAAATGTGATCTGCATTTCAGACGAAGCACATCGCAGTCAGGTCAATCTGGATCAGAAACTAAGAATAACGGCTGAGGGCGTATCCAAGACCTTCGGATTTGCCAAATACCTGCATGATTCTTTGCCCAATGCCACCTATGTTGGTTTTACCGGTACACCTATTGATGCTACGCTGGATGTTTTCGGGAAAGTGGTAGACGCCTACACCATGACCGAATCTGTAAAAGATGAAATAACGGTGCGTATTGTCTATGAAGGCAGGGCCGCCAAAGTTGCCTTGAAAAACGGCGAGCTGGAAAAAATTGAACGATACTATCAGGAAGCAGCGGAGGCAGGAGCCAACGAATATCAAATAGACAAAAGCAAGCAGGAAACGGCCAACATGCATGCGATTTTGGGTGATCCCGATCGCCTGAAAGCAGTGGCCGAAGATTTTGTGAACCATTACGAAAAACGGATTGCTGAAGGAGCCACCGTAAAAGGTAAGGCTATGTTTGTATGCAGCAGCCGGGAAATTGCGTATGATCTCTACAAAAACATAGTAGACCTTCGCCCTGAATGGAGCGAAATACGGGAAGCTGAAGAAGGTGCAGAACTTTCCGAAAAGGATAAACGAGAGCTTAAACCTATTGAACGCATCAAGCTGGTAATGACCAGAAACCCGGACGATGTGGAAGATCTCTGGAAACTATTGGGCACAAAAGACGACCGGAAAGAACTAGACCGGCAATTTAAAAACCCGAAATCCAATTTTAAAATTGCCATTGTGGTGGATATGTGGCTCACGGGTTTTGATGTGCCCTTCCTTGATAGCATATATATTGATAAACCCATACAGCAACATAATCTGATTCAAACCATCTCCCGGGTAAACCGCAAGTTTGAAGGCAAGAATAAAGGATTGGTGGTGGACTATATTGGCATAAAGAATCAGATGAATCTGGCACTTGCCAAATACAACAAAGGCGACGAAGATAATTTTGAAGATATACATCAATCGCTGGTGGTGGTGAAAGATCACCTGGACTTATTGGCCCGGCTTCTGCATAAATTTGATGCTTCGAAGTATTTTAATGGCAGCACGATGGAACAGCTTCATACGCTGAATTTTGCCGCAGAGTTTATACAGCAAACCAAAGAGTTGGAAACCCGCTTTATGGGCTTGGTGAAGCGGCTGAAAGCCGCTTATGATATCTGTGCAGGTAGCGAGCAGCTAACCCGGAATGATCGGGATAATACGCATTTCTATCTGGCCATCCGATCCATAATCTTCAAACTGACCAAAGGAAATGCACCGGATACCGCTCAAATGAATGCCAAGGTGAGGGAGATGATTAAGGATGCTCTTCAAAGCGATGGAGTAGAGGAAATCTTCAAAATGGGCGAAGAGGGTGTAACGGAGCAAGATATTTTTGACGAGGAATATCTGGCCAAAATTGATAAGATCAAGCTACCCAATACCAAAATCAAGCTTCTTCAGCAATTACTTGCCCGAGTGATCGGTGAGCTAAGGAAAGTGAATCGGGTGAAAGGAATTGATTTCTCCAGAAAAATGCAGGCCATAGTGGAGCGATACAATAACCGGGAGGCTAACGATCTTTTCAGAAGCGAAGTATATGAAGAAATGGCAGACGCCCTCACCGATCTTATCTGGGAAGTTCACCGGGAGTTTAAGGCCGGTGATGAGCTCGGGATAAATTTTGAGGAAAAGGCCTTCTACGATATCCTTAAGGAACTCTGCCGGAAATACGATTTTAGCTATCCGGATGAAAAGCTGATAGAACTTTCCCGGGCCGTAAAAGAAATAGTAGATACGCAAGCCAAATACCCGGATTGGAATAAGCGGGATGACATCAAATCTGCCCTGAAAGTAGAACTGATACTCATCCTGGATGAATTCCGATATCCACCCGTAGAAAGAGACGAGGTGTATGTGGAGATTTTTGAGCAGGCAGAGAATTTTAAGAAGAATAGGGGATGAGTACACACAAGATAGAATCTCAGGTTTTTATCCGGTATTTTGAAAATGCCAAAGATGAAGAAGACCGGCTCTGGAGTTGGGATATATGCTATGAAGCTTTCAGAAGGGAGGAATCAGAGGATACTCTTGCTTTACATTTGGCCTTCTATCTGGCCAGTTGGGGAATGTACCGGGGTTCTGGTGGTCTTCTTCAAAAGAATTATAAGGTTCATCGTGGTACAATTGAGATTTTAAAGAAGTCTGATTATGAGTGTCTTTGGTGTGATAATTATAGAGAGGTAACTACTATTAATGTCAAATTAATATTTGAACTGAAAAAGGAATTAGAAGATTTCTACTCAAGTAAACCTTTCCAAAGGGGTTTAAGTACCGGACTTTATGTAAATCCCACGTCTACTTTAATTTCTAAGATTTTATTGGGTACTATGTCTTGCTTGCCAGCCTATGATCAATATTTTATTGATGGCTTGAAAATCTGTGCAATGAAGAATAAAAGCTTCAATAAGAAATCAGTAAGGGAGTTATTCGAATTTACGGCGTTCAATTCACCCGAATTAAAAGAAGAGCAGAATAGAATAAGAAGGGAATACCGGAAAAATTACCCGCTGATGAAATTGGTGGATATCTATTTCTGGCAGGTGGGGTACGAAAAGTCAATCAAAATTGACAAATGAGAAGGGCCAATACGAATATCTGGAAAAATAAATTTATAGATATTGAACATCCTCTATTGGAGCAGCTACATGATATAATGATCATTCTGAGTGATCTGGAAGTAATAGAAAGCTACTCAAAGTTTTACACGGAGAAATTTTCGATGAAAGGTTTTGCCGAGAGAGTAAATAAATCGGAGAACTTACCGGAGTATGATATGGATTTTATGATTTCAATGGACAGCATCTCTAAATACATTATAATTCTTTATGCTAAATGTTTTGATCAGAGTTCAAGAGGCCGAAGGCACTATAAGTTAACAGGTGAGATTTTCAAAAAGAATGAAGAGTTGACGAAAAATCATCAAGCTTTAATGGATTGGCGAAACCAATATGTAGTTCACGATGAAAACTTACTTGGGGAAAGATCTAAATTTAAAATTGGATTCGATCAAAATGGTGTACTAAAGACAAAAGCACCTTCACCTCCTCTATATTTCTCTGGAGGTGAGTTAACCGAAATTTCTCATATACAAGGGAATATAGATTATATGAAAGTTTTGCTGATTGAAAAGGCTCATGAGATAGAAAGCAAAGTGGATGATAGTATTATGGAGCTATTAGCTAAAAACAGAAACTTTCTTCTGGGAAAGATTACAAGAAATGAAAAGATAACTTCTGAGGAAATAAGGAAACTTCAAGGGTATGATTTATAAAGTAAACAGAACTGAAAATTCAATCACCGAAATAACTCCTTCGAAGTTCGGAGATCTTCAAATAAAAGAACGCACACACCTACAGGAATGGATTGCGGGAAATCCGGAAATGTTCGGCGAGGAACTGCTCATCATCCAGAAAGAGTTTGATGGTTTCAGTGATACTTCAGAACGTCTTGATTTGCTGGCTTTGGATAAGGATGGTAATCTGGTATTGATAGAAAACAAATTGGATGATAGTGGCAGAAATGTAGTTTGGCAAGCACTTAAATATGTTTCTTATTGCTCTACCCTTACCACAGAGCAAATCGTTGGAATTTTCAACAAATACCTCGGAAGGTATTCAGAAGCCGGTCATGACAAAGGTAGATCGGTTATAATGGATTTTCTGGGAGTGGAATCAGAGGAAAATTTACTACTCAATAAGGATGATCAACGGATCATTTTTGTAGCGAATGAATTTCGAAAGGAAGTAACCTCAACGGTATTGTGGTTATTAAATCACGACATTCAAATCCAATGCTTCAGAACTGTGCCTTATCAATTTGGTAATGAAATATTGCTGCAGGTTGAGCAAATTATACCTCTGCCAGAGACCGAAGCTTATATGATAGAAATAAAAGAGAAGGAAAAGGAGAAGATTGTAAAAGGAGGAAAACAGACAGAAACGGAGGCTTTGCTAAGAAGTTTCTGGACAAAATTTCAGGAAGACTTACATAAACATGATATTCATTGGTTGGATACGATAAGTGTAAGACCCCGATGGTATACCGGTTTCGGTCGTGGGCCAGCCAGCTTCAACTTTTGCTTTGGCAGAAATGAAATAAGGGTGGAACTTTATTTCCCAAATGATCCTGACAAAATTTACTTTGATGCTGCTTTTAAATATCGAGAAGAAGTACAGAATAAACTGGGGAAGGTAGAATGGCAGAGGTTGGACGATAAAAAAGCATCGCGAATCAAGCTGGAATCTAACCTATCTGAAATCAGAGAAAGGAACATTTACGAGGAGGCAGATCATCAGTTTTATATCGATTGGTTCAGAGACAATATGATCCAGTTTCATAGCGTATTAGCACCATTATGGGAGAGAGCATATCAGGAAATTAAAAGAAAGTAGGCTCAATCCCAAGCCCCAATCCTCGGATCAACAAGAAGAGCCCAAGTATAAGAAGCGGCAACAATTCCGAAATATTCTTTGAAACGCTCTTTATTTCCCTGTTCCTTAACTTTTTGAAAGTTACCTTGGGAGATACTGTAAGACTTTACATTGTCAATATAAATGTATCCGTTTCTTTCACTATAGGTAAAAGCTTTTCCTTTTTTCAAATAGAACACCTCTCCCCGGTGTCTTAGTATACGCTGCCAGATTTCCTCCATGTTTTGCAGGTTTTTGATTCCGGTGTTAATTTACATCCTTCAAACCTAAAACCAATATGCACTTCCCCAACCTCAACCGCTGTGCTATGATCATCCAACCCAAAAAGCCGTTTTATGATTGGCTGCGGTATGAGGATGAACATTTTGATGAAGATCTGCTGGAGGGTTACTATCCGAAGGTGGTTCTTATCCCCGATTTTGAAGAAGAAGCCGACTGCCAGAAATGGCTGAAGAAAAATTACGATAAGGTATTTGTTGATTTCCTGTTTGGCTGGTACACCGATGATAGCCTCTGGCCTGCGAAACGGGATTTCAAGCTATTTCAGGAGTGGTTTGAATACCGTTTTCATTTGATGGTCTTTGATGCCGATGAAGGGGAGATGGAGTGGTTTTAGGTTAAAAGTTAAAGGCGTGCCCTCGAAGGAATCGAGAGAGTTAAAAGTTAAATTGTTTGTTGGAAGAGGGAAGTTGGAAGAAGGAAGTGGGCCTGTCCGCCTTTGGCTGATATTGCGGAGTTAAAGGTTACAGGTGGCGGGTCGGGTATTTCGTTTGCAGATTAGTGCTGCTGCTCCAGCCGCTTAATGTACCCCTTCATCTCCTCAATTTCTTTCCTCTGGGTTTCCAGGATGCTTTCAGAAAGTCTTTTTACTTCGGGGTCTGTGATAGTTGCTTCATTGCTAGTAAGAATGGCGATGGAATGATGAGGAATCATGGCTTTCATCCAACGGATATCGTCAATGGGCTGCTGAGTTCGTACCAGAACCGTGGCCATAACCCCCAGCAACAGACTTCCAAGAACCAGTGAAAGGTTCTTTTGGCGGTTGGCATACATCCCCTTCATAAACCCAAACATAATGAGGCTCATGACCGAGGTACCGATCAGGGTCATGTACATGCGTGTCCAGCTAAAATACACGTGATCCCAGCTATAGGTATTCAAATACATGGTGATGTACATGGCTACGGCCGAGGCAAATAACATAAGAAGGAATCGGGTGTATGGTTGTTTTTTCATGGTATAAGTATTAACAGAGTCCGAGGTTTTTATGAACCGTGTGAATGTCGGTTAAAATTCTGTTCCGGGGGAGGGG
>CBINGY010000077.1:0-16720 GCA_966250325.1 uncultured Cytophagaceae bacterium | reverse complement strand
GAAAGAAGTATCGATGCTTTAAATATTGTTTTATTTTACTGAAATTAAAGTGTCTGGCGAGATCGGTTTAATGGACAAGGAATTGATCAGAAGAGGGTTAGGCTCGCTTGAGTAAGCCTTCCTTTTTATGACAAAAATAGGGAGACAAATGATTCGGATTACTTTTTAAAGGAGTCTGTAACGTGTTAAGATCCGGCGAGAAAAATGGGACAGCACCGTTTCCCTTTCGGTGAGTCCCGATGCAATAGTTTTTATTTTCCTAACACCCCCCATTCGGAAGCACCCGCTTATAGATAAGCTGGCCATTACGTTCGATATTTTCAGCGGTGATGATCGGGTAGGCATACTTGGGAGCGTGGGAAACATTCCTACTTTTCAGAATAATTTTGTCGTTCTCCTTCAGGCTCTGAAGTTGTTGGTAATAGGTATCTTCTGAGGTTACGATCCCGCAGCTCAGGATATAGTCCTCCTCTCCAATACGCACCATCATTCCAAAACCTACCCGGGAACCTGCAGGAAGAGAAAGTGAAGTGATTACCGCCTCCATCCCGGTTTCATTCCGGAGATACTTTCTGATTTTGCCTTCTGCGGCATAGACTTTCTGACCGGCCGGTGAAGCCTCCCAGGCTTTGAAGGCCATACCCTCTGGCGTGGCTTCCCAGACTTTGCGTGCAGCCAGCTTCTCATCAGCCGTAGGCGGTTTAGGGATGGGTTTTTCAATGGGTTCTGTTTGTTTGTCCCGATTGGTAAATAATAAACCACCAGCCACCATCAGCGGTAAGATCAACACATAAACCAGGTTTTTAGAAGATTTCAAAGATGCCATAGCTTTTTCATTTGTTTGTTTCCCAAAGCTAGGCTGTGATTCACAGAGGAAGGAATTTCGAATGTAAAAAGGGGTGTAAAATATTGTAAACGGAATCTAATCGTCTTTTCACGCTATGGTTCTGCCACAAATAGTTGTTCCTTTGAGCTTAATGATGCTCAAATTTCCCTGTTGACAAACGGAATACCCAGAATATTCACAGAATAAACGCCACTAGGAGAAAGAATAGAGCCATACTTAAAACGCAAGCAGTAAAGACTATGACTGCATTAATGGAAAACTCCCAAAAAACAATACCAAATTTTGGACAGCAACCTCACTAAGTAGGGAATGATTGGGCGGTTTAACACAGAAGAGTTTAACTACAATTTAGACTTAACCAAGCCTTAACTGGAAGAAGAGAAGGGGTACTACAAATATCAAGAGAGTAATTTAGGGTATTGATTGGTATAGATTAGAGTTTTGGCCGTGTATCGTCGGTAAAGCTTGAATACTTATACAAAGGGCTATTTATCATTTCTTTTTCAAGATTTCTGATTTCAGCTCTAATCTTCCCAGAATTAATTCTCTGTCGTTCAATTGCAATGGCAAAGTGATATGAATGATCTTCATAATCCCCCTCCAGATAAATTCGCTTGGCCAATTCTTTGTGGTATGTTTTTCCATTGCTATGATACTCTTTTGCTTTGTGTAGGTTTTGAAGTGCAAGTTGAAACTGTGAGGTGGCGTCCATACCAATCAGTTTTGTGTTTGAGCCGAACAATTTATTGATCTTAACATCTACCAAAAATTCCTCAGGTACTGACCCACCATTGTGTCGGATTTCTAGATGCCTGCATAAAGCATGATATTTTAACCATCTACCCATACGTTTATTGTAGTATGCCATGTGCGAGTAATTAAACACGGGGTTAATCCCAAAAATTTGAAGCGACTTTAATAGGTGAATAAGATTAAAAACCGATGAAGCCACAAGTTCACACAGAAAATCCAGTAGTGAGAGAGCCTCAGAATCATCCTTTGTATTAATTTTAAACTTCGCTAAACGCTTTTGGTCGTTTGATTTATAATACCAGAACCCAACACTCTCCCAATCTTTTAGCGACTCTTGACCATCCAAAATTTTCTTTATCAGAACTCTGTTAATTCTCGTATTCAAATTCATTTCGAGAATTCTGGAGTGTTGATTATTAACTGATCCATATTGAGAAATCAAATTCAACTCTTCGATATTGTCAGAACAATATTTGTTAATCTTCTCTACGGAATATTCATTAAAATCACCGAGAGATTTAAACTTTAAGTTTAGTAAGGCGAAGTTCAACAGAGCCTCTTTAACGTCAGGATTATTAGATAGGTTTAAATAATTATGTTTTAAATAGCCTCTTGGGTGAATAACCCTGTTTCCATTAGAATCACCCAAGTTCTCCAATCCTTCATAATATTTAAATTTGTACATCTGAGGTCTATCCGTAGAAGAACTTGTCCAACTAGACGCTTCTAATGTCATCGCAAGAACTGTTGATTCTAAAAATTTCAATAACCGTTCAAGTCTTTTACCTCCGATTTTAATATTTTCTATTTCTACTACATTAAATAATGTCTCCATTATTTTTCGGAGCTGTAGGGAGTATACTTTTGTTATTCCTGCTTTTGAATAATATCTTCCCGAAACATAGTAATTAAAAATAATCAATTCAATTTCCTCCAGCCCATAATTGTTAAATCCTTGATCAGTAATATTACAGTCTACATTTTCCCAAAATACTTTATTTTCAGGCCCAGTCTTATGATTTCTGTGGCAATTATCATTTTCACATCTATTGAATATTAATCTTTGAAAAGAAATGAAATATTCTTTGGAAATTATATCCCAAAATTTCATTGGTCTTATCTTTTCTGAATTCAGGAAGCTTCTCAACTTTAAAAAGTTTTCTTGATTATTAGTTAGCAAAATCTCGGTTATAATGGCGGCATTCTCCTTCCCAAACAATGCACCAGAATGGAAATCTAATAACCCACAAATTAAAAATTTGACTCTTTCATATTTGCGGACAGAATATCGTCCAAGTAAAAGTCTGTGTGCTCTCATTTGAATATCCTGTAGATACTCCCAAAAGACAGAGCAGTTGTATATGTATTCGAGTTTAAACTGCTGCGAAACAAGAACGCTGAGAAGGTAATCTCCAATCGAAGACAGCGTAAATGCCATCAAGCTTAGATAATTGGCATGATACTCGTTCGTATAATCCACTATATCAGCAGTAGCTTTTGCGAGTAATCGAATTAACCTGCTACCTCTCTTTGCATTAAGAAGATTTTCAAGGGAAATCTTATAATATCCAATTGTAGTAAGTGCAGGTCTATAATCTTTGACCTTGTGAGTAACTTTGGTAGAGAATGTATGCTCTACACTATATCTTAAAAAAACCAATTCTTTTATTAAGTCCTCCTCTTTGACATCATGAAATTCTAAATCCTTATACGGGTGATCAACAAGTTTACTGAATAGGTGCAAATCTTTGAGAATCACATTATTTTTAAAAAACATGAGAGCACCGATGTCATTAAACAAATCGCTTAATTGTAAAAAACTGTCATGATTTTTGAATTTATTCTTCCCAATTTTCATAGCGAGCAATGTTATTTCAACTAGTTTTTCATTGCTAACTCCATGAATATTACTTTTCTCTAAAACCGACAAAGTGGATACAAATGCTTGAAATAAAAGGTGAATTGTTGAATCATAGAAATTTAAATCCTTTAAGCCTCCTTCTTCATCCGAATGTTTTCGATTTTCGTCAACTGCGTTGTGTCTCCTGTCTCCCTGCAATCTTGGATCGTTTAGTAGATAAGGTTCTAATAATTCTAAATAGAAATTAATCGCATCATTGTAATAAGCGATAGCCATATCATATTTCTGGATTCTTTCATAGAGTAAACCCACTTTCAATTTTAATCTCATTCGAGAAACTACCAAATCTTGATCATTCAATCCATCCGTTTTATCAATTGCTGACAAGCTGTCAAGATATGAGACGATGGCAGTATCATACTCTTGATCAAAATAATGAACATCTCCTAATAGAGAATACAGAAGAGAAATCGAATGGTGTCTTTGTTTTTCTGTTAAGGCGGAATTCAGGCTTTTCTGATTGTCCTGAACCTCTTTAATTCTTGAATAAAGATAGAGCTTGATCGCGTACATTTCATCAAGAGAAAAGTTAAATGCGGCCGATTCGTCTTCGAATACCTGAGACAAGTAAGCAATCTCATTTGCTGTCCTTTTGATGAATTTGTAATCAAAGAGACCCATTTCAGTCTGAGAAAGGTGATTCTCTTTTAGATAATCAATCAATTCAATAACAAAGTCCCTCACATAAGGATTTCTGTTAGTTGCTATTACCTCTGGAAGTAATTCTAAATTTTGAACGGAAAATGCGAATGGATGAAATTTAATAATATGATCCAGAAGGAAAGGTATGGATACTAATATGTTATCGCTTAATCTTTTGGCATAAGATGAGAATGAAAGAAAAAATGGTCGAACAAGATATGTAATAAAACCGATTCTGTATTGAAATTGATAGGAAAGCACAAACGTTAGTTTTTGAGTGGAGTTTTCAGAATTTCCTTTGGTTTTCACCACAATATTCTTAAAGGAACTTTTATTGTCTGCCGAAATTAAGGTGATATGTTCTTCAATCAACTTGGATAATTTCTTTGGTGAGCCGTTAAAGCGGTATGTTAAATAAAGAATGAAATTCTGTAAAGCATATATTACTTTAAGAGCATCTTCAACCTCCAAATTATTACCTCCTTTGACGTGATTTGCCTTTAAAAACTCAAAATAGTTTTTTAGAAAAGTTTGATTCAGAGTGTCTATGGCTTTGTTCTTCTTATAATAGTGAAGATATGGCTCAAGAAATATTCGACTAAGATAAATTTCAACAATGGAAGATAACCCCGCTGATGGACTATTGCTTTCATCCTTTAAAAAACTATCAACATAAATGACATGATGGAAAATACTACCAATAAAATTCTGCCTATCAGCGACATCTGCCAACGCCGCATCAAACATTTCCCTGCCTGCAATAAAGATAAATTTTGCCTTAGCCTCGGTAATAAAATACTTAAGTGATGCCAGGATATTGATAACAGCCAACCTTCTTTCTCTTGTCTTGTTGTAAGAGTTTAATTCACTTTTGAATGATTCAAAAGAGCTGGTAGAGATATCGCTTGAAAGAGTGACATCAACCTTGTCCAATTCGTCAAAAATTATTATAAACTTACAATTTTTGTAATTGTTGAGAATTCGAATTAACTCGTTCTCTATTTCTTTGACTCCAAAGACGGGATATTCCTTGCTTCTTTTGTTCGTAAAGAAAAACGGGAAATATTGAGCACTGGATGTTTCTATTCCATCCTCTTCTCTGGTATTAGCCGTTGACCTAAACTGGAGTGTCTTAAGGTCCAGATAATTATTTACTATTTCAGCATCCTTTGAATAATAAGACCAAATAAAAAGGAACACTGCGAGTGAGACAGCGATAGAAATGGTAGCAAAATAGTCTACAGCCAGCAACAGTGGAGAAAAGCATATTAATCCGATAATAATTATTGATAACCCCTTCTTCTTTAATATTTTGCTGAGATTATCCTTGTTTCTATTAAAAAAATTCAGTGAAGTAATCAGAAGAGCAATTGACCCACCCACAAATGCCGAGGAGGCTAATATTTTAACCAATTTTCTCGGGTTGTAATAATTTTTGATAGAGGTGAAGTCTTGTAAACCTCGTAAAACTTCAATTTGGTTATTTGTGTCAAAAATTATTGTACCAAAAAGAAAAAGAAGGGTGAGCGAGAGTATAAAAATTAAGATTGTTAAAGGTGTAAATATCCTCTGAATAAGAATCGCTTCATGCTCTTCACTCACATTTATTAATTCCTGAATCAGTTGTTTAAGTATATCCCTCTCAGTAATTTCTGATTGGGCAAAACTTAATTTAATTGAATGGACATGTTTTCTTGTTCTCTTCTTTTCAGACTCCGTATATTCTCCAACTACTTTTCGTACAAAAGAGGTTTTCCCCATTCCTCTAAATCCCGAAACCAGATATGCTCCTTTATCACATCCTTTCTCTAAGTATTGTCTAAACTGAATTTCTATTTTCTCCCTTCCAACATATTTCCCATTACCATTTACAGAACTTTCATCGGTTAATGGCTGATGATGGAATCGATAATTAGGGATTTCTATGAGGATATTCTTTACATAGGACCGATGTGAATAGTTCGTGCAGTCTGGCATGAAGGGTTTTATAATTATTGATTAACTGATGTTAAATTATAATTTTTTGGCTAATTACCAATATTTTATTTCACACCTGTCCAAAATAATTCTTGGAGAGCTTAAAAAAGGGCCGAATTTGGTGGCTTTTGTAAGGCTCCCTGATATTTGTTTTGATCTATTTTTTGAATTGTTTTTGATGGTATAAAATTAGAGTGTGTGGTTTGGGACAACTTTGTTTAAACGTCCTAATGTGCTTTATTTAAAGGGTCGAAGGTTAGAAATGGGTCTCCAAGGTTGTCACTAACTTTTAGCCGTATTGTGAGAGTGATCTTTTCAGTGCGAAACTTAATCCGATGCCCCAACTCTTAAATAGGCTTTCTCACCTTTTCATTCCTTTTTCGCGTCTATTTGGTTCAATTCTACGTTAAATGCCTTGTAGGATAAGTTAAATAACCCTTTTAACAAATGGCACTCTACGAATGAACGCCACCAATATAAATGACAGGATGATACTTAATACGCATGCGATGAAAAACTTGCCATAAACAGGGACAAAAACATATTCCAACGCAATGGTGACACCTACCACCACCGCCGGATGAAAAATATAAACTCCGTATCTGTTTAGCCGCATGTTGTAGAAAAGCGGATGGGTAGCATTGAAATAGTTCTGAAAGAAGTGAAGCAGGAAACCGGAAAACCCAATAGAAATAAGCGTTTGAGTGAGTGATAGAGAGGCTGACTGCCAGTTGAGCCCCGAAACATACGTTTCAGCTGCCGCTGGATTTAGGGTGATCGCATAAATGATGTAGCAGAAATAAACAGCCGAAATAAGAGCCAGTAAAAACCAGAATCCGGCTATTTTTTGAGGAAGTGTATCAAGCCATTGTTTTCTGAAAAGTAAAATTCCCAGCATGTACATGAACAGGTAAGGGACAAAATTTGCGAATTCCAGACCGATAAACTGCTTCCCAAGTGGATAGATTTGTCGGGATGTAAGGGTTAAGAAAAAAATTAAACCGATAACCAAACCGATGCCCGCGTGTGACGGAAGGGTATCAGAGAGTGTTTTCGAGAGGGAATAGGTAGTTCGTAAGTAGTTCCAATAAATGATGTACAGTAAATCAAAGACGATCAGGGCCAGAATAAACCAGGTGTGCGAGGTGTTCGGAGAGGAAAGATTTGATTTCAGAACATACTCAAACCAGGAGAGCGAGGTGGATTGATTATGTAACTCGGCAAAATAGGAGACACTTGGAGAAAACAGGATCATGACAAAGAGCAGCGGTATGAGCAAACGGATCAACCGGTCTTTCATGAATTGATTAGCCCCTTTTTTATCTAAAGACGGAGCGGTTAAATAACCGGAAATAAAGAAGAAAAGGCTCATGGAAAAGGAAGCTTCAATGCCCGATAAGGCGGAGAAAATGAGCTGCACCGGGCCTGTCAGTTTCTCAGGAGTTACATAACACCAACCGCCCATGGTCCCATAACCAATACAGACGTGATGAAGCACCACCAAAACAGATAAAAATAGCATCAGATTATCTAAATAATGGAGTCGCTTCATCGCTCAAAGGTTCTGGTAGTTTAATGTGAAGAAAATGAAAAATTGGGTGGAACTATATCATTTTGGGAGCAGCGGTTGGAGCTTTACTTTGGCCGGTAAAATTGTTACTCAAGCTTATGCCAAGCCAGGTTTGGGCATTAGCTTTTCAGTAAGCTGTTTCTTCCTTTTGTAACCTGGCTGGCGTTCCAGAGGTGTATTCCATCAGTTACAACTGGTGGAGCCGTCTACTCGATTGTATCACGTTATTATTTCTTTATATCCTCTACAACATAAGTGTCGGATATTTCGTCATGAAAACCTCTTTCAGAAAACAAATATGAAAAAGAGTCAAATGGAATCAGTCGAGCTGTATTCCGTCCGAGTAGGTTCATAAATGTGGGTTTACTTCCGTCTTTTTTTACAACTTTAGTTTTTGTCAAAAATTTTCCAGGTGTCTTTCCGAAAAAGTGCTCAAATAAAGCGTGATACATAATATAAAGGAGAAAGAAATATACTACGAACCAATTCGAACCGCCCTCAGGAATAATCCCCAGCCATCCATCCAATATCATTGCTTGTAAAAAAAGGATAAAATAAAATCCTATTGTGTCTACTATTTTATTTACAAATCGTGATCCTCTATCAGTTAGAATTAATTTTTCTGATACTGTTGGTTGGTCGTTTTGCATTTTGTTTGAGTTAATGTGCTAACGTCAGTCCATGAAAAAACTCACTTCCTTTACCTACGATAAATCTAGAAAAAATCTTTGATTTCGGTTACTTCCCCGCAAGGTGCTTAGTTTAAAACGGAACCTGTGGCTCAATAGGGCGGAATATTCACCATTACCGATACGAACGTGATGAAGCACCACCAAAACAGATAAAAACAGCATCAGATTATCTACAGAATGGAGTCGCTTCATCGGTTAAAGTTTCGTTATTCTAACGTGAAGTAAATGAAAAAATGGTTTTGTTAAAGTATGTTAGATAATGTTTTGCAGTTACGACAGGGTTACGTTTTAACTAGTCCTATTTTTGGGGAAGGTTACATTTTTGAGGAGGGTTACAGGCACGTTGTGGCGAACGAAGCCTAGGTTGTTAGCTGTAGTTGTTCTTTTCAATGTATGCATCCTAAATAAACTTTTCCAAATTTTGTTCTTGCGGTTTCGGTCAAATGTTTGTCGCAGTAGTCTGAAATAAATAGTCCATGAGGTTCTACTTTTACAGTTGCATCTGCAATTGGGTCGTCTGTATATATAGTTGAACCTTTATTGAAAAATGTATATCGAAGGGTTGCCCACATTTCAAATCCAAGTTCAATCTCAAGGTCTGGGTCGTAGCCAGAATTTTCACCAGCTTTTACCATTTTAGATACTAAACCTAAAGCGTCTTTTAGTTGAATAGATGCAAAATGTGCAGCAAGGTCAGCAAGCTGAATACCCTTAATTTGAAGTGAGCTTTGTTCTAAATGAAATTTGCAGTCGTTGAATTTTAACTTATCAATTAACTTTCTCGCCTTGTCTTTTGAAGTAAACATACCTTGGTCAAGATAAATGTCAAAAGGCTTTTTGATTTTATTGTTGTCGATAAAATGCTTAATAGCTTTTATACATTCAAAGCCGAACTCTTCTCTTTTTGTCCTAGGTAACACAACTATGCCAAGCCGACAACTGTCCATAAGCAAACCTTTTAGTTCTTCTCTAACTTGTGCTTCGAGAGGTTTTTTAGAATAGTTAGCACTACTTTTATATTCAAAAACATCGGGGTCGAAACCGCAGGATTTAATGATGTTAGCTATTTTGTCGTTAAGGTCAATGTTCGTATAAACGCAAGCCCCGATAATAAAACCAGCTTCATCGTGAACACTATCATCTATGTAGAATTGTCCCATGTAATTACAGCCAACGGTTTAGGGCTTGACGCAGGCAGGATTAAAAGCACAAAAGTTCAATCTAGCACAAAAGCCCAATAGAAGCACAAATGCTGAATATAGCACTTCAGCTTCCCTTGCGTTCAAACGCTTGTTAATGGCTGACTCTTTCATTTTGCATTCCATAATGTACTTCATTTATTAGTTTTTCAATATTCACTAAAGAGTATTTACAAAATTCGTAGTCGATGTTAATAATGAAATTATCTTCGTCATATTCTGATAGTTGAATTTGACTATACTTTTCACAAACCCTAATTGTATCAGAGGCAGATTTAGGTAATATTCCGTCCGAATGAACAAATACATTTCTTATTTTATTAAAGTCATTGATTTCTGTCCAAAGTTGAGTCTCAAAAGGCTTGGTTATATTGCATACTTTCTTCAAATACAAACTGCTCCTAAAAATTCCATTTCCACTAATGTCTTTAAGTGTTAATTTATAAGAATTTGATTTCTTTAAGTTTTTGCATATCTGGTCAAGAGAATTTTCAAGTAAAAAGTATGTACTTAAAAACAACGACTTCCAAAGTATTTTTGGGAAAATTCCTGCGTATTGAATTCTCTTTCCAAATCGTTCATCTATTGTTTCTTCTTCTGTGCTTCCTTCCATTACTTCAACTTTTGTCTTAATGAACAGTTCTGTTTCACTAATTAAATCTTCATAATGTTTTAGTCCATCATAAACTCCGTGGTTGAAGAAAAAATGATAAGTATAACTATCTTCCAATTGTTTTTTTAATTCTTCATACATATGCAAAGAGTCTGTTTGAGCTAGCCACTAACGGTTTAGTGTATGGCACGCGTCCTGAAGGGCATGTGCTATCCATTATGTATTGCCCAGTTTTATTCTTTTTAAATTTTCTTCAATTAATTCAAATATTGGATGATCTGGTTCAATAGTTCCTGAAAAGCAACGTTTTGCTTCTGAAAAATAATTCTTAGCATCTTGGTCTTTATTAATATCTGAACATAGTAGTCCTAAATGATAGTTAAAATTCCCTTGAGCCTCCTTGTTTTCAGAATAATCAGAAATCTTTCTGTTCATCACTTTGAATATATCGTTAATCTTGCCGTACGCAGAAAATAAGTCAATGATATCTTGGGAAACAGTTGGGTTAGCTGGATCGAGCCGGCAAAAATCGTCAACCACTTTATTCAGTTCTACGTCTGATCTATCTGTAAAAAGATATAGATCAATTTTACCTTTTAACGCTCCATACGAAGTGCTCAAGAGTTTTACGCTTTCATTGTATCGCTCTTCTGCATCTTCAAATCTTACAAGTTTTTTTAGAATGTCTCCTTGTCTAATTAGTATTTCAGCTTTTGTAACCTTATCCTCTGCTCTTTCAAGTTGACATTCGAGTGCACTCAAATTACTTATTAGTTCGCTTTCAACATCAACTTGAAATGGTAGAACTTTTGAGATGATATATTCTAATTTTTTTAGATTCTTTTCCTCAAGTTCTTCTGGCGTAAATAAAACACAGAAAAAGATGAATTCTTCGAATTCAACAAATCCAGTAAATTCTGGTGTCGGATATGAGTTAATTTGAATAAGTCGAAGAAGCGTATTCGCATCCTTTCGCTTAATAGTCTTTCGATAGCTAATTTTTGAGTCAGGCT
The DNA here is from genome assembly GCA_966250325.1 of uncultured Cytophagaceae bacterium. Taxonomy (GTDB): domain Bacteria; phylum Bacteroidota; class Bacteroidia; order Cytophagales; family Spirosomataceae; genus Jiulongibacter. The sequence continues at coordinate 5,493 of CBINGY010000077.1, read as the reverse complement.
TATATAGCCAGGTGTCAGATTCTTGCATCTTACAGAATGCGTCTAAATCATTTATTTCATCATTTTTACTGAAGATGTTCACATACATCCACTCCTTGTTCTTGCCAGCTTTTTCTAAAGTCAACCCTCTTTGGTAAAGAGTGGCCAACATGCCTTCTCGTCTTGTTGCATCTATAATCCAACCAAATGGACTTGGCATAACAACTCCATGTTTTCCACTATATGTAAGTACAACAAATCCTTGAAATTGTTTTAGTTCTTCAAAATTCAAGATGTCTAATTCTATTCGATTGGGATCATTATGAGCTCTCATAATCGCTGCTTCTGAATAACCTTTTTGAGTTATGAGCAGTCCCTTGTCCGCTTCAACATCCTGCATCATTCCGATAAAACACTCAACTTCTTTTACATCAATGTTTTCCGAAAAATATTTGCCGTCAACCATAATTCGAATTCTGTCACCGGCAGCATAGTCTTCGATCAAAACATCAATCTGCCGGTCAATTTTTGAGTATCTCCCTAGCAAAGTGGAGTTATATGTTGTTTCAGCCTCAGGGTACATTTCCTGAAAATGCTGATGTATTTCTTTTTCGTACTCTCTCCAGTTCATTTTTCAAATTGAGCAAAACGAGCGTATTAATGCATTCCCTTTTTTGATAGCTTTAGTCAATGAATATTTCCGCAAAGGCATTCTTATTTAAGTATCTATTTTCAGAGATAAAGCCGACAGTAATTGATTAATTTCGGTTAGACGTGCAACGGATTTCATTCTATTATGCTGTTTAACTCCCTAAAAATAAGAGCTTTTGACAAGGAAGATAAACAATGTGGATAAATTTCCCAACTGGGTAAATTGGCAATTGAAATTGGCGAAATAAGCACGGTCATGAGGTTTCCTGAGCTCAGAATAGGTTCTGAGCTGGTTTCTGCTAGGTTTATTCTAAAATGAGTGGTTGGTGAATGAATAACCGAGATAGGAAAAGATAAAAAGTAGTTTCTTTTTATCTTTCCTTTGACCTTACTTGCCAAACTGTCTCAGATGATGGTCGCTGTGTTTATAGACCAGGATACCAATTTCTTCCCGGCTCATGCTACCGAAAAAGTCGTGGATAAAGGCGGGGTTATGGTAGGTGGCGTAGGCTTCGGTCAGCGAAATCCAGCGGGCTTTCTCTGTTTCCAGATCGCAGATTGGGCTCGTGGGTTTGAATGGTTTGGAGGTAGGTATGTTTTTGTCAAGCGGTTTATCGTCTCTGATCATTTTCCGCAAGGCCATTTTTCCAAAGATCTTTCCCGGAAACTCCTGCCGGTAGCTGAAATCGCCTTTTCCCAGCATCCAGGCGTTCCAGTAGCCATTGTGTAAAAGCATCTGATATACATTCATTTTGCCCCATCGGGCCGTATCCGTTTCCTTAATTTGCTCGATTCGTTCGGTGAGCTCTGCCCGGGTGGCAGCGTCAAAGATGCTTTTCATACCTGGGTCATCTGGTCTATGGGCTGCAGCGAAAAGTAATTGCCCGAGTCGTCCTGAAACAGAGCTTCGGTACCATAAAACTCTTTGGTCGGTGGCTTTTTGAAAACTACACCTTTGGCCTTCAGCTCTTCATACGTAGCAAAAATATCCTTACAGGTGAGCACCCCGCCCCCAAAGGCTCCGTTTTCCATCAACTCCACCAGTACGTCATATTTTTCCTTAGAAATCTTTTTGCCCACGGTAAGCGGAAAGAGCACAATCTGCAGGTCGGGCTGTTCAGGTGGAGAGACAGTAAGCCAGCGGTTGCCATTGCCCATGGGGATATCATCCACCAGTTTAAAGCCCAGTTTGTTCACATAAAAATCCTTTGCACGGTCCTGATCCAGTACATGCAAATTGGTGATGCTCATCTTTGTAATCATACGGTGTTTGTTTTTTACAAAGATTCGAATTTTCCGGAAAGTCGGCTTATTGAAAATTGCTATTCTTCAAACCAGCCGTTTTGAGAAGAAAAACAGGAGGGCACGAAAAGTCTGGGCTGCTGTAGGGTAGCCGCCTTTAACTTTTGCTGCTCCTTCAGGTAGTTGACAGGCGAAATCCCGTTTTCGGCTCTGAAAAGATTACTGAAGGAACCCACACTTTCAAAACCCACCCGTTGACATACCTCGGTCACGCTGTGGTTTTGCTGAAGCAGGAGTCTGGCCTTTTCCAGACGCACTGCTTTGAGGTATTGATGCGGGGTTTTGCCGTAGCAGCTTTTGAAAAGACGTATAAAATGGAAGCGGGAAAAGCTGGCCTCGTCAGAAATCTGCGAGAGATCTATGTTTTCACCAAAGTTGCGGTCCATGTACAGTTTAGCCTGAACAATTCTCTGATAGAGATAGACTTTGGGATATGCCTCTTCCTGGTTTCTCAATAAAATCGTTTAACTTATGATATGTAACGAAGTTACGCCTTTTCCCGATTTAGCAGTTATCATTCTTCACCAGATCCGGATAAAAAATACGGTGGTAATCCAGCATGTGAATCGGTTTTTGTGGGTTCACGGTTTTCGGGAGTTGATTGGGGATTCGGCTTTCACTTTTGAAATAGAAAGAGGCCAGAGCCATCAGCAGCAGAGATCCCAGAAAAAGATAAGTTAGTTTGCTTTTCATAAGACGTTGGAATTGAAATGTGATCAAAACTAATAAGGACTTGAAAAAGAAGAGGTTAATCAATGTAAATTAATGTAAAACGGCCTGTAAAACCTTTTGATTGGGCAGAACCTGCCGTAGATTTGTGTATGCGAAAGGTGCTTCTGAAAATAGGTGTATGGAGTGGGCTGTTGTGTCTGTGTCTTGCTGCACAGGCCCAGACGGCAGAGGAAAGCCATATTCTGGTTTCGCTCCGAATGATCGGTCACCAGGTACTGCTGGAAGGGGGCGACAGCCTTTCCCGGGTTTTGCCGGTAGAGAAGGTGGGCGATGCCTACCGCGTTTCTTTTGAATCGGAGTTTCCGTTTGAACCGGAGGAACTGGTGAGGCTGGTTGATAGCCTGGTCAAAGAAACCAGACTGGCAGAGGATTATCTGGTGGAAGTGCAGCATTGCCAGACCTGGCAGATTGTCTATAGTTACGAAATAACTCCTACCGGAAAATCGGATCTGGTGCCCTGCAAAGGACGTACCCAGCCCAAAGCCTGTTATGCCCTGCTTTTTACCATCTTAAAACCCACCGAAAGGGGTTTGGCCGCAGGAAATACCTGGGCTTTTTCTGTGATGGCCTTGCTCGTTTTTGGCGGATTGGTCTTTTATTTCAGAAACCGGGAAGTAAAACCTGAACCTGAGGGGTACAAAATTACGCTGGGAGCCTTCCTTTTTGACACCCGCAAACAGATTCTGAACCATCAAAACACCGATACCGAACTCACTTCCAAGGAATCGGAATTGCTGCATTTTTTGTATAAACATCTGAACGAAACCGTTGAACGGGATTACCTTCTTCAGCAGGTTTGGGGTGGCTCCGGTGATTATATTGGCCGCACGCTGGATGTCTATATTTCAAAACTCCGCAAGAAACTGGAGGCTGATCCACGGCTCCAAATAATCAATGTACGCGGAGTAGGGTATAAGCTGGTTGTGAATGATTGAAACGGGGGCTTTGGAATTTAATCTGTTACGGGTTTTTCCAAATGAGGACGTCAAGATGATCAGCTAAATAAAATTTGTCGTTTTATAGGGATTCAGGAAGCAAACCTTTCATTCGGATCTGACAACGCCAGCTGTTTGAATAAGGTCAAAGGAATTCCTGAAATAATCACTTCATTTTTCCGGAAACACGGATAGTTCCATGTCATACAAGATGGTGTGATAGCTGCGGCTGTTAATGGGGAAGAAATTCAGCTTCACCACCAACACGTTCGGAGGTACGATGTGTACCTGTGACAGCCTCCGGGAAATAAGCTAACCAGCATTTGCAATTAAGTACCGGCCAACTAAATGAAATATTCGGAACTGTGTTTGATTTCTTTCAGAACAAAAGCGGAATTCAGAATGCCAATGTTCTCAATTTTTGACAGTTTGTACTTCACAAACTCATGGTATTCTTCCAGGCTGTCCACATGTATTTTTAGTACAAAGTCCACTTGTCCGGCCAGGTGGTAACACTCCTGCACCTCGGGCAGCTTCTTAATTTCCTGCTCAAATTGCTCAATAAAGGTTTCGTTGTGATATCGCATAGATACCTGGCAAATGGAAGTCACCGATTTGTTGATCAGGGTTTTATCCAGGATGGCTACGTATTTTTTGATAAAGCCCAGGGTTTCCAGTCGCCGTATGCGGTCGTAAACCGGTGAGGTAGTGAGGCCCAGAGAGGCGGCAATTTCTTTGGCAGACTTCTTGGCGTCTGTCTGTAAAATGCGGAGAATGGTTTTATCGGTTTCGTCAAGTCGTTCCATTTTGCCGTAGAATTTGGGTTGATCATCAATGTTGCAAAGGTAGTAAAAGTAATAATTACTGCGTTATGTAAATTGTGAAGCTATTTTAATGGACTTTGAATGGAATAGGTCTTTAAAAAGATACGGTTTGTAACTTTGTCTAGTAAATTACACTTCATTCATAAAAACTCAGAAGATGAAAAATCCCCGGATTTTGGTTATTGGTGCAAACGGTCAGCTGGGTTCGGTGTTGATCCCTGCTTTACGCCTAAAGTATGGCAGGGAGCATGTGGTGGCGTCAGATCTTTTTAGGGACGAGAAAACCCGGGGAACTTTTGAGCTTCTGGATGCCACTAAGTTTGAGCAGCTGCGGCAGGTGGTAACGAAGCACGAAATAAGTCAGATTTATCATTTGGCGGCCATCCTTTCGGCCAAAGGCGAGAGCGATCCCCTACGAACCTGGGATATCAATATGAAAGCCCTGCTCAATGTACTAGAAGTAGCTCGTCAGGAAAGGATTCAGCGGGTATTTTATCCAAGTTCTATCGCGGTTTTCGGGCCGGGTTTACCGATGAAAACAGGAGCTCAGACCAGCTTGCTGAATCCATCCACGGTTTACGGTATGAGCAAAGCAGCCGGGGAAAACTGGTGCCAGTATTATTTCAATAAATACGGCCTCGATGTACGATCGCTGCGTTATCCGGGGGTTATCGGGTATCAGTCTCTGCCGGGCGGTGGTACCACCGATTATGCCGTTGATATTTTTCTCAAGGCCCTGGCGGGTGAGACTTTCGACTGTTTTCTGGCGGCAGATACCTTATTGCCTATGATTTATATGGATGATGCCATACGTGCTACCATAGAACTTATGGAAGCTCCTTCAGATAAAATCAGTGTCAGAACATCGTATAATTTATCCGGACTGAGCTTTACCCCGGCGGAATTGACTTCGGAAATCAGAACCTTTTTGCCGGATTTTCAGATTAATTATAAACCCGATTTCCGCCAGCAGATAGCCGATTCCTGGCCGGGTTATATCGAAGACAGTTATGCCAGAGAAGACTGGGGCTGGAAACCACATTACAATCTGCATGGCCTTACAGAGCGTA
>CBINGY010000076.1:0-17581 GCA_966250325.1 uncultured Cytophagaceae bacterium | reverse complement strand
AGTTTCGTTAAGGCCTTTTCGATCGCCCACTTCCCAATCTACCAGCAGGCTATCCAGAATTTCAATGTAGTCCATGGTGGTGTAAACTCCCAGACGCTGAGCGGCATCCGAGAAGTGAGAAAATGTCTCTCCTATTTTCACACCAGTTTCACGTAGAAAATGTGCCGGCATCACGATTTTCTTACGCATCATATCCTCCAGTGCCAGCATCATTTCAGAAGGATCTACCTCAAAAATCCTGCTTACAAAAGTTTTATACGCCTTGTAATGACGCATTTCATCCGAGGCAATAGTTCCGCAAATTTTAGAAAGCATGTTGTTTCCAAAGCTTTTGGAGAGCGTAGCGGTTCTGCGGTGCGAGATATTGGTGGCCAGTTCCTGAAACGAGGTGTAAATGAAATTTCGATAAGGATCTGTGCCGGTGCCTATATCAAATCCATCGGCAATGAGGTATTGAGTAGAAGTCTCCATAGCTCTCATATTTACCCGACCAGACAGATACAAATATTTATTTAGCAGGTCGCCATGACGGTTCTCTTCGGCTGTCCACCAGCGTACCCATTTGCTCCATCCACCGGGCTCCTCTAACTGATTAATGCCCTCTACAGACATTAGCCAGCTCTCATAAGTGGGCAGGGCTTCCTCGGTAATGGTATCGCCGATTAGCACCGCGATATAATCGTAGGGAAGCTCCCGGCAAGACTCCTGAAGTAATTTCACTTCACTTGCAAAGTTATCTGATGTGGAATCGGGCAAATAATCACTTGGCTGCCAGTTGGTATCTATAGGCTTCAGATATTCATCCACCAGCTGGTTAATTCCCTGACCGATGTATGTCATTACTTCCTTTCTGCTTGCCGGCAATTGTATCATAACTAAAGTTTGCTTCAAAAATTTCTGCGACAAAGTTAAAGAATAAAGGGCGGGTATTCTGTGGGTGCAGAAAAATATACCTGTTGTGGGTCAATCTTCTACCTTTGCAATTTCATTCGAATACCAGAACGTGAGAAAAATTATTGACTATCTGCTGAGTACCGTATTTATGGTTTATTTCGGCATTTTGCTGGTTGTTTTTCATGGCATCCAGTGGCTTTGTTACACCCTAGGAGGCAATCGGCTGCATCAGAAATCGGTGAATGCTCTCAATTTTTTCATTGTTAAAGGATGGCTTCTTACCGGTAGCACCGTAAAGGCCCGTTTCCAAACGCCGCTTCCTTCCGGCAGACCCCTCATTTTTATCGCAAATCACCAGAGCATGTTTGACATCCCCGGCATTATCTGGTATTGGAGAAAATACACCCCGCTATTTGTATCCAAGAAAGAACTGGCCAAAGGAATCCCAAGTATTTCCTATAATTTAAGAGTGGGTAAGGCCGCTTTAATTGATCGGAATGACGGCAAATCGGCCATTATTGAAATTGCCCGTCTGGGCAAATACATCAGTGAAAATAATTTTTCTGCGGCCATTTTCCCGGAAGGTACCCGATCGCGAACCGGACAACTGAAGGACTTTCAGGTGGGTGGAGTGGCTACCCTCATTAAGCGATGTCCCGATGCTCTGGTGGTACCGCTTGCCATAAAAAATACAGCCAGATTTAACCCTTCCGGCATTTTCCCTCTAAGGGCTTTTACCAAATTGTATTTTACTTCTCTTACACCCATTGACCCCACCGGAAAAACCCCGCAGGAAGTAGTGGATCTGGCCAAAAGTCAGATTGAGCAGGAACTAAAAAGTTAATGGGTAGTCCCGTATTTCTGGCAATTAGCTAATTTTACACCTCAAAAATCACAAACAAATCAATGCTTCGATCACATACTTGCGGTGAGTTACGAATTTCTGATGTAGGCAAACAGGTTACCCTTAGCGGCTGGGTTCAAAAATCCCGGGATAAAGGGGGCATGATCTGGCTTGACCTGCGTGATCGTTATGGAATTACACAGCTTATTGCAGAAGAAGGCCTTAGCTCTACGTTAGTGTTGGAGCAGTTACGAAAAGCAGGCAGAGAGTTCGTGATTCAGGTGAAAGGCACGGTGAAAGAGCGGGAAGCCAAAAATGAAAAAATAGCTACGGGTGCTATCGAACTGTTTGTCGAAGAATTCACCTTGCTTAACCCGGCCAAATTGCCTCCATTCCTGATTGAGGACGAAACAGATGGTGGTGATGAGCTGCGTCTTAAGTACAGGTATCTTGATTTAAGAAGGAATACCGTACGGGAAAAGCTCCAACTGAGGCATCAGGTAGCCAGATTTACCCGGGCGTATCTGGATGATCACCATTTCATTGAAGTAGAAACACCTGTTTTAATTAAATCAACTCCGGAAGGTGCCCGTGATTTTGTAGTGCCAAGCCGGATGAACCAAGGCGAGTTTTATGCCCTGCCGCAGTCTCCCCAAACCTTCAAACAGTTACTCATGGTCTCTGGTTTTGACCGGTATTATCAGATCGTGAAATGTTTCCGGGATGAAGACTTACGGGCCGATCGCCAGCCGGAGTTTACTCAGATCGACTGTGAGATGTCTTTTGTAACGCAGGAAGACGTACTCAACATGTTTGAAGGCCTAATCCGTCATTTATTTAAAACAGTAAAGGGAATTGAACTTGCAGAGGTACCTCGCATGAGTTATGCCGATGCGATGAAATATTACGGTTCGGATAAACCTGATACCCGGTTTGAGATGAAATTTGTGGAGCTTAATGAGGAACTTCAGCAAAAAGGTTTTTCCGTTTTTGATGCTGCCGAACTGGTGGTGGGCATCAGTGCGAGCGGCTGTGCCTCCTATACGCGAAAAGAAATTGACCAGCTTACAGATTGGGTAAAAAGACCGCAGATAGGAGCTAAAGGATTGGTATATATCCGCTACAATGAAGATGGAAGCATTAAGTCTTCCGTTGACAAGTTCTATACAGAAGAGCAACTGAAGACTGTGGCTGAGAAATTAGAAGCCAAACCGGGCGACCTCCTGCTGATTCTTGCCGGAGACGCCGACAAAACCCGTAAACAGCTGAACGAACTACGCCTGGAAATGGGAAGCCGTTTAGGATTGAGAAACCCGGATGACTATAAAGTACTCTGGGTGCTGGATTTCCCCTTACTAGAATACGGTGAAGAAGAACAACGCTGGTTTGCCATGCACCACCCGTTCACGAGTCCAAAACCTGAGGATATTTCTTTGATTGATACAGACCCCAGAAAAGTGCGTGCCAATGCCTACGACATGGTCATTAACGGAACCGAAGTAGGTGGTGGCTCGGTGCGTATCTACGAAAGAGGGCTGCAGCAACGTATGTTTGACCTGCTTGGTTTCACGAAAGAAGAAGCGGAAGCTCAGTTTGGTTTCCTGATGAACGCCTTTGAATACGGTGCCCCTCCTCATGCGGGCTTAGCCTTTGGGTTTGACCGTCTGGTTTCTTTGTTTGGTGGTTCAGACAGTATCCGGGATTATATCGCATTCCCAAAAAATAACAGTGGCCGCGATGTGATGATTGATTCGCCTTCACCTATCGCAGATAAACAAATGGAGGAATTAGGTATCGGATTAAGAACTAACTCCGGAAAATAGGCCGACATTACCATTTATTGGGTAGAAAAGAAAAAGGCTTACTTCCTGAGAAAGTAAGCCTTTTTGTTTCAAACGCTTTGGCGTTTAAACCCCATTCCCAAATCCGAAAAGTTTCATGCTTTCCATAATCCAGGGAGCTTTTTCATCAGTTCCTGTTTGTCTGAACCGTAGATACCTTCCCTGAACGGAATTACTGAACACAATGGCATTAGGCGATTTACCCGTTTCGCCTTCCCAGGCTTTTTTCCACTTTTTGCCGTCATCTGAATACTCAATTATTAAATGACGCGGGTTGGTTTTCAACGAAGGCAAACGCTCTCTGAAAGACCCCTGACGCAGGTCACGCGACTTAAACTGAACCTCGGCCACAGAAGTTCTGGCAGGAAACTCCACCATAAAATACATATCTGCACTCTGCGGAACGCCGGTGGTCCAACCCTCAAACGTAAATGCACCGTCTGGTTTTCCTGTACCTCCTTTGCGGATGGGTTCGGAATGACTGGCGGTTACTTTCCAGCTTTCGTCATACATAATCTCTGCAGGAACAGATGCCTTTAAGTTTTTGTACTGATAAGGCTGTTTTTGATTTTCTGTGGCGGCACGTACCCGCTTTACCTCTTCTACCGAAACCGGAGAAGCCTCATTTTCAAATCCTGCCCGGATAAAGGAAGCCACCTGTGCCACCCACTCATCGGTATTCTGGGCCATAGGAACCATCACCACTCCCGCATAACTCTTTCCTTCAATATCCCCGGTAACACCCCTCAGAATAGCCTTGATGACGTAATCGGGATGAGAACGCAGGTTTTCATTTCCTACAAATGAAGGGGCCATGAGGTCGTTACCGGCAGGGGTACCGCGGCCATCTAACCCGTGACATTGCGAACACAGCTCGGTATAAATTTTCTGGCCTTCTGCAATCAAAGCCTTCTCTTCATCGCTGTGATTCGGGTTTGACCTTCCAAAAAAAGCATGAACTACCGGAGGCTCCAGAATTTGTTTACCTACCAGTTGAATTCCTCTGCCCGAACGTTGGGCCATTACATCTTTAACCGCTTCTTCTGTTCCTGGTACTTTAAGCATTTTGGCAGTCATCATGGCCCGCATCACTACCTCGTCGTTATTATCCCGCATTAATCTTTTATACTCCTCATCAAACGACTTATCACCATTTTTATAAAGCGTTTCAGAAACCCACATGGCCACATTTCTCATCCGGAAATGAGGGTCTTTCATCAGTTCCTTAACAAGTTCAGGCTTTAAACCGTCAATTCCTTCAAGTACCCACAAGGCATGAAAGCGAGGTTCCAGCTGTTTGTGCGAGCGGGCCATAGCTTCCAAAGCCGGCACCACCGATTTATCTCTACGCTGTACCAGAATCTGCTGAGCCATGTCTCTCCACCAGCCATTGGGATGTTCCAGGTGCTTTATTAATTGAGCAGAAGTCTCTTCGTACATACGAGGTTGCTTCATATCCCGTTTAAAGTCCTGATGCGTAAGTCTCCAGATACGTCCCAATTGAATTACTTTATCCAGCTGATACTGCTCAATTTTCACCCGGAGATATGACCCTTTACCAGCCCACTCTCCTTCCTGGATAATTCCATGGTACATGTCGGTAATGTACATACTGCCATCTGGAGCGGTAGTCATATCCACAGGTCTGAACAGCGGGTCATTTGACCGTATAAATTCGGCTTTATTTTCCTGATAGACATTACTCAGCTGAGTAAGTCCTTCTATTTTTCGTTGGGTAATCCGGCGAACGATCCTGGCCACAGGCTCTCCGTAGAAATATTCCCCATACAACTCCTTCGGCAGTCTGTCACCTCTGTAAACGTCGTTTCCGGCAGCTCCTGTAACCTGATTGAGAGAGCCATCTGGCTGGCGAACCGCCCGCATACCCGGCTGCACATCGGCCAGAAGCGTGGGTGCTCCCCAGGGCTCTTCAAAACCTGTTTCAAAATTTCCCTCCTTCACCACATAATCTCCATAATGAATGGGAAACTGAAAATAGGACGGTATTCCGTTTGAACCTCCCTGAAACCAGAGTTTCCCGTCATCATCATGCGAGATTCCCCACTGGGCATGGTTTGACCCTGTGGCTTCCCGAATCACTCCGTTTGGAGTCCATCTTACGCGAAACGGATTAATGGTGCTGTAAAGCCAGTTATCCATTCCCCAATAAAGAAATGCCTGCTGATGCTCCACATTCCCTGAGCGACCGAAATCATCGCAGAAAAACTCTTTTTTATCCGCTTTCCCATCTCCATCGGTGTCCGTGTATTTATAAACCACGTTCTGATTTGACTCCATGGTGAGGATGCAATCCGGCCCGAAAGGAAGTACAAAACGTGGAAAAACCAGGTGGTCAACGAACATTCCGCCTGTTTCATAGACGCCATCGTTGTCTTTATCTTCCCATCTGGATATTCCCGAAATAGGGTCCAGGGTATGGTCTGAATCGGCAGTTAACATGTAACTTCTGAGCTCCAGTACATACATTCGGCCATTGCCATCAAAGGAAATAGCACCCGGCTGCTGAATCTGAGGCTCCGTGAGTACAGGATTCATTTCATAGCCATCCATTAATACAAACTTCTTTTTCTGCTCTTCTGGTGAAAGCGGTAATACCGGCGGTTTGGGGGAAGCATCAATGCCTTTCCAATACGCCATGGTGCTGTCATACGCCTCTGGAAGCTCCACAATGGTCCAGCCTTTTTCATCCAGTTTATAGCTTTCTGATTTTGGGGCAGAAGAGGTAGTAGCCACGGTATTTGATGCTGTAGTGACCGGTTTTCGGCACTGCCACATGGCAACAGATACAAACGTGAGCGGACCTGCAAGGTACAGGTAAACAAAACGGTTTTTCATTCAGGTAGTTTGATTACAATAGGGCAAGCAAGTTAACTTCAGTAAGGCAAAGCTCCTAAATGCATTAGACGAAAACGAGGTCTTTGACCATCAATTCTCCCCGAAATTCTCCGAAATGACTTTTCGTAGGGCCTGATGGGGTCTTAGGCCCGTATTCCGTGAGATTCTTTCGGTCTGCTCTTTTTTCAGACCTCCCAGAACGTGTTTACGATAGGCTTCGTATTCCTCGTCAGACATGGCTTCTCGGTTTCTTTCACCCTTTGCATGACCCTCTGCGAATGTGCTTACTCTGGATCGGGTCTGAGCCAGTCTCAACAGCTCAAGAATTTCCTTGTTCTCCCGGGTAAGTTCTTTTTTCTCCTCCGTAAAAGAAGACCATTCACCAAGTAATCGGGAGCGGTTGGTGAGCTCATTCACATTTGCTAGTAATTCACTTTCCTGCTTTCTGAGACCGGCCAGTAACTGATCCTTTTTGCGGATTTTCCTTCTGCGGCTTCGTATGGGAGGATTTAGCTGGATTCCACGCTGCCAGTAAGTTTGAAGAATGGGAAATGCAATTCCAAGACAGATGGCTCCGGCAATGGCAAATAAAACCCCGCTCAAAATAAAGGAAAGCATGGCCCATGGGCTATTGACCAAATCCAGGTTGAGCTTGTCATACTCCTGCAGCTTCTGGTCAATTTTCTGTAAGAGTGCCGTATCATTGACCGGTACAGAGGGGTCTACTGGTGTGCTCTCCAGTTGCAGTGATTTAATCTGCCGGTTAATTCCTTCTTTCAGCTTATCTGTGCGGTAAGCTTCATACCTGAACCAACCCAAAACCACCATGGTGCCTACCGCAATTACCAGGAGTACCGTTTGAAAAACCGAATACATCTTTTTGCCCGTACCGGCCAGGTAAGGCTGCTCGATAAGCCTTTCGTAGGCAGGCTTCAGAAGAATGGATAAACTGGCCAGGCCTATGGCAAAGGCCCAGGCTTCAAAATTGTTCCGGATGTTTAGTGCATAGGCCACGATTTCATGCGAAATGATCAGATCACCGGCTACAAAAGCAATACCTGCCAGCAGATAAAGGATTCCTGCCAGTAAGGCATAGGGGGTTTTCTTTTCTTTTTTCTCTTCCTCCATATCTGCTATTTCGTCTTTAAACCGGGCTTTCTCCCCTGCTTCCAGGTCAATTTCCCGACGAACATGACTCAACTGAGCCTCTTCTTTTGACAATTGGGCGAATAAGGGCTGCTGCTCGGTTTTATACGCAGCCATCTGGCGGTCAAGTTCTGCCATTCGCTCCTTATTTCCATCAAGCCTGCTAAAAAGCCAGCCCTGCTCTGTTTCGGCATTTACATAACCTTCGAAATGGGAGGTATCTATACCATCCATTCCGTTTTCAAAACCTTTCTGAAAATCCTGAGCTTCCATTATTCAACGATTCGTTTAATCTGTGACTGTGTTAATTTTTCGCGGTATGAACGGGCCAGTTTGAACTCGCTCTGAAAAAGGTGAATGAGTGAATCACGCTGACTTAACATCTGATTTATTCTGCCTTCGGCTTCGCTTAATTCCGGTATTATTTTCCATTTTTCAAGTCGTATCTCATCCATCTTTTCCTTTATCTGTTCCATATCATCTTCCAGATTACCTACCGACTTCTTAAGATCGGCATCAATTCTCTGATTTTGGAGCCAGGCAGAGAAGTCGTTTCGGGCTTCAACCAGATTTTCGAGGAAAAGCTTACCTGAATAAAGGAAAAGAGAGAGAACAAAAAGAAACAGCCCAAAAGCCCGGAAGCCACTCATTGAGCTTAAAGCTATACTCCAGACAAATACGGAAGCCGAAACCGGAAGTGCCAGTTCACGTAGCCACTGAACCGGACTGTGGCTTTCTTCTGAATAATGAAGCACTGAAATTCCGGAAAACAAGGTAAACATGCCTGCCAGAAATACTCCTGCTGAAACCAAATAATGATACTCCGGAAAGGCTGTCACAAAAACGCTGTCAATAAGAAAAAAGTTACCCAGTGCCATTACGCCGGATAATAACAGGCTCACCAAAGCTCTTGGTAACTGATGGGTCTCCTTTTCTGCCTGAGAATACGTTAAGGCTTTTGCAGATTTAGTTTGCAGCTGTTCTTCATACTGACCCAGTTTGAGATTGAGCTCCCCTATTTTCTCAGAAAGAAGTTCTACTTTCTTCTGGTTAGAAGCTACTTTCTCTGCGAAGATGGCTTCGATAATCCGCACCTTCTCTTCGGCATGTGCATCCGTTAAACCGAAAATCACCCCTTCATCCCGTAGAGCATCTTCATCAGCCAGCCAAACAGGAAGCGACAGGTCTGTTTTTGAAGCAGATGAACTACCGGAGACCATTGAAGGTACCGGGCTGTAAGTCTGAGGTGCTTCGGGGGTAAAAGGAGGCTCAGATTCTGAATGCTCAACCTCGTTGTAAGGTTTACCAAGCACCTCCTTTTCGGACACAAAAAATTGCCTGATCAATAAATACGGGTTCATAGGTAACAGCTTTCACAATTAAACTTTCAATATGTTTATTTTATTTTTGAGGCTCAATAAAAAAATGATAAACGGCTAATGAATCTCTTTTTCAGGAAAATAGGTGAAGGAAAACCTCTGGTCATACTTCACGGAGTGTTTGGGTCATCCGATAATTTATATACGGTTTCAAAGACACTGGCAGAGCATAACCTGGCCGTATATATGCTGGATGCACGGAATCACGGTCAGTCGCCTCACGCTTCTGAATTTAATTATGAGGTAATGGCCCGGGATCTGATAGGGTTCCTGGAACAACAGAACCTGCGGAACCCGGTGATAATGGGGCATTCGATGGGAGGGAAAACGGTCATGCAGTTTGCTCAGCTCTCAGATAACTTCGAAAAACTTATTGTGGTAGATATAGCACCCCGTTTCTATCCCACCCATCACCAGCACATCATAGACGGATTAGGGGCCATACCTATACAATCTATCCAAAGCAGGAAAGAAGCCGAAGACATTTTCTCAGATTATGTTTCTGATTTTGGTGAACGACAGTTCATTCTGAAAAACATTTACCGAACCGACGAAGGAGGTTTTGACTGGAGAATCAACGTTCCTGTAATTACCAAAGAAATTTATCAGGTGGGTGCCGAAATTGAGAGTGAAAGGCTCATTGACAAGCCCGTTCTTTTTATCCGTGGTTCTGAGTCATCCTATATTACCGATGAGGATTTCAGCCAAATCAAAAAAGGCTACCCTCAGGCCAGAATGGTGACTATTGACGGAGCCAATCATTGGGTTCACGCCACGCGACCCAAAGAGTTTGTGGAAACGGTGCTTGAATTTATCAAGGAATGAACTGGATTCAGAGAGAAATACGTCTGCCCGCATTTCGAAGAGGATTTCATCTTATTACGGATCGGGTGACGGCTCAACTTCCGGAAATTCGGGAAATAAATGCTGGAATACTTCAGGTTTTCATCAAACATACTTCCGCTTCCTTAACACTCAATGAAAACTGGGATCCCACGGTCCGTGGAGATTTTGAGAGGCATTTCAATATAATGGTGCCCGAAAATGCTCCTTATTATGAGCATAACTATGAAGGGAGTGATGATATGCCGGCTCATCTCAAAGCTTCAATCCTTGGCAGCTCGGTACAGATTCCCATTACCCGCGGAAAACTTAATCTGGGTACCTGGCAAGGGATTTACTTGTGTGAGCACCGAAATCAGGATTCAGGGCGTACGCTGGTTTTGACGGCCTGGGGAGAATAGTTTGGCCGGATTGGGCCGAATTATGCATTTTAGGACGATCCGGATATAAAAAACCCGTGGCTTTCCCCTTCAGGGAGCAAAAACCACGGGTATTACGTATTACAATCCGGCCAGAGCGGAGTTCATGCTACGAACCGCTTCTGCAGATTTTTCAAAGGCTTCTTTTTCTTCGTTGCTCAGACGCACATTAATAATTTTCTGCCATCCGCCACGACCGATCACCACAGGCACACCGATGCAGATATCCTTCTGTCCGTATTCACCATTGAGGTAAACGCATGAAGGGATAATCTTTTGCTCATCACGAAGAATAGCTTCCACTACCTGGCAGATTGCCGCTCCTGGTGCATACCAGGCCGAGGTTCCGAGCAAGCCGGTAAGGGTAGCCCCCCCCACCATAGTTTTCTTTTTCACATCTTCCAGAGATTCTGCACTTAAGAAACGTGAAACCGGGATACCGTTCCAGGTAGCCAGACGGGTCAAAGGAATCATCGTGGTATCGCCATGTCCGCCGATTACCATTCCGTGCAGGTCATTCTGAGAAACGCCCATAGCCTCTCCCAGACGGTAACGGAAACGCGAAGAATCAAGAGCTCCTCCCATTCCGATTACCCGCTTCTTGCTGATTCCCAGCTCCTGAGCAATCTGATACGTGAGATAGGTCATCGTATCCATCGGGTTTGATACGATCACCACTACAGCCTTAGGTGAAACTTTCAGGGCATTGGTTACCACGGTACGAACAATACCAGCATTAATACCGATAAGTTCTTCGCGAGTCATCCCTGGTTTACGTGGAATACCGGAAGTAACCACAATCACATCAGATTTTGCGGTTTTGTCGTAGTCATTCGTAGATCCGATAATGCGGGTGTCGAATCCTTCCAGCGATGCCGTTTGCATAAGGTCCATGGCCTTACCCTCTGCATAGCCTTCCTTGATATCAAGCACCACCACCTCATCTGCCACCTCTCTGCGGGCAATCACATCGGCAGCGGTAGCTCCCACGGCTCCTGCACCTATTACTGTTACTTTCATATTTTGATGTATTTTGTGTTAAAAGAAATTCGTTCTTGTAGGGACGACAAAATTATTGTGGGATAGACCCGAAACCAAACCAAATCGACCCTATTTTTGTGAAAAACAGGCGATTTTTGTTATTTGACACCGTTTAAAATCTTAACAGCCCATGGCATCCAAAGAGAATCAGGAACAAGACCTTCTTCAACGTATTCTCAGTTCCGTATTTTTCAGAAGTTCACTCGGAAAAGCCGGTCGCATTTCCCGGAATTCGGCCAGCCTGCTTAATCTGCTCAGAAATGTTCTTCACAAAACACAGGAATTGGGTATGGGGGGAGTTTTTGACCTCATTCGTGTCAAGATCACCACCATGGGCAGTTTGCTTAAGTCGTATGCCTCAGGAGAGTACCGGGATGTGGAATTAAAGAATTTGGTCATAATGATTGCCAGTCTGGTCTATTTTCTTTTGCCCTTAGACCTCCTGCCAGACATTTTACCGATCCTTGGCTATGCAGATGACGTAGCTTTACTCACCTTTGTTTTGAAAACGGTGAGTGAAGAGATAGAAAAGTATGAGCTTTGGAAAATCAATAAAGATTTGAATTGAGCGTTATTTTCCTGTTAATTCGTACGTTTTTTTATACCTTTGTTTATACTATATTAAAGAAATACTGACATGGAATTGCTGACATTATTGTTCTTGGGAAATCTGGGGGGTACTGAAATATTCGTTATTCTTTTCGTTGTACTATTGTTTTTCGGAGCTAAAAAGCTACCTGAACTTGCCCGCGGACTGGGTAAAGGCATCAAGGAATTTAAGGATGCCACAAAAGATGTAAAAGAAAACATCGAAAAAGCAGCCAGCAGCGAAGAATAAGATCGGACAGATCAAATCTTACCTGAAAAATGCCCTGCATTTCAAATGAAATGCAGGGCATTTTTGTAGGAGTTTAGACAAATTTCGAATTATAAGGCACAAATTTCGGGGAATTCGTCGTTTAGAACCTGTTCAGTGTTGATTTTTACAAAGTTGCGTTATACTTTTGAAGAAAGCTTCCTAATATCAATGTCGCTACGGACCGAAAACCTTCAAACTTTATGTCCTTAAAAAACCTTTTTGGCTTAGTTACAGCCGCCGCCCTTGTATTGCCTAACCTCACCTCTGCTCAGGACAATGTTCCTGCCGTAAGAGAAGTAGAATCGCTTACTATTGGCCAGAAAACTTCCGGAGCAGCTCCCTCCGTTGAAACCGTCAAAGAACCTGTTCAGGCTTCTATTACCGTAACCGATGTGCGGGATAGCAAAGTCTTTCAGATTATTCCTGTTGATGACGAACTGGTTTCTCAACGTTTCAAAAAACTGGAAAACATCATGCCCATGCCCTATAATGAGCATGTGAGGAAATATCTGGACTATTTTCTACTGAAAAGACCATCTTTTGTAAAAGAGATGCTGGAGAAAAAAGAATTCTACTTCCCGGTTTTTGAAAAATATCTGGCAAAGCACAATATCCCGGATGAGATGAAATACCTCTCCTTATTGGAATCAGGGCTTAATCCCAACGCCGTTTCCAGAGCAAAAGCTGTGGGTTTATGGCAGTTTATGTCTTACACAGGTAAAGAGTACGGACTCCGGATTACAGATTATATGGATGAACGCAGACATATAGAGAAATCTACAGATGCCTCTTTCAGATACCTTACCAATCTTTATCGCCAGTTTGACGATTGGGAACTGGCTCTGGCGGCTTACAATACCGGCCCGGGACGCATACGCCGAGCCATTCGCAGCTCCGGAGAATCAGACTATTGGTCCTTACATAACTACATTCATCCTGATACACGGGCCTATGTACCTCAATGGGAAGCGTTGCATTATCTGATGAATTATGCCTCTGAGCATGGTATTTTCGCTGACCCCAATCGTACCATTCTCCCGATGCAGACAGAAAATCTGTTGCTTGATGGCCCGTTGAATCTGGAGTCTTTCGCAAAGCTGAGTTATATGGAGTTTGAGACACTGAAATTGCTCAATCCCCATCTCACAGCCAACGAACTTCCGTCTCATGCCAGAAGTATAGAGATAAAAGTTCCGGTTATCAACTATGCCTATTTTGAACAAAACAAAAAATGTATTCTTGATTCAGCCTGTATTATAACCTCTCCTACTCCCGAGGTTATGCTGGCTCAGGAAGATAAAAAAGGTTCCTATCACATAGAGCATAAGGAAATCAAAAAATACCACACCGTTCGAAGCGGCGATTATCTGGGTAAGATTGCTGATAATTACAATGTGCGAATCAGCGATGTGAAACGCTGGAACAATCTTCGCTCAAACACGGTAATGAAAGGGCAGCGTCTGGTAATCTATCAGAAAGATGCGGTGAAAGTATACGATGAACTCAACACCGAACCATCTGCCGCACCTGAAGTTAAAACCACGCTTGCAAAAAATGTGACTACTCCTCAGCGTAACAATGTGAAAGTGCTCACTGCCAATGCTGAAGAATCTTCTACAGAAACGGAAGATGTGGAGGAAACAACTGCACAACCCGTGAAAACAGTCGCTGCCGCCTCTCCTAAAGCTTCAAAGTCGATAACCAAACAGGTAAAACGTTACCATACGGTTGGCAGAGGTGATAACCTTACTCAAATAGCGAACAAGTATCATACGACAATCAAAGACCTCAAAAACTGGAATAATCTTCAGTCATCCAAAATTATGAAGGGTCAAAAGCTGATGTATTACACCACTGTAACTGAAAAAGTGTACGAAACTACCCCTTCAAAACGCAGTGATGATCTGAAGATGTACACAGTTCAACGTGGCGATACCCTCTGGAACATATCACAAAGATTTGGTTACTCTGTAGACGAACTCAAGAAAATGAATGGACTGACCAACAGCGATGTGCGGGTGGGTCAAAAACTGAAGATATAATTTCTGTTCAATCCTAGGTTATAAAAACCCGAGGCCGCAGGCTCCGGGTTTCATTTTATTCAGACCTCAGATTCCTTGCAGCATCGCATAGTGTAACACAGGTTGTCTTCCAATACTTTACCCCCGCTGAAAAAGCTGAATCATTCATCCGTATGCTCCGGATATGGCTGCCTCCACTATTCTCGTTAGTATTACTCTGGGGTTCTCCTACAAAGGCAATTACCAGCACATAACGCTTTGAAAGATTTGCTTATACCTGAATCAAAATCCTACCCTAAGTAATGGACAAAACAGGTAGACTCAGGATACTTTCTATCTCTGGCAAAGCTTATTAAAAGATCAATTACTAACGGTATACACAACCGTGGTGGAATAGGATCTTACTGGCAATAGCACGGAGATGCCACCTATTTCATATTGGATTGGAATGTTATTTCGTACTGTATTAATGAAATTTGATCCGGTAAAGAAAGTTTGATTAACATTGGTAAGGGTAATAAAAGTCTCGCCACCTGTAATGCTGCTTGACCAACCGGTGAACGTTCCCGTTCCGGTTCTTCTTACTTTCAGACTGAGCGAACTATCCCAGATGACATCCGTTTTGCGTACAGATACACTGTATGACCCAAGCCAGGCAAGGCCGGAAAGACTAATAAATGATTGAGAAGGTGATGAGGTGACTGTCCCGCCATAATCGGTTCCGGCTTCTGATAGGGTATTTGAAGCAATATTTACACTCCAGGTTCCTACAATACTAATGGATTGAGCACTGGAATCTGTAATAGAGAACAATAAGGTGAGAATAAATATAATTCGCATTCTCTGGCTAAACTTAACTAAAAGTAAGATTTTTAGGGTGTACGTTCAAAACCTTAAACTCATACATTCTTCGGATTCTTAACACCAACCAACTTATTGCTTAATAGACAGGTTTAAAATATCCTTTGCAAATCCATTATACCATCGTCATTTTCAAAAACCAGCTCTATTGCTGATACGCCGTGTAATAAACTGTGGTTGAATACGTTCTGGCTGGTCTTAAAACAGAAATACCACTGATCGTATATTGCATTGGGATGTTCGCAATATTTCTTCCACGCCTGTTAGTAATATACCACAACAGCGAATTCGTACTTGTTATCTGAATAGGAGGAGATCCACCAACGTACGTAATATCCGGATTACTAATGCCCGAAGGGGTGCCAATTCCCGTTCGTTCCACGCTTAGGGTAAGACCACTATCCCATTGACTATCAACCCTGTATGCGTAAACAAGGTAGGTTCTGTTATTAATTAGATTGTAGAATGATACCAAAATCTGATTACTGGCTGAGCTGATACTTCCTGAATAGTCGTTTCCTGCTTCTGATAAAGTACCCGATGAAACCGAGGAGCTCCAGTCACCTGTAAGCCACCAGGTCTGAGCCCTTGTAATCCCCGAGCTGAGGAGAAAAACCAAAAAGATCAGGTAACGCATCAGTTGTCAATTAGTGTGAAAATTACGTTTGAACTCGCTGTTTGCTGCTTTACCAAAGCAAAATTGCTTATTGACAAGGAGTAGGTTAGATTATACCCATTACCGGTACCATTGCCCGTAAAGGCTCCGCCAATATTGGTAATAATATTTTGAGGTGAATTTGACAATACAATGCTGGGAACCCGGGTTCCTAAACTTCCGGCACCAGTACCGGCATAAGAGGCCGTACCTAACAGGATATTGATTCCTGAAGGTAAAGTGCCTGAAACCTGTACGGTGAGATTCCTACTGGCTGAAGGTGTAACGGCCGAAGTAAAATTGATCCATTTTGTACTGTTTGTACTTGCCACCGACGGAGCATCGCCGGCTTCAGGACTCGCATTAACGCTTAATGCTACCGCAGTGTTGTTGGGTTCAATGTCAACCAAAGCCACCACAGGCAAAGTAAGACTCAGACTGCTGGTAATCTGTGCCCGGCAAACCGACTGAATGAGTAATATGAAAATCAAGTACCTCATTTAGTGGAGGATAGTCTAAATTCCTGATCTGTAAATTTTACTTTTCTTTTATTACTTCTTACCAAAAAATATTCACTGTGAAGCTCTTCAGATTTGATTACAACGGTGCGTTCCTGCTCCACTACCTCCATACCTGTTGACTCGTTTATCAGTGAAACCATCAATTTGTATTCCCCCGGGCGTATATCTTTGAAGGAAAACGAACCATCTTTACCGGATAAAGTAATGAGCTGAAAATCATCACCGTATAGTTTGACCATTGCCTGAGGTGAGGTTTCCTGGTTCAGAATAACACTGTATTTATCTCCAATTTCGAATTTGATATTCCCCTCCACTCCTCCTGTTTTTATGAGCTCCACCTCCACAAAGGCAACGCTGTCTGATACCAACTGCACCGGTTTCATGGCTGATTCCTTCATAGTTAGACCTGGTTGCATGGCTTCTGTAGGCAAGGAAATGTAATAAAGATCTGGTTTCAGGTTTGAAAAATAAAAATTCCCGTGCTCATCAGTGACAGTTCGATATTGACCCAACTGAATCATCTGATTGGAAACCGGAGCATTGCCATCTCCCTTCAGGCGGCCTTTCAGATGTCCAATATCTTTATTCTTTCTTACCGGCACATTAAGTCTGCGTGTAAATCTCAAGGATAAAAATAGCGTATTCTGATTGGAAGCCACCACTCCCGGGAGATAACTTTTGCCTGCTCTGAACTCCACTTTACTATTTCTATGCTCCCAGTTGAGGTAGGCATCTAGAAAACTTCTTCGTTCAAAGAGCTCATCCGGAGCGAAATTATTCCTGAAGGAGAATGAAAAACTGAGCTTCTCGGAAACATTCCCCCGTAAATCTGCCCCATAAAAATATAAATCTTCCAACTCATTCAGGCTGGAGAACTTATTGGTATGCTGATACTGGAAAAATGAACCAATCCAGAAATCCTTATAGAGTTTTACCGATGGCTGAAACATAGCACTGTAACCCAGACGGGATGAGGAATTATCTGTTTCGGCCAGAAGGTTTTCAGCTGCTCCAACCCTTAGCTGGGTTTGGCTTTTAAACTTTTTAAAATCGAGATTATGTGAAAAATCACTGAATGATTCTTTGTAGTGGAAAGTGGATGGGTCGCGTCTGTCTTCTGTTTCCTGCCTGGTGTAATTCAGCATGACAGACTGCTGATTGGATAACCTGTACGATCCAAAAAAAGTGCGATTGGAGCTGTAGGGAGAAACACGAAAATCATCCAGATCAAAACCCGGGTTAATTCTGGACTGGTTACTGCTCGCTCCAAGTGAAATCTTCGAATTTAAGTTGTAATAAACGCTGTGAGCCAGTTGCCTGCCATTGGAATAGAATCCAAAAAAATGTTGCCCGCTCAAAATTATCGTACTGTTTATAGCCCACTTATTCGTTATAAAGGAG
>CBINGY010000075.1:0-17674 GCA_966250325.1 uncultured Cytophagaceae bacterium | reverse complement strand
GGAAAAGAGAACAGAATAAAACAGCTAAAATTAAAAGTGTTGTCTTTTTCATAAAATTTTAAAGTTTAGCAATTCTGGGAGTATCTTTCTAGTCTTTTTCATGGGATCACTTTCTTATATCTTTCCAACTCATAAGGCACTTTTTTCCATCCATTTGTTGGGATATATTTTAGCGTATCAGGAACCGAAATATTTTCTATTATTCTAAAGGTACTAGGGTTGTTGCAATGATATCTTAGAAAATAACGGGCACCTATTTTGTTATGTTTAATTGAAGCTATTCCAGAATAAATCTGCCCGTTCAATTTATGACTAATAACCGGTAATTTGTTGCCCTCAAAACTGACTTGATAATGGGTAAGTATTCCAATATTCACTCTATTACAGCTGGCCAATCTTTGTTTAATTATCCAATTATATACCAAAGTAAATATTAAAATTGGCACCAGGAAAAGTAGTATATTTCTGAATTCTTTGGCCGTTATTTTATTCTCCATTTATTATTTTGTATTAAATTTCCGAGAAAAGTGGTTTTGTTACTGTTTAACTATATACAAACGTCATCTCAGAAGCTTTCAGTCTAAAGCTCATGAATGGCTCTTTTACAATTTGCTTCTGGAATACTGACGACGTATATTTTGATAATTCCTGCAAGCAGAGTGTCTGCAAAGACTTAAGAAATGCATAAGTCTTTCACTCAATCTTTCAAAATATTTATACCCCACCGCCTTAATAAGCTTCAGCCCATTCAATTCTTCCACTTCTTTGATATTCTCCCGTGGTATAATTCCTCTTTTGATCCAGTTGCTTACCGTTTCGGTATTTTCAATACCAAACTACTGGCAATAGCATTTAACAATGAGCCATTCATCCAGAGTATATCCTAAGCCTAACTCTTCCAGCAGTTTTCCCAAACAGAGACACTACAATGCGAAAGAAATCAAACTTTTAAGACTTCCAGATTAATCGAAGTAAACCTCCTGGCCAGATGGAAGATATTGTTTCTCATAATAAACTGTCCCTTTTCTACTAATTACTATAGGGTTATCAATGATTTTGAACCCGGCTTTAGAAAACTTTTCATATTCGAACTTATTGGGAATATAAATCAAATCTCCATCTTGGCTAATAGAATATATACTATCCTTCAGAATACTGTACAATTCTTCATCTATACAATTGACATGGTATTCATTTGGAATATCTAAAGAAAGCTGAATCAAATTCTCGGTTTGACCGGAACCTAAAATCACCTCCCTATCCATAAAAGTCAATTCCGTAAGTAACTTGTTATGAATTAAATAAAAATTGCTTTTTGATCTTTTCTTATCCAAAAAAGAGTTACCCTGAAGCAAAAGACTACTGTCACTATGATTTGATATAGTAATGTTAAACGTTACAACATTTGCAATTTCTGGTTCATCGATTGAGCAAAATGTACTATAAGAGGGAAATTTAAGAAATGTATGGTTGTTTCTAATCTCAATTTCATTTGCAAATTCTTGGCATGAATTTAAAAAAATCAAACTAATGCATAGTAAAGTAAACGATCCTCCTTTCTCCCACATGTATTTTCTATCTAGGTCTTTCACTCAATTTTATGCTTTAATAATAAACCATCGCCTTAATAAGCTTCAGCCCATTCAGCTCTTCCACCTCTTTGATATTTTCTGATGGTATAATTCCTCTTTTGATCCAATTACTAACCGTTTCGGTATTTTCAATGCCAAACCGCTGGCAATATAGTTTAACTGTAAGCCATTCAACCAGAGAATAAGCTACACCCATTTCATCCAACAGTTTTTTAGCCTGATCTGCAGCCTGTTGGCTTTCGTACAGTACCTTACCCAGGTCAGATTTATTAAATTTTGCTACTTCCATTCTTTCTTGATTGCATGGAACTTATAATAACCTCAGTAGAGCCGGGAATTGTTGAGTTATGGAATTCCAGCATTTTTACCGAAATATTCTGGTGTTAAAACTAACAAAATTGAACATAAACAAAAAGACAGAGCCTTTTTCAAGACCCTGTCCAATAATCCTTTCAACCTATAAAACCCTACCCCTTCATCTCCTTCATCAAATCCGACAAAACACTCACCCACTGCTCGGTAGCGGCCCGGTCGGGGGTGGTATCCCAGCTGTTGTCTTTGCCAGTGCCACCGAGGTAAATGCCGTCTTTCCGGGTGATGAAATAGGCTCCCTGTGTGGCCAGCTTGTAGTTTACCTCGGTCTGAGGCACCAGACAGGCCAACTGACCGGAAATAGGGTAAACTTCTTGGTCATTAAAAACCTCTCCGGCACCCAGGCCCATGCAGTTGACCACCACCATTTCGGGTAAGGCATCAATGTCTTCCAGCGTTTTGATTTCCTTGATTTCAAGTTTCCCACCACGAAGCAGGAAGTTATTCAGATGAAAATTCAGGTAGCTTGGGATGTTAAAAATCATGTTACTGCGACGGCGTACGTAATCTGCCCGAAAAGGGTGGTCTTTAGAGCTAAGTTGCCGCCATTCGGGAGCCAGGCCATCCAGATGAAATACTTCTCCCCCACCCGATGCCATGGCTGCCGTACTTTGCGATGGCTTATCCTTTCGCACATTATACTCGTCACCCCAAACCACAATATCATTCACGCCCAGCATCATCTGCATGCGTCGGAAGGAATACCGGGTAGCCTCTTCCCAGCGTTTCTGAAATTCGGGAGTCGCTTTTTCCCGGTCGCAAACCCTTGAAGAAGGTGACCAGGTGCCTGTGGCCAGGTTAGATGTGACATTGGGCGGCACATCTTTGGAGTAGATGGTCACTTTATATCCACTTTCCTGTAGCAGCGTGGCGGTGGCAATCCCCACCGTACCACAGCCAAGAAGAGCCACTTCTTTGTAAGGTGTAGTTTTAACCAACTCACGGGCCTGATTCCCTGTACCCCAGGAGAGGGACCATCCACTACCACCATGACCATAATTATGGACGATGGTCTTATTCCCCAGCATTTCTTTTTCCATGCGGGGGCCAGAGATTCGGAACGGACGTAAGCCTACGGTTTCTTTGATGATCCGGTCAGAGGAGAGTTTGAGTTTGGGTATGGGCGTGTAGCCTTTGTTGATATAAAAACTCTGGTCTCCATAGAGTTTTGGGTAGGAAACACAACTTTGTAATCCTTCCGTAGCCGCCAAAGCACCGACCACACCTGCTTTGAGAAAGAAATTCCTTCTGTTCATCTGATAAAATGTTTAATTATTCAAAGAATTCTGGAGCGGTCGGAAATCAAGAAATCTTATTTTGTATAAATTTAAACATTCAGATTATTTAACACCATTTATCAAAAAAAGATGAAATATAATATTGCTAAAATTCAAAGAATACTACTCTTAATCGGGATCCTGACTGCTGTGTATGTAAAAAGTAAGGCTCAGGAGATTATTCGAACCGGAAACCCCACGTCTTTAATCGCCAGTACCGCTGAGATACCCGCCGCTTACCGGTATTTCTATACCAGCGGATTTACGGCAGGCGTTTTGAAGCCCGAATTGCCAGATACCGACTATGAAAAATACGGCGATACTGAAGCCCAGGCAGAAGACATTCTAAAAAAGATAAAGAACACCTTGGAAGAAAATGGTTATATGCTTGCAGATGTGTTTTCCATGAAGGTTTTTGTTGCACCCGACTCACGTTCAGGCAAATACGATTTCGCCGGGTGGAACAAAGCCTACCGCCGATACTTTGGCACTGAGGAGAATCCAACTAAACCTGTCAGAGCAACTGTGGGTGTAGCCACTCTGGTGAGTCCGACCAAATTCATTGAGATCGAAGTAATTGCTGCCAAAAAGCCCGATTGAAAGAAATTAAAGAGATAGTAAAGGATACGAAATAGGGGAATTCTTTATTTATTAGTGCCCATATTTGTCAAAGCAACCGATTGCTTAGACGCTTTTGTACACCAAACCCTATTCCTCATGCAGGTCAAAGAAACCCTTGACCCTTCAGATTTGAAGTCCTTGTTGAATGATTTCTGGCAGCTATCCGGTCAGAAAATCAAGGCCATCGAAAACGAGTACGATTCCTCAAAAGGAGCTCCGGTTTTTACCGTAAATGGAAAATACACCTCACGCGGATGGACCGAATGGACCGAAGGCTTTCAGTACGGTTCGGCTCTCTTGCAATTCGAAGCTACCGGTGATGAAGAATTCCTTGAAATCGGACGGAAAAATACCCTGGAGAAGATGGCTCCTCATATTACTCATATCGGAGTTCATGATCACGGTTTCAATAACATTAGCACCTACGGGAATCTGCTCCGGTTTATGAAGGAGGGACTAATTTCTCAAGATGACTGGCAGCAACATTTCTATGAACTGGCCATAAAAAGTAGCGGAGCGGTTCAGGCTTCCCGATGGACTAAAACGGTGGATGGTGGCTATATCTATTCGTTTAATGGCCCTCATTCCTTATTTGTGGATACCATCCGGTCGGTCAGAATTCTGATGCTCAGCCATTTAATGGGCCACCGGTTAAAAGGAGAAAACGACATAGCAATAAATCTGCTGGATCGGGGCATAAAACACATTCTTTCCACAGCCCGCTACAATGTTTATTATGGCGAAGGTCGGGATTCGTACGATATCTGGGGAAGAACGGCCCATGAATGTATTTTCAATACCAACGACGGCAATTTCAGAGCTCCCAATGCCCAGCAGGGTTTCAGCGGTTTTACTACCTGGACCCGCGGACTAGCCTGGGCCATTTGCGGTTTTGCTGAAGAACTGGAGTTGATGCAAAAACTCCCTGAATCGGCTTTTGAAGGAATTATTGACAAACAGGCTCTGCTGGATGTGCTTGTTAAAGGAGCCAAAGCCACCTGTGATTTCTTCATTGAAAATACAGCTCTGGATGGCATTCCGTATTGGGATACGGGTGCTCCGCAATTGTACAAACTGGGTGATTACACCTTGCGGAAGTCAGACCCGTACAATGAATTTGAGCCTATTGACAGCACAGCTGCGGCCATTGCAGCACAGGGATTAATTCGACTTGGAAGACTTACCGGTCAAAAGCGATATGTGCAGGCAGGTCTTACCTCAGCCGAAACCATGTTGCAGGAGCCCTATATCTCTTCCGAGCCGCACCATCAGGGAATCTTGCTTCACAGCATTTACCACCAGCCAAACGGATGGGACAACATACCTGCGGGTCAAAATATTGCCTGTCATGAAAGCAGCATGTGGGGAGATTATCATATGCGTGAGCTGGCGATACAGATAGGTCGTCTCATTTCAAAACAACCCGACTACGCTTTCTTCAATTGCATTGACGAATACAGAAACCTATGAGCTTAAAAAATAAACCGAAGTACCCACGAATTGCCCAGCTGAAGACTGCGGAACAATTCGAAAATCATTTGTCTGAAATCCATGTTTCTATGCCTTTTCACGCTGAGGTGAGTTCTGGCTCAGATTCTGTTTTTGCTGAAAAAATAGACCTCAAAAGCGGTTCGGTGATCGGAAACCGGATGTGTATCTTACCCATGGAGGGCTGGGACGGCTTGACGGATGGCAAGCCCAGTGCCCATACCAAACGCAGGTGGAAACATTTTGCCATCAGTGGTGCCAAATTACTGTTTGGCTGTGAGGCTGTTGCGGTGAATCACGAAGGCAGGGCCAATCCGAATCAGTTGATGATGAATGAGGCCAATTTCCCGGATTTTGTGGAGCTGTATCAAATGCTCATGACCGAGCATCAGGAGAAATTTGGAACAACAGAAGACTTTGTGGTAGGACTGCAACTGACCCATTCGGGCCGGTTTTGTAAACCGAATGATCTGCACAAGCTGGAACCCAGAATTCTCTACAAGCATCCGGTCCTGAATCCGAAATTTGGTTTGGGTGACGACTACCCAATTTTATCCGATGAGTACATTGACAACCTGATTCAGGATTACGTAAAAGCGGCAGTGCTGGCTCAAAAAGCGGGCTTTCACTTTGTAGATATTAAGCATTGTCATGGCTATTTGGGTCACGAATTTCTTTCGGCGGTTGACCGTCCTGGCAAATACGGTGGAAGTTTCGAAAACCGTACCCGATTCTTAAGAGATATCGTAGCCGGAATTAAAGAAGCTGCTCCGGGATTACAAATGGGAATCAGGCTGAGTGCCTGGGACTGGATGCCGTTTAAAGCGGGTGAAAACGGAGACGGAGAGCCTTCCCTGGAAAGCGGAAACTATAACTATGCTTTTGGCGGGGCCAAAGATGGCCTTTCGGAAGATTTGAGTGAGACCTACAGATTTCTGGAACTGGCTCAAAGTCTGGGCATTGAGCTTATCTGCGTGACGGGTGGTAGTCCGTACTACAATCCGCATCTGACACGGCCTGCCCTTTTCCCTCCAACAGACGGCTATTTGCCACCGGAGGATCCGCTGGTGGGTGTGGCCCGACATATTAAAGTGACTGCTGAAATCAAAGCTCATTTCCCCGAAATGGTGATTATTGGGTCGGGTTACTCCTATTTGCAGGAATGGCTGCCGAATGTGGGTGAGGCGGTTTTGGCAGAAAACAAAGCGGATATGGTGGGTTTTGGCCGCATGGTATTAAGTTATCCGGAAATGCCGGCAGATATCATTGCGGGTGAGGTAATGAAGCGAAATAAAATCTGTAGAACCTTCTCTGACTGCACCACCGGGCCCAGAAACGGAATGCTTTCAGGCTGTTTTCCGCTGGACCCGTATTATAAGGATATGCCGGAGGCGAAAATTATTAAAGAGATTAAGTAGTTGGGATCATAGAGATGGGAGTTGGAAGATGGAAGTTGGAAGATGGGACTTTGAAGATTGATACCGGATATTTTAAGTCAGGTAGTCTTGTGTAATAATTATAATGTCTTTAGAAAGTATGAATAAAGTAGCATTAGTAACCGGTGGTAGTCGTGGAATAGGGTTTGGCATTGCCACGCATCTGGCCAAAGCGGGTTTTGACATTACGATCAATGGGGTAAGAGATGAGTCGGATGTAGCTCAGGCATTAGAAGAATTGAGAGCTTATGGAGTGAAAGCTACCTACGCACAGGGAAATATTTCCTGGGCAGAGGATCGTAAAAAGATCATAGCCAAGACAATAGAAGATCACGGAAAACTCAATGTATTGGTCAACAACGCCGGGGTAGCACCACGCATCCGAAAGGACATGCTGGAGCTGGAAGAGGATGACTTTGATTACATGATGAATATCGTACAAAAAGGCACCTTTTTCCTGACTCAATTAGCTGCTAAAGAGCTTATTCGTCAAAAGAAAGAGGACCCATCTTTTGAGGGTATGCTTATCAATATCACCTCCATTTCTGCACGAACAGCCTCCACGCAGCGGGTAGAATACTGCATGGCAAAAGCCAGTCTGAGTATTATGAGTAGCTCTTTTGCTGTAAAAATGGCCGATTTTGACATTCCTGTTTACGAAGTACAGCCCGGGCTGATTGAAACCGATATGACAACCGTGGTAAAAGACAAATACACCAAGATGGCTGAAGACGGACTGGTACTTGAAAAACGCATGGGAAAACCCGAAGACATAGGTAAGGTGGTGGCATCTTTAGTTACCGGAGGTTTGCCTTACTGCACCGGGCAAATCATAGTTCCCGATGGAGGGATGGGGATTTGGAGGTTGTAAGTCAGTTTATACCCTGCAGATTGCGGAAGCCCGAAGGTTGATGGATTTAGAAATAGAGATTTTTCAAAATATCAATTCATAAGTTGCCTTTAATTATATTTGACAAAACAAGTTCATACCATGACAGAGATTATTGTTCGCAACAGGATTAGTAGAGCAAAGCTTCAGGAGGCCTTAAATCATCTGAAATCGATAGGTATTGATGCTACTTTGAAAGATGAAACCTCATTTAAAAGTTCAGGTAAAAGACTCGAAATGAAAGTAGGTATGTGGTCAGATATGAATGAAAATGAAGCAAACCTACGCGATAAGGCCTGGTCTAGAAATTAATGGTTTTAGTAGACACCAATATATTCATTGAGATTTATCGGGGCCGGAATAATTTTATTGAAGTTCTGGAATCCATTGGCACCTCTCAAATCTTAGTCTCTCATGTTACTTTAGCTGAATTATTTTTTGGAGCACGAAATTCTCGCGAATTGAATACTTTAGAAAAAGATTTAAGTCAATTTCAACAAATACCTATCTCAGACGAAGTCTCAAATCTTGCCGTTGATCTAATAAAGAGATATTCTCTATCTCACAACCTCTCTCTGCCCGATGCCCTAATTGCCTCTACAGCATTGACCGTGGATGCCCAGCTTTACACCTTGAATCTGAAAGATTTCAGATTCATACCTGATTTACAATTATTTGAATATTCGGAGCAATAACACATGATAACTCAAAACCTCCCAAACGAATACCCCCTCCCCTCCAATTCTTCAATCAACTCAGGTAGGCGGTGATAAAATTTATCCTTCCTTTCCGACGAGGTACCAGGATGAATCAGCAGATGAAAACCATTTAAGCTACTTTCCTGCTCATAACGAAGAATACGGTTATAAATCTCCTCTGAGTTTCGGTAATTGAGCACATCAGGTGTCGTGTAATCCGCATTCGAAGAAGTTCCGGGGGTGAAATTGATGAAAACCACTCCGATTTTGTGAAGCAATTCATACACATGCCTGTTATACCATTCATAAGGTGGCATGAAGAGATTAGTTGAAATTCCCAGCTTTTCCAGGCGATCAAGGTTTCGCTGATAATCATTCAGAATTTCCGAATCAGAAACCAGCATGGAATCTCTTTTGACCCAATCACAATACAACAAATGCTGATCAGAATGCGGTCCTATGAAATGACCCTTTCTGGCCATCTCCCGAACAAGTTTCTTATGTTTTTTGACAAAATACCCCGTAAAAAAGAAATTGGCTTTTATTCCTTTTTCTTCCAGAGTCTTTAAAACAAACGGAAAACCTTCGTCAAAATCATGGCCGGTTAAAATCAGATAAATAACTTTTTGCGAAGAATCTGAGCGGTAAATGGCTCCTTGCGGTTCAGTGTACCGCACTTGACCCGTAACCGATTGACAGATCGACAGAAATAGTAAAAGAATCACCCATCTACTCATTTCCCATGATTCAAATAGGTGAGCAGAAGAATTAAATCCGCTGAGCCATCCATGGTAGGTTCATTCGTTGAATAATCGGCAAAATCATCATGATACCTCAAATGCGGCGGCTGAAAATCTGCATACTCATCTTTTTCAGACAGTTCAATAGCAAGCATGCCATCATGTATGGTGGTCCAGAGCGGTCCATCCACCAGGCTGCCACGAATTACTTCGCCTTTAAGTTTCCAGAAAGGCATATGAACATCCAGTGGCCAGTCTCGATTTTCGGGCAAACCGGTAATCATAGAAGTTCCCCACGGATTTAGTCCTAAAAGCCAGTTGGCATGATTGACCAAAAGCGGATGAAACTCCTGACTTCCCGTCATTTCTTCATACAAAAGAGATTGAGTAGCTACTGCAGCAGCCAGATTATTGGAACACCAGATAAACAAATGACCTACTCCATAAGGATTCACCGCAGCCTTCGCCTTGATCCTACTCAAATTTTCCCTGTAAAAACCAGCGGTTAGTTTTTTATCTTTCTTATTTCCGGCTTGCCAAAGAGCATAATGTCCCATGTTCACAAAAGGGTACATTTCATAGTGAGAAGCGGTGTCACGCTGCATCCAGGACCAGTTTCCTATTACTTTGGCATAACGCCTTGCATCTTTCAGGTAATTCTTTTGACGAGTGACTTTATAGAGTTCAGCAGCTGCCCACTCCATATCATCGGCCCAGGTATTTTCTTCATACCGGTATGGAGCCCCGTAGCTGTTTCCCTGTTGAAATCCTTCATTGATTTTCCCTAATTCATAAAGTTCTTTTGCAGCCTGAAGACAAGATTGAGCGAAATCATTTTCACCGGGAATTTGGCTGAATACCTGATAACCCAAAGCGAGAGCCGCCGCAGATCTACCCGCTAGATTGGCAAATCCGTCGGCCTTACTTAAATATTTGCCTAGCCCCTGAGGCGTACCCGTCGCAGCATAAACCGGCCTGAAGCTGTTAACGCCCCATCCATAATCCGCGTTGTCCTGATCAGGCATTTTGAAACCCCGGTGATCGCGGTCATCAGCCACCTGATGATAAAGTACATCACTTGTAGGGTGAAGATTAAGTATCCATTTCAACCCCCATTTGGCCTCATCCAGCAAATCGGCCAATCCATTCTTTCCTGCAAGGCCTCTTGAATCAACCATGTCATGAAATGATTCAGGATATTTTACCCATGCCTGAAGCATTCTGGCAGTGGCATTTGAGCCTGTAATGAGGTATTTCAACTGATCGCCGGCATCGTGCCAGCCTCCACGGGCATCTATCTGGGTTGAATCAGGCACCTTCCCGAAAAAACTTAACCCGTCATTCTGGTGACAGTAGGTTCCCAGGTGGGGATTAAACCCGCATCGCTGACTCTGCATAAATTGAACCACCTCATTTTGCCAGGACGGGAATTGATCTATCGGGAATTGCGGCGACCTCAGACCCTTTTTTGTCTCTGTCAGATAATAAACTCCGGGCTTGTCCAACATGCTGAAATCTATCAGATAGGTCTTAGAGAAAGGCTGCCAGTTTGAAGTTTCAACCACATTTGGTTTAAATGAGAAATCGGGATCAGAAACCGACTTCAGCTCATAATTTCCGGTAAAATCTGGGTTTTGGGTAAGAAATAACGCAGTTTTGGGTAATGCAGGCAGATAACCACCCAGGTTTACACGAAACTCCTGAGCCCTTACTGTTTCAAACATAAACAGCATGATTAAAAGCAGCAACGAACGTATTCTCATTGAATGAAAAGGGTTTTGAACAAAGTTTGGGATTCCTTGTCAAAAAATAGTCACAACCTCCCATCAATTTCTTAATTTTCTTAAAAATTAGAAACGTGAAAAAGCAATTAGTACTCGGTCTGGGCCTTCTCTATAGTTTCTTTTCCTGTACTCAGGACGAGAAAGAAAGCGAAACCCTTGACAAACTGGCCAGAGAATATGTCAAAGTGGGCCTACTGATCGGTGAATATGACAGCGACTTCGTGGATGCCTATTACGGCCCTGACAGCCTAAAACCCGTTGATCCCGAGGCATTTGACGACTTTCCAGCAGCCATTCTACTCAGCAAACTGAAGGCTGTGGATACCGGACTTTCAAATTTTCTTAGTCTGACCAAAGATGAATTCCTGGCAAAGAGGGCCGTGTACATTCAGGCACAGCTGAATGCCGCTGAAGAACGCGTTCGCATCGTGGCCGGACAAACCTCTGAATTCGATGTGGAATCAGAACGACTTTTCGGAGTTATTGCCCCGAAATACGACACGCTCCATTTTCAGAAAATAATTGATGACCTTGAAATTCTGCTTCCGGGTGAAGGAACCGTTCAGGAACGATATGCGGCACTCGGTAAACGGTTTATTATCCCCCAGGAAAAACTGGATACGGTACTAAAGGCAGCGATTGCTGAGGCCCGAAAACAAACCAGACTACATTATCCTTTACCCGATTCTGAAAGCTTTAACCTGGAGTTTGTTAGCGACAAATCGTGGAGCGGGTACAACTGGTACAAAGGGAATTTTACCAGTCTGATTCAGATCAACACCGATTTTCCGATCTCCATTGACCGGGTGATTGACGTAGGAAGTCATGAGAGTTATCCCGGGCATCATGTTTACAATATGCTTCTTGAAGAAAATCTGTACCGCAAAAAGGGTTACATAGAAACCAGTTTATACCCACTTTTCAGTCCGCAATCATTCATAGCTGAGGGATCTGCCAATTACGGTATCGAACTAGCTTTTCCTATGCAACAGAAAATAGCCTTTTGCAAAAATGTCTTACTACCATTGGCGGGTCTTGATACCACAGGCATTACCACGTATTTTGAAGCTCAGGAGCAGGTTTCTCAGTTGAATTACGCCGGGAATGAAGTAGCACGCGGGATTTTGAACGGAACCATGGACGATGAATCGGGCACAGCCTTTCTGATAAAATACGGGTTTTACTCTCCGGAAAAAGCCAGGCAACGAATTGCATTTACCCGGAAATACAGAAGCTATGTGATCAATTACAACTACGGAAAAGACCTTGTGAAAGGATACATCGGAAGTAAGGGAAAGTCAAAGAATGACATTTGGGCAGCTTTCGGCGAATTATTACGGGATCAGGTACTCCCACGGGATCTTTTGCACTGATTTATTTTAAATAATCTAGACATAAAGCCAAACTTTACCTACTTTTATTTCGTTATCCAACAAACGAAATAGTATGGCAAAGGGGAAAAAATCAATAACAGACAGCTTCATGAACTGGGTTCTGGAGCATGGCAGATTACCAGAGAACGTCTATAAATTCTGTAAAGAGAACAAACTCTCTGAATCTGAATTTTATCAACACTACGCATCACTGGAGGCCGTTGAAAAGGCGATATTCGTGGAGTTCTTTAACAAAACGCTTGAATTGCTACACGCAAGTGAATCTTACCAGGGATACTCGGCTCAGGAAAAGCTACTCAGTTTTTATTACACTTTCTTTGAATTACTCACAGCAAACCGAAGCTACGTACTCCAGGCCTTGCCAGCTACGCCTGTAGATATAGGTAAACTGGAGAAAATGAGCTCTTTGAGAAAAGCATTCAGAGGATTTGCCGCTGAAATTTTTGAAGGATACACCAAAACGGAAATCAAACGTCTTGAAAAGGTAAAAGCTGAAGCATTTCAGGAAGCCGCCTGGGTGCAGTTACTATTTACGATGCGATTCTGGGTGAAAGACGAGTCAAAAGGCTTTGAAAAAACCGATATCTTCATCGAAAAGGCCATTAAAGCATCCTTTGATCTCGCCGAAAACCCACCCTTAAAGTCGGTTCTCGATCTTGGTAAATTTCTTTACAAAGAAGCAATCGCCTGATTATGAAAACCATAGACAGTATACCTACGGGAAAAATCAGTAGAGCCGCCAAGCTCGTAACTACCGGTGTGAAAGTCGGAGGAAATTATCTGAAATACTATGGCGAAAAACTGGTTAACCCTGAACTGGACAAAACCAAGCTGAATGAGGCAAACGCCGAAGACATTTACGATAGCCTGAAAGATTTGAAAGGCAGTGCCCTGAAAGCCGCTCAGATGCTAAGCATGGAAAAAAACCTTCTACCAGGGGCGTATGTGGAGAAGTTTTCGCTTTCCCAATTCAGTGTACCACCGCTTTCGGCTCCTTTGGTTAAGAAGACGTTCAGAAAATACTTTGGCAAAGAACCCTCTGAACTTTTTGATCAGTTCTCAGAAAATTCGGTCAATGCTGCCAGTATCGGCCAGGTTCACAAAGCTGTAAAGAATGGAAAACGTTTAGCCGTAAAGATACAGTATCCCGGAGTAGCCGAGAGTATTTCTTCAGACCTGGCCATTGTAAAACCTATAGCCACCAGAATGTTTAACCTAAAGGGAGCGGATTCAGAGAAATACTTCAAGGAAGTAGAAATGAAGCTCTACGAGGAAACTAATTACCTGCTCGAACTTCGCCAAAGTAAAGAGATCGCTGCTGCATGTTCTCATATTCCCAATCTGAAATTTCCATCATACTATGAGGAATATTCCACTGATCGTATTCTCACGATGGATTGGATGGATGGCATACACCTCTCAGAATTTTCGGCAAGTAATCATCCGAAGGATGCAGCTGATAAAATCGGACAGGCCCTTTGGGACTTCTACATGTTTCAGATACATGGATTACGAAAAGTTCATGCAGATCCGCACCCCGGAAATTTTCTGGTTAATTCTTCCAACGAATTAATTGCTATCGATTTTGGCTGCATGAAAGAGATTCCGGAGGATTTCTATGAACCTTACTTTAAGCTGGCCAGCATTGAAAACATTGACAATCCGGAAGCATTTGGCAAAGGTTTAAAAGATCTCGAAATTCTCAGACCAGACGATTCGCCCGAGGAAATCAGATACTTTTCTGAGTTATTCTATGAAATGCTTCGACTTTTCACAAAACCCTTTAATGAGGAGAATTTTGATTTTTCAGACAAAAGTTTCTTTGCCGAAATCGCAGGACTGGGTGAGAAATACGCAAGAAGCACTGAGCTCCGTAAAATGAACGGAAACCGGGGTAGTAAGCACTTTTTGTACATCAACAGAACCTTTTTTGGTCTTTACAACCTGCTGCATGACTTACAGGCACGGGTAAATATTAATTCCTATCAGCAATTTCTATATGAAGAGAATCAGCCGGTCTGAAATCGCAGCATTTGACAGATTGTATAAAATTAACCTGATCAATTCCTGTTCAGGGTACAAATCAGCCAACCTGATCGGAACACTTTCCGAAGACGGCGTTGAGAACCTGGCAGTCTTCTCCTCTGTCATTCATCTGGGTTCATCACCACCTCTTCTTGGATTTATCATGAGGCCTACTACGGTACCGAGGCATACGTTTGATAACCTCAGACGAAGCGGCTTTTATTCTATAAATCACATCTCAGGAGATTTCGCAGCTCTTGCTCATCAGACTTCGGCAAAGTACCCGAGAGAAATCTCCGAATTTGAAGAAACAGGCCTTACGCCCTGTTATCGTCATGATTTTCTGGCCCCGTTTGTTCAGGAAAGCCCGGTTCAGATAGCGATGAAGTATGCCGATCAGATTCCCATCCATGCCAATGATACCATTCTGGTTATTGGTGAAATACAGGATATTTATCTGAAACCAGAAATGCTGCAGGAAGATGGATTTCTGGATCTCACCAAAGGAGATGTGGTAGCCATCAACGGCTTGGATGCCTACGCTTTACCTCATACCATTGATCGCTTTGATTATGCACGTCCCGGAAAGCCTGTTACTTCTCTGGTTCACAATGAAGGCTGAAAAAATATGTTTGGTTTGTGGAAGACCCTTTAGCTGGAGGAAAAAGTGGGAGAAAAACTGGGCTGAAGTTAAATTTTGCAGCAAAAGATGCAGAGGAAACAAAAAGCAACTTCATGAAAACACTCCGGCTTATTCTGGGTGATCAATTGGATGAAAAGCATTCGTGGTTTAGAAAAATTGAGCCCGACACGGTTTACTGCATGTTTGAAATGCTTCAGGAGACCGATTATGTAAAACACCATATTCAGAAGGTTGTTGGTTTTTTTCTGGCCATGCGGGAGTTTGCGGAGACCTTAACGAGTCAGGGTCATAAAGTAATCTATTTTCGTATTTCTGATAGGGTAAATGAACAAACACTCGAGGGAAATATCCGTAAGCTGATCAAAGAACACAATGCAGAAAAATTTGAATATCAGCTTCCCGATGAATTTCGCCTCGATCAGAATATCCGCCAGATTTGTCAGGATCTCGGCATTCCGTCCACTTGTGTGGATACCGAACACTTTTTTACCACACGAGATGAGCTGAGCCTGTTCTTCCGTGGAAAAAAGACCCTTCTGATGGAGAGCTTCTACCGCCACATGCGAAAAAAGCACAACGTTCTGATGAATGGAACGGAGCCACTTGGAGGAAAATGGAATTACGATACGGCCAATCGAAAAAAATGGAAAAATGAAACGCTGATCCCTCCTCCGGTTCTATTCGAAAAAAATGTAACAGCACTCCTGGAGGAAATAAAGGCAGCAGGAATTGAAACCTTTGGGAAGATCAAAGAGGATACTTTTAGTTATCCGATAAATCGAAATGAAGCACTCAGGCAACTGGATTATTTCTGTAATAAGCTGTTACCCCATTTCGGGGATTATCAGGACGCTATGGATGATCGCCAGCCATTCCTTTATCATTCTTTGCTGTCATTTGCCTTGAATATCAAACTTATTTCTCCATCTGAAGTTATTCAGCGAGCTGTACGGGCGTATCAGCAGTCAGATTCAGAAATCGAAATAACTCAGATAGAAGGCTTTGTGAGACAGATTCTTGGGTGGCGGGAATACATGAGAGGTGTTTACTGGAAAGAAATGCCCGGCTTTGCTCTATCAAATACCCTTCGAAATTTGAATACTCTGCCCGATTTTTACTGGACAGGAAATACGAAAATGAACTGTCTGCATCATGCGGTAAAGAGCTCTCTTGATCATGCCTATGCCCATCACATACAGCGACTTATGATTCTGGGGAATTTTGCTCTGCTTACAATGGTGTCACCCGATGAGGTAGATTCCTGGTTTCTGGGAGTTTATATAGATGCAATCGAATGGGTACAGCTCCCGAATACCCGAGGGATGAGTCAATGGGCAGATGGGGGTCTGGTCGCTACTAAGCCCTATGTGTCGGCAGCCGCGTATATTCAGAAAATGAGTAATTATTGCGATAACTGCAGATACAATCCAAAGGAAAGAACCGGAGACAGGGCCTGCCCGTTTAACAGCCTGTATTGGAATTTTCTTGACGAGAAGAAAACGTATTTCAGCTCAAATCCGAGAATGAGTATGATGCTGGCTCTGCTTGACAAAATGGATGAAACTAATTTAAAGGAAATTAAAAAGCGGGCTCAATTCATAATGAATAATCCTGATGCCTGGTGAGGATAAAATACATTTGGTTTGGCTCAAAAGAGATCTTCGCTTAGAAGATAATGAGGCTGTTTACAGGGCCATTGAATCCGGAAAGAGGTTTCTGCTACTCTATATTTTTGAGCCACGAATCATATCTGACAGGCATTACAGTGAACGCCATCTGAACTTTGTGAAAGAATCTCTGACAGACCTTAATGCCGGACTCTCGAAATTCGAAACAGAAGTGGTATGTCTGGAAGGAGAAGCTGTTGAGGTGTTCAGAAAAGTTTGCCATTTGCTACCATTAGAGGCGGTGCACTCGCATCAGGAAACGGGTCTTAGGGTAACCTATGACCGCGACAAGGAAGTAAATAAATTTCTGAAAAATGAGGGAATATACTGGCTGGAATATGTTCATAATGGGGTCTTTAGGGGCAGAAAAGACCGCGAAAACTGGAGAAACGACTGGGAGATGTACATGAAATCTTCATTGTTCACTTTTTCACCGGAAAATCAACTAATATCCAAAGAAGAGCTGGAAGTACTGTTCAGCGATTTCCAACGAGTTGAACTTACAACCGATCAGAATTCCGGATTTCAGAAAGGGGGAACTTCCTATGCCTTAAAATACCTCCAATCATTTTTTCGGGACAGACATGCAAATTACAACAAGCACATTTCCAGACCGCAAGAATCCAGAAAAAGTTGCAGCCGACTCTCCCCCTATCTGGCCTGGGGCTGTCTGAGCGTGCGGCAAGTCTGGCAGGAAGCCAGATTACTTTCGAAAAAAGGAGGAAAGAAAAGGGATCTGAATGGATTTACTTCGCGATTGAGATGGCAGGCTCATTTTATTCAGAAATTTGAAATGGAATGTGAAATGGAATTCAGAAGTGTGAATAAAGCCTATATGGACCTCTTACCTAAGGTAGAAAATCCAGATCTAATCAAGGCCTGGGAGGAAGGTAAGACCGGATTCCCCCTGGTAGATGCCTGTATGAGATGCCTGGCAGCTACAGGCTACCTTAATTTCAGGATGAGGGCCATGGTGGTGAGTTTTTTCACACATCTCATGTGGCAACCGTGGCAGGCCTGTTCTCATTTTCTTGCAAGGCAGTTTCTG
>CBINGY010000074.1:0-17835 GCA_966250325.1 uncultured Cytophagaceae bacterium | reverse complement strand
CTATCACTCAGCCAACTGCTCTTGTTGCTTCCATTTCAGCTCAAACGAATGTGGCATGTAACGGAGGAAGTACGGGTGCAGCAACTGTTACCGCTTCCGGTGGTTCGCCTTCTTATACCTATTCCTGGGCTCCGTCCGGTGGAACTTTGGCAACGGCTACCGGACTTGTTGCTGGGGCTTATACCGTAACGGTCACCGATGCGAATTCTTGTACCGCTTCTGCAGTGGCTACCATCACTCAGCCTACCGCTCTTGTCGCTTCCATTTCCTCTCAGACGAATATTGCCTGCAATGGAGGAAGTACAGGTGCTGCCACAGTAACCGCTTCTGGTGGTTCACCTTCTTATACCTATTCGTGGGCTCCGTCCGGCGGAACTTTGGCTTCTGCTACAGGACTCGTTGCTGGGGCTTATACCGTAACGGTCACCGATGCGAATTCCTGTACGGCGTCTGCAGTGGCTAGCATCACTCATCCTACAGCTCTTGTTGCTTCCATTTCTGCTCAAACGAATGTGGCCTGTAATGGCGGAAGCACAGGTAGTGCCACAGTGACCGCTTCCGGTGGTTCACCTTCTTATACCTATTCGTGGGCTCCGTCCGGCGGAACTTTGGCTTCTGCTACAGGACTCGTTGCTGGGGCTTATACTGTGAATGTCACCGATGCGAATTCCTGTACGGCTTCGGCCTCAGTAACACTTACCGAGCCTCCGCTGATCTCCCTCATTTCTGCTACACGGATTGCTCCTTCTGTCTGCGGGGCTCCCGATGGCTCCATTGCCTTTGTAAGCACCAACCTTTCCGATGGTACATATACCCTCAATTACAAGGTCTCCGGTGTCTCGAGAACATCCAATGTGGCCGTCAGCTCGAATTCATTCACTCTCTCCGGTCTTACTTCCGGGCTGTACACCGACATCGCCATCCTTTCTGGTGGCTGTCAGGGGATTTACAATGGCTCGGTGAATCTTGAAAACCCGCCGCTCATTCTCTCTGCCTCCAATTCAGGGCCGTATGAAGAAGGGAGCACCATTCACCTCATGGCTACCGGTGGGGTGACCTACAGCTGGTCGGGACCGAACGGGTTCTTCAGCACCCTCCCCAATCCGCAGATCACAGCAGCTGCTCCGGCCAAGGCAGGTACCTACATCGTTACGGCTTCCAACGGCTACTGTACAGCTACTGCTACTACCATGGTTTCAGTAGAATGCTCCAATCAGCACATGAACTACTACCTGGTTTACACCGGAGCTGTACCGGAGATCATTGCTCCGCTGAGTGCCAACATGAAGGTGCAGTATAACAGTACCCGTGAGATGAGCGTGATTGCCATCACCGGATGTGAGGTTCCTAAAATTGAAAGTGTGAAACTGCAGATGTCAAGTACAGATATCAATCACTATTATGAAGACAATGATATGCCGTATGCTCTTCATGAGGTGGGGCAGGTTCTGAATGGTGACATCCTTACTCCAAACGTGTACACCTTCATTGCCCGGGGCTATTCGCAGGACAATACCCAGGGTACCGTGCTGGCAGGTCCGGATATCTTCCAGTTTGAAGTGGTCTTCGGAACCCAGATCATAGCCGCTCCTGCCTCTTCTGCCACCAGCCTGTGTGCCGGTACTTCTTTGACCGTAAGCACCACAGCCACCGGCGAGTTTGGGGTTGGAAATCTGTATCAGGTATTCCTTTCAGATCCTCAGGGGAATTTTGGGAATGCCACATTGATTGGCACTTCCACAGATCCTGCTGCCATTTTCTGTACCCTTCCAGCTTACCTCAGTAGTGGAAACGGGTATAAACTGAAGGTAGTCTCTACTTCTCCCATCGTCAGCTCGGCGATCTCTGCCCAGACTCTGGAGATCATTGGCAGTGACCTGCATCTGCAGTCTCCTGCAGATGACATCAGCAGTCAGAGCGGTAACCGCAGTGCCACAGCCACTATCAAAGCCTCCAACAAGATCACCGGAACGTCAAATATGACGTACAGAAGCGGCCGTTACCAAACTCTGGAACCTGGGTTTGAGGTCCAGGCTGGAACGGTGTTTAAGGCATCTGTTGAAAGTGTTTGTCCGAATTAATCCGATACTTTCCCGGCAGAATGCCTGCCGGGAAACTTTTTAAACCATGGAAAAAATACACCTTCCCGGCAATGTGGAAATGGACTGTAGACAAATTGCCCTCTTCAAAAGCTGCAGCAATTACACCGAAGTCTTTTCTGTCAAAGATCAGATGAGTATGACTGTAGCTCTCAGCCTTTGCCACGTAACCAAAAGGCTGGATCAAAATCAATTTGTGCGTATTAACCGGAGTACGGTGATTAATGCGGCTTTCATTAAAACCATTGAGCACCAAGAACCTTACCTTCTGATCACCCTCAAAAATGGCTGCAAACTCAAAAGCTCCAGAAGGCGAACCGAAGAGGTGCTAAAAAAGCTGTATACAGGAATATCAAAAAAATTTCATCCCGATGAAGTATCTGTCAAACCATATGTAAGATTGAACGAAATTCAGTTTCCCTGATTTTGACACAGCTTTAAAGGTTAGCGATAAAAGACACAATTGAGACTGTAACAGGTCTGAATATAGCAATACGCTAACTTCAGATTTGAGTAATTCGTATATCTATTTTATCCTGTAGAGACCTATTAATTTTTTATGAAACCATTTTATCCTCTACTTTGCAATCTATACGTTGTCCGATAGCCTTGCAAACAGCACACAGAAATTTATTACTTCTCATTCTTTTATTCATCACCTCCAATGTTCAGGTATTCTCCCAGACATACGAAATCGGAGACCTGATAGAGGAGCGGATTGACCTTACCCCCTACTGCCTTACCTACACTGACAGCTCAGCCTCACTACCGGTTTCTGAAATACTAAAGAAAGAATTTGACCCCCTGAAACGCGAAGTTGCGATTGTCCCCTACTCAAACTTCACTTCCTGGTACAAAGTCAGAGTAGTAAACAATTCAGAAAAGGAAGATTGGGTATTTTTCTGGGATAACTGTCTGGTAGAAGAAATTACCGTTTACAAAGTGAGCGAATCCGGTCAGGTGCTCGGGCAGAAGACCCGTAAACCCTTCACTGAAAGGAGTGCGGCCATTTTCAAAGGATATGAACCTTCCTTTGACTTTAAGATTTACCCAAACGAAAGGGCAGAATTTCTTGTAAGTCTCAAAGGACGCCGAGGGCATGTAAGTTCCCTTTTTCTATATCAGAAAAGTGGCTTTGAGGTGTTCAGTGAAAAGGACCTCAATTTCAGAGGAATGGTAAGCGGGATGATGATACTGAGACTTCTGCTCGTGATCAGTATCGT
This sequence comes from uncultured Cytophagaceae bacterium, assembly GCA_966250325.1. GTDB lineage: Bacteria > Bacteroidota > Bacteroidia > Cytophagales > Spirosomataceae > Jiulongibacter. The sequence goes on along the minus strand of CBINGY010000074.1, from coordinate 14,513 downwards.
TTTTTACCTGTTCAAAGAAATCAAAATACAGGCCTACTCGGTGGTAATTATCGGTCGCACTGCCGGTTACTGGGCTCTTCTGAATATTCTTGGCCCTATGTTTTCAAGTGTTCCTGAAACGGTCATGAAAATCGATTTCATCGGATACAGCATTTCTCCCATCACCGGTGGAATTTTCATGCTGGCGATACTCCCTTTTAAGAAACTGCACCGCATATTCACGTACCTCATATACGCGATGATTCTGATCAGTACACTTCAACTTGTCTTCACCCTTGTCAATTTTACGGCTGAGAACATGCAAATTACGGTGTATATCATTGTGATAAGCTCTCTTATTACCTATGGTATATTTATAGGGTGTCTGATCAAACGTTTTCGGATTCACTTCCTTTATTCCCTGCCTTTTTTGCTCGGAAACCTCAGTTATTTTCTGATGAACGCCCGCCTTCTTGACTGGTTACATTTTAAGGGCATTTTTGAACTCGCTATGCTTTTCTTTCTGGCCGAGTTTTTCTTCTTTATTCTGTTTCTTGGTCAGATTTTCCGGGATTCTGAACGGAGTCTGGAGCGTGCAAAGCGTACACTTTCTTTCGAAACAAAGCAAAAAGAAAAGCTCAAGGAACTGGATCAGCTCAAAACCGATTTCTTTACGGCCATTTCTCATGAATTACGCACCCCGCTTACCCTGGTGGCGGGCCCTGTAAACGAGCTCACCCGAAAATACCCCGGTGATCAGCTTTTAACTCTGCTGCGGAACAATGTTTCAAAACTTCAAAAACTGGTCAATGAAATTCTGGATATCCAAAAACTGGAAGCAGGAAAATCAAGACCTCATATCACCTTTGAAAACTTTGGTAATTTCTCCCGCCGGGTAGTAAGTGCTTTTGAAAGCCATGCCCAACTGAATGAAATAAGGCTGACTACAAACTGTGAGCCGCTTAGTTTTCATGCCTATTTTGACAAAAACAGCGTTGAAAAAATCATGAATAATCTGATTTCCAACGCCCTGAAGTTTACCCCATCAAACGGAGAAGTTAGCGTATCTGTTCGCTATGATGAAGTTACCGAACTGCTGAGCATCCGGGTTTCTGATACCGGCATTGGAATACAATCAGAAAATCTGGACAGAATCTTTGAGCGTTTTTACAGGGTTAGGGATGAACAGGCGGCAAACAGACAGGGCACAGGGGTGGGACTTGCTTTGGTACGTGAACTGGTGCTCCTACACAAAGGAAGTATACGGGCAGAAAGCGTGTATGGGTCAGGTACTACCTTTACCGTCACCATACCTACAGACTACGCCACCTGGAAAGAATTTATTCAGGAAAGCGAGGAAGAAGATCCCGAACTGGTGGAAATTAACGGATTTAATGAAGCGGCACTTCCTAGAACCGAAGATAAACCCCGGATTCTGGTGGTGGAAGACAATCCCGAAATGAGAGATTATCTGCGGATTCTCCTTCAGGACAATTTTGAGTTTACGGAAGCTTCAAACGGAGTAGAAGGCCTTCAGATAGCTGGCAGTCAGGTTCCTGATATCATCATTACCGACCTTATGATGCCCAAAATGCATGGGACAGATTTTGCACGGAGTATCCGGTCAAACAAGGTAACCAGCCACATCCCTATTATCATGCTCACGGCCCGGGTTGATAAGGAATCGCGACTTGAAAATCTCAGTACCGGTATTGATTATTACCTGACAAAACCCTTTGATGCCGATGAACTCAAAGCGGTACTTTCGTCGTGTCTGGAAAACCGTGAACGGGTTCGCCGGGCCTTTGAAAGAAATCTTGTGGAGCCTGCAAAAGAATCGGAAGACGTGCTTCCTGAAGAACGTGATTTTGTGGGAAGGCTGAATAATTTTATCGGAGAAAGATTCGGAGATTCACAGCTGACCGTTACGGAAATAGCTGATCACATGAACATTAGTGAAACTCAGCTCAGGAGAAAGCTCAAGTACCTTACCAAACATAGCCCCAATGAATATCTGAGAAAATACCGTCTGGAAAAAGCCGCGATACTCCTGAGAAAAACTGACAAAAATGTATCTGAAGTGGCCTTTGAGGTAGGTTTTGAAAATCTGTCCTATTTCTCCCGTATGTTTCAGCAAGCCTATGGGAAACTTCCGTCTGAGTATCAGTCAGGGTAGATGCCCGAAATCAGTTAATAAATGCCCGAAATGGAATAAAAAAATAAATCATGGAAAGTGAATTTTGAGTCGTATTCACCAGGTAACTCAACTATCTTTCTATGAAAACACTTGTACTTCCCGGCCACAAACATGTGGAAACCGATAAGATTATCTATCTGGAGAGTGACAGTAATTATACGGTCATTCATAAGACAACCACCCCTCAGAAAATTATTGCTGCCAAAACGCTCGGGCATTTGCAGGAACATCTCAGTCCGGAGAGTTTCGTACGCATCAACAGAAAGCACATTATCAATCTGTCAAAAGTAGGGCGTGTCTGGGAAGAAAACGATATCGTTAGAATCCGATTACAGGATGGAAGTCTGTTTCAAACTTCCCGAAGACGTAAAATGGATTTCCTGCGTACCATATCTCTTTCGGGGCGTAAACTGGCAGGTATTGTAACAGTTTTCGTCTTGCTCTTTTGTTTTCAAACGGTATCTGCCACTATACGCTACGTAAAACCAACGGTTGCTCAACCCGGAGATGGCTCCTCCTGGGAGCAAGCCTCTGATGACCTGCAGGCCATGATTCTGGCTTCTTCCAGTGGCGATGAAGTTTGGGTGGCTGGTGGAGTTTATTACCCTCAAAAGAATGCCGCAGGAAACACGAATCCTGCCGATCCGCGTGACAAACTTTTCTATATGAAAGACGGGGTGAAGCTTTATGGTGGCTTTAACGGCTCTGAAACCTCTCTATCTCAAAGAAACTGGTCTTTAAACCCAACTATTCTCTCTGGTGATATTGACCAGAATGACCTCAATACTGATGGAAACTTTATTAGTGAAAATTACTCAGATATCGTTGGAAACAATGTGTACCATGTCATGGTTTTTGCCGGACTGGGCGTTAATACCAACACCACCCTTGACGGATTTATTATCACAGGAGGGAAAACAACCGGAACTTCACCAAGTACCAATCAAACGGTCAATTCCATACTGATTAGCTCGTTCAGGGGTGCTGCACTCATGTTTTCAGCAGCCGCAGGACAAATTAAAAACTGTGTAATTACCGGAAATTCTGGAAATGCAGGTGTTTTTTATATCAACAATCAGAACAGCTATGCTAATCTGGTGACAACTTTCGAAAACTGTTACTGGACAGGTAATCAAAGCACTTCGGTGGGGGTAATCTACATGCACCGCAGTTTTACGACCTTCATAAATAATAGCGTGGCAAATAACTCTGCCGCATTTGGTGGAGTCATTTATACCTCCAGCAATATGCCGGGCGGGAGCATCACAAGTTTCAATCATCTTACCGCTTATAATAACACCTCCAACAGTTCGACCACAGGGCCGCTGTACTTCGAGGGAGGTACTGTAAACCTTACCAATTCTGTCATCAGAAACCCCTCTGCCAGCTCTCAGAATATAATCCGGACCGGCACAACCGTAACCATTTCCTATTCCAACCTTCAGGGATCTGATAATAACGGCACCTGGAACTCAGCCATGGGCACAGATGGAGGCAATAACATTGACGCCCCTGCCCTATTTAGTGATGGCTCCAACCTAACCGGGCCAGACGGGAACTACTTTACTTCGGATGACGGTCTCACACTAACTTCCTGTTCTCCCATGATAAATAATGGCGTATCTGGACTGGTTACCGATATTCTTGGCAATTCCAGACCCTTTCAATCCTCCGCAGATATGGGTGCGTATGAATTTCAGTCCGCATCTACTTTACCGGAAAATCCCGCACTAATCACTGTTAATTCTACGAATATCACCTGCGGCCAAACCGTTTCATTAACTGCAAGCTGCAGCACGGGCACACCCATCTGGTTTTCGTCTCCCACCGGTGGTTCAGACATAGGTACGGGAAATCTGACTGTTAACCCTTTAAATAATCCTTCTCGATACTATGTCTCCTGCCAGATTTCGGAAACCTGTATAAGTACAAAACGATTACCTACGGAAGAAATACAAGTGGTACTTCCTGCACAGCCTTTTGCTGTATCGGCAAGTGAAACTGCCATTTGTCCAAACACCCAGGTAACATTCAACGCAACCTGCTCTTCAGCTACGCCGGAATGGTACAATCCTTCGGGTGATGTCATTGGCACAGGTAACAGTCTCAGCATCTCTGTAGGTGCCACCGGTACATTTACTGTGAAATGTAAATCAGGCGAGTGCTTTAGTACTGCTCAGTCGGTTCAGATTGACGTATTAAGTTCACCTACCAATGCCTCTGTCATGAATGGTGCTGTATGCGAGGGAGGATCTACCGGTTTTTCAGCCAACTGCCTGGTAGGAAACGTGCAGTGGCACTCCGATTTCAGCGGAGGAACCCTGGTAGCAACCGGAAGCCCGTATGAATTTACCCCAGATCACGCTACGGCATCCTATTACCGATTATACCCTTCCTGTACAAACGGCGTATGTACCAGTAACCGATCCATTCCCGGGTCCTATTATTTCTTTACTGCCCCAACGAACTTGGCGGTATCTGCCACCTCACTGTGTCAGGGAAATGAAACTTCGGTTACTCTTACAGGCTCATGCTCTACGGGTGCCGGAGGTAGTACCCTGAAATGGTATGATGCACCGGTTGGTGGAAATCTCATAGGAAGTGGAAATAATCTAAGTCATACGCCGTCTGCCACCATTACCTACTACGCAGAATGTGTGAGCACAAATTATAACTGCAGCACTGTACGAACAGCTACTTCTGAGGTCAAAGTGGGTGTGCCAGTGACTTCGCCAACGAGTGTTTCGGTAAATAAAACAAGTGCCTGCCAGGGTACAGATGTGATCCTTTCTGCCAGTTGTTCCACCGGCTCAGTTATCTGGTATAACCAGGCTGCCGGAGGTTTGGCTTTGGGCAGTGGAAATAACTTTCAGTATGCCATAAACGCATCACAGACTTTTTATGCTGCTTGTGAAGATGCCGCCTGCCTTAGTGAACGGCAGGCCACCTCTCAGGTGACGATGCTTCCTTCCACTTCAGGTATTCCCACCCAATTGACGATTAGTTCACAGCTCACGGGTAGTTCTTCCCAATTGGCCGCCTCACAGATTACAGCAAACAATAAAATCAACAGTCCGGCAAATGTGATTTACCATGCCGGTAATGCTGTCAATTTGCAGGAAGGATTTGAAACTCAGAACGGCACGGTCTTTATCGCAAAAGCCGATCTCATAGCCTGCCCTTAGCCTGTAAAAATGCCCAAAAGCCTCTCAAAATCAAAATCGGGAGGCTTTTGGTTGATATGTGTCAAGAATTGACCGATCTGGGCTAATCGAAAAGTAACTGCCCTGCCCATTTTTGAAGCACCATTCTCACCCCAGGTATTCGGGTTTCATATAGCTCTGCCTGACAATTGAAGGATTGTTTTAGCCGGATAACTTTTGCCTGAGGATTGACAAAAAAATTTACGCTATCGGATTCTAAGTGGAATCCGTCGGTTACCAGGAATCACCATTTCGTCCTATGAAAAAAATCTTTTACCCTCTCATCGTTTTATCAGGAATACTGCAAGCTGCCTGGGCTCAGAGCCCGGCTCTCCTGAAGGATATTAATACCACCAGTAACAACGGTTCAGGAAGTCCTGATTTTTTTGCAACACTGGGGTCAAATCTCTATTTCTCGGCATATACCAATCTGGGAACCGAATTATGGAAATCGGATGGTACAGAGGCCGGAACCGTATTAGTAAAAGATATTAATCCTGGAAGTAGCTCAGGAGCTGTATCTGACCTCATTGCTTACAACGGGGCCATTTATTTTAGTGCCAATAATGGCGTAAATGGCCAGGAATTATGGAGAACGGATGGCACTTCAGCCGGAACCGTCCTATTAAAAGATATCAATTCGGGTAGTGCGAGCTCCAATCCCGGCTGGTTTCGGATTGTGAACGGCATCTTGTTTTTCACTGCCAGGCAAGGAAATGATTCCAGACTTTGGAAAACCGATGGTACGGTTGATGGTACGGTTCAGGTTCCCGGGAGCACAGGCTACGGCCCGGGGAACCTGACTGGTTTTGGGAACCTTGTTATTTATGCCGCCAATACTGTGGATGCCAGTGCCCCCTACTCGAATCGGGAATTCTACAAAAGTGACGGTTCATCCGGCAGTTTAGTAAAGGAAATAAATGCAGGATTGGGAGCCTCAAACCCAAGTAATTTCTATGATACCGGCAATGGTTTTGCCTTACTTTCAGCGTTTGCAAATGGCCCCGGAGCTGAGCCTATACGTACGGATGGTAGCTCCGCCGGAACAACAGTAATTAAAGACATTAACCCAAGAGGCGACAGTGGGCCGGGTTTCTATACCAACTATAATGGCTACACCTATTTTGCAGCAACTAACCAGGCCTACTACGGAAGAGAACTCTGGCGTACAGATGGTACCGAAAATGGTACTACTATGGTAAAAGATATTAATGCAACTGACACCATCTCCGGTTCAAGTCCATCCAATTTAATTGTAATGGGAAGTTATTTATACTTCTCGGCCAACGATGGCATCAATGGTACGCAGCTTTGGAGAACGGATGGTACTTCCGGAGGAACTCAAGCTATTGTTTCTCTCAATAGTGCATCTGCTTTCTTCTTATACAACAATAACCTTTATTTCTCCCAGTCTGACGGCGTAAATGGTTCTGAACTTTGGAAAACCAATGGTACTTCCGGAGGTACAGTTTTAGTGAAAGACATAAATCCAGGTTCCTCCTCTTCAGGTATTGACAATTTTTATATTCACAATGGCACGCTCTATTTCAGTGCAAACGATGGATCGAATGGTTCAGAACTTTGGAAAACGGATGGTACCAACGCCGGAACCGTGATGGTGAAAAATATTTTCAATTCAACCAATAACTCCAACGTTTCAGACTTCTATACCATCGGAAGTACAACCTACTTTACAGCAGATGACAGTCAGAATGGTCGGGAACTCTGGAAGACGGATGGAACAGAATCGGGTACCGTACTGGTTAAGGATATACGACCGGGTATTAACCCTTCCGGTCCTTACTCATTTTCTACCTTCAATACTTCCCTGCTATTTTCAGCAAATAACGGATCAAACGGAACCGAGCCATGGATCAGTGATGGAACCGATGCAGGTACTTTTCAATTGAAAGATATACATCCTTCCGGTAGTTCCTCACCATCCAATTTCAGGCAATCAGGCTCACGATTCTTTTTCTCTGCCTCTGATCCCACAAACGGCAATGAACTCTGGCAAAGTGACGGAACAGAAGCTGGAACTACATTGGTGAAAGATATCAACAATGGCGGTAGCAGCTCTACACCTCAGAATTTTGAGGTGTCAAATGGTACCTTATTTTTCTCGGCGTTCTTTTCCGGCCTGGGATTCGAACTTTGGAAATCGGATGGTACAACCAATGGAACCGTTCTCGTAAAAGATATTAACCCTGATGCCTCGAGCTCAATTCCTGCCTACTTAACAGATTTAAATGGTACTATCTTATTCAGAGCCAGCGAAAACACTGCAGGAAGTGAACTGTGGAAGTCCAATGGAACCGAAGCGGGAACTGTCATAGTAAAAGACATAAACCCATCTGGCAATGCTTCTCCTGAGAATCTGATCAGAATGGGTAATGTGGTATATTTCAGTGCCAATGACGGAACCAACGGATCCGAATTATGGAGAACTGACGGCAGCGAGGCAGGCACCTATCTAGTTAAAAACATCAACAACAACCCTTCTACCGCAGGCTCGTTTCCGGACGACTTTGTTGTATGCAATAATACGCTCTTTTTCAAGGCAAGTGATGGCGTAAATGGCACGGAGCTATGGAAAAGTGATGGCACCACAAACGGAACTATTCTGGTTAAAGACCTGAATAACGCCGGTAGCAACTCCAATGTATCTAATCTGGTAGCAGTTGGAAACACCCTGTATTTTACAGCCAACAATGCCTCTGGCGTAAAAAAACTATGGAAATCTGATGGTACAGAGGCCGGAACGGTTGAAGTTCCAAATCCGACGACACTGGTAGAACTTTTGGCCGACGATCTGGCAGCCGCAGGTTCCAATCTGCTTATGTCTGGAACAGATGCGAACGCCGGAGAAGAACCATTTATTCTGAGTACCGGGCCCGTTGGCACTCCCGAAATCAATATCAAAGGAAATAATGTAAGTATTGCAGATGGAGATGCCAGTCCATCATTAACAGATCACACCGATTTTGGCTCACAAAACGTGGCTTCAGGAACAGTAGTCAGAACCTTCACCATTGAAAATACGGGTTCCGCGGCATTGAACCTCACTGGAAATCCCGATAAAGTGGTGATAGGAGGTATACATGCCAGTGATTTTACCGTAACACAAGTACCTTCCTCTCCGGTAGCAGCCACTAACGGTACTACCACATTTCAAATTACTTTCAATCCATCGGCGAGTGGATTAAGGACAGCGACAGTCAGCATTGCCAATGATGATTCGAATGAAAATCCGTATAATTTTAGCATTCAGGGCACAGGCGAGAATCCAAGTGTAACGGTATCCGTATCGCCTTCAAGTATCAGTGAAGACGGAGCAACAAACCTGAGTTTTGTCTTTACCCGAAGTGTTAGTTCGTCCTCTCCTCTTACGATAAATTACAGCATTGCAGGAACAGCAACAAACGGCACGGATTACGGGACCATTGCAAGCACTGTGATCATTCCGGCGAATGCAACTTCTGCCACTGTGACTGTTGACCCGGGCGTCGATGGCACGGTCGAATCAGACGAAACGGTTATTCTGACAGTTACGTCAGGGTCTGACTACACCGTGGGAAGCCCGGCATCTGCCACAGGTACAATTTACAACGATGACCTGCCCACCCTAACCATTAATAACGTTACGGCTAATGAAGGAAATTCAGGGACGACAAATTTCACGTTCACGATATCTCTGTCTGCACCGGCACTCTCATTTGGAGTTACCTTTGACATCGCTACAGCGAACTCTACTGCATCTGCCGAAACAGACTATATTTCTAAATCGCTGACCGGACAGATTATCCCGTCAGGAAGTTCGACGTATACATTTACCGTAACCGTGAACGGGGATATGGATTTCGAGTCAAATGAAACGTTTTTCGTGAATGTTACTAATGTGATTGGGGCTATTGTCATTGACGGACAGGGAATGGGAACCATTACCAATGACGATGCTGCCATTCCAGAAATTAATGTTAAAGGGAACAATACTAACATCGCAAACGAAGATGCTATACCCTCATTGACTGATCATACCGATTTTGGTTCTCAAAATGTAGCTTCAGGCACGGTAGTAAGAACTTTCACCATTGAAAATACAGGTTCCGCTGCATTGAACCTCACTGGAAATCCCGATAAAGTGGTGATAGGAGGTATGCATGCCAGTGATTTTACCGTAACACAAGTACCTTCCTCTCCGGTAGCGGCCACCAATGGCACCACCACATTTCAAATTACTTTCAATCCGTCGGCAAGTGGATTAAGAACCGCCACGGTCAGTATAGCCAATAATGATTCCGATGAAAATCCGTATAATTTCAGCATTCAGGGAACAGGGATCGCCAGACCATTCATCACTACCTGGAATCTTGCGACAGCTGGTTCTGCTACCACAGAATTGAGTTTTGGGGTAGCTACTTCAGGCACCGTAAACTATAGTTGGGAGAGCGTACCCGCAGGTTCAAGTGGTTTTGGTACTTTTTCCGGAGCAACAGCAACCATCACAGGTTTACCATCTGGATCTACTATCAATTTGAGCATTGACCCTACTAATTTTCAAAGAATTATCATTAACAGTGGTTTGGATAAAAGCCGATTAATTGATATCAAACAATGGGGTGATGTGCAGTGGACGAGTATGGCTAACGCTTTCTGGGGATGCAATAACCTAATAGGAAGTGCCTCCGACACGCCTATTCTTAGCGGTGTTTCAAATATGTCAGGGATGTTTATAGGTGCCTCGTTATTTAATCAGAATATTGGTACATGGAATACGGCAACTGTAACAAATATGGCATCCATGTTTGAAGGTGCCACTGCTTTTAATCAAAACATTGGAGCCTGGAATACAGCTTCAGTCTCGAACATGACAAACATGTTCAGAAGTGCTGCCTCCTTTAATCAAAACATTGGAACCTGGAATACCGCCTCTGTTACAAGTATGTCAGGAATGTTTGTAGGGGCAACTTCATTCAACCAGAATATTAGCTCATGGAATATAGGTTCGGTAACCAATATGTCGTCCATGTTCTTTGGAGCATCAGCTTTTAATCAAAGCTTGGCAGGATGGGGGACAAATCTAAACGCAGCCGTCAATATGAGTGATATGCTCAATAATTCAGGATTGAACCAAGCCAATTACGATGCCACGATCACTGGATTTAATTCAGGAACGGTTACGGGCAGAAACTTGGGTGCCCAGGGAAGACAATATTGTGCATCAATAGCAGACCGTAGTAACTTAATTAACATAAAAGGCTGGACAATTACAGGCGACATTTTAGGTTGCCCGCCAGAAATCAATGTCAAAGGCAACTCAGTTTCCATTTCAGACGGAGACAACTCACCAGGTACAGCTGACCATACTGATTTTGGTTCCCAATTGGTGGCCTCAGGAACGGTAGTCAGAACATTCACGATAGAAAACACAGGTACTGGAACATTAAACCTGACAGGAAATCCTGATAAGGTGGTGATCGGCGGTACGCATTCCAGTGATTTTACCGTAACACAAGTACCCTCCTCTCCCGTAGCGGCCACCAATGGCACTACTACTTTTCAAATTACTTTCAATCCATCGGCGAGTGGATTAAGGACAGCGACAGTCAGCATAGCCAATGACGATTCGAATGAAAATCCTTATAATTTTAGTATTCAAGGGACTGGAAACGCTACCTGTTCGCAAGTTGCGAATGCCACAGAAACGATGACTTGGACGGGTTTAGTCGATACAGATTGGTCAAATCCATGTAACTGGTCACCAAACGGAGTGCCTACTGCAACAAACCCTGTAACTATTTTACCTGTTACCAATGACCCGGTCGTAGGTCCAGGTTCAAGCTTTGCAAAAAACATCGAAATAAATGGCTCGGGTGCTTCTCTTACAGTCAACCTGGGAGCAACGCTCACTTTATCAGACAATTCAAATGAGGTTTTTGTAGTATCTAATTCCGCACAGCTTATCAACAGAGGCACTATTTCGGTTACGAATACAATTCCGACTTTTCAAAGTGCTGCTGCCATAAGTGTTGGCCAGAATGTAACTCTCGATAATTATGGCACTATTGATATCACCTCCTTACAAAATTCAGGAATTGAAATTGGTACAGGAAGTACCTATCGGAATTATGCAGGAAGTATTTTGACCATTAACGCACGTGATGGTATTAGAGGAGAAGGTCCATTTTTTAATGATGCAGATGCTACGATATCAATTACAGGTAGCAGTGCGGCATTACAATACAACGGAATTTTTGAGAATTCGGGAAACATTGATTTAACAGGGCAAATGGAATGTAATAACGGAAGCCAAATCACAAACAATTTATGTGCTACCTGGAATATTTCGACTTCCTACTTTAATAGTACTAGTGCATCAAGTATTAATTATGGGCTTATGACCATTGGTGGAACGCTCCATAATAGTTCTACCGGAACATTTACTAATTCAGGTGTTTTGAAATATGGCACTTTGAATGTGTCTTCGTCATTTGTAAACAACAGTGATGGTTCTGTCGTGGTCAACGACACCCCTACTCCTATATTTACGTACGGGGGCACGTTTAATGGTACTATTGATGGAATTTTTAAAGATGACTCGCTTGCTTCGGCAGGCACTTTTACCGCACCAAACACCTTCTTACCGGATGGCAGCCTACCCTCAGGCTCGCAGACGCTTCTGGCCAAAATAACACCAAATGGTGGGGCGTGTACGTATTATGTGCCTTTTGAATATATAAACTGTACCGCATCGGCCACTATATCTTATTCATCCACATCGTATTGCACCTCAGCTTCTTCGCAAAGCGTTACACTCACGGGAACATCCGGTGGAGCATTTACTTCTTCGCCGGTCGGACTAAGTATGAATGGTACATCGGGAGAAATTACACCATCTACGAGCTCAGCAGGAGTTTACACCGTAACCTACACCATTGCAGCCAATGGAGGATGCCCAGCCGTAACTGCCACCTCCTCAGTAACCATCACCGCTCTGGACAATGCCAGCTTCAGCTATGCATCTTCATCGTATTGCACCAGTGCTTCAGACCCAACGCCAACCATCACAGGTGTTACCGGAGGTTCTTTCAGCAGCACAGCCGGATTGAGTATCAATGCTTCGACTGGACAGATTGACGTTTCAGCCAGCACGCCGGGAACGTATACCGTGACTTACACCACCTCGGGTACCTGCTCAAACAGCTCCACTCAAAGTGTGGCTATCACTGCACTGGACGATGCCAGCTTCAGCTATGCATCTTCATCGTATTGCACCAGTGCTTCAGACCCGACACCAACCATCACAGGTGTTACCGGAGGTTCATTCAGCAGCACCGCCGGATTGAGTATCAATGCCGGCACTGGCCAGATTGACGTTTCAGCCAGCACGCCTGGAACGTATACCGTGACTTACACCACAGCAGGTACCTGCTCAAACAGCTCCACTCAAAGTGTGACTATCACTGCAGTGGATGATGCCAGCTTCAGCTATGCATCGTCATCGTATTGCACCAGTGCTTCAGACCCGACACCTACCATCACGGGTGTTACCGGTGGTTCATTCAGCAGCACAGCTGGATTATCTATCAATTCAAGCACTGGCCAGATTGACGTTTCGGCCAGTACGCCGGGAACGTATACCGTGACTTACACCACCTCGGGTACCTGCTCAAACAGCTCCACTCAAAGTGTGACTATCACCGCTCTGGATGATGCCAGCTTCAGCTATGCCTCCTCATCATATTGCACCAGTGCTTCAGACCCGACGCCGACCATCACGGGTGTTACCGGTGGTTCTTTCAGCAGCACAGCAGGGTTGAGTATCAATTCTTCGACCGGTCAGATTGACGTTTCGGCCAGCACGCCGGGAACATATACTGTGACCTACACCACAGCAGGAGCCTGCTCAAACAGCTCCACTCAAAGTGTGGCTATCACTGCACCGGACGATGCCAGCTTCAGCTATGCATCGTCATCGTATTGCACCAGTGCTTCAGACCCGACACCTACCATCACGGGTGTTACCGGTGGTTCATTCAGCAGCACAGCTGGATTATCTATCAATTCAAGCACTGGCCAGATCGACGTTTCGGCCAGTACGCCGGGAACATACACCGTGACTTATACCACCGCAGGTACCTGCTCAAACAGCTCCACTCAAAGTGTGACTATCACCGCACTGGACAATGCAAGCTTCAGCTATGCCTCCTCATCATATTGCACAAGTGTTTCAGACCCAACACCTACCATCTCGGGTGTTACCGGTGGTTCTTTCAGCAGCACAGCCGGATTGAGTATCAATGCCAGCACTGGCCAGATTGACGTTTCAGCAAGTACGCCCGGAACGTACACCGTGACTTACACCACAGCAGGAACCTGCTCAAACAGCTCGACTCAAAGTGTGACTATCACCGCTCTGGATGATGCCAGTTTCAGCTATGCATCGTCATCGTATTGCACAAGTGCTTCAGACCCAACGCCAACCATCACAGGTGTTACGGGTGGTTCTTTCAGCAGCACAGCCGGATTGAGTATCAATGCTTCGACCGGCCAGATTGACGTTTCGGCCAGCACGCCCGGAACGTACACCGTGACTTACACCACAGCAGGTACCTGCTCAAACAGCTCCACTCAAAGTGTGACTATCACTGCTCTGGACAATGCCAGCTTCAGCTATGCTTCGTCATCGTATTGCACCAGTGCTTCAGACCCTACTCCGACCATCACAGGTGTTGCCGGTGGTTCTTTCAGCAGCACAGCCGGATTGAGTATCAATTCTTTAACCGGCCAGATTGACGTTTCAGCCAGCACGCCGGGAACGTATACCGTGACTTACACCACCTCTGGTACCTGTTCAAACAGCTCAACTGTGAGTGTGACTATCAGTGAAATACCTACTCCTTTAGTTTCCGGTTCGGATAATTTAACCTGCATAGTTACTTCAGTAACCCGTACCGCTTCCGGTGGAACTTCGTATTCATGGAGCGGACCGAATTCATTCTCTGCCAATACCGCCATTGCTACCATCACCGCTCCGGGAACCTATACCGTAACTGTCTCTGCTGCAAACGGATGTTCGGCTCAAACCACTACCGTAGTGACTCAGGACAATTCGGCTCCTACTCCTTCAGTTT
>CBINGY010000073.1:0-18769 GCA_966250325.1 uncultured Cytophagaceae bacterium | reverse complement strand
CATTTTGCTGTAAAAGGTCGAGCTTTTGTGTCCATTGAGCATTCGGAAATTTCGACTTCAGATCAGCCAGAGCCGGTCCTTCGTTTTCTACGAAAGCCATGTAACAGACTCCTTTTGCGGTAGAAGCCACCAGTATCGAACCAAACGGACTCTCCGCGAAACTGAAGTTGATTTCCAGATTTTTACCTCCGTTTTTATATTCGGCGGGCGTCATTCCCTCCACTTTGACAAATAAATCATGCAGACGGCTGGTGCTGGAAAGGCCGGTTTCAAATGCCGTATCAAAAAGAGTGGCTCTCTCGTTTCTCAAGATAGTTTTGGCATGTTGAACACTGATGTACTGCAGAAATTTTTTCGGAGTGGTGCCCACCCAGTCGCTGAAAAGCTTTTGAAAGTGGTAGGGACTAAGATTGATTTTCTCTGCCACCTCATCCAGGTGGGGTTGTTCCTGAAAATGGTCATTGATGTAGCCAATGGCCTCCGCAATCCTCCGGTAATTTAAGCTGGCTTGTGATTCCATTCGTTTGATTTTAATGGGACAAATTTCTACCGCATGCGGCTCTCAAAAAATCTGAAACTTGCGGAGTTGAATTAATTCACGAAACTGCGTTCATCTTCGTTATTGTTTTCGTGCCAGTAGAATTCGCCGTTGAACCTGGCCCGTTTGACAAGCTGATTTGGGTTCTCTTATAATTTTGGGCAGCAAAAGACACCCAAAGTGAACTTATTCATAAATGAAATTTATTTCTATTAACCAAACCGGTTTGTCAGAATGATCAACTTATCTCATTTTTAAAATTTCCAGACACCCCAACTTTGCATCATCTATAAACCAGCTGATTTCCTCTTTATGGTTAAGAAGTAGGCTCATAATCGCTTTTGTGGTAAGATTACCTGTTCTGATCCAAATCACCTTAGGTGGATGGCCAAATAGTAAATTCATATCGTTAAAGTCATAATCCTGAGTGACTATAACATACTGGTTTCGTTACGCAAACTCTCTGATTTGGAGATCAGAGGCATTGATTAACCCTTCCTGCTTTACTGTCGTAGATTCTCCAAAATCAGCTGGCAAATATTTTAAAATCCGGTGTGAAATATTTTGATCAAAAAGCAATCTCATACAGCCATTTGATACATCGTATTCTCCCGATCGGCCGCATAGCTCAGTACAGCATAAATATCCTTATCGGTTAATTCATCAAAATCTTCAAGGATTTCCGGAATCGTCATCCCATCTGCCAGCCAACTCAGAACATCACTGACAGTAATTCTCATTCCACGAATGCAAGGTTTGCCACCTCGTTTTCCGGGTTCAATTGTAATGATCTGTTTGTAATCAACCATGGGGACAAAAATTTGATATAAAGATACAACTTTCACTATGCATTTCAGCAAATGCGGATTATCGGGAATTTTTAGGGGGAACTTATAGCGAAGTTTGAACCAACTAAAACAGGTAGAAACCGATTGGCAAAGGAATTTGAAACATAATTTTAACAGGTAACAATGAGATTTGCCGTCAGCTTTACAGGATCATTCGGGAGGTTTTAAACGAACCAATACTACAAGGTTTATATCCACCTGCTTAACTGATCAGCGGAGTTGCTGTACGGACAAAAATCTTTATATCAATTACAGGATGACTCAAACCTCAGCGTCCCCGAATCCCGGCAGCAAATCCCCCTACCTTTTCCGCAAATCGTCCACGATCTCCTTCAGCCATTCGCTTTGCGGACTCTTCAATAGCACCTCGGGTTCAAAGCCAGTGGCATCGATCGGTTGGCGGTCGGTCCAGCTTGATTTCACGATCGGGATGGTGAGGTAAAACTTATCGTAGGGCAGCGGTGTGGGGTATGACATGCCCTCGTAGTCCATCATACCCAGGGTATTCCGACCATAGGTCAAGGTCTTTTTGCTTTGTTTGGAGAGGAAAAAGAAATACTCGGCAGAACTACCCGTGAAATTATCAACAATTAGAGCAATTTTCTTTGGATTTGCCGTCACCGAATCGAGCGGAAAAGTTACTCCGGGCACCGGATAAAAGGTCTCGGTGGTGGCAGGCAACTCCTCGTAAGCTTTGATATACTGATTCAGCACCTCTTCCGGAAAGTATTTTTTGTACTCCTCGGGAATCGGATTCTTCACAAATGGCTCGATATCGGCCAGTTTCATCTGCACGTTTTCTGGCGTTACCCGCAGCATAGAAGGATATTGCACCACCGGATTGCTCATAAAATAGGGCAAAAAGAACACCCAACCCGTATTACCACCCAGATTTCCGGTAAGATCCACCACCAGATAATTTGTGGCCCGAATGGTGGAATCATTTGCCGCCACCAGTTGCTGGATAGCCGCATCATTGTTCTGAAAGGTCGGAATCTTCAGATAGCTCACATCATCTGCCAGCTTTCTGAACGCCAGTCCATGATTATTGTCTTTCCAGGTGGCCAGTTCGGCTTGTTCGGCTGGGGTCATTTGCCGGGGATAAACTTTCCCCCAGAGGGCGTGGTTCCAGAGCCGCAGCAGGTTGCCGATCTGTTTGGCCGGGGTTTGAGTGCTGATAAAGGAATCGTATAGTTTCACGGTGTACTCTCCGCGATCGGGCGTAAGCGTAAAATACACAAAGCCCACGGGGAAATCATCGGGCGACTCCACCTTGAGAGCCTGAAATGTGCCGTCTTTGGCCTTCTGAATAGCCACTTTGGATTGGCCGTCGGCACTCACCCATAAACCTTCCACATCGGCGAGTTTCTTCTTTTTCCAGATATCCGGCTGATAGCTCACCACGGTGCTGTCGTAATCCCGTTCATTGGCATACGTAAGAATGAAGTGTTTGTCCTGAAAGAAATCAATGTACCGTTTGATGAGGAAATAGCAGGCTTTAGCCTGGCTTTCTGTAGCCGCTTTCTGACGAAGCTCTTCCAGCAGGCGATGGTAGGCAGACTGGGTTCCCGGATTCACCTTGACCGGATAGCCCGCATAATTTTCAGTGGTTTTTTCGATGGTTTTGTTCAGGTTTTCCAAACAGTTGCAGTGCGTATCCTGAGAAAAAGCGGCTAACGAGACAAAAAAGAATAAAGCAGCGAATGTTGATTTCATATGTTTTCCTCGAAAGTTTAAGATTTGCGTGTATCACTTTCGAAAATAGGGAAAGTGCCGAATTAGACAAATGAGTCTGAAAAAATACTTTTTTGGAGAGCTCTCGTACACCATTCGACGGACAGAGGCACTTCGTATCAGGAAACGAATTGGGTAGAGTAATTCCTACCTTTTCAAAAGCTTAAACCCGATCTCTCTCCCCTGCCCCTGAAACATGGCCAGATTAATCCAAAACCAGGCAAACTGTTCCATCAATTCAAATTTATCATTTCCTCCTATCAGATAACAATTGGCAAAACCGGCATCTTTGGCCAGTTGTATAGCGGCTTCCTTTCCTTTTTCGCTATCACCGGCTAAAAATACATCCAACGCCGTATCGCCGTAATTGGGATCTGCCATATTATTGAATCCGGTGGTATTGAAACACTTGACTACGTCCCTGGTCTGCGTATGGGCCAGAATGGCATCAGATGTACTTTTGAACCCTTCCGGCCCTCTGCCCATCACCACATTCATGGTATCAATAATGATTTTCCCCGTGGTATCTCCCAGTGATTTAACTACCTCCACTGTCGCAGTGGCTGGTGTGGAAATCAGTATCACATCGCATTGCTTTACGGCATTTTCAACGGACGTAAAGTGGTCTTCACCCAATTCGGTCGCCAGCTTTATATTCTTCTCACTTAATGGCAGTCGGGCACCAATCAGAACCGTATGACCTGCCTTTTTCCATTTTTTTGCTAATGCTCCTCCCACATTTCCTGAACCGATAATTGCTATTTTCATTTATCCAATGGTTTTAAATTGTAAATACATCTTAATTCTTTGAATTCTTCTTCCATATGTAATTTCAGATCTATCAGCTTCCCCATTTTCACATCAAAGACCCATCCATGAATTTTTGGATAGCCCGATTGGTCCCATACCCGTTGAACATGGTCAATATTAATGATATTGATACACTGCTCTCTCACATTCTGTTCTTCCAAACGGTCAAATCTTTTCTGGGTGTCCGTGATCGAATCTAATTCACTTCTTTGAAAACGGCACACATCCCGCAGGGTTTGTAACCAACTGTCCAATTGCCCCATATCGCTGGGATATAAAGCTGCTTTAACTCGGCCACATTCATAATGCCCCAAAACTATGATATGTTACACCTTTAAATGTTCAACCGCATACTGAACCACTGAATTGACATTATTATCTGCGGCAATGACCTGATTGGCAATATTTTGATGTATCAAAACCTCACCTGGTTGTATGCCCATCAAATCTTCGACAGTAACCCGGCTATCTGAGCAACCTACATACAAAAACTCGGGACTTTGGCCCTTTGCCAATTTTTCAAAATACGTAGAATCAAACGACAGTTTATCTGCAATCCACTTTTCGTTATTATCAAAGATTCTGTTGAAATCCATTTTGTTAACTTTCTGTTTGATTAATATTTTCGGGCATAAAGTACATGACCGGAACCACCAGAAAAAGAACAAACGAAATGTAAATGGAAGCATCACTGAGCGATGCCGCCAACATATACATGACAAGAGCAATTCTGTTCTTATTTCTGATTCTAATGTGTCCTTGTTTACTAATTCCTTCATGGAGTAAATTGTTTTGAACCATATAATTTCTCAGTAACGTAAAGGTGATGGCACACATAAAAAAGATAAGGCCATAAAAAAACGAAGACTGCCAAAGCATAGGATTAGCACCTATAAAATTGGTCCCGAATGGAATCATACTCATCCAAAACAGCAGGTTGATGCTATACCAGAGCAATTTCGGGTCGGCATGTTTTATTTGATGGAATAATTGGTGATGATTCACCCACATGATTGCCAGCATCAAAAAGCTAATGGTATAGGTGATGAATCTGGGAGCCACTTTGAGTAATTCACTCCAGACCGTTTTGTCGGTTGGAATTTCCTGCAATTTCAGATCGAAAACCATCACGGTAATAATGATGGCAATTGCTCCATCGCTAAAGGCTTCAATTCTGCCGGTGGGTATTTGATTTAGCTGGTTCATCAAAATAGAAATCCATTTTCAGGTTCCAGTTTTTCGGGCAAATCCGTTTCCCCAAGCATTTCACGTAAATCGCGTTCTATGGTATTACATATAGCGGTTAAAGGCACATCGGTAATTTTGTTTTCAAAGGGATCTTCGTTTACCTCACCTACTTTACCCAGGATAGCGAAAACGAAAGAGATGATAAACGAAACGGGTATCAACAAAAAGTCCATCTTCAATCTGGCAAAATCACCTACCAGCGTAAATGGAAGCAGTAATATGAACGTGTATAGAAAAAGCCTGGTGAAAAAATGGTATTGCCGAAGCAAAGGTGTGTTCTTAATTCTTTCACATCCTCCCTGGTAATTGGCCAAAGCCAGCAGCTGACCTTCTATCTGAAAGCTGTCAAAACCACCGAGAGTTCCGTTGGCCATGGCTTCGTAGATTTTCCGGCCGGTGATAAGCTGGAGAGAGTTGGGCTTGTTTTGCGATTTTACCAACTCCTCAAATTCTTCCTCGGATAAGAAAGCCTTTAAGACGTTAAAGTCCTCCTGTTTTCTGAGATGCAAACGGAGGGCATGAACCCAGGCAATTACCTTATATACCATCTCCTTTTTAAACGTCTCAGCTCGTCCTTTATCATAATTCGCTTGATGCGAATGACTTTCTGTAAACGTAATGATTAAACGTGCCAGCACCCGACTGGAGTTAATAATGCCGCCCCAGAGTGTTCTGGCTTCCCACCAACGACCGTACGAGCTGTTGTTTCTGAAGGCAATAAAGATGGCCAGGGCACTTCCTAATATAGCGGCAATAGAAAAAGGAAGCGTGATGGTTGTCACTTGCAGCCTGTGCAAAAGGTAAACTGCCACGGTAATGACCAGGGCAAATACCATTTCAGCTTTCACATACTGAATGACTTTAAGGGGATTAAAATTTCTTTTGAGTATCATAGTTTAAAATTCATGTCGGATGAACACTCCCGTATTGTAGGTTCTTATAAATCTGTTAATTCCTGCCTGATTAAAATCTGACCCCACCCCGAACTGATAGTTATTCACCGAAAGTCCCAAACGGATGCGTTGTGTAAAGCTGAAGATACCTCCGGGTACCGAGGGAAATGCATTTAAACTTTCTATCTGCGTAAAGAGCTTCATCTTTTCGGATAGAGCAGGCGTAAACCTGAAAAGGAGAAAATAATCTATATCGGGTTTTGAAAGCGTTTCACTTACCAGCCAGGTAAAAACCGTCATATCTTTTCCAATATGAGCATACTGAATGCCTGCTTTGGGAAATATCCCCTTATTCAATACCTGACCCACCAAAACCGGTGCAAAACCCTTCAGTTTTTCGTGGTTGTAAGAAATAGCTTCCGTAAAACCGAACTGAGGCAAATCAGTTGTTTTTGTCATGCTGTAATCCACACTAGCCCTGTTTCTGTTGAAAAAAAGCCAGCGGTCAGGGTGGCCATCAGATGCCTCATTCTTACCCTTGAAGTATTTGAAGAACATGATGTCCATGGTGGTTTTTTCATGCCCGGCAAAAATTTCAACTGGGATTTGTGCCATGCTCCCAGATGGGACCATGACACATAAGATGAAAAGGAATTTAATTCTCATTCGAAAGAAGACCAATTTTATTCCCCTCGCTATCCGAGATGATGGCAGCATACCCGAATTTTCCTAAATCCAGATAAGGCACGATTATCTGACCACCTGATAGCTCCACCTTGTTTACTGCTTCGGATAACCTACCAAAGGCATTGAGATAAAGAACCGGGCCGTCTGTGGTAGGTTTCAGATCGGGTCTCACCACAATAGAACCTCCTACCGCCTCACCGGTGGCAAACGGAACATTGAAAAGAATGAGTTCGCCGTCGCCAAAAGTGCCTTTCCTAACTTGACCATTCAAAACAGCCGTATAAAACTGGTATGCCCTATCTAGATCAAGGGCCGGTATTTCAAACCAATGAATCGCATTCATTTCACTTCATGTTTAGAAGCTCCACCACCAACTCCGCCGCTGCCGCACCCGAGTTTTGTTGTTGCCCGGTGATTAAATTGCCATCCTGAATCGCATACGATGAAAAGGGCTCGGCCACTTTGAAGTGGGTACCGGCAATTTTTCTTGCTTCATCTTCAATCCGATAAGGTTGAATTTTCATGCCTACGGCCTGGTCTGCAAATTCTTCTTCTGCATCTGCAAAACCCGTCCAGGTTTTACCCTGCACCAGCAGTTCTCCATCAGATTTTTTAGCTTCCAATAATAAAGTGGTAGAGTGACAAACAGCAGATGCTGGTTTTCCCGCTTCGTAGAATGAAACAAAGAGTTTCTCTAACTCTTTATTTCCTCTGAACGTGTACATTGGTCCCTGACCGCCCACCAGAAAAATGGCCGCATACTCCTCCTGATTTACTTCTGTCAGTTTCTTTGTATTCTCCAACATAGCCAAGAACTCCGGCTTCTGCATATACCCCAATGAAATGATGTCGTGTGCAGAATAACCACTTGCATCTGTTGGATTGGAATATCCGTCCATTTCCAGTTTCCCACCTTCGGTAGAAACCAGTTCGATCTCGTAACCAGCCTCCTGAAAAACCCGCATAGGGTGCGTTAGCTCCGCAGCCCAGAAACCAATGGACCAACCGGTCTGCTTTGAAACTGCCGGTGAACTGGCCACCATTAGTATTTTGCCTTTTGCGGGAGCCCCGTGCGGATGCACATAACTTAATTTCTCTTTTGATTCCATAGAATTATTTGATTTCGTTTTGTAAGACAAATCTGCACGGACATACTATCTTTACCTACATACTTACATATTCAAGAGATACACACTTTTAGGAAAGTATATTTATTATCAAAACTTTAGCTATGCCCGAATTCCTGTTTAATAACAAGCTCTACTATAATCCCGTGGAATTTGCCATGGACCGGATCGGTGGAACCTGGAAAATGCCCATTCTCTGGAGGTTAAAAGACCGGGTGATGCGTTACGGAGAGCTAAAAAAAGATATCCCTCATATCACGCATAAAATGCTGACCAGTCAACTGAGGCAACTGGAAGAAGAAGGTTTCATACATCGGGAAGTTTTTGCGGTGATCCCACCTAAGGTCGAATATTCCATTACCCCGCGTGGCGAGAAAGCCATTCACATAATCGATATCATTCGGAATTACGGCCTGGAGCTCATGGAAGATTTTGGTGTGGAGCATTCCAGGATAGACAATCACAAAAAATAAGTAGAACACTACTATTGATTTCATTTGTAGCCATTAAACGTATTTGAAGCTCCCTCTTACGCCTTCATTCGCGGTTCCAGCACATTTTTGATACCCCATTTACTAAGTTCAATAAAAAGGGGTCTCAGACTTTCGCCTTTCTCTGTGAGCGTATAGATAACCTTGGGAGGTACTTCGGCAAAAACCTCCCGATGCACCAGGCTATCATTTTCAAGTTCCCGAAGCTGCGTGGTCATCATTCTTTTGCTGCAGCCCGGTATCATTCGCTGCAATTGACCAAAGCGATTGACATCCACCGAAATAAAATAAAGAATCAATGGTTTCCATTTGCCACCAATGAGCTTTAGCGTGGCACTTACCGGGCAGCCACCGTATTTCCGGATAGACGAGACCATCTCCTCAAAACGCTCCGATTTTATTTCAGAATTATCCATAGTATAAGATGCTTATAATCAACAATAGTACCCTTTTCCTCACCAGGTTCCTTTAATGTAACTACTTGATATTATGTAGACTAGATATCTTTTTTGCAAAGTAATTAAAATTATTTCTGAAAATGAAAACGATGCATTTGCAATCAAAATGGGTGAAAGCATACACCCTATTTCTGGCCGTTTTTGCCTTTGGTGCAGGTATTACGGCATACCTCTCCCCACAAGCTATGTTCAGTATGTTGGATATCGACTGGAACGAAGCCCGCTTACTCTCCAATGGATTCGCAGCAAGGAATATCTCCGTGGGAATTTTGACTGTAATTACCCTACTCTGGAAAAACGCCCATGTTTATCTGGCTCTATTCGTTACCCGGCTTTCTATTGATCTGCAGGATATGGGCAATGGCATCTTCGCGGGCAGTGACGCTATTCCACCGGTGCTTACCGTGGCCTCCCTGGGCATCTTCTTTATTCTGCCACTGATACTGGGCATACGAACCATTCTGAAAGAACTTAAACAAACCAACTAATATGAAAAAAAACGCAATGATAAGTGTGCTGCTGGTGGCAGGTGTGTTCCTACTGGCGGCTTTTAGAAAAGAAAATAACGAAGTACAAATCAAGAAAACGATGAACGAAAACAAAGAGCTATTTGAGCTGGCCATTAATCAGGCCAAAGACTGGAACCAGTTTACCGAAAGCCGCGAAAAATTTGTGGAAGTGCTGGGCAAAGAGGATGCCACCCTGAACGAAGGAAAATGGAAACCCTTCTTCACCGTAGGCGAAATGAATCTGGAACCTGTGCTGATTGGTATGACCCACTGGAACTCTATGGAAGGCTTTGGCGAAGCGGCTATGCGACTGATGCCCCAGGAAGTGGCCGTCAATTATTTTGCCTCATTTGATCCGCTGGCCTATGGCTTACTGGCCACCAAAGATGGGGACAGCTTTGATATGGAAAGCATTAAAGAAGCTGGTAACGTGGTGGAATTTGCCATACGAAAAGGCAAAGCGGCTGATGCATTTGGCGAAAAGCGGGACATCTTCTTTCATTCTTTGAAAAAGTACGACGGCTTCAAATTTGCCAGGGAATTCAATTATTACGAACTGGACGCACAGGGTATGCCCAAACTGGCCGAAAATACGCAGGTCGTTATCATCGTCTGGGAAAATGCAGAAAAGTTTCAGGCGGCGGCCAACCCAATTTTCGGATCGCAGGAATATGCAGATTTCTCTAATCTGATAGATGTAAAATCATACTTCGCCACTTTCCCGGTAAAGTAAGGACTGTAATTTTTCACATAAAAAGCGGTTTGAGGCATTCCTCAAACCGCTTTTGTTTTAGAAGGTTTCCGAAATGCCGTTTACAATTGCGGTTCCGTCTTATTAAACATATACCTGGCGATCTTCCATTCGTCACTTACCTTTTCAAAAACGAAAAGCTCGCGGTTGGCTTCCGGAATGGTCTGGCCATTGGCCCGGATAAGCGTGGTGCCTTTGGAGCTGGTCACCGCAAAGGCCATGTTCCCTTCTACCACAATTTCCTCGATAAAAAATTCAATGGTCAGTTGAATCTGAGAGAATACAAATTCATACGACTTCAGTAGTCCTTCCGATCCTACTCCCGAAGGAGCCTCCGTCGGCATAAATACGCCATCTTTGGTGTACAGACTTTTTGCCAGCTTTGCATCTGAAGTATTCAAAGCGTTTTTGTAGGCATTCAGCAGTTCTTCAATTTTTTGTTTTTCTACTTTTTGCATTGTTTCTTGATTTACGGTTAAACTTTCATTGGATTCCTGATGGTTCTTTTTCCCGCAAGATGTCAGCAGGGAAATGGCAACAGCGGTTAGTAAAATTCGCTTCATTTGTCTTTGGTATTGTAGTAATAAGACAAAGTTCAGGAAAGGTCAGAAGGCGAACCTATAAGGTAGATTAAGAAAGAGGCTTAAGGTAAATTAAGAGTGGGCCAGCCTTTTACGAATGGTGCTGAGAAACTCGGGCGTTACGCCCAGATATGAGGCAATCTGAACATTGGAAATTCGATTAAAAAGTTGCGGATACCGCTCCATAAAATCCAGGTAGCGTTCTTCGGCGGTGGAACTGATATTTTGCAAAACCCGGCGTTGGGTGCTTATCAGGGCGTTTTCAGTAAGCACCCTGAAAATGCGGTTGAATTTGGGATACTCTACAAACAGCCTCAGATGGTCTTCCTTGTTGATTTGCAGAATGACCGAATTTTCCAGGGCTTCTATGTGAAGTTTGCTGGGTTGTTCGCTGTGAAAGCTGCCAATATCCCCTATCCACCAGTTTTCTATGGCAAACTGCAGATTATGCTCCTTGCCGCCGGCATCTACCATATACATCTTAAAGCAGCCCTCCACCACAAACGTATTGAACTTGCTCACATCCCCCTCCTGCAAAATATATTGCCCGCGTCTGATGCTACGCGGTTTGAAAAAGGCTTCTACCGCATCTGCCTCTTCTGAATCCAGGGGCAGAAGGTTGTTGAAATAGTCGATGAGGGGGGCGGTTGGCATTTTCCAAATTTAAGGATAATGGATGGCGTATTAACAATGACTGCAGATTACCACCAAATTAATAAATAAGCATTATTCAGAAGACAAGACATATAGATTTCAAAATGTCTCTTTTATTGGTCAAAAGGCGTTTCGAAATCCCCCGATTTAAAAATTTCAATCTGACTCCTATCACTTTCGAAAAAAGCTAACCAATGATACTTTTTGTCAACGATGTAGAAATCGCCTTCCCAGAGTCCAATTAGTGTTTTAATCGCGGTGGGCTTACAATCGTAAACCAGATTCTTCAATCCCGAATTGTTCTTACTTAGAATAACCCAGTAATTTTGGCTTGGATTAAGCCCCTCTAACTCTCCGGTAATATTAGCCGAACCAATTCTTTTGATATGTTTTTGCCCCTTAATCCTTCCTTCCCAGTTTGAAAAGCTGTAGTTGCCATTTTCTTTTAATACAAACTTATCTTCAATTTTCTTAAGAACTTCCGCCCAGTCTGTGAACGGGACTTTGAAGTCTGCCGGATCAGTCACTTTCTTTAGATTGGCTATTTTTTCTTCCCAGAACATGTATATCAAATGTTATTGTTAGTCATTAGACTTTATGGGAGATGTCTCAAAGTTTATGGATCGGCATGTCATTTTGACTTCACGAATAGCAGGTCTAAAGACCTTGAGACTTTTACTCCTTAGTCGGAAAGACTAAGGAGAGCGGGGATAGTCAAATTCTTCTTACATTAAATGCTTTGAATGTTGCTGTATTTTTTTTCTTGTCAAAAGAAGGCTTTACGTCAAATTTTACAATTTGGTTTACTTTCGTTCCGCTTGGTAAATCTGCTGTACTACAGAAATAAGTTTGATTCTCTTGCGTCTTAATAAAGCAAAAAGATCGCCCGTCAATAATACCGGTGACTTTTCCCCTAAGGCCTCTCCTAGCCTTGTCATCAACAGAAATACCTGAATCTTTGGGATGATATACTTGCCAAACGTTTCGACATTTGCTTAGAAGTGTCCGAATTTCTGTTTTTGTATTTAAATCTCCTCCAAGATTTGCAATCTTTTCATTTAGGTCACCAAGCCCCCATCCTTGCTCTTCCCTCACAGCTTTCGCTAGTCGAAAATGCTCAACTGCTTGCTCTGGATTATTAAATTGGACAAGTAAAGAACCAATATCACTGAACAATGAGACCTTTAACTCAGGTTTCATTGGCGGAGCTATAGCCGCCTTAATTAAATAATCCAGCCCCTCTTCAATTTTGTCTTGCTTTATTAACAGATTGCCGTATTCATGGAATAACCACCAGTCGGGTTTACCTGTGATCAATGTTTTGTAAACTTTAAGAGCGTTGTCAATCTTTTTGAGACTGATAAAAGCCTTGGCCTTTAGTCTCTCAAAGTATTTCTTTTGCTTATAAAACTCTCCGCAATTTTCGTTGATAATTTTTATCGCTTCTTCTTCATTGTGTGAATAAATCAAGCCATAGACACGATAGTAGTACCATAGTACTTTGTCGGTCCATCCAGTCTCCTCATCCGTGTAACCTGTCAGAATATCAGGACCTAATTTTGTTATCCACTCGTTCAATAAATTCCAATCACCATGCTTTTTCGCACACTTCAACAATTTGAAAACAGTAATCTTGTATGCAATTTCATCTGGTTTTAGCTCAAGAACCTTGTTAGCAATAACCACCAAATCTGCAATTTGTCCCTCGTCTGAAAATGAATAGATTTTACCTTGAATTAAGGTCCACATATATTCATTTTTACACCACTCAAATTCTGGAAATTTTGAATACACTTCTTCTGCTAGCGGCAATGCTTCATTGAACATTTTCTTTTTTCTTAAGCAGAATAGGAGTCCGGCCGCTGCGAATTTATCATTGGTTGTTTCCCAAAGCTCTCTATACATTGGTAATGCAGAGTCAATATCCCCGCTTTTCCGAAGTTCGTTTGCTTTCGCTGAATCTGCCATAGATAGGTATTTACTTTATTATCGAATCAGTTGTTTTAAAATGTAGCTTAGCAATTTTCTTAAGAGCTTCCTCTCCAGATTTTTCAACAACTTTTATTCCTCGTTCAATTACCTGAGCTGACGCACCCTTTGGTAACTCAATTCCAAAGTCTAATGAAAGCTTTTTGAGCTTTTCTAAAAATCGTTCACGAGCCAAAATTGAAGCGGCAGCAACAGCAATGTTGGCTTCGGCTTTATGTTCTTGTCGTAAATTAATTCTCTTTCCTTTTTCTTGAAGTTTGCTAATTATAAATTTCTCGTCTGCGAATTTGTCTGACAGTGCGTTTTCACATTCAACTTTAGTAAGGACTTCTTCAATAGCTTTGGCATGTGCCCATGCAAGCAGAACATTAAGATTCTTTCCTTCGGATTTAAATTGATTGTATAAATTGTTGTATGTCTCTGGTGATATTTCAATGACTGAAAACTGATTTGAACAAACTTTCTTTATGCTTTGAGCAATGTCCCAGATTTGATTATCATTCAGTTTCTTACTGTCACGTACTCCGATTTTTTCAAGTAGAGGTCTCGTAGTCAAGTCAACATAAACTCCGGCACTTACAAGAGGTCCAAAATAGTCCCCTTTGCCTGATTCATCAGTACCAATAATTGGGAAAAATGAAATGCTCAGTGTTTCGTTGCCATAATCCTTAGGAGCTTTGTCATTTTTCTCCGTGTTAGCATTCTCACTTAGTATTGACTCAATTTGATTTTTAATTGAATCTTCTTTTAGTTGAGACAAGTCGTATTTGATTTGATGCTTCTTATTGGCGTAAACTCTAAGAATCCCTTTCCAAAGACTTTTGACGATTGAAAACTGAAATCCGTAGTCAATGTATTTGAAATCAGAAACTAAAAACCCGTTCTGCTCCAATCTTGGTTTAATTAAGTTAAACGTGCTATCAAGTAATTCCTTGTTATCCATTTTTATAAACCAAAAGCGGTGACTTTTTTGAAATAGGTAAATACCTCTTTAATATCATCATGAATTTCTGATAGCTTAGAGGATGCTTCTTCATACGTGTCAATTTTCGTTATTACAGCTTCATCGCTGTGCATCATAAAATTTCTATTTGTATCAAGACATACTCCAATTTTATCAAGGTAAGTTCCTGCATGAGTTTCTATTGCTTCCAATTTTTTCCTTTCTGCATGATTCTTGTCTTTTAAGTAGGCGAAATTTGCCGTCTTATTTTGAAAATGGGTTGGTTGGTAAAATCCAACCCTTACCAGTAATTTCTTAATAAAACCCTCAAATGCCTTGGATGCTGGCATTATGAGAGGAGAATATTCAGGTAATGGGATGTTAGCTATGTATAAACACTGTGCTGCGACCAACCATTTTTGGTCATAAGGTTCAAAGAAGTTGAAGGCATCATCGCCTATTTCTTCTCTTACTTTAGCTTCAGCAACATTTAATAACTCTGGGGAGTAGGTAGCCGTGAACTTTTGAAGACTTGTCTCGTCATTGGCGAAGAATCTTGAGATTATTTCTACATCTGCTGGAGTAGCAATTCTTTCAACAAGGTCACAAACAGAAGAAAATAAACTATCATTCTTGCCCTGCAAGAATAGGGTTCCATTTTTGTACTGAGTTACTGATATCGCATTGCCCCCAGTTGTTAGCTTCGCTCTATATTCTTCACTCGGAGTAGGATTGTTGTAATAATTCACTGCTCCGTTTATTGAGCTAAGGCTATTTTTGATTTCCTCGCGAGTTCTCTCTAGTAGAATAGTATATCTAGTCGAACATGCCTTGACTTTTTGAATTTCAACACCCCCCAGAATTTCAGGGCTTTCACTTAGCTTTTGCTTTACAGAATCAAACTCACACTTGAGTTTTAATTTTGGGCTTCCTCCAACGACTAATTTGCCGGTCACGTAAAGACTTAATGGGACTGTTTCAACCAGATTAGAAACATCTATACGCATGAAAGTCTCTTTCGTGGTTTTTTTTACAGAATAGTTTTTATCCCGACAGTATTGGTCCAAGTACTCTTCGGTTAGCTTATAAATATTGCTGTTCATGGTTTTCTGATTATTCTTATTGTTTGGTCACATGCTTTGGTGCTAAAATTAGTATTCACACTACATTCACTTCGAATAGCCTCTTCCTACAGCTTATCGGGACTTTATTAACAAGAAGTACATTTTGTTTCGTAAAGTATTCATAGCATATACAAATCCGTTTACAGACGGATATAGACGAAACTAAATCGTTTATCATTACGCCTTTCCCGAAAGAAATCGAAGAAATATCCATGCGGTGTCAATTAGCGTTTAGCCAGCCATCTCTATTCACTCCGGTGGACTGGAAGAACTCATAAACAGCGGCTTATCAAAAATAGGATTTTATTTCAGAAGATTACCACGGTTTATACATTTTATGGGGTATTGGTTCCATAGTTGCTGGCTGGCCTGGCAGATAACCACAGGCACGTCTTACTTTCTGCAAGTGCCTCTCGGCGGTTGATTACATCGGATTGGCTGATTTCGGATTGGGCATTGCTGAAAGCCGATTGCGGATTGCTGAAGGCCGACTGCCGATTGCCGATTGCCGATTGCTGAAGGCCGATTGCCACTTTCATTTAGCCGAATTTGCATTTGTTTTCCAGGAATTCGTGTTTCATTTCGCCGATTTTGAATTTGAATTCCACGAATTTGAATTTGTTATCGCCGAATTCGCGTTTGGTTTCCGGGAATTTGCGTTTCATTTCCAGGAATTTGAAATTGAAATTGACGAATTCGCGTTTGGTTTCCTCGAATTTGCGTTTCATTTCCAGGAATTCGATTTCGGATTTGGCGATTTTGAATTTGATTTCGCCGAATTTGAACAGAACATTGCCGATGTTAAACAGAACAGAGGGTCCGTCAAACAGGACATCGCCGATTTCAAACAGAACGGAGGGTCCGTAAAACAGAACATTGCCGATGTTAAACAGAACAGAGGGTCGGTCATTTCGAAAATTGCCGATGTTAAAAAAAACGGAGGGTCTGTCGAATCCGACTGAGCGTCGGACAAGTCCGACAGAGGGTCGGGCAGGCTCCACATCGCTGATGTTATCCAATATGATGCAGAATATTCAGAGCGATCGTCCGCCTGGAAACATATAGCGTCACAGCGTCCTGGCGGTAAATAGATTCTTTTTCCCTGACTTATTTCCATAACAGGAAATCAGTAGGCTATACCAACCCTTCAGGATGGATGAATGCTTACCTTGTTCAATTTTCTATAACTATTTCATCCTTCCGGGATTCTATTCCGGTTTACGGGGTCAATTTATCCACCCAATCAATCCTAAAGGGATGACATTTTTGCAGGAAAGGGATACCCCAGTTGACCAGAACCGGGAAGGGGTCGTCATTATTTAGTAGGATCACGAGATTTTGAAGTTCAAAATACATACAATTAGGATACCGAAGTGGTAAAATACTATATCATTCCTTCGGTTCTTTGTTTTGTTTTATCCTGTCCCCCCTTCTGAGTCAAGTTATGAATGCTTCTTCTGATTTTCTATCCTTATTCCATCCCTTCTAGATTTTGAGTCCTCATTATTCTGCATGCCGCCATTACAGAAATGTAATACGGCATCTTCGAGTGAATGAATCAAAGCAGTCTGTTACTGAAAACGAAATGCTGTTAATTCTTAACGAGCGACTGTGAGCTGGTTTCCATATCGCCCTTTCAGGGCTTGGGGATTTCTTAGTTTTATCGGATGGGCGATGCCCATCCTTAGCATATACAGCCCCTTCAGGGCTTTCAGAGTGACATAGTCCGAAGAGGTATCACACATAAAATAGAGTGCAGCCCTATGACGTAGCATAGCCCCGAGGGAGTAGCATACACATGATGAAGCCCTATGATGTAGCAGACGTAGCAAAGCCCCGAAGGGGCAGCATACACATAAAATGAGGTTAAGCCCTATGAAGTGGCGAGGCACGATGCCATGACTAAGCCCTGAAGGGGCCATATACATATAGTATAGGGTGCAGCCCTACGATGTGGCGAAGCAGGATAGCATGGCAAAGCCCTGCAAGGGCATTATACATAACATAGGGTGCAGTCCAATAACGTAGCAAATCTCCGAAGGGGTAGCATACACATAACATAGGGCGAAGCCTTATTAAGTGGCTAGGCACGATGCCATGACTAAGCCCTGAAGGGGCGATATACATATAGTATAGGGTGCAGCCCTACGATGTGGAGAAGCAGGATAACATTGCAAAGCCCTGAAAGGGCATTATACATAACATAGAGTGCAGCCCTATGACAAAGCAAAGCCCCGAAGGGGCAGCATACACATAACATAGGGCGAAGCCCTATGAAGTGGCTAGGCACGATGCCATGACTAAGCCCTGAAGGGGCCATATACTTATAGTATAGGGTGCAGACCTACGATGTGGAGAAGCAGGATAACATGGCAAAGCCCTGAAAGGGCATTATACATAACATAGAGTGCAGCCCTATGACAAAGCAAAGCCCCGAAGGGGTAGCATACACATAACATAGGGCGAAGCCCTGCGATCTGGCGAAGCACGATAGCATATCAAAGCCCTGAGGGGGCGATATACCTAATCCCAAACATACCTCTCATCATAGTCCACCTGATACTTCTTCAGAAAGGCCCGATATTCATTCTGAAAGGTTTTTTTGATATGATGCTCGTGTTGATTTGCGATGTAAGCGATTACTTTATCTATTTCCGCGGGATTGACAGAAAAAGCACCATAACCATCCTGCCAGTAAAAGTTCTCATAGCCTTTCCCTTTTGTTTTAATCCATTTGGAAGAATGCGACTTTAGCTCTTCCATAAGCTTCATCAAGGGTAACTTTTTTGAGAGCATACAGCGGATGTGGATATGGTCGGTGTAGCCGCCTACTTTTAGTACAGGGCATTCGAGTTTATTGCAGATGCCACCGAGGTAGGCATGTAATTCTTCTTCTACGGGTGCATGTATGAGCGGTTGACGGTATTTGGTACTGAATACGAGGTGTACGTAATTTTTTACGAGTGACTGTCCCATTTTTTATTACCCCCTTTCAGGGCTTGTGTGTTTTCTTATTCTTATCCCATGGGTCATGCCCATCGTTAAAATATATTGCCCCTTTGGGGCTACCTTTTCTTCTTGATTTCTCACTTAAATATACGCTTTCCCGGAATTTGTAACAGGCTTCGAAATGATTTATTCGGGCATGATGGGCTCATTAATTGACTCATGGTACTTCATTACGCCCATTCAGGGCTTACTTGAGATTTTTATAGCTTTTCTTTATGGCCGATGGGCCATACCCATCGGTAGCGGATATCGCCCCGTTGAGGCTTTACATATTCTTTTGAATTGCTTCCGCAAATTATTCCTTTCCAGATTTCTCTAAACCGGCTGTTACCTACTGCTTCGAATTAGTTGTTCCGGCATGATGGGCTCACAAAT